>NZ_CP089848.1:3600000-4200000 GCF_021266465.1 Paralcaligenes sp. KSB-10 | reverse complement strand
GCCGCCGATCAGCGATGTGCCCACCGAAAGCAGCAGCGCGGCGTCGCCTCCGCCTTCATCCGGCGCGCGGCCCAGCAACAGCCACGAAAGCTTTTCCACATCGCTGACATTCGGATAGGACACCAGGTCGATGCGCGGGCGCTTGCCCGTGCCCGCCACACGCACGCCGGCTTCAACGGCCACGCCGGTGCGCAAGGCTTCGATGTTCAGAACCGGGTTGGCGATATCGCCCTGGAACGTGATCGTCCCGCGCCTGAGCTGCAAATGCTGGCCATAGGCCGAAATGGCGCCGCCGCGCGTTCTCAGGGCACCCTCGCCCGTCAGCTTGCCGTCGGCCATGATGATCCGCATGCTGCCGATCAGGCCCGAGTCCAGGCCGAAACCGGTGATGTAAAACCGCGGCCCCAGGTCCACTTTCAGGTCCATGGAAATAGCCATGGGCGTGCTGGGGGCCACCTCGACGCCGGGGCGCAGGACCACGACATCGCTATCGAGCGTCGGCACGCTGCTGAGCATGTCCAGGTCGAACCAACCCGCGTCCGCCTTGATATCGCCCACGATGGAAATCTTCGGAATCTGCGCATCGATCTTCAGCTTGCCGCTGATCATGGCGTAACGATCAGAACGCTGCAGGATCGGGTAGCGATACAGATCGATGTTGACCACCCCCGCCGAATGCAGAAGGTCCCAGTCGCCGCTCAGGGTCAGGTGGCCGTTCTTGGCATCCGGGCTGGTGTGCACCCACTCATTGGTGCGCCATTCCTTGGGATCGACCCTCAGGCGGGCTGGAAAGCTCAGCTTGTCGAGTATCAGGCGTTCGTTGGCCAAATGCGCCTCGAGCGTACCCTCAAAAAGGCGAACCCCATCGTCGAGGCGCACGAACTTGATGTTTTTCCCGTTGATGACGCCTGTCGTTGCCCATGACCCATTGGCCGCGCGCTTGGCCTGCACGTCGGCATGCAGCGAACCGCCCAGGTCGGTGTTGTCGCCGATAAACCTGCTGAGCCAGGCAATATCGGCAATATCCGCACGCACAGCCAGGTTCAGGGGTTCTTTGGAATCATAATTCAACTGCCCCTGCGGCGTGGTTCTTAGAAGCGTGCTGCCGCTCGCGGTAATCTGGCCCCGCCTGGCCGTATTCATTTTCAAATCGACATTCAGGCGGCTGGCGGCGGCGCCCGCCTTGCCGGCCTTCAAGTCCAGGATCAGGTCCTGGAGCCCGAGCGCGTATGGCGGATCGCCCGGAACCACCAGATCTCCGGAAATGCGCTTGATCGTGGCCTGCCCCCCCAGCGTCCCCGCAAACTTGAAATGCCAGTCGGCGGCCAGCACCAGGTCCTTGATCTGGCCGGCACGCTTTGACTTGACATTGACGCCGCCTCGATCGGCCTTCGCCTTGTCTGTCACGTTGAAGGTCTGGCGCAATTCCCGGATCAACTGGGGAGAAAGGGTCAACTGGCCGATACCCCCCTGAGTTTCCCAGATTCCAGCGCGGCCGCGCGACCCTTTGTGCTGCATCACAAAACCCGCTTTGGACGGCAGGCGAAAATCCAGCGACGCGGCCCCGACCTGCCATTCCCAGTCAGGCGCCACCGCCCCGGGGCTCATGGAAACGGCAATAGGCCCCTGGATACCTACGCTGGCCCCCGACTGGGCGAGCTGGAACTGGGTAATCTTGCCCTGCCAGCTGTCAAGGCCAGTCTTGGAAGGCCCCCACGCGCCTGTCGTGGCCATATGGAGCTGCACCTGCCTGCCCGCCGCCCCACCCCCGCGCTTGGCAGGCTGACCAGCCGGTTTCCCCTGACCTGGAGGAGAATACACAATCTTCAGATCGGTGGAGTGCTTGGCCCACCAGCCGTTTATCTCGCCCTGGAGGGCGAGCCCGCCAACCGCATCCGGCCAGAAGGCAGCCAGCTCGGGGGCCTGTACGTCCAGCTTCATATGGCCATCGACACGCCCAAGCGAACCGTCCGCCCGCATGCGATTCTTGCCCAAGCGTACATCCATGGCCAGTTCCTGGACCTGCAGGAACTTCCATGCCTCCGCGTTCACGGCCGAGGTGGCTGACGCATCGGGTGGCAGCGCCGTGTTGACGATTTTGGTCTTGATGGTCCCCGACAAGGGCTGCTTATTCCAGCGCGATCCCGGACCAAATGCCACGTCCAGGCTGGCGGCCAGCAAATCGCTGCGGTTGCGCAGTTGCGCATCGAACTTGATGGTCGAAGTCAGCAGCGAGGAGGGAATCGTCGGGCCGGCAAGCAGCCCCACATTCAGTTTCTGGGTGCTGACCGTGCCTTGCACATGGTCCTGAACGGCGTTGCCCACGGTTTCCTGCTGCCAGCCAAGCTTGGCATGCAAAGAGGATCCATCCATCAGGCCCAGATCCACGACCGCATCGCGCAGGGGAAATGCGGCACGCGGCGCAAGATTCACATCGCCATCGAGCTGCAGGCCCTGGCCATTGGCCGCCAGCACGACTTTCAAGGCATCGAGCGAGCCTTCCGCCTTGGCCGTCAAATCGACCACGCAGGCCTCGATCGACGCATTCTCCTTGTCGCCTTCGGGCAAGGTAGGCACGAAATGGCGCGCGCATAAAAGCGAATCGGGCGGCAGGTCGCGCGCATGTATGACCAGGTTCGCCTGAACCGGCCAGGGATCCTTCAGCTTCAGCAGCTTCACCTCGCCGTCCGCGTCCACTTTCATGGAATCGCGACCCAGCCCGATATGATGCAGGGACAATTGCGCCCCAAGCTCCGACAGCGACAGGGACGCCACCACGTCCCTTACAGTAAGGGGCAGCGCCTTGCCGTCCTGGCGGATGGCCAATTCGCCCAGCGCGAATCGGTCCAGCTCCACCCCCACGGGCAGGCCGGGCATCTTGAATGGCCCGTTCGGGGACTTCGGAGGCGAGCGGATCAAATCCAGATCCAGCTTGTCGGCCGACAGCATGCGTATGTGCAAGCTGTGATCCAGAAAGTCCCCCCAGTTGACCTGGACTTGCAGGTTTTCCGCCGCCATGTTCACGCCGGGCACCTTGACCTGCAAGGTTCTTATCTGCACACCGTTCCAGATGGAGCCCTGGATGCCTTCCGCCTTGCCGTCCAGTTGTTCGGCCGCGGTCAGGAACACCCAGCGCGTGCCGGCCTGCGTGCCCACGCACCAGTACACAAAGCCGCAGGCCACGGCCAGCAACAGAACGGCCGTCGGACCCAGCCCGACGAAAATACGCCGCATCCATCGCGCCAGACTGTTCAAAACGCAATACCCAGGGAAAAGTGCAAACGCAATTTATGATCGCGCTGGCCATAAGCCACATCTATATTGAAAGGGCCCGCCGGCGTACGCACCAGCGCCCCCACCCCATAGCCGACCGCCCATTTCATGGCGCTGAACGACTCGGCGGCATCGCCGGCATCGACGAACACGCCCATACCGAAACGCTCGTTGAAATAATGCATGTACTCGATGCTGGCCACCGCCAAGGCCGGCGCTCCAACTATCGCGGCGCCCTGCTGCAAGCCTATGCTCTGATAGCGATAGCCGCGTATGCTGCGCGCACCGCCCGTGCGGTATCCAAAATCTTCAGGCAGCCGCGAGGTCTTGGACCACACCTTGCCTACCTCGCCGCGCAGGGTCAGGACGTCGCGCCGGCCTACCGGCCACCACTTCTGGGCTCGCAGGCCGGCACGATAAAAGGGTTCACCCTTATCCAGAGTGACTCCCGAACCCAAACCCACATCGATCAGGTTGCCCTCGCGCGGATCGTACTTGTCGTCGACATCGCGGCGCAGCCAATCCCAGGTGCCCACCAGGGTGGGGACTTCGTACCCGGTGGCCCCGGCAATCTTGACTTTGTCGTAGGCGGCGGCCAGATACCACTGCGTTTCGAACTGCACCCGGCTGTTGCCGGCGGCATTGCGCGTCTGCGTGCGCTTCCATCCCAGGCCGGTGCGCGTCGTATCCAGCCCCTCGATGTCGGAGTGGCTAAAAAGCGCGCCCACGCTGTCGTTGTAGCCACTGGCAGTCGGCGCGAAATGCACGTCGTAGAACGCCCGCTGGCGATTCTTGTCGACCCCCGCGCCGGTTTCTATCCAGATCGGCTCGCCGAACACCACATTCTGGCGATACAAGACCTCCGCGCGAACGCCATTGTCGCTATCCACGCCCAGCGACGTGGAAAAACGCCGCGCCGGCGCTTCGGTCAACTTGACCTGCACCGGCAACTCGACATCGCCATTGGGCAAGACGGTGCGATGCTGGGGATCGTTGTCCAGCGTTACGAATGCCCCGCGGAAAAACGTGGTCGACTGCAAAGCCTGCTGCCATTCATCGAGCTGCGTCTGGTCGTAGGGCTCGCCGGGCTGGTAATCCACATAACGGTCCACGAGCTTCTGGGGGACTCTCTTGAGCCCGGTGACCGTCATTTTCCCCAACCTCACCCGCGGGCCGCTGTCCACGGCCATGCGCAAATCGGCCTTCGCGGCATCGGCATCGATAGCGGCCCGCGAGCTGACCAGACGGGCCAGGTAGAAATCCTTGGTGCTGACGTTGTCGATCAGGTCGGCCTTGGCCTTGCCCCAGCGCTCGTTGACAAAAGGCATGCCTTCCTTGAGCAGCCATTGATCCCGAATGGACTTGAGGCGGCCGGCAAATTCCGGTGCCGCGATGCCACCGGTAAAAGACAGTTCGACTGTCTTGACCGTCGTGCGCTCGTTAGGCTCTATGGTGATGTTCCAGGTCTGGCCGCCCACGTCTTCGCCGACATCGAGCGTGACCTTGGACGAAAAATACCCCTGGGTTTCCAGGGCCGAAATCGTGGCCTGACGGGCGCGGCGCTGCAGGCGCGACATTTCGCTGGCGTCCTGGTCTTCGGCAAGGCGGGTAATGACGCCCACGGCGCTGGTGATCGACTGCAGGGCCGCAGGCCCGACGCCGCCGGGATCGATCACGACTTCGGGCTGGGCGGCGTACGCGCAATCGCCCAAACCTACAATGATCAGAAAACCAGCAACCGTCGCACGCATCAAGACAATTAATGCTGGACTACGACGGGCGGCATCTTGCCCGCCATATCGCGCGGCAATTCGGCCACGACCGTCGTGATTTCGTGCGCAATGGCATGGTACAGGGCCGCGACTTCGCCGTCGGGGTCGGCAATGACCGTAGGGCGCCCCGAATCGGTTTGCACGCGGATATCCATGACCAGGGGCAAGGCGCCCAACCACGGCAGATTGAATTCCGCCGCCATGTTCCTGCCGCCGTTTTCACCAAAAATGGCTTCGGCGTGACCGCAATTGGAGCAGATATGCATGGACATGTTCTCCACCACCCCCAGCACGGGCACATCGACTTTCTGGAACATGCGCAGCGCCTTGCGGGCGTCGGCCAAGGCCAGATCCTGCGGCGTCGTCACGATAATCGCTCCGGTCAGCGGCACTTTCTGCGCCATCGTCAGGGCGATGTCGCCCGTTCCCGGCGGCATGTCGACGATCAGATAATCCAGATTGTCCCAGTTTGTCTGGCGCAGCAACTGCTCCAGCGCCTGGGTGACCATGGGGCCGCGCCATATGGCGGGGGCATCGGCGTCGATCAGGAAACCTATGGAATTGGCCTGCAGGCCATGCCCCACCAGGGGCTCCATCGTTTTGCCATCCAGGCTTTTGGGGCGCCCCGACAGGCCCAGCATCATGGGTACGCTGGGGCCGTAGATGTCGGCATCCAGCAAGCCGACACGCGCGCCCTGGCGCAAAAGCGCCAGCGCCAGATTGACGGCCGTGGTGCTCTTGCCGACACCGCCCTTGCCCGAAGCCACCGCAATGATATTGCGCACATTGGGCAAGGGCTTGAGGCCGCGCTGCACGGCGTGCGTTGCCACCATCGCCGTGGTGACCCGCAGATCGCTCAAATTCAGCCCGTGCGGCTGCAAAGCCGTTTCAATTCGTTTCCTAAGCTCGGTTTGCCGATTGTGCAAAGGCTGGCCTAGGGCTAAAGTAAGGTGTAATTCAGTTCCGTTTAACTGTATGTCGCTGTTCTTGGTCGTAATACTCAATTTGTTCCCGGTATTAGGGTCAATCACCTCTGCCAGTACAGTACGTATTTGTTCAGAGTTCAAATTCATATCAATCGAAGCCTTGTCTAGGGGATTACACTTGCTGCATCAGCCTAAAGAATAGCGGATTGGCGGAATTATTTTCTGCACGAATGGTCTACACATATACGATGAATACATTTAATCAAATACTTCGCATGGCGTTTTTTCTGGTGCTGGCTATTTTCGGCACGGTGATGGCGTTTATTTTCATGGTTTCCACGGCAATTGCAATTGCCGTTCTATACGTCGTGGCCCGTATAAAGGGTCGCCCGTTCGGCGTGCGAGCCTACTGGGATCAGCGCCATAAAACCGAGCCCAGGAAAAACACCTTTAAAAACAAAGACGTGGTCGACGTCGAAATGCGCGAAATTCCCTAAGGCGCACAGACGCAGCACGCGTTTGCGCCCGACTGCAACCAGTCGTGACCATTCGTGAGCGCACCAAACTTGGCGAACCCCGACGATTCGCGCGCATCGCCAACAGGCAGACTCGAAGAAGCACCCCACGGCGGATTGCCATAAGCCGGACTGTATATCACCATAACTGCGCCCCCCCTTCACGCTACCCAGCCCGGCTCGTACCATCTGTGCTGGTTATGACATCAAGCCACAAGGGGCGCAAGCATGTATCGAATAGGTATCGACGTCGGCGGTACGTTCACGGATTTCACATTGGTGAACGAGAACGAGGGCGGCGTCGCATTTTTCAAAGAACCGTCCACGCCGCACGATCCGTCCGAGGCCATCGACAACGGCATCCGCGGGTTGATGAACGAACACGGCATCGCACCGGACCAGATCAGCCATATCGGCCATGGCACCACGGTTGCCACCAACCTGATCATCGAACGCAAAGGCGCCTTGTGCGGGCTGATCACCACCAAGGGGTTCCGCGACGTCCTGGAAATCGGGCGCCAGGTTCGCCCGCACCTGTATGACTATAGCGTCGTCAAACCGCCGCCGCTGGTGCCGCGGGCGCTGCGCTGCGAAGCCGCCGAGCGCATTTCGGCCAAAGGCGCCATCCAGCTTGGCCTGAACGAGGACGAAGTGCGCGCCGCCGCGAGATATCTGCGCGACGCGGGCGTGGAAGCCATCGCCATCTGCTTCCTGCATTCGTACCGCAATCCGCTGCACGAACAGCGCGCCCGCGATATCGTCAAGGAAGCAGCGCCTGATGTGTATATCAGCATATCCAGCGACGTCCTGCCGGAGTTCCGCGAATATGAACGGCTCTCGACCACCGCGCTCAATGCCACGGTCGGGCCGCGCATGGAGCGCTACCTGCAGCGTTTCCTGGATCGGGTATCCGCGGCGGGAGTTCCGGCGGAACCGCTCACCATCCACTCCAACGGCGGCCTGATGTCGGTGGAAACAGTGCGTCACTACCCGGTGCGTACCTGCCTGTCCGGCCCAGCGGCCGGTGTGGTGGGAGCGGCCGTAGTGGGCCGCGTCGCCGGATTTCCCCAATTGGTGACCTTCGACGTCGGCGGCACCAGCACCGATGTGTCGCTCATACACGAAAGCAAGCCGATCTTCACCTCGAACCGCCAGGTCGCGGGGTATCCGGTGAAGACTCCCATGGTTGACATCCATGTGATCGGAGCAGGCGGAGGCAGTATCGCGTGGCTCGACGATTCGGGCTCCCTGAAAGTCGGCCCTCACAGCGCGGGCGCCGTGCCCGGGCCGGTCGGCTATGGCCGCGGCGGCACGCTGCCCACCATCACGGACGCCATGTTTGCGCTGCGGCGCCTCAATCCCCATAGCCTGCTCAAGGGCAAGATGGCCGTTCAGGCGGCCGCGGCGCGCGCAGTCATCATGGAAAAAGTCGCCGAACCGCTGGGCTTGACGCTGGAGGCGGCCGCCGAAGGCATCATCCGCATCGCCAACGCCAACATGAGCCGGGCGATCCGCTCGGTTTCCACCGAACGCGGCTACGAATTGTCGAAATTCGCCCTGTTTGCCTTTGGCGGCGCCGGTCCGCTGCACGCCATGGACGTGGCCCACGAATGCGGTATTCCCGTCGTCGTGGTGCCGCAGGAACCCGGCACCATGTGCGCGCGCGGCATGCTGCTGACCGATATTTCGTTTGACTTCGTCGAGAGCGATATCGCACTGGTCGACGCGTCGAGCTGGGCGCGCATCACCGAAAAGATCGAGCGATTGACGCACGACGCGGAACAATGGCTGGCCAGCGAAGGCGTGGATACCACCGACCGCGCCTATGACACGGTAATCGATGCGCGCTATGTCGGACAGAACTTCGAAGTGCAAGTGGCCATGGCGCGCGGCACCGCCCTGGATTATGCGAGTTTCGAATCGAATTTTCACGCTGCGCATCTCCGCGAGTACGGATACAACGTGCCGGAACGCGCCATCGAGGTCATCAACTGCCGCGTCAAGGCGGTAGGCGCCGTCGTCAAGGCACCCTTGGCCAGGCTGGCCATCAAACCGGTGCCGGCCCCTGTGTCGCGTCGCGAGGTTTATTTCGGCGCCAGCCACGGCTGGCTACCCACGGACGTATACGATCGGGACCAGTTGGGCGCAAACGCCGAATTCACAGGCCCGGTGGTGATCGAGGAAATGAGCTCGACCACTGTGATTGCACCGGGGCAGCACGCGCGCATCGACGACTACGGCAACCTCATCGTACGTATCGCCTGAACAGGAAACAGCCATGAACGACATAGATATCATCAGCGACCCGATCGAAATGGAAGTCTTCACCAATCGGCTGCTGTCGATTACGGAAGACATGAACAACACTTTGGTTCGATCGTCTTTTTCCACGAACATAAAAGAACGCAAAGACTGCTCGGTCGCCCTGTTCGATGCACGCGGACGCCTGGTTGCCCAGGGCACGCAAATTCCCCTGCACCTGGGGTCCCTGAACGGCGCCATGGCGGCGGTGCTGGCACAGTTCGGAGCGGCGGCGATCAAGGACGGCGATGCCTTTATCAGCAACGACCCCTATATGGCGGGCGGCAGCCATTTACCCGATATAAATATAGTGACACCGGTATTTCACCAAGGCAAGCTGGTATTTTTCGCAGCCAATGTCGGCCATCATTCGGACGTAGGCGGCTCGGTGCCAGGCTCGATAGCCGGCGGCTCGCGCACGATTTTCGAAGAAGGGATACGTATTCCGGTGGTGCGCATCGCGCGCGAGGGCAAGATCGATGACGGCATGCTGCGCCTGATTTGCGGCAATACACGCGACCCTGAAGAGCGCATGCTCGACCTGAAGGTACAGGTCGCCACCAACAGCCGCGGATCAGAGGCAGTCAAGGGCCTGTTGAGCCAGATGGGTGTGGAGCGCGCGTTGACAGCCGTCGAAGATGTCATACGCTACACCCGGGCCCGGCTGGTGCGGCGCATTTCCGAACTCAAGACCGGTTCTTATTCATTTGTGAACGTAATGGACGACGACGGCCTGGGCGGCGGCGAACCGGTAGAGATCCACGTCAAAGTAACCGTGGGCGATGGACGTCTGGCGTTCGATTTCACCGGTTCGGGAAGACAGGCGCGCGGCGCGATGAACCTGCCGGTCAGCGCTTTGAACGCCTGCGTATATTATTCAGTCAAGGCCTTGCTCGATCCTGAACTGGCCGCCAACGCCGGCCTTTTCGACCCCCTGGATATCACGGCGCCGGCGGGTACTATCGTCAATCCGCTGGCACCGGCCGCGGTCGGTGCCCGGTCGCTGACCGCCCAAAAGGTGGCGGGCGCCATTTTCGGCGCTTTTCGCGGCGTGCTTCCGGAATCGCGCATCATGGCTTCCGGAAACGACGTCTGCCCCGCCATTGTGTTCTCGGGCAGGCTTGAACGCCGCACGGGCGATTTCGTCTATTTGGAGACCGTGGCCGGCGGTGCCGGCGCACGGGCCGACCTGGACGGCATGGACGGCGTGCATGTGCATATGACGAACTCGTCGAACCTGCCCATCGAAGCGCTGGAAAACGAATATCCGCTGCAGGTCGACGAATACTCCTTCGTGCCGGAATCGGGCGGCATCGGCCGTACGCGCGGCGGCATGGCCATTGCGCGCCAGATATCTTCCCTGGCTGATGGAATCGTGTTTTCCGCCAGGTCGGATAACCACACCGCCGGCCGCTCCATCGGCGTTCTGGGCGGCGGCGACGGGCGGCAATCCCGGCTGCAGCGCTTCGCGGCCGACGGAACAGCCGAAACCCTGTCGTCAAAGACGGCCAATATTGCGCTCAGGCGAGGTGAAAGCGTACGCCTGGAAACCTCCGGCGCGGGCGGCTTCGGCATACCCGCCGAGCGCTCGGCCAAGGCCCTGGCTCGCGACCTGGCCGACGGACTCATGGGTGAGGGCGCGGCGCGGATGGCCTACGGTCCACTGGTGGACCTGGCGCTTGCCCAACTGAAGTCTCCCGCCAAGTAGGCGCAAGGGTCCAACGGCCGCGCCGCCGGCGCTATGACGGAGCAAGCTTTGGGCCGGCGCCGCCGAATGCCGCCCCTATGCACTGGCGCAGCCAGGCATGCGCCTGGTCGTTCTGGTAACGCTCGTGCCAATACAGCGAAATGCTCAACGGCGGCAAAGGCAGCGGCGCGGGCAGCACGACCGTTCCGGAGGCCGCCGCCAGGCTTTGCGCAATGCTTGATGGCAAGGTAGCCACCATATCGGTGGTCGCCAGCACGAACGGCGTGGCCACATAGCTGCTAAGCACAATCCCCACCGTGCGGCGCTGCCCCTGCGCGAGCAGGGCGGCGTCGACCTGTGTATTGAAGTAGCCGGCATAGCCTGAAGCATCCATGTGCTGGTATTGCAGATAGGCCGCCATGTTCCATTCGCGGCCCAGCGCCGGATGCCCCTTGCGAACCAGGCAGGCGCTGGCCTCTTCAAACAAAAATCGCGCCCGCAAGCTGTCGGGCGGCTGCGGGTAGTGCCCTATGTACAACTCGATATAGTTGCCCGACAGCATATCGAGCGCGCCGGAAACTTTGGGAGGAAGGCATTGAATCTGAATATTCGGCGCCTCGGCCTTCAAGCGAGGCAGCACGCGCGGCAACACCACATACTGCAGGTAGTCGCTGGCGTAGATGGTGTAGCCATGGGCGCTGGTGGCGGGATTGAAGGAAGTTTCCGGCGACGTCGAACGCTGCCAGGCATGCAGCAAAGGCTGGAATGTGCGATGTAATTCCTGTGCGCGCAGCGTCGGCGTCCACTTATTGCCGTCGCGCTCCAAAAGAGGATCGCCAAACAAATAGCGCAAACGGCTCAAGGCCGAGCTCATCGCCGGCTGGCTGATTCCCAGGGCCTCCCCCGCCTGGGACACACTCTTGCATGTGATCAATGCATCGAAGTGAACAAGCAAGTTCAGATCAGTTGATTTCATAAGGTAAAAGTTATGCGCTTATAAGTCTGGCATTGTCGACGCCCCAGAGAGCCCCGCGTACTATTTCAACACGGTAGCATTTTATCCAACAAGCGACCGCCAAAGCTAAAAATCCAAGGAGAAATGCAGTGCTGAATATGCGGAAAACGCTGGTGCAACTGGCATTGGCAGCCATGGCCCTCCCTCTCGCCGGAACAGCATCTGCGAGTGATGCCTGGCCTGGCAGCAAACCTATACATCTTATCGTGCCCTATGCCAATGGCGGGTCCACCGATCTGGTCGCGCGGCAAATCGGCAATGCGCTGGGCAAACGGCTGAACCAGACCGTCGTGGTCGAGAACAAGGCCGGTGCCAGCGGCGTGATCGGCACCTCTTATGTCGCACGCCAGCCGCCGGACGGTTACACCTTGATGATAGGCACGGTGTCCAGCCACGCGATCGCACCCAGCGTCACCACCAATTTGCCCTACGACGTGAGCAAGGACTTCACGCCCATCACCACGATAGGCACGATACCCGACCTGATTGTCGTCAATCCCACGGTTCCGGCCAACACCTTGAGCGATTTCATCAAGCTTGCCAAATCCCGTCCCGGTAAAATCAGCTACGCTTCGGCCGGGCCTGGCACCTCCAGCAATCTGGGCGCCGCTTACTTCGCCGCCGAAGCCGGCATCAGCCTCAATGGCATTCCCTATCGCGGATCGGGGCCGGCCCTGATCGACGTCCTGGGCGGTCATGTAGACATGATGCTCGATGTGATCATGACTTCGCTCGAACCTCTCAAGGCAGGCAAGCTCAAGGCTCTTGCCGTTACATCCAAGACCCGTTCGCCGCTGCTGCCCAATGTGCCCACGGTAGCCGAAAGCGGTCTGCCAGGCTTCGAGGCCATTATCTGGTTCGCCATCCTGGCCCCCGCCCATATGCCCCCGGCCCTGCAAACCAAGATCGCCGACAACCTGGACGCTGTGTTGGCCGCGCCGGACATGAAAAAATTCCTCTTGAGCCAAGGCATAGAAGCCGTCGGCACCGGGCCGGTCCCTTTGGCGCAAACCATCAAGGCCGACACCGAAAAATGGCGTCGGATCGCGCAGATCGCCCACATCAAACCCCAGTAGATGCGACGGCCGGCCATCGGCCTGAAAACGATCTTTATGGCCAAGCGGCGTCAATGACACACGCGTACAGGCGGCCGTGCCCGGCGAAATTCCCACCATCGGCGCCGGCACTGGCCTGTATGCCATACTGCATGCTCCGCCCAAAAGCCCTAAAATCGCCTTTTCACAATCCCATACGCATCACTCATGTCGCGCACGCTATTTGTCACCACCGCCCTCCCGTATGCCAACGGCTCCTTCCACATCGGCCACATCATGGAATATATCCAGGCCGATATCTGGGTCCGCACCATGCGCATGGCGGGCCATACCGTGCATTTCGTCGGAGCGGACGACGCGCATGGAGCGCCCATCATGCTCAAGGCCGAAAGCGAAGGCATCACCCCGCAGGCCCTGGTGGCGCGCTACGCCAGCGAACGCCCGCAATACCTGAACGGCTTCCATATTGAGTTCGACCACTGGCACTCTACCGATTCGGCCGAAAACGTGGCGCTGTCGCAGGATATCTACCGGCACCTGAAAGCGGCCGGCTTCATCGCCACACGCACCATCGAGCAGTTCTACGATCCCGTCAAGGGCATGTTCCTGCCCGATCGCTACATCAAGGGCGAATGCCCGAACTGCCACACCAAGGATCAATACGGCGATTCCTGCGAGTCCTGCGGTGCCGTCTACGCGCCCACCGATCTTATCGAACCCTACTCCACCCTGACCAAGGCCAGGCCGGTGCTCAAGTCATCGGAGCATTTTTTCTTCAAATTGTCCGACCCGCGCTGCGTCGAGTTCCTGCAGGAATGGACCACCGGTAGCACGCCGGGCGGCAACAAGCGCCTGCAGGCCGAAGTACTGGCCAAGACCCGCGAATGGCTGGGCAGCGGCGGCGCCGATAGCGAAGCCAATCTGGCCGACTGGGATATTTCCCGCGACGAGCCCTACTTCGGCATCCCCATTCCCGACGCGCCGGGCAAGTTCTTTTATGTCTGGCTTGATGCGCCCGTGGGCTACCTGGCCTCTCTCAAAGCCTATTGCGCCAAGCAAGGCCTGGACTTCGACGCTTTGCTCGACCCGCAAGGCACCACAGAACAAGTGCATTTCATCGGCAAGGACATTGTGTATTTCCACGCCCTGTTCTGGCCCGCCACGCTGAAATTCGCCGGGCGAAAAACACCGGATGCCTTGCATGTGCACGGCTTCATTACCGTCAGCGGCGAAAAAATGTCGAAAAGCCGCGGTACTGGAATCTCGCCGCTGCGCTATCTGGAAATCGGCATGAACGCGGAGTGGCTGCGCTATTACATTGCCGCCAAGCTGAACTCGCACGTCGAAGACCTGGACTTCAACCCCGAGGACTTCATCGCCCGCGTCAACAGCGACCTGATTGGCAAATATGTGAACATTGCCAGTCGCGCCGCCAATTTCATCAGCAAGCACTTCGACGGCCAACTGGCGTATCGGGGTGACACGCAGGCGCTGCAAACCGAGCTGCAAACCGTTACCGAAAGCGTGCGCGCCGATTTCGAGGCGCGCGAATACGGCCGGGCCATACGCCAGATCATGGCGCACGCCGACCGCATCAACCAGGCCTTCGATACCGCCCAGCCCTGGGTCATGGCCAAGGGCCTGGCCAACGCCGATGCCGAGCAGAAAGCCGCCTTGCAAGACATATGTTCGCGTGCCCTGGCAGGGTTCAAGGCCTTGTCGGTCATGCTGGCCCCGGTTCTGCCGCAGCTCGTTAAAACCGTAGCGCTGGAGCTCTTCGGCGCGGCCAAACCCTACCAGTGGTCCGACGCGGGGCAACTGCCCGGCCACATTGCCGCGTTCAAGCACCTGATGCAGCGCGTCGATCCAAAAATGCTGGACGATCTGTTCGAGCCTCCGGTCGCCGCGGCCCCGATGCCGGGAGGCGAAGCCATTGCCGAACCCATCGACATCAAGGATTTCGCCAAGGTCGATCTGCGCATTGCCAAAATCATTGAATGCCAGGCGGTGGACGGCTCCGACAAGCTGTTGCGCCTGACCCTGGACGCCGGCGAAGGCCGCCATCGCCAGGTATTCTCGGGCATCAAGTCGGCCTACAAGCCCCAGGACCTGGTCGGAAAGCTGACCGTGCTGGTGGCCAACCTGGCGCCGCGCAAGATGCGCTTCGGCATCTCCGAGGGCATGGTGCTGGCCGCCAGCCATAACGACGAAGCCGTCGATGCCGGCATTTACATTCTGGAGCCCTGGGCAGGTGCCCAGCCTGGCATGCGCATCAACTAGCCGCGGCGTCGGTCCGGGCGAAAAACAGCTGGGTGATCAGTTCGCTGTCGAACGGCTCGCCGCTCAGGGTGCGGGACAAAATCTCGCCCCCCAGCAGTTGCAGCGAGAAAACCATATCGGGCTTCACGCTCTTGATTTTTTGCAGATGCGTGCTGGTGTTGGCCAGGGCCACCGTCTTGGTGGCGGGCCCGCCCACTTCCTTGGCCGCCAGCACGATAAACGCGTTTTCGGCGTCATCGTCGCGCAGGGCCAATACGTACTGGGCCTTGGCGGCGCCCGCCTCGCCCAGGGTATCCGAGTTGGACGGGTCGCCGACAATCAAGTCGGTTTCGGCGGGATAATCGTGCGGCACGCCCGCGGGCACAATGACCGTCACGTCATTCCCTCTTTTACGAAGCCCCTTGTACACGCTTTGCGCCAGCGGGGTCGCCCCGGCGATGATAATGTGATTTTTTCTCATGACATTGGATAAGCGCCCTTTGACCAAGCGTTTAAGATTACCTCCGATAAGCGGGCCTACAATCGCGCTGATCGACGTCGCAAACACCGTAATGCCCAAAATAATGATAGAAGCGGAAAACAGCCGCGCGCTGACCGTTTGCGGAGTAATGTCGCCGTAGCCGACCGTCGACATCGACACGATCGAAAAATAAAAAGCGGTCGCCATGTCGCGCACCTGGGGCTGAAACTCCTCGCCCAGATACAAGGTCCCGAAAACCGCGTATATCAGCAAGGACAAGATGCTCAGTATGGCAAACAGGCTGCCCGCCGCCAGGCTGGACCGATCGAAACGGCGCCAATAGCCGACCAATACCAGCACCAGCACCAGCGTGTAGATCGCCATGCCGAAATGGCCATGGGCCTGCCACAGCGCAAACGTGCCCGTCAACACCAGTAGAAGCAGGGAAAATGCCCAGGCTATGCGCGCCCGAAGTATCAAGCCTATGGCCATGACCTGCAGGCCCACCCCCAGCATCAGGCGCGGGATTTCCACCAAGCCTATCGACTGCAGGAAAAGATTCAGGTTGTCGACCGTGAACCAGTCCAGCCAGCTTTGCGGCTGCGCCTGGCGCACCGCCAGAAGCCCGGGCTGCAGGAACAGGTAGCCATCCAGCGCGACGAGCAGCGCAAGAAACCAGTTCAGCGGCAAGACGGCGTAAAACCGCTTCAGTCGATTGCGAAATCGTAAATGCATCGGATCCTTCGAACAATATCCGGCCTGGAACCGGCCAAGTTTAGCGTATGCGAACCAGATCCGGCAGCCCGGCGTTCGTATTTGCGGCTTCCCGATCAGTAACATCCGGCCCGCCTATCGTTGCCTGTTAATATGAGCCGAGTCTTGATATCGCCCCCGCCATAAGAATTTCCCATGGACGCACGTTTCGAAACAAAACGCCAGACCGCAGGACATCGCAGCACGCTGGTAAGCGTAGCGGTCAATATCATATTGACCCTGCTCCAGATCATTGTCGGCGTCCTGGCCCACTCGCAGGCCTTGATCGCCGACGCAATCCATTCGCTGTCGGACCTGATATCGGACGCCGTCGTCCTGGTGGCCAACAAGCACAGCCAGAAAG
Source organism: Paralcaligenes sp. KSB-10 (assembly GCF_021266465.1). NCBI lineage: Bacteria > Pseudomonadati > Pseudomonadota > Betaproteobacteria > Burkholderiales > Alcaligenaceae > Paralcaligenes > Paralcaligenes sp. KSB-10. Next base: position 4,183,599 of record NZ_CP089848.1, on the reverse strand, counting down.
CGCCCGACGCCGATCACCCCTACGGGCACCTGCGTTTCGAAACGGCTGCCTCGCTGATCCTGGGCGCATTGCTGCTGGCGGTCGGCCTGGGCATGCTGTGGGCGGCCTTCGTCAAGCTGCAAAATCCCGCCGCCATCCCCAAAGTGCATGCCATTGCCCTGATCGTGGCGATCGTGGCGCTGCTGTCCAAGGAAACGCTGTTCCGCTACATGCTGCGGGTCGCCCAGAGCGTGCGCTCATCCATGCTGATCGCCAATGCCTGGCATGCCCGTTCCGACGCCGCGTCGTCGCTGGTGGTGGCAATAGGCATTATTGCCAATCTGGTCGGCTTCCCGATGGCAGATCCCCTGGCGGCGCTTATCGTCGGCATCATGGTGGCCCGCATGGGCTGGAAATTTTTCTTCAGCGCCTTCAACGACCTGATGGACCGCGCGGTCGACGTGGAAACCGAGAGCCGGATTCGCGGCCATCTTCTCTCCACGCCCGGCGTCCAGGGCATACACGGGCTTAAAACCCGCAAGATGGGAGACATGATCTGGGTCGAGGTCGATCTTGAAATGGATGCCACCTTGACCATTGCCCAGGGCCATGCCATCGCCGAAGACGCGCGCAAGCGCGTCATGCAGCACGAAGCCGTGCTCGATGTGACAACCCATTTTGATCCGGTGCAAGTCAATCGCGGCGGCGCCCTGCCGTAACACGGAATCAGCGGGCCAGAGGTGTGGCAGCTCAGTGAGTGTCCAATTCGTCGAGCGCAACAGTTTGAACCCCGTACCGTTGCTTTTCCTTTCGATCGATTGCCGCCGCTATTTGCGATAGAACGATGTTTATCAGCATAAACGCGATCGCGGCGACGCCTTGAGCTTGCAGCAATGAACGGCTGAAGTACGCACCGAGTACCGTTGCCGAGCGGAGCAGATCGAAGTAACCACCCAGCACGAACGCCAATGTGGTGCCTTTGAACACGATCACCATCTGGCTCACCAGCGCGGGGCTCATCAAGCGCAGCGCCTGCGGCAGAAGAATCAGCCACATACTTTGGATCTCGGAAAATCCGAGCGCGGTGGCGGCCTCCGACTCGCCGCGCGGCAAAGCCAGGACCCCCGCTCGAACCAGATCTCCGACTACAGCGGTGCTATAGAGCGATAACGCGATGACCAAAAACCAGAAATCGGAAAGAGGCAATCCCCACGACGGAAGTACCAGCGAGGTGAAGAACAGCAACAGCAGTATCGGAATACCGTTGAAGACATCGGTGAACACACGGCAAGGACGTCGGACTATTTTTCGCTTCGATAGAAGCCCCCAGCCCAGGAAGCAACCAAAGAGCATGGACAACAACATGCCAACGACAGCCGCCCTCAGGTTATTGAACAAGCCAAGCCCGAGCTGCCGCCAAACGCCCCATTGAGCAAACGGTTGCCATGCAGCCGCGTCGAATGCGCCGCTCTTGTTCAATGTCCGGATGACAACGTACGCCAGGCCGGCCACGATTACCCACGAAACGATCTCGAGCGCACGGTTGCGGCGCCGGGCACGAGGCCCGGGCTCTTCGAATAATGTCGTCGTGCTCATTTGCTGAAGGCGACCCTGCGTTCAAGCAAGGACACGAGCCGTTTGAGTACGATGCAAATGAGGACATAAGCGAGCGCGGCCCCACCGAGCACAATAAATGCCTGCACTTCCTCGATCGCAACTTTGTCCGCGGTGAAAGTCAACTCGGCGACTCCAACTATTGCGGCCACCGAGGTGTTCTTCACCAGCAGGATCAACACATTGCCCATTGGTTGGACTACGGCCGCAAAAGCCTGCGGAAGAACTAGATAACGCATCGTACCGAATGGAGCAAACCCCAATGACCGGCTCGCCTCCAGTTCGCCTACCGCCACCGTATTCAGGCCGGATCTGAGCGTCTCGCAAACGAACGCCGCGTGATACGCGATAAGGACGATTACGGCCGAAGAGAATAATGAAAACACAATGCCGAGCAGCGGGAACCCGAACACGAACAACACCATTTGAACCGGGATCGGAATATTGCGAAAAACCAGAATATAGGCGGTGGCCGCTATCCGTGCCGCGCGAATGGGGCTTACGCGCATTATCGCGAGCACCGTGCCTAGAATCATGGCGCCGATCCAGCCCAGCACCACAAGCCCTACTGTAAACGCGATACCCCATGCGAACTCGCCAAGGTGGGGGAGCAAAAACGACATAGGTACCCCTAAAGTGTCCCGCTGACCACGTTTTCCTCTAATACAAAATGGGCGGCGGCGTTGCGTCGCCCGGCATCACCGAGCCGAGTGTGCTGTCGTACATCTTCTTCCACTCGCCGTTGGCAAAGATTTTCTTCAAGTACGAATCGAGATAGTCGTGAAGCGCCTTATCGCCCTTCGGCAAGCCGATGGAGTCGTTATCCGAGGCTTTTTTCCCAGCCGTGTTCAGCAGCTCTGTCGGTACGAGCTTGAACTTGCCGGGATTCTGGCTCATCTGCCCCAATAAAATACTCTGGGTCGTTGTAACACCGTCGACCCGCCTCTGCTGAAGCGCCTCCATGCATTGCGTCATCGAGCTGAATACCGTCAACTTCGCTTTGGGCGCATTCAAAGGAACATAGGTTTCCGACCCCGAGCCCTTGGTCACGCAGATATTCTTGCCGTTGAGGTCCGACACCTTCTTTATGGAATCGTCGCCTTTGTTCACCATGGTGCCGATCGGACTCATGAGGTAAGGCCCGGCAAAATCGACGGCTTTCTCGCGTTTCGGATTTGGCGGGTACGTCGCAATCACGATATCCACCTTGTTTTGCTGCAGAAATACTTCGCGGTTGCCGCTATTGACTTCAACGAATTGGATATTGCTGGCGCTGCCGGTCAAATCCTTGGCAATTCCCTGAGCGAGCTGAATGTCCATTCCTTCCAGTTTGCCGGTAACCGGGTTTTTCAATCCAAACAGCGGAAAATCGACTTTGACTCCCACAATTATCTTGCCGCGTTGCTGTATTTTGGCCATCGTCGTACCCGCCGGGTAGGCTTTGACGGCCGATGAAGCGCCCTCGTTGGTATGCTCCGCGCCGATGGCGCACTCGCTGGCGCCCAGAGCAAACGCGGCGGCAACAGCCACCGAGGCGAAGATTTTCGACCGTTTCATAAACTTCATATTCGACACTCCTTTTACCTGTCTTGTGATCAAACAGCCCGGGCACCTGCGCCCCGACCAACGAAGAAACCAAGCCCGTCAACGCACGGAGGCAAGAAAGCTGCGGGCGCGCTCGCTCTCTGGCGCACTGAAGAAAGCTTCCGGGCTTGCAATCTCGACGATCGCTCCATCCGCCATGAAGACCACCCGATCGGCGCACGACCTGGCGAATGACATTTCGTGTGTGACAACAATCATGGTGGTTCCTTGCCCGGCCAACTGCTGCATGGTTGCCAGAACCTCCTGGGTTGACTCCGGGTCTAGCGCAGAAGTGGGTTCATCGAAGAGAATGACCTTGGGATCCATCGCGAGGGCGCGAGCGATTGCCGCGCGCTGGCGCTGGCCCCCCGAAAGTTGCGCCGGCATCGAATTCGCCTTCGAGCGGATTCCGACCATGTCGAGTAGACGGTAAGCATTGGCCTGCGCCGAGGCTCTGTCTTGCCCGAGAATTTTACGCGGCGCCAGCGTCACGTTTTCCAGAATCGACTTATGTGAAAACAAATTAAAGGATTGAAAGACCATTCCAATCCCGGCGCGGAATTCGTATAGCTCTGTTCCCTCGACCGGCTGAGGCTTGCCGTCGACGAATATCGATCCTTTGTCGATGATTTCCAGCCTGTTGATTGTTCGGCACAGGGTGGACTTGCCTGCCCCGGAGGGGCCAATGACCACCACCACCTCGCCTCGCCCGACGGCCAGATTGATATCTTTCAGAACTTCCAGATCGCCAAAGCGTTTCCATACCCCCCGGAATTCGACAATGGCTTCCTTGCCGGACGTGTCCCTGGCGTCTTTCGTAAGACCTGTGTTTTCTGCCCTCGACCATGCGCTACGGCGTAACATGCGGCTTAGGCAATAAACTGATAGTTGTTCGGAGCCCTTGTGCGTCCCGCATGCTGGTCGAGTGCCTGTTTGTTGGTCTTGCGCACAGTGAGACCTCCTTGATTGATCAGATACGCCACGGGTCAACCATGGCGTAGAAAATGTACTACAGTCTACTACCGTCGGTAAGCAGGCGCAATAAAGTGGGTCATCGAGGCTTGCCTTCACAACGCTATGATCGACATGATGGCCGAGAGCTCTTTGTTTTTTCTGGAGATGAAATATGACGGATACCCCTGAGTACACCCCCCCGAAGGTCTGGACCTGGAACAAGCCCAATGGCGGCAACTTCGCGAGCATCAACCGGCCGATCGCCGGCCCGACCCACGACGAGGCCTTGCCGGTGGGGCGCCACCCGCTGCAGCTCTATTCGCTCGCCACGCCCAACGGCCAGAAAGTCACCATCATGCTGGAAGAGCTGCTGGCTCTGGGCCACTCCGGCGCCGAGTACGACGCGTGGCTGATCAAGATCCGCGAGGGCAAGCAGTTCGGCAGCGGTTTCGTCGCAGTGAACCCCAACTCCAAGATCCCGGCGCTGATGGACCGTTCAGGCCCGGAACCGGTGCGCGTGTTCGAGTCCGGCGCGATCCTGGTCTACCTCGCCGAAAAGTTCGGCGCCTTGCTGCCCACCACACAACCGGCCCGTGCCGAATGCCTGTCCTGGCTGTTCTGGCAGATGGGCAGCGCACCTTATCTGGGCGGAGGCTTCGGTCACTTTTACGCCTATGCGCCGACCAAGATCGAATACGCCATCGATCGCTATGCCATGGAGGTCAAGCGTCAGCTGGACGTGCTGGACCGCCGCCTGGCCGAAAGCGAGTTCCTGAGCGGGGCCGACTACACCATCGCCGACATCGCGGTGTTTCCCTGGTACGGCGGCCTGGTCAAGGGCTGGCAGTACGGCGCGGCTGAATTCCTGTCGGTGCAGGACTACAAGCACATACAGCGCTGGGCCGACACAATCCTGGAGCGACCCGCGGTAATTCGCGGACGCATGGTCAATCGCGTATCGGGCGATCTTTCCTCGCAACTGCACGAACGCCACGACGCCGACGACTTCAATACGAAAACACAAGACAAGCTTGTGGAAGAATCATCGTGAGGTGATTTCAGTAGACGGCCACGGAACTCCATGGATCAAGGCGATGGAGCGGGTGAAGGGAATCGAACCCTCGTATGCAGCTTGGGAAGCTGCCGTTCTACCATTGAACTACACCCGCAAAGGCTGGTGAATTGACGCGGAGCCAATCGTACAGCGCAGGCATTATAGCGCCAGCTTCCAACTGTTACGCAAGCTCCGCGCTTTTTCTTCACAGACAAGCGTGAAAGAACGGCCCGCAATCACTACAATTCAGCTTATGAATACGAACAACACGCCTATGAACAACGAGGCCCCCGGCGCGACGGGCGAGCCGCCGGCGGGGCAGCCCGGCCATATCCGCAGCTTTGTGCACCGCCGCAGCCATATCACGCCGGGGCAGAAAGAAGCACTCGACCGCCTGATGCCCTTGTGGGCACTGCCCTATCGAACCTCGACCCTGAGTTTCAACCAGACCTTTGGCCGGATTGCGCCGACAATACTCGAAATCGGTTTTGGCATGGGCGAAACCACCGAGAAAATAGCCACATCGCGCCCAGGCGACAATTTCCTGGGTATCGAGGTTTTCAATTCCGGCGTGGGAGCACTTCTTAAAAGAATTGAAACATCGGGGTTGCAAAACATACGCATCATCCAGCACGATGCCGTGGAAGTCGTGCGCAATATGCTCGAACCGGATTCCCTGGCGGGCATACACATCTACTTTCCCGACCCCTGGCCCAAAACGCGCCACCACAAGCGCCGCCTGATCCAGCCCCCGTTTATCGCGCTGCTGGCCAGCCGCCTGGCACCTGGTGGCTATATCCATTGCGCCACCGACTGGGAAAACTATGCCGAACAAATGCTGGAGGTGCTGGGCGCCGAACCAAGCTTGCGCAACACCTGCGAGGCCTATGCGCCGCGGCCCGACTTTCGCCCCCAGACCAAATTCGAAACACGCGGGTTGCGTCTTGGGCATGGCGTCTGGGACCTGATTTTCACGCGCCAGGCCTAGGGCCTGATAACGCTAAAAGGGAAGCAATGTACCCTGAAATACAGCCCTACCGGCAAGGCTTTCTGGACACGGAAGACGGACACCGCATCTATTGGGAACTATGCGGAAACCCGGCGGGCAAGCCCGCCATTTTTTTGCATGGAGGCCCGGGCAGCGGCTGTTCGGCGGCGCATCGCCGCCTGTTCAATCCCGAGCGCTACAAGGTCCTGCTATTCGATCAACGCGGCTGCGGCCGCTCGACCCCGCATGCCAGCCTTGAAAACAATACGACCTGGCATCTGGTGGCCGATATCGAGCGCTTGCGGATTGAAATCCTGACAGCGGAAAAAAGCCTGGTGTTTGGCGGATCGTGGGGGTCGACCCTGGCGCTCGCCTATGCCCAGACCCACCCGTCGCACGTCAGCGAACTTGTGGTGCGCGGCATTTTCGCCATGCGGCAAACCGAATTACACTGGTTCTACCAGGAAGGCGCATCATGGCTCTTTCCCGACTTGTGGGAACAATACCTTGCGCCGATCCCGCCCAAAGAGCGCGGCGACCTGATCGCGGCGTACCGCAAGCGGCTTACCAGCCCCGATCGCAGCATCCAGCTCGAAGCCGCCCACGCCTGGAGCCAATGGGAAAGCCAGACCATCACCCTGCTGCCCAGCCCGCAACACCAGCAGTCGCATGCGGGCGACGACTCGGCATTGGCCTTTGCACGCATCGAGAATCATTATTTTGTGCACAAAGGCTGGCTGGAAGAGGGGCAGCTCCTGAATAACGCCCATATGCTGCAGCATATACCCGGCATTATTATCCAGGGCCGCTACGATGCCTGCACGCCCGCGAAAACCGCATGGGAGCTCCACAAGGCCTGGCCCCAGGCCGAGTTCCACCTGGTGCCCGATGCCGGACACGCCTTCGACGAACCCGGCATCCTGGCCAAGCTGCTCGCCGCCACCGACCGCTTCAGCCAGTAGGCGTGGGCCCGCGAAACATGAAGGAGTAGCTGAATCGGCAGGGGCGGGCCACAAAACATGGGAGCACCCATCGCCCGTCGCCGAGCAGTGGCTTCGTAGAGGCGGGCCTCGTGCCCGCCTGAACCGGCAAGCTGCCTAGCGCATGCCCCCGAAACCGCCTTTGCCCAGGCCTTTCAGGCCACCCATGGCGCGCATCATTTTGGCCATGCCGCCTTTTTTCATTTGCTTCATCATGCCCTGCATCTGGTCGAACTGCGCCAGCAGGCGATTGACTTCCTGCACGGGCACGCCCGCGCCGGCCGCGATACGGCGCTTGCGCGACGCCTTGAGCAGTTCGGGCTTGACCCGTTCGGCGACCGTCATCGAATTCAGTATGCCTTCCGTGCGCCGCAGCTGCTTCTCGGCCTGGCCGCCTTGCAACTGCCCGGCCGCCTGCGCGAACTGGGCCGGCAGCTTTTCAAGCAGCGAACCCATATCGCCCATTTTCTTGACCTGCTGCAGTTGGTCGCGAAAGTCGTTCAAATCGAAGCGGCTGCCCGACTTGATCTTGGCCGCCAGCTTTTGCGCCTCGGCCATATCGACATTTTTCTGCGCCTGCTCGACCAGGGACACGATGTCGCCCATGCCCAGCACGCGCTGCGCCATGCGTTCCGGATGAAAAGGCTCGAGGCCGTCGAGTTTTTCGGATACCCCGACAAACTTGAGAGGCTTGCCGGTAACATGGCGCACCGACAGGGCCGCGCCGCCGCGCGCATCGCCGTCGAGCTTGGTCAGCACCACACCGGTGAGCGGCAGGGCATCGGCAAAGGCCTTGGCCACATTGACCGCGTCCTGGCCCTGCATGGCATCCACCACAAACAGGGTTTCTATAGGGTTCAAAATATCGTGCAGAGCGCGAATCTCGCGCATCATGACCTCGTCGATGCCCAGGCGTCCGGCCGTATCGACGATCAGTACATCGTAGTGGTAGCGCTTGGCATGATCGAGCGCGGCACGCGCAATGTCTTCGGGCTTTTGCGAGGCATCGGAAGGCAGGAAGTCGACCTTGACCTGCTCGGCCACCATTTTCAACTGCTCGATGGCGGCCGGGCGATACACGTCGGCGCTGACCACCAGCACTTTTTTCTTGCCGGTCTTGCGCCCATTCTGGCTGTGGCCGCCTTCGCTCAGCCATTTGGCGAGCTTGCCGGTTGTGGTGGTCTTGCCCGCGCCCTGCAGGCCGGCCATCAGCACCACCGCGGGCGGCTGGGCCGCCAACGAAAGCTCGCCGGCTTCGGCGCTCTGGTCGCCGCCCATCAGGGACGTCAATTCTTTATGCACCACCCCCACCAGCGCCTGGCCCGGGTTCAGGCTGCCCACGACATCCTGGCCCAGCGCCCGCTCTTTCACGCGGGCGACGAAATCGCGCACCACGGGCAGGGCCACATCGGCCTCGAGCAGCGCCATGCGCACTTCGCGCAGCATCTCTTGAGTATTGGCTTCGGTAAGCCTGGCCTCGCCCCGCATGGTTTTCACCACGCGCGACAGGCGTTGAGTCAGATTGTCGAGCATAACGATCGTTTCGCTTAAACTAGTTGATCTCTGGGGATAAGGTCTAAAATCGCCTTAAGCGGGCATTATGCCCTACCCAGTCAAATCAGAACTTCAGGGAATATGTCTGCAGGCATTGTATTTCACTCGTTAGCCGCGCTGGCTTATGCCATTTTGGCCATTTCGCTCTGGCGCCCCCTCACCCTTGGCGGCGCCCAGGCCCATGCCGGCAAAGTCGGCCGAATATGCCTGCTCAGCGCCATCATCCTGCACGGCATAGCGCTGCATCAGTCCATCCTTCTGGACAACAGTCTGCGCCTGAGCTGGGCACTGGGCATGTCGGCCGCCATATGGGTAGGCATGATCATATTCTGGCTTGAAAGCCTGATCCTGCGCATCGATGGCCTGCTGCTCATTTTACTCCCCGCGGTCACGCTCGTCTCGCTGGTCGCCGCCGTGTTTCCGCAGGGCTATATCGTGGCTCACGCCCATAACGACTGGCTGCGCGCGCACCTGCTCATTGCGCTGACAGCCTACGGGCTCATTACCATCGCAGCGCTGCATGCCATACTCATGATCGCGCTGGACCGCCATCTGCATCGTCCCGTCGAACAGGAAGCCAACCGCAATTTCATCAGCCGGGCGCTCGACTCCATGCCGCCCCTGCTGGTGCAGGAGCATCTGCTGTTTCGCCTGATCTGGGTAGGTTTTTTCGTCCTGACTCTGGCGGTCATTTCCGGCGCGATCGTTTCCATGGGCCTGACAGGCAAAATGTTTCCCCTGGATCACAAGACCGTATTCACCCTGTTGTCGTGGCTGACCTTCGGGGGCCTGCTGCTGGGCCGCTATGCGCGGGGCTGGCGCGGCCGCATCGCCCTGCGCTGGACCCTGGTGGGGTTTGCCTTTTTATTGCTCGCCTATACAGGCAGCCGATTCGTGCTCGAAGTCATACTGCAACGAGGTTAAAGTGGGAAAAGTATTATTCTGGATAGTGCTGATCGTCGGCGGCATGCTGCTGGCCCGCATCCTGGCGCAACACAATGCCAACAACCAGGCGGGCACCCGCCAGCCCAAGCAGGCGGCCCGCCGCGGCGCCCCGCCCATCCAGCATCCTGAATCCATGGTGCGCTGCGCCCACTGCGGCATACACATGCCGCGCTCCGAAGCCGTTCTCATCAACGGCCAGACCTGGTGCAGCCAGGAGCATGCCAAGCTGGGCGTACGCTCGTGAGTTCGCTGGCGCTGGACCGTCACGGCTGGCTGCGGCGCCATCCGAAAGTAGCCCATGCTCCCTCGCCCAACCACGATGCGCGCCCGCAAGGCATCGATCCCATCCTGCTGGTCGTTCACAATATCAGCCTGCCTCCGGGGCAATTCGGCGGCACGGAAGTGGTCGATCTATTCCTGAACCGCCTCGATTACTCCAGCCATCCCTGGCTGCCGCGCCTGCGCGGCCTGCGGGTGTCGGCGCACTTTTTCGTGCGCCGCGACGGCACGGTGGTGCAGTTCGTCTCAAGCGACCAGCGCGCCTGGCATGCAGGCGTATCGTCTTTTGAAGGCCGCGAGCGCTGCAATGATTTTTCCATCGGAATCGAGCTGGAAGGCACCGATTGCACGCCCTATACCGAAGACCAGTACCGGACACTGGCCGACTTGAATTCGGCCCTGCGCTGCCGGCATGCCCTGAAGGCGGTGCGCGGCCACGAACACATCGCCCCCGGCCGCAAGACCGACCCCGGCCCCGGTTTCGACTGGAGCCGTTTCGGGCAAGAGTGCGGCTGGTTCAAAAGGCAGATGCCACCGGTTTAATTGAATTTGTCGACAGCGCCAAGGCTGGTAAGGGCGGCCTTGCGCCCGTACACGTCACGATACGTCAACGAGCGGCGGCCACCAGGGCCGCCGCTACGGTGAATCAACAATATTCACGCATCAAGAGTAGGGGTGGGCCTTGCGCCCACCCGTTCAGGCATTGAGCAGCAAACGGTTCATGCGCTTGACGAACGAGGCCGGGTCGGCCAGGTGCGCGCCTTCGGCCAGCATGGCCTGGTCCAGCAGCAACTGGGCCCATTCGCTGAAATCGCCGTCGGCGGCATCCTGCACGCGACCGATCAAGGCGTGTTCGGGATTGATTTCCAATATCGGCTTGACCTGCGGCGCTTCCTGCCCGGCCGCCTGCAGCATGCGCATCAGGTGCGGGCTGAGCTCGTTTTCATCGACCACGACGCAGGCCGGCGAATCCACCAGGCGCACGGTCACCCGCACGTCTTTCACCCTGTCGGCCAGCGAGGTCTTCAGGCGTTCGATCAAAGGCTTGAAGGTTTCGGCGACTTCGGTCTGATGCTTTTTCTCGTCTTCGTCGGCCAGTTGATCGAGGTCCAGGCCGCCCTTGGCGATCGACACCAGCGACTTGCCCTCGAATTCGCGCAGATGCGACAGCATCCATTCGTCTACGCGATCGGACAGCAGCAGGACTTCCAGCCCTTTCTTGCGGAAAATCTCCAGGTGCGGGCTGTTGCTGGCCGCCGCGTAGGAATCGGCGCTGACGTAATAGATTTTGTCCTGCCCTTCTTTCAGGCGGCCGACATAATCGGCAAAGGACACGGTTTGCGCGGCGCTATCGGCCTGCGTGGAGGCAAACCGCAACAGCTTGGCGATGCGCTCTTTATTGGCGGCATCTTCGCCCGTACCTTCCTTGAGCACCTGGCCGAACTGTTCCCAGAACTCGGCATACTGCTCCGGCTTGTTTTCGGCCAGGTCTTCCAGCAGGGACAATACCCGCTTGGCGGAACCCTCGCGGATCACGCGCACGTCGCGGCTTTCCTGCAGGATTTCGCGCGATACATTCAAAGGCAGGTCGGCCGAATCGATCACGCCGCGCACAAAGCGCAAATACATGGGCAGGAGCTGTTCGGCATCGTCCATGATGAAGACGCGTTTCACGTACAGCTTGACGCCGCGCCGCCCTTCGCGATCCCAGAGATCCATGGGCGCATGCTTGGGGATGTACAGCAACTGCGTATATTCGCTGCGGCCCTCGACCCGGTTATGCGTCCAGGCCAGGGGGTTGTCGAAATCGTGCCCAATATGCTTGTAGAACTCCTGGTACTGCTCGTCGGTAATATCGGACTTGCTGCGCGTCCACAAGGCGTTGGCCTGATTGACGGTTTCCCATTCGGTCTTCTTGACCTGCTCGGATTTTTCGCTGTCCCATTCTTCCTTCAGCATCTGGATAGGCAGCGAGATATGATCGGAATAGCGGCGCAGCACTTCACGCAGTTTCCAGCCGCTTAGAAAGTCGTCTTCGCCTTCGCGCAGATACAAGGTAACCGAAGTGCCGCGATCGGCTTTCTCGACCTGCATGATCGAGAATTCGCCCTGGCCGTCCGATTCCCACAAGATGGCATCGGTTTCCACCGCGCCGGCGCGGCGGCTCAGCACCGACACTTTTTCGGCCACAATGAACGAAGAATAAAAACCTACGCCGAACTGGCCGATCAGTTGCGCATCTTTTTGCTTGTCGCCGGTCAGGTGCGAAAAGAATTCCTTGGTGCCCGAGCGCGCTATCGTGCCCAGGTTGGCCACCGCCTCGTCGCGCGACATGCCCACGCCGTTATCGGAAATCGTAACCGTGCGTTGCGCCTTGTCGTATTCCACTCGAATGCGCAGATCGGTATCGCCTTGCAGCAAATCCGGCTGGTCTATGGCCTCGAAGCGCAATTTATCGCACGCATCCGACGCATTGGATACCAGCTCGCGCAGGAAGATTTCCTTGTTGCTGTACAAGGAATGAATCATCAAATGCAGCAGTTGCTTGACCTCGGCCTGGAAACCCAGTGTTTCGGCGCCTTGAACGGAAGTATCGGATTCGCTCATAATCTTTGAATTAGTAAATGATTTAATGGACAGAAGCCCGCCTGGCGGGCCGAACAGGTTTGTATATGGGGGCGAAGGCGCAATTTTCAAGAGCCCATCCCCGCGCATTGCAATACCGATAATACTTCCGGCACGGCATGGTTTGCCGGCGCAACACGCTATCATGATCCGGCCCGGCTACCGCGGTACAACCCCATTTTCCGATTATCCCTATGTCCAAGACCACGCCGAACATCAATGCCGGCATCTGCTGTCTGCTCCTGGGCACCCTGGCGCTGAGCCTGAGCGACGCCGCGGTCAAATCCCTGGACGGCCGCTATAACGCCCTACAAATCCTTTTCCTGCGCTCGGCGGTCGCGCTGCCCCTGGTCACCGCGCTGGCCCTGAGCCTGGGCGGGCGCTGGACCCTGCGCACCCGCCAGTTGAACCTGCATGCCTGGCGCGGCCTGCTGAATGTGGTCGGGGCTTGCGCCTTCTATCAGGGGCTGGTGCATTTGCAACTGGCCGAAACCACCGCCATTGCCTATGCCGCGCCGGTCTTTGTCGTGCTGCTGTCCGCCTGGCTCCTGAAAGAAAAGCTCGATATCTACCGCACAATAGCCGTCGCCCTGGGCTTTACAGGCGTGCTGATCATCGTCCGCCCCGGCAGCAGCGCCTTCCAGCTTGCCTCGATCTACCCGCTGATAACGGCTCTTACCTACGCCTGCATGATGGTCAGCGCGCGGCGCATCGACGCAGGCCACAGCTTCCCCACGCTGATGTTTTATTCCGTCCTGCCCCAAGTCGTGTTCAGCATCGTCCTGATGCCGTGGCTGTGGCAACCCGTTGCCGGCGGCGACTGGATAAGCATCTTTGCCATCGGCATTTTCAGCACACTGGGGGTCAGCCTGATTTCCCAGGGTTTTCGCCTGGCCCCGGCCTCTGTGGTCGCCCCCTTCGATTACTCGGGCCTGTTATGGGCCACGTTCTTCGGCTGGCTCGTCTGGGACGAATTGCCCGACGAGTACAGCTATATAGGCGCGGTCCTGATCATAGCGGCGGGCCTGACAGGCGCCCTGCGCAAGAAGGCCTAGGGCCTGTCAACGCGAAAAGGGCAGCCGCACCGGCCCTAGGGTAATCACCAACTGTTTTGTATTGACCCTCGCGCCGATTTGCTCAAGAATTCTCATATTCGAAAATTCTCATATCAGATAATTTTCCACGCCAGCGCCACGGTACCCGCCTGCCCGGCCCCATCCAGGCATCGCCCGCCGCAGCCTCGATCAGGCGTTGAAGCCACACCACAGGACGCAACAGCCGCTTATCCATGCTCAAGCAACACTACGACTATTTAATCATCGGCGCCGGCATTGCCGGCGCGTCACTGGCCTACAGGCTGGCTGCGCAGCAGGCCAGCGTGCTGGTGATCGAACAGGAAAAACAGGCCGGCTACCATTCCACAGGGCGCTCGGCCGCCATGTTCATGGAAAGCTACGGCACGCCGACCATACAGGCCCTGACCCGGGCCAGCCGCGCCTTCCTGGAATCGCCGCCGCCTAACTTCTGCACGCACGAACTGATCAAGGATCGCGGCGTTCTCTATATTGCGCACCGGGGCCAGGAAACCCTGCTGGAGGAAACGCTCAAGGATCTGCGGGCCTGCGGGGCCAGCGTCAAGCGGGTTTCCAGCAGCCACGTCCTGGCCAAAGTCCCCTGCGTGAAAGCGCAGGACCTGATCGGCGCCATCGAAGAACCCGACGCCAAAGACATCGATGTCGACGCCTTGCACCAGGGCTTCCTGAAGGGCGCCCGGCAGGCCGGAGCCGAAATCCTGCTCGGCACGCGCGTCACGGCCGCCCGGCGCCAGGGCCAGGCCTGGAACCTCAGCCTGGCGGGCCACGGCGATCTAACCGTGTCGTCGGTCATCAACACCGCGGGCGCCTGGGGCGACAGCGTTGCCGCGCTCTTTGGCGTGCAGCCCGTCGGCCTGCAGCCCAAGCGGCGTTCGGCCTTTACCTTCAAGGCCAACGCCTACCCCGACACGGAACACTGGCCGGCGGTGGTCGATATCGACAACAGCTTCTATTTCAAGCCAGACGCCGGGCAGCTGCTGGGTTCGCCCGCCAACGAAGACCCGGTCGAGCCCCACGATGTGGTGCCCGAAGAGCTCGATATCGCCATCGGCATCGACCGCATCCAGTCGGCCACCACCCTGGAAATCCGCCGACCCGGCCATGTGTGGGCCGGCCTGCGCAGCTTTGTGCCGGACGGCGAACTTGTCATGGGCTGGGATCCTGAACAGGCCGGGTTCTTCTGGCTGGTGGCGCAGGGCGGATACGGCATCCAGACCTGCGTGGCCGCCTCGCTCCTGGCCAGCAACCTGGTGCTCGGCCAGGCGCTCGACCCATCGTTGGCCGCCGAACGGATCCGCCCCGAAATCATGTCGCCGCGCCGCTTCCGGTCGGCCCCCGTCGTTTGAACTCTTCCCCTGTTACCTGGCAGCCCAGCATGAAAATATTCACCGCAGCGATCGCAACCGAAACCAATACCTTCTCGCCCATCCCCACCGGCCTGGACTGTTTTCATGCCCGCGGCTATTTTCCCGCCGGGCAACATCCCGACCAGATGATGCATTTTGCCGGCCCCACCTGGGCAACCCGGCTGCGCGCCAAGGGCACCGACTGGCAGGTCGTGGAAGGCACGGCGGCCGGAGCCATGCCGGCGGGCCTGACCACCCGCCACGCCTACGAAACCCTACGCGATGAAATCCTGGCCGACCTTAAAAAAGCCGGCAAAGTCGATATCGTGCTGCTGGGGCTGCACGGCGCCATGGTCGCCGACGGCTACGACGACTGCGAAGGCGATATTCTCAGCCGCGTGCGCGCCATCGTCGGCAAAGAGGTGGTGATAGGCGCCGAGCTCGACCCGCACTGCCATTTCACGCCGCTCATGGCCGACAGCGCCGACCTGCTGATCTGTTTCAAGGAATACCCCCACACCGACATTCTCGATCGCGGCCTGGATCTGGTCGACCGCTGCGTGGCCATGCAGCAGGGCAAGATCAAGCCCAGCGTCGCCGTGTTCGACTGCGAGATGGCGTCCATGATGCATACCTCCCGCGAACCCATGCGCAGCTTCGTGGACCGCCTGTTCGAACTTGAAAAACAGCCCGGCATCATTTCCATTTCGATTGCCCAGAGCTTCCCCTGGGGCGATGTGCCGGAAATGGGCACCAAGGTCATTGTGTATACCGACGACAACCCCGCCAAGGCCGCCGCCCTGGCCCAACAACTGGGCCGGGAAATTATCGAATTCCGCGACCTCCTCCAGGCGCCTTACCCCAGCGTTTCGGCGGCCATCGACCAGGCCCTTGCCGGCCCGGTATTCCCCGCCATACTGGCGGACTCGGCCGACAATCCCGGCGGCGGAGCGGCCGGCGATTCGACCTTCATTCTTGAAGAACTGCTGAAGCGCCATGTCAAGGACGTGGTGCTCGGGCCGCTCTGGGATCCGGTCGCCATCCAGATCTGCCAGGACGCGGGCATGGGCGCGCGCCTGCCCTTGCGCATCGGCGGGAAAACCTCGCCCGCCTCCGGCAATCCCGTGGATGTGATGTGCATGGTCAAGGAACTGAAAAAAGAAGCCATCATGACCGGGCTGTCGGGCTCGCCGTCGCGGCTCGGCAACGTGGCGGTCATCGAAGTGGAAGGCATCACCATTGTGCTGGTCACGGCCCGGAACCAGGCCATAGGCACAGACCTGTTCACCCAGTTCGGCATCGACCTGGCCAGGCAGAAACTGATCGTGGTCAAGTCCTCGCAGCATTTCCAGGCCGAATTCTCAAAAGTCTCCGGCAACATTATTTACGTCGACTCGCCGGGGTCGGTGCCCAGGGACCTGGCCATCCTGAAATACAAGAAGGTCCGCTTCCCGAAATGGCCCGTCCGCCGGCAAGAACACTGATCGCTCCAAAACGAATATATCCAGAGAGGAATGACATGAAAGCAAAACAATACGGCTTCTACAAAAGACTGGCGCTGGGCATGCTGATAAGCGGCGCGCTGCTTGGAACCGCCTCGGCCACCACGCTGAAACTGGTGCCCAACGGCGACCTGAAGATTCTCGACCCCATGTTCACCACCGCGTACATCACGCGCAACCACGCCTACATGGTCTTCGACACCCTGTTCGCCCAGGACAGCAAAGGGGACATCAAGCCCGAAATGATCGACAAATGGTCGACTTCCGCCGACGGCAAGAAATGGTCGTTCACCCTGCGCGACAAGCTGGTGTTCAGCGACGGCACGCCCGTCACCGCCGAGGACTGCATCGCATCGATCGAACGCTGGGCCAAGAAAGATTCCCTGGGCAAGGCCATGATGAAGGCCGGCGCGCAGTTCAAGGCGGTGGACGCCAAGACCTTCGAAATGACGCTCAACGAGCCTTTCGGCTTTGTACTCGACGGCTTTGCCAAGCCCTCGGGCTATGCGCTCTTCATCATGCCCAAGCGGCTGGCCGACACCGAGCCCAGCGTCGCGATCAAGGAAATGGTCGGTTCCGGCCCCTTCCTGTTCAAGAAAGACGAATGGGTGCCCGGCAGCAAGGCGGTCTATGTGAAGAACCCCAACTACGTTCCGCGCGCCGAACCGGCCGACGGCCTGGCCGGTGGCAAGGTTGTGAAAGTCGACCGCGTGGAATGGAACTACATTCCCGACGGCAACACAGCCACGGCCGCGCTCATGAACGGCGAAGTGGACATGATCGAGCAGGTTTCGCCCGACTTCCTGCCGGTGCTGGAAGGCAACAAGGACATCACCTTGAGCACCTCGGTCTCGTCCGAAGGCCTGATGGTTCCCAACCAGTTGTTCCCGCCCTTCAACAATCCCAAGGCCAGGCAGGCCCTGTACTACCTGGTGAATCAAAACGAATACCTGGCCGCGGTCGGCGTTCCTGAAAAATATCGCGTCAAGTACTGCCCTTCGCTGTACTCCTGCGGTTCGCCCTACGCCACCGATGCCGGCGCGGCGCCCTTCAAGGACATGAATATCGAGAAGGCCAAGGAACTGCTGAAAGAAGCCGGCTATCACGGTGAAAAGGTCGTGGTGCTGCACCCCACCGACACGGTGATCGCACCCGCCACGCTGGTCATCGCCCAGAACCTGAAGAAAGCCGGCGTGAACGTCGACGTGCAATCGATGGACTGGGCCACGCTGTCGGCGCGCCGCATCAAGAAAGACGCCCCCGACAAAGGCGGCTGGAACATCTTCCTGACCCAGGCCGGCTACTTCGACGTCAACAATCCGCTGGCCAGCCCCTGGCTGGCGGCCGCCTGCGGCAACAGCCTGCCCGGCTGGCCCTGTGACAAGAAACTCGACGAACTGCGCACGCAATTCATGCAGACGGCGGACGCCGCAAAACGCAAGGCGCTGGCGGCCGACATCCAGGTCGAAGCCTACCAGACCGTGCCTTACGTCATGTGGGGCGAATACAAGCAGGTCTTCGCCACGCGCGGCCTGAAAGACTACGCCCCCATGAAATCCGGCATCGCTGTCATGTGGAACGTGGAGAAAGCCAAATAAACCGCGCCTTCGCGGCAGGACACAAAGCCACAGAAAGGAATCCATAACGTGCTTTATGTATTGAGACGACTGCTTTCAACCATACCGGTCATGCTGGTGGTGGCGGTCTTTGTGTTCCTGCTGATACACATTTCGCCCGGAGACCCCGCCGCCGTCATGGCGGGCGACCAGGCGACCGCCGACGACATACAGAAAATCAGGACCAACCTGGGCCTGGACAAGCCCCTGCTGGTGCAGTTCGGCACGTGGTCGGCGCATGTGCTGCAGGGCGACCTGGGCACCTCCATTACCACCGGCGAACCGGTGCTGAAGCTGATCGGCCAGCGCGCTGGCCCGACCCTGTCGATTGCCCTGTTCACCATCCTGTTTGCCGTATTCGCCGCCATCCCGCTGGGCATCCTGGCCGCCTGGCGGGCTGGCGCAATCACCGACAGGCTGGTCATGTTCCTGTCGGTGCTGGCTTTCTCGGTGCCCGTGTTCCTGATCGCCTACGGCTTCGTCTATGTGTTTTCCATCAAGCTGGGCTGGCTGCCGGTGCAGGGCTACCGAACCTACGCGCAAGGGCTGGGCGCCTACATCAGCCACCTGGTGCTGCCCTGCGTGTCGCTGGGCCTGATCTATATGGCGCTCATCACGCGCATGACCCGCGCCACCATGCTGGAAGCCCTGTCGGAAGACTACATCCGCACCGCCCGCGCCAAGGGCCTGGGCAGCCGGCAGATCATCTGGCACGCCTTCAAGAATGCCGCCAACCCCATCGTCACGACCGTGGGGGTGGGCATCGCCATGCTGATCGGCGGCGTGGTCGTCACCGAAACCGTGTTCGCCATTCCCGGCATCGGACGGCTGACCGTCGATTCCGTACTCAGCCACGACTACCCCGTCATCCAGGGCATCCTGCTTCTGGCATCGGCCGTGTATGTGCTGATCAACCTGGTGGTAGACCTGTCTTATCGCCTGTTCGACCCCCGCGTCGACCAATAGCGCCGCCGGATCACAGGTACCCATCCCATGAAATTGCGAACCCGTTTTTGTTATTCCTTCAGGCAGCATCCCATGATGTACCTGGGCATGCTGGTATTGCTGCTGCTGGCCTTCATTGCCGTGGCCGCCCCCTGGCTGAGCCGCATCGACCCGCTCGACATCGATCCGCTGGCGCGCATGAAGCCGCCCTCGCTGGCGCACTTCTTCGGCACCGACGGCCTGGGCCGCGACGTGTACGCCCGCACCCTCTGGGGCTCGCGCGTGTCGCTCATCGTGGGCATCGCCGTCTCGTTCATCAGCGTTGCGGCGGGCGTGGCCATAGGCATGATCGCCGGCTACTTCCGGCATATCGACATGTTCATCATGCGCATCATGGACGGCCTGATGGCCATCCCCGGAGTGCTGCTGGCCATTGCCCTGATGGCCGCCTTTCGCGGCGGCCTGGCCACCGTCATCTTCGCCATCGTGATTCCGGAAATTCCCCGCGTCGTGCGCCTTGTCAGGGCGCTGGTCATCATCATCCGCAACCAGCCCTATGTGGAAGCGGCGGTGGCGCTGGGCTCGCGTACGCCCAAGATCCTGCTGCAGCACATCCTGCCCAATCTGTTCGCGCCGCTGATGGTGCAGGCCACCTTTATCGCCGCCTCGGCCATCATCACCGAAGCGGTCCTGAGTTTCCTGGGGGTGGGCATTCCGCCGCAGATTCCCAGTTGGGGCAACATCATGGCCGAGGGCCGCAACTACCTGGCCATCGCCTTCCATATCATCCTATTCCCGGGCCTTTTCCTGGCCGTGACGGTGCTGGCCATCAATATGCTGGGCGACGGCCTGCGCGATATGCTGGACCCGAAGCTGGCCAAGAAAATATAGGATCGCCCATGCACGACACCCGCAAGAAAATACTCGATGTGCAGAACCTGAGCGTGCATTTCCAGGGGCTGGAACGCTCCGTCGTGGCCGTGAAGAATCTGTCGTTCCACGTGGGCCGCGGCGAGATCCTGGGCATTGTCGGCGAATCGGGCTGCGGCAAAAGCGTGACCTCCCTGGCCATCATGGGCCTGCTGGGCAAATCCGCCAAAATCGCCACCGGCGCCATCCTGCTCGAAGGCGAAGACCTGCTGCGCAAGCCCGAAGCGGAACTGCGCAAGATTCGCGGCAACAAGGTTTCGATGATCTTCCAGGAACCCATGACCTCGCTGAACCCCGTGTTCAGCGTCGGCCAGCAGATCATCGAACCCATTGTCCTGCACCAGAAAAAATCCAAAAACCAGGCCCGGGCCGATGCCATCGAACTGCTGAAACTGGTGCAGATCTCCGACCCCGAGCGACGCCTGAACAATTACCCCCACGAACTCTCGGGCGGCATGAGGCAGCGCGTAATGATCGCCATGGCCCTGGCCTGCCAGCCCGACGTCCTGATCGCCGACGAACCCACCACCGCCCTGGACGTGACCATACAGGCGCAGATCCTGGACATTCTGCGCGACATCCGCCAAAGGCTGGGCACCGCCATTATTCTGATTACCCACGACCTGGGCGTCGTGGCCGAGGCCTGCGAACGCGTCATGGTGATGTACGCCGGACAGAAAATAGAAGAAGGCCGCGTCGCGGAAGTGCTGTTCCAGCCCAGCCACCCCTATACCCAGGCCCTGATCCATTCCCTGCCCGCCTATTCCGACTTCCAGGGCGAAAGCACGCGGCTGGTCGAACTGCCGGGCATCGTCCCCACCATGACGCCGGACTCGCAAGGCTGCCCCTTCTACTCCCGCTGCAGCCAGGCGCTGGACGCCTGCGCCAGCCGCGCCCTGACCGAGCTGGCCGTGGGCGGCACGCACCGCATCTGGTGCCGCGACGGCCTGCCTGGCCACTAAGCGCACCCAAAGCGAGACTCCTTATGCACACACAGCCCGCCGACCACGACGCCCGCCACCCCTACGTGGAAGTCCGCGACCTGAAGAAATACTTCAAGGTCAAGAAAAGCCAGGGCACCGCCCTGCTGAAAGCCGTCGACGGCGTATCCCTGGTCGTTCGCAAAGGCGAAACCCTGAGCATCGTCGGCGAATCCGGCTGCGGCAAATCCACACTGGGCCGCTGCCTGGCGCGCCTGCTGGAATCGTCCGCCGGCGAAATCCGCTTCAACCAGCAGGACATCACCGGCCTGAAGGGCCATGAACTGCGCGCACTGAGAAAGAAAATCCAGTTCATCTTCCAGGACCCGTTTTCATCGATGAACCCCCGCATGCGCGTCGAATCCATACTGATGGAGCCCCTGCGCAACTTCAACTACGCGCGCAAAGACGCCGACCGGCGCATCGCCGAGCTGCTCAAGCTCGTCAGCCTCAAGCCCGAGGCCCTGAAAAAATACCCGCACGAATTTTCCGGCGGCCAGCGCCAGCGCATCGTCATCGCCCGCGCCCTGGCCCTGGAACCCGAATTCATCGTCTGCGACGAACCCGTGTCGGCGCTGGACGTATCGGTGCAGGCCCAGGTCATCAACCTGCTGACCGACCTGCAGAAATCCCTGGGCCTGACCTATATTTTCATCTCGCACGACCTGAGCGTGGTCAAGCACATCAGCCACCGGGTCGCCGTCATGTACCTGGGCCGCGTCGTAGAAACCGGCACCCGCGACGCCATCTTCAACCACCCCCGGCACCCCTACACCCAAGCCCTGATCGCCGCCGTGCCGCGATTTGCCGACGTTAGCGGCAAGGCCGACGCGCAGCGCCTGGAAGGCGAAATCCCCAGCCCCATGAACCCGCCCTCGGGCTGCGCCTTCCGCACACGCTGCCCCATGGCCCAGGCCCGCTGCGCCCAGGAAACACCCCTGCTTAGAACCATCGAGGGCGAGCAGCAGGCCGCCTGCCACTTTGTATAAAGCCCAACCTATACAATGCATGCCATGAGCGCGCACCCCGCCAAACCCTTTTCCGAAATCGTCTCCAAAGAAGCACTGGGCCTGCGCCTGCGCGCCATCCGCAAGAAAAAGGGCTTCACACTGAAGGCCCTGTCCGCGCAATCCGGCGTCGCGCTATCGACCCTGTCCAAGGCGGAGCTTGGGCAAACCTCGCTAAGCTACGAGAAATTCGTGGCCATTTCCTGGGCCCTGGGCGTGGACATGTCGGAACTGTTCGAGTCCAAAGGCCCCCACGACGACGCGCACGACAGCATACTGACCTCTGCCGACGCCACTCCCAAGACCTACTCCACCGACAACTACGAAATCAAGTTCCTGTTCGGCGACTCCGCCCAGCGCATCATGATCCCCATGCAGGCGAAAATCCTCTCGCGCAAGCTGGAAGACTTCGAAGACTATATTCGCCACCCCGGGCAGGAATTCGTCATGGTGCTGAGCGGCGCCGTGCAGATCCATTTCGAGAATGCCACTATCATTACCCTGAAGAAAAGCGAATCGGCCTACTTCAACAGCACCCTGGGGCACAAGTATTTGTCGATCAGCAAAGAGCCGGCCGATATATTGACGATATGCACCAATATCGACAACACCAAGGCCGTGCCGCCGCCATAGCCCCTACGAGCTGTTCGGGCTGGAAAGCGCTCCGCCAGCAACCCGCAACACCCCTCATTTCAGGAGATATTGGCTGTGGAACTACGTCATTTGCGGTATTTTCTCAGTGTGGCGGAAACGCTGAACTTCAGTCGCGCGGCGGAACGCCTGCATATTGCGCAACCGGCCCTCAGCAAGCAGATACGGAATCTCGAAGAACTGATCGGCGCTCAGCTGTTCACCCGCTCCAAGCACCAAGTCGCACTGACCAGAGCGGGCGAAGCGTTCCGGGAGCAAGCCATCCTGATCCTGGAGCAGACAAAACGGGCCTCGCATCTTGCCAGGCGGGTAGACAGCGGCGAAATCGGCCGGCTTTCCATAGGCTTCGTGGGATCGGCCAGTTATTCCTTCCTGCCCTGGGTATTGCGGGCATTTCATCAACAATATCCGGATGTCGAGCTGACCCTACGCGAAATGGACGGCCCCACCCAGGCCATATCGCTGCGCGACGGCCGCATCGATATCGGTTTTTTGCGCCTGCCGGTAACCGATAAAGACATCGCTTTCGAAACCATTTTCCAGGAGCGGTTCATATTGGCACTGCCCAGCGGCCATCGTCTTGCAACCCAGGACCTGGTATCGATGTACGACCTGAGCGAGGAACAATTCATTATGTTTCCCGAGCGAGGCGGATCGGGCTTTCGAATCCAGATCACGGACGCCTGCCAGGGTTTCGGGTTTTTGCCACGGATTGCCCAGGAAGCCGCCCCTATGCAGAATGTCATCGGACTGGTGGGTGCGGGCCTGGGGATTTCAATAGTGCCCGAGTCCGTTCAGAAGATACAAATGCCGGAAGTCGTATACAGGCCCCTGCTCGAAGAACTGCCTACGGCCGCCATTGCGCTGGCCTGGCACAAGAAGGACACCTTCAATACCATCCGGATATTCTCGGACGTGGCACGGGAAGTCGCCAGGTCCCGATCCACCACCAGCGCCGGGAACCAGCCCTAGTGTGCTGTTTGCGTAGTTCGTGTATTCAAATCAGCCGAACAGCACACCAGCAACCTTCAGGCCATGCCCACCTGCTCCAAAGGCGTCTGCCTGCAGTCTTGCGGCCGAGACGAAATCATATCGCGCATCTCTTGCCTGGCGGCCGCATACGCGGGATCATCGTAACGGTTGACCATTTCCCCCGGATCGTCGCTCAGGTCGTACAGCTCGCCCGCTTCAGAATTCAGTTCGACAGTCATTTTGCAATCGCGGGTGCGGACGGTGCGCAAGCGCAAATCCACACCGCAACGGGACGCGCGCAGATCCCACTCGTTGTAGGCAAAATCGCGCGAGCCCCGGCCCTCGATCAGCGGACGCAGGCTGCGGCTATGCAAAGGCCCTTGCGGGCTGGCCCCTGTGTAATCGCACATCGTATCCATAAGGTCCAGGGTGGAAACGGGGTCGCTTACCACATGGCCGGCAGGTATGCCAGGCCCTTTCATAATCATCCCCACCCTTAGCAGGCCTTCGTACATCATCGGCCCCTTCAGCAAAAGGCCGTGATCGCCCAGCCAATCGCCATGGTCAGTGGTGTAGATCACCAGGGTATTTTCCGCCAGGCCCAATTCCTGAAGGGCAATCATGATCCGTCCGACATTGTGGTCAATCAGGGAAATCATCCCATAATAATTGGCGATCAACTGGCGCAGTTGTTCATCGCTCTGGACGGGGATCCGGGAAAACTCTTCACGTTCCTTGCGGAATTTTTCTATGGTTACCGGCTTTCCTTCCAGGCTTGTACGATGCCACCAGGGGCGCTTGTCCAGATCCAGATTGCGATGCTGGGGGAGATCGACCTCATCCGGATGATGCAGGCGGCTCCAGGGTTCCGGCGCATCGAAGGGGTGGTGGGGATCGGGAAACGATGCCCACAGGCAAAACGGCTGGTCTTTATTGTTGCGCAGATATTCTATGGTTTGGTTGCCGATCCACGTCGAATTATGCCAAGCGGCCGGCAGTGCCGAATGCCAGGTTTGCACGGCGCTCGACAGCGGCGGCAGCCGCGTGGAGTACAGCCGTGTACGCTCGTCGCCACGGCCATCGGCATGATACCAATGCTCATAATGCTGGCCCGCCGGCGGCTTCATGGGGGGCCACTGATTGTGGCCCTCGAGCATCAATTCCACATGCTCGAACCCCATATAAGGACCGTACCAGTCGGGGCCGAAATGGGCGCTGCTGGCCCGGCACTCCGGCGTGCCGGTCGGCGCCAGCGTGTGGGAGGTGGAAAAATGCGCCTTCCCTATCAAGCCCGTTTTGTAGCCATGCGCGGCTAAAGTACCGGCGAAGCCGGCCCGGCCCGTTTCGGGCGGCAGATCTATACCGTTGTCACCCACACCATGCGTCAGCGGCAGCAAACCGGTCAACATCGATGCCCGCGATGGCTGGCACACCACATTCGGAGTGATGCACGCCGAAAAACGCGTGCCATCACGCGCCAGATCGTCCAGATGCGGTGTCTTGACCTTGCGGCCCTCGAAGCCATAGCAGTCGCCACGCTGCTGGTCCGAAGTAATAAGAAGGATATTCAGTTTCTGTTGCATGGTTTCCAGTCCACGTAAAATCATTCCAGCTTTATGCCGGAATTTTTGACTATGCTGCTCCAGCTATCGGCGTCCTGCCGGATGTATTGGGCGAATTGCTCCGGCGTATCGGCCACTACCGTTGCCCCCAGTTTCTCAAGGCTGAGCTTGACCTCCGAGTTCTTCAACACACCCACCACTTCACGATTCAGCTTCGAGATAACGGACGCGGGCGTGCCTGCCGGCGCGGCAACGCCAAACCATTGAACGGAGGAGAACCCCGGGAACCCCGACTCCGCAATTGTGGGAACATCAGGCAAAGTGGGCGAGCGCTCAATGCTGGTGACCGCTATGGCGCGCAGCTTGCCGGCCTTGATTTGCGGCAGTACCGGCGCAAGGCCGAACACGCCCACAGGCACCTGTCCGCCCAGCACATCGACCAGGGCCGGGCCGCCACCCTTGTAAGGCACATGGACCATTTCCACATGAGCAACGCGCTTGAACATTTCAACGGCAAGATGCTGCGCCGAACCTACCCCCGCCGTCGCATAATTGATAGCACCGGGCTTGGCTTTCGCCTGGGAAATCAGATCGGCAAGCGTCCGGATCGACGAGGCCGAGCTCACCACCAATACGTGCGGCCCCGTGGCGATTAGAGAAATCGGTGCAAAAGCCTTGACGGGATCATATTTCAACGAAGGATATAAACTTGGGCTGATGGTGGTGGCATCCGTCAATTGCACGAGAGTGTAGCCATCCGGCGCGGCGCGGGCGGCCATTTCAGCACCGATATTTCCACCGGCCCCCGGACGGTTCTCGACCACCACAGGCTGCGCCAGGGCCTTGCTCAGTTTATCGCTGATGATCCGGCCCACCGTATCGCTGGCCCCTCCTGGCGCCCAGGGGACCAGCCAGTACACGGCCCGGTCCGGGAAACTATCGGCAGCGGGCACAGGCGCCGCCATGGCCAGCAGGGAAAATGCGCAGAGTAGCCTGGGCAGTATTTTCATGATGTATTGCCTCCTTAGTCGATACCGCATCATTATTTGAATTTTGATAAATTCTAGGAACCATTCATCCCGCGGTCCAATACCTTAAAGTTACTGCCGCAGTATCTCTGCGCTATATATGCCGGCCCTCTATACTTGGACTACTTTTGATGGAGTTCGAGCCGGGCCAGGAAAAACTGTCCCCCTAATACACAGGCTTGCTGCGGAGACATGTTCGTGGACAAACAGGAAACCGGAATCGGGTCGCCGCCAGGCCTACCCTATCCAAGCCATGGCTCCCTGAACGAACCGGGCTTTGGATCTCGCCGGTTTCTCGTCGTGGCCGACGATCTTACCGGCGCCGCAGACGCCGCCGTCGCGCTGGCGGGCGCCAAATACTCCGCGGAAATATTCCTGGACCCCACCCTCGCGTACAACACGGACAGGGTGGTTACCGCCGTGGATCTGGACACGCGCCGCATGCCGCCCACCGAAGCGGCCCGTACCATCGCCAGTTTTTTTGCAACAAGGCAAGCAGGCGACACACTTTTATTCAAGAAACTCGACTCCACCTTGCGAGGCCATGTCGGAGCCGAACTCGACGCTCTACAACAAGCCATCGCACCGCAACGGACGCCCCAACAGCCTCCCGCGCTGTTTATCGTCGCCCCCGCGCATCCCCTGCTGGGGCGAGCCTTCATCAATGGAAAACTGGAACTCAAGGACGCATCGGCAGAACCCGGCGGACCAGGACGCGACAGCCCCCCATCCAATGAAGCCGTCTCGATCCGCTCACAACTGGAATCCTTCGGCTTCGACTGCACTTGCCTTGCGATTGAAAACCTCCAAGGCTCCGACATCCAGGAAACGGCCAAGCTTGTCCAGCACGCCGCTACCGGCCCCAAACCCGCCTTGCTTTGCGATGCCCGAACCGTAGACGATATGCGGCGAATCGTAGCGGCGGCATTGGCCGCCCGCACCCGCTGCATCTGGGTGGGCAGCGGCGGGCTCGCATCTGTATTGAGCGAATTCCTGCCCGGCCCTGACCTAGCTGAAATCCAGGCCTATCCAGGCAAGAAAACCTCGCCAGGCAGCACACTGTTCCTGGTCGGCAGCTTTTCCGCGACGGCCAGACGACAGATCCAGGAATTAAGCAAAACCACACAAGTCCAGCTCCTGCCGCTCACCATTGACGAGGTCGCCGGACACCCCGAACACAGTGCCGAACACCTGATCGACAAGGCAATCACCAACCAGCAGGACATGGCGGTATACATAGACCCCAAGCAGAGCCTACGCCCCGACCTATCGCCCGCGTACGCGGCCCGCATGGCGGCGCTGATCGCACCAAGGCTCGGACAACTGGGGGCGCTGGTTTGCTGCGGCGGAGACACCACGCGGGCCTTGTTCGATAAACTGCAACTCACCCATCTGCAAGCGCATAATACCCATGAGCCCGGCGTGACACATGTGTATTCCAGACACTGGCCGCAACTGCCCATTCTCATAAAAGCCGGCGCCTTCGGCGATGCACAAACCCTGCTGCGCCTGCGACAACACTTGGAACCCTCATGATCGAACCAGCGAGTATTGCTCCCGCACCGACAGTCATTGAAAAGGACGCGGACATGGAACCCCATACCAACGAAACAGCACAGGCGCAAAAGCGGCCCATCATCGCCATCACCATGGGCGATGCAGCCGGGATCGGCCCCGAAATCATCGTGCGCGCGCTATCAAACCCCGCTACCTATGAAGCATGCCGGCCCATCGTCATCGGGGATGCCAAAAGACTCGCCAAGGCAGCGGAAATCGTAGGCAAACACCCGTCCATTCATTGCGTTTCCGAACCCGCCCAGGCGCGGTTCATATCTGGGACCATCGATTGCATTGACCTCGAGCTGATTCCCGCCGATCAACCCTTCGGGCAACTTTCGGCCATCTGCGGCGACGCCGCCTACCAGTACGTCAAGCGCGCCGCACAGCTTTGCATGTCCCGCCAGGTCGACGCCATATGCACCGCCCCACTGAACAAAGAAGCCCTGCATGCCGGAGGCCACCGCTACCCCGGCCACACAGAACTGCTTGCCGACCTGACCGGAACCAAGGAAGTCTCAATGATGCTCTCCTCGGCCAAACTCAAAGTCATTCATGTCACCACGCATATCGGCCTGCTCGACGCCATAGAACGCATTGAACCCGGGCTAGTCGGCCGCACCATCGCACGCATACACAGCACCCTTCAGGCATCCGGCATAACCAAACCCCGCATCGGTGTTTGCGGCATCAACCCCCACGCAGGAGAAAACGGGCTTTTCGGCAGAGGCGAAGAAGCAAGCAAAATCATTCCCGCCATTCAAAAATGCATCCAGGACGGCATCGACGTCACCGGCCCGCTACCCGCGGACACCCTATTCTTTCGGGCGGCACGCGGAGATTTTGACGGAGTCGTCGCCATGTACCACGACCAGGGCCACGGCCCCGTCAAAGTCATGGGGCTGGAAGAAGGAGTCAACGTTACCATCGGCCTGCCCGTCATCAGAACATCGGTCGACCACGGCACCGCCTTCGACATCGCCGGCAAAGGCATAGCCGACGAACGCAGCCTGCTGGAAGCACTGAAACAGGCTATAGCGCTGGCGCCACAGAACTATCGATAGGCTGGGCGGCGGCGAGCTGCCAATAACAGCAAAGCTGCTATAATCACGTCCTTTCCTATCAAACGCATGGCATCAGTCATGCGTTCTGCTCCCTGGCCCGGGTGGTGAAATTGGTAGACGCAGGGGACTCAAAATCCCCCGCCGCAAGGCGTGCCGGTTCGATTCCGGCCCCGGGCACCAGCTTAAAATCTCTAGTGTTTATAAGGCTCTAGCGCGATTTATAGCTTCTACCCCAAGACTGGGGGATTTTCCAAGATTGCGAGTCAGGTACAGTTTCGGTACAGTGGTGCAGCGTTGAGCATCATTCGGAGCCTGTATGGCCACTATCGTCAAGACTCCTTCCGGTACCTGGAAGGCATTAATCCGCAAAACTGGCTGGCCTACTACCGCCAAAACTTTCCGCACTAAAAGAGACGCCGAAGACTGGGCGCGCCGTACTGAAGATGAAATGGTACGCGGCATGTACATACATCGTGCGCCGGCTGAACGAATGACTCTTGAGGCGGCGCTGAAGCGTTATTTGCGAGAAGTTACCCCAACTAAGCGCGCATCGACCCAGATTGGCGAACATAAAAAGGCCCTAGCGCTGATCAAGCATTTGGGTAAATATTCCCTGGCTGGCTTGAGCGCTGATATTGTTGCCCAGTACCGTGATGCCCGCCTGGCTGGTGATGAAGACGAGACTGGCAAGCGTGTACCGCGTAGCAATAACACTGTACGCCTGGAACTAGCCCTACTTGGCCACCTATTCACCATTGCGATCAAGGAATGGGGCATTGGGCTGCCGTTCAACCCCGTATCTAATATTCGCCGCCCCGCCCCTGGTGCGGGGCGTAACCGACGGCTGACACCGGCAGAGAATAAACGGCTACTGACAGCAGTGGATGCCTATTCCAATCCAATGTTTAGCTGGATAGTACGGATCGCGTTGGAAACCGGAATGCGCCTTTCGGAGATTGCCGGAGTGCGAGTTGGCCAGGTCGATATGCAAAAAAGAGTCGTCAGGCTGGAACATACCAAGAACTCATCGCCCCGTACCGTGCCGCTAACCAGGGCCGCGACCAGTTCGTTTCAAGATGCGCTGGATAACCCGTTGCGGCCACCGGAGACGGATCTGGTGTTCTTTGGTGAGCCAGGCCGGGATGGGGTGCGGAGGCCTTATCTTTTTGACAAGGCATGGAATGATGCGAAAAAAGCTGCCGACCTGGTGGATTTTCGGTTCCATGATCTACGGCATGAAGCGGTTAGCCGATTGGTGGAGGCCGGGCTATCAGATCAGGAAGTGGCTGCGATCAGTGGGCATAAGTCTATGCAGATGCTGAAAAGGTATACGCACTTGAGGGCCGAGGACTTGGTGGGGAAGCTGGATAAGCTTGAAAGCTGAGCGCCGTTTGTTTGCACGAGACGTCACTGATCAAATAGCAACCGTTCAATATTTGTAATATCAAACTCAAGATTTTTGTCCGATAGTTGGGCACAGTAACTTGCATACTTCAGTTCGATAAACTTGAATCCTTGCCCGACCGAGTTAATCACTCGGGGTTTAGAGGCCAGTTTTATCAAGGTTGCAAGGATGCTATCTAGATAAACATGCGTATGCTCAATTAGTGTTCTGGTGTAGTCTGGTGTTACCCCAGTATGGACGATTACATTTCGAGTTCTATAAATTCGACGAATCTGCCAATCAAGTCGCTGTTTGTGATTTTTCAATGCATCAATCACAGCCTCCGGACTGGATAATGTTGACTTAAAATACCCAACCCTATCCCTCAGAAGATGGAAGTCACGAAACGAATTTTCTAGCTGAGCGAGCTCAGCACTAAATTGTTGTAAAGCAAGTAATTTTGCGAGCTTATGCGTGAACTTCTTTCCCGGCACATTGCGCAGTGCAGTCTTCGTTGCGCGATGGTTCCAACGCAGCAAATCCCTTACCAGATTATCTAGAAGTCTCTCGATATATTCAAAATTTAAGAATGGCGTTATTGAGTTCGTGATGTGCTCGATATTGGACGTATCTGCGCTCTTGGTCTCCGAGGGCACCAGCGATTCCAGCGCGACCCAAAGATTGAGAATCTGATTTTCTTCGGTATCACTTGCGAGCGCCATCGAATGTAGTCGGGAACTGCTGATAAATTTAGCGAAAGATTGTCTTTCAAGCGAGAAATCTTGCATAAAGAGTTGGAGCTGTTTGGCAGCCAAAACTTCACGCATATCCAAACACTTATGCATCGAATTGATCGGCTGCGAGATTTTTCTTTGTTGGGAGTTCTCTTCATTTATGATAATGCTATCGGGTGACCAGCAGGCTTCCTTTTTATGATGGAATAATGAAAGAAAAGTGGATCCCATTTTCAAGCGACTTTCGGCTTCCATCCGTGCGCTATAGACATCACGCGCGGAAATCTTTTCTACAACAGCATAGATTCGTCCATGCGCCTGCGATGTGAACGCTGGCCACTTTGAGGTTTCAAAATTATCTGGCAAAGTCTCATGTATTTTCATACCGAGCGAGTCAAACGCAGTCGCTGCTCCAGCGAAGAGTTTGTCAACATGGAAAATTGCCGTAAATGAGCTATGCGCTCGAGGGATTAGCGCAAAGAATTCCATGATCGCGGCATTGTCAATGATATTGCCGGGGCCACGCCAAAAAAAATCCAGAGAAGTTTCATGTAAATATTTCTGGCTATAACCAGTTGAGACTAACGTGGTAATGTAACTTCTCGCGAGTCGTCGAATCTCAGAGTGTGCTTGTCTACCGCAGATTTCATTTGCAAGTAACTCTTCGTTTTTGTCGCGGTAAGACGTTGGCTTAAGTTGAACCAAAAGAAGCTTCAATACGTCTTTCAATTCTTTCAATGGAGTTCTGGTATTTTTTAGCTTTCCAAAAAATGCACCTGAAGGCAGCGGAACTAACGCTTGAGCGACAGAGTCTTTTTCAAAGCTTGCGCACAACTCTGAGGTTACGTGCCAGATATTTGGCTCTTTAATATTTCCCGCCTCGATGTCATCTATAGTTCTAATAGCTTCACTGCATAACGAGCCAGTTTGCATCACTGAGGCCTTATAAGTATCCAGAGAAAAGTCAAATAACAATTCCTCTAAGAGCTGCGCAAAAAAAAGCAATCCCGCTGTGTGGGCAGAGTCATTCCATTTGGATAAATTTCTGAAGCGCATGTCTTAATTCTTTCCGAAAGAACGGATGGTTAGGGGGCCGCTTTTAGCCGACAGTGGCTATTGCCACCCCACGCTAATGAATCCAACAGAATGTGTCAAGCCGTATCTCCAACAACAATTGCTTTACCGACAGACTAGCGCGCGACCCGTATGCGTCCGGTAAAACCATCTTGAGGCCGAGCGGCAGATCGTAGAGGATGGCGGCTCCACTAGTTTCTTGGTGGAGTAATTCATCCCAGTAGGTGGAGTAATGCATCCTTACGAGCTTTCCGCACAAGAAGGTCGGCGCCAACGGCGTCAGTTCAGTATCGAGTTCAAGACTGAGGTCGTCGCCAGTTGTCAGCAGCGTGGCGTTTCCGTAGCGGCTGTAGCACGGGCGCACGACCTGCATCCGAATTTGCTTCGCAAATGGATTCAGGAGCATGAGCGCTTCGGCGATCCTGAATCTGCGCCAATGCCCGCTGTGCGGCGTGATGTGGCTGCGCAGTTCATACCGCTGCAACGTGCGCAATCTGAAGCGGTACAAATCACGGCCGTAGTCCGCGAAGACATCGCGATTGAGTTCGAGCACAACGGCCTGAAGGCCACGATACGCTGGCCCATGGCTCAGTCCGAACAGTGTGCGACTTGGCTGCGCGCTGTGATGCGATGATTCGCGTCGACCAAATATGGCTAGCGGTTGAACCGATGGACATGCGCGCGGGCACCGAGATGGCCTTGGCGCGGGTGGTCAAGGTCTTCGGTGCGGCCCATCCTCACCATGCCTACCTCTTTGCGAACCGTCGGGCCAACCGCATAAAGGTACTAGTGCATGACGGCATCGGTATATGGCTGGCGGCCCGGCGGCTTAATAAGGGAGGCTTTACTTGGCCACGACTCGGTTCGCCCGACGTACCCCTGACCGATGAACAACTGCAGGCGCTGGTCATCGGCCTGCCATGGCAGCGCATCGGTCCGGGCGGGGTCATCGACGTCTTGTAATGCAATTGGGGCATCCGCCAATAGCTTACCCCTAGCAGGTCATGGCACACTGGTGGCTATGATTGCTTCTGCCCAAAACCTCGACGAACTTGATGCACACGCCTTGCGCGAGAAGGTTCGTGGCCTCATGGCCGAGCTGGGCGAGAACGAGCAGAAGCTGGCTAAAACGGCCGAGCAGTTGTTGCGCCACGAACAGGAATTGGAACAAACACGCCAGCTCTTGATGCGCCGCGAACAGATGCTCGCAGGCCACCGCGACGACATCCGCTTCAAAGATGCCAAGATCGCGCAGCTGACCCACGAGATTGCCAATCTGCGCCGCTACCAGTTCGGCAAAAAGGGGGAGCAGCTCTCGGGCGTGCAAGGCAGCTTGTTGGAAGACACGGTCGGCGCAGATATTGCGGCCATCGAAGCCGAACTCGATCTGCTACGCGGCCAACCGGCCGCCCGCTCCGTTCAGCAGCCCAAGCGTGCCGCGCTGCCCGAGCACCTGCCCCGTGTTGAGCATCGCCACGAGCCTGACAGTACAACTTGCCAATGTGGTTGCCAGCTGCAGCGCATCGGCGAAGACGTATCCGAAAAGCTCGACTACACCCCTGGCCTGTTCACGGTGGAGCGCCATATCCGTGGCAAATGGGCCTGCAAGAAATGCGAGACGCTGACCCAGGCGCCGGTGCCTAGCCACGTCATCGACAAGGGCATGGCCTCTACCGGCTTGCTGGCGCAAGTACTGGTGGCCAAGTACGCGGATCATCTGCCGCTGTACCGTCAGGAAAAAATCTTCGAGCGAGCCGGCATGAAGCTCGCCCGCTCCACCATGGCCGAATGGGTGGGCGTGTGTGGCGTGCAGCTGCAGCCCTTGGCCGATGCGCTTCGCGAA
Organism: Paralcaligenes sp. KSB-10; assembly: GCF_021266465.1. NCBI lineage: Bacteria > Pseudomonadati > Pseudomonadota > Betaproteobacteria > Burkholderiales > Alcaligenaceae > Paralcaligenes > Paralcaligenes sp. KSB-10. Next base: position 4,149,754 of record NZ_CP089848.1, on the reverse strand, counting down.
GCGATCCTCACACACCGCGTCGTGCATGCCGATGAAACGCCCGTGCAGATGCTCAAGCCTGGCACGAAGAAAACCCATCGGGCTTACCTGTGGGCCTATGCGCCGGGTGCATTCGAAGACCTGCGTGCGGTGGTCTACGACTTTACCGAAGGCCGGGCGGGCGAACATGCCCGCAGCTTCCTGGGCGATTGGCAAGGCAGTCTGCTGTGCGATGACTACGTCGGCTACAAAGCGTGCTTTACCCAGGGCATTACCGAAATAGGCTGCATGGCGCACGCCAGGCGCAAGTTCTTCGACTTGCATGTGGCGGCCAAGAGTCAGCTTGCCCAGCAAGCCGTGCACTACATGGGCCAGCTCTATGAAATCGAACGTCAGGTGAAAGACCTGACTACCGAAGAGCGAAGGCGAAGACGGCAGGAGCAGGCCAAGCCTGTGGCCGATGCCTTACAGGCCTGGATGCTGGCCCAGCGAGAGCGCGTGCCGGACGGGTCTGCCACGGCCAAGGCTCTGGACTACAGCCTTAAACGCTGGGTGGCGTTGACGCGTTACCTGGATGATGGGCAGTTGCCGATCGACAATAACTGGATCGAGAATCAGATCCGGCCGATCGCCATTGGCCGCAACAATTGGCTGTTTGCCGGTTCCTTGCGCGCGGGGAAACGGGCCGCCGCCGTCATGACCTTGATTCAGTCAGCCAAGCTCAATGGCCATGATCCGTACGCCTACTTAAAGGACGTACTCACGCGCCTGCCCACACAGCCGGCGAGCCGCATCGACGAGCTGCTGCCGCATAACTGGCGACCGACGACTGCACACTAAACGACAACGCCCGCTTTACGCGGGCGTGTCAATATGGTTTAGCCGGACGCTTACCGCGACCCCACCTATAGGTACCCCATGAACGAACCGCTCTCCGAGGTCATCCGCATCCGGGTGACCCAGTCTCATGCTGCGCGTCTAGGCGAAGCAGCTGTCCTATCCGGGTTGTCACTTTCTAACTACATAAGACGTCGGCTTTCCGCCGACGACACGCTGCAGGAAGAACTAACCCTGCTACGCCAGATCGTGGCCGACTTGGGGCAGCTACGCGATACCCGCCAGGCCGCCATCGAAACAGCTCATCTGGTGCGAGCTATGGCCAAACCTGAACAGATCGCCATCGCCCAACAATCTCTGCAGCGCCAACGCTAACCCATCCCCGGCCTGTTCCCTGGCCATCTGCTGTACCCCTTCCCCGGAGACACCTTCATGCAATCCTTTCCCGACCTGCGGGCTGGGACGCTAGCGCTCGCCTGCGTCCTGACCCCTGCCACCCATGCCGTCGCAACTGACTTGCTCACCGGCATCCCTCGTCTGGCCTGCGAAGCAACACTGTGCTTGTCCTCCGGCTTGCGGCCTAACGAATGCAGCCCATCGCTGGATCATTACTTCGACATCAAAAAGTACAGCAAACATGGCCTGGACTGGTCAGCAACCGTCGACGCCAGACGCTCCTTTCTATCTCAATGCCCAGCATCAACCGATCAGGGCATGCCAGAACGCATTGACGCCATCTCACGCGGGGCCGGGAAATGCGACCCAGAATATTTGAACCGTACCTATGCCGATACGGCCTACAAATGGCGTAAGCACGAGTACGGCGACGACAGCGGGCAGACCGTGTACGAAGTGCATCCGCTTCCCACCGTCACTCTCGACCAACTGCCCACCTATTGTGCCGTTTACAACGACCATGCCTGGACTCATGAGCTGTCTGTGCGCTACGTGGGTAGGCCAAGCATGGGCGGGCACTGGGTCGAAGCTCAGGAGTACGACGCAGCACAAGCCAAATGGGATGCCGATCATGGCGGTATTTGGGCCAGCGGCTGGAATTTCTCTCTAACGGATCCCAGACGTAAGGCCAATCACTGATAGGGGCTACTCCATGATCGCAGAACTTGCTGCCCTAGCCCTTGCCTGCGCACCCAATATTCACCCGATAACGCTACATGCTTTGATCAGTCATGAGTCTCGCGCCCGTCAGTACGCCATCGGCGTAAACCGCAAGGGCAAGCACCTGCGGCAACAGCCTCGAACGTTGGCAGAAGCCACCGAAGCAGCACAAGGCCTCATTGATCAAGGTATCGACTTCGATGCCGGTTTGGGGCAGATCAACGTACGAAACTGGGCCTGGCTAAATCTGGACACCAAAACCGTCTTTGATCCCTGCCGCAATCTTGAGGCTGCCCAGACGGTGCTTGCAGAGTGCTATGCCAGATCATTGTCTCGACACAAGGCCCCACAACAGTCCTTGCGTGCGGCACTGTCCTGCTACAACACCGGCAACTTCACGCGCGGCTTCACCAATGGGTATGTAGGCAAGGTCTTGGCCAAAGCCAACATCAAAGTACCCGCCTTGGCACCCCTGAAAGAGGCAGCGTCCCATCCCGCAAGTGAGGACGCACCAAGGAAGCCACCGTCAACACAGAGTCCAGATCCTGAACCCCCTGCACACCATCAAGGAACGCCAGACGGTTTCATTACTAATCCATCTATGGACGGCTTCGCTCAGCCTCAAGACGAAGAGTCAGAGGCAGAGCAAGGCGAGACCACCTAACGCCTGCATGGCCTAACCCACCCTATCTTCCTACCACCACCTAAGACCCCAACGCCACACCGCGTCCTGGGGCAGGAGTCCTTTCATGTCTCTACTACAGCACTTCAGAATGGCAGCACCTTTCCTGCGTGTGATAAACAAATTAGCTACGGCATGGCTGCTGATTGGTATCCATCAGGCTGCACTTGCTCAGTCCATCGGCGGCTTATCCAGGGCGCAATCCACACTACAGACACTCAAGGACAATTTGGACGTGATTCTGCCCATTGCCGCCATCATCATCGGCGTCATTATTTTCGTACTGTATTCCGCAGAGGTCATGCGCAAAGACGATGCCATCCGTTGGGGCATTGGAGTGCTGTTAGCGGGCTCTGCAGCAGAGCTGGTCATGCTGCTCTGGAAGTAAGCGATGGCTGCCAACTCCTATCCAGTCTTCAAAGGACTAGGCCGAAAGGCCACGTTTATGGGTATCCCCACCACACTGTTGCTCGGAGCCTTTGCCTGCGTAGCGATCATCGCCATGATGGCTGGCCTGTACAGTCTCTGCCCGCGCTGGGCGGGTATGTGGCCTTGGCGGGGGATTTCCCGATTGCGAGGGTGAGCTTGCCGTTCAGGACGTTTGCTGTGTCTGCAATGGCGTTTCAGGAGTTTGGGAAAGTGTTTAAGGCTGCTGCATCCATTACGGCACCATCAAACAGGTGAGGTGCCCGGCTATGCTTTTTCTTGAATGTCACAAATTGTACTAGGCAGCCACATAGAATTTTGATATTCTATCTAGTACCAATTACGCGTTTCGTTGGCTGCTGACTGAATTGTCTGTGAGCTGATAATGTCGGGCGTATCGCCAGACTGAAAAGGATTGGCAGCATTTTTGGCGCAAAGACGCTCACGCGTCCCAGCTCCTCCGCATGAATGCTCCTCCGCCGGGCCACGCGACCATCTTCGCGCCATATTTAGGTAGTTGGTATTTGTGCAACAGACTATAAAAAAATTTGCACAGTCTATTGATATCGCAAAAAGTCGAGTCTCTAGACCGTGGCATAGAATCACAGTTTTCGGGGGTGACATGGGGTCACGCCCGGAAGGTGGCTCGATTTCGCAACGTGGTGACTTTATTAACTACGTCATGGTAAATCACGCCCAATACAGTCCAATTCTTATTACACCTGAGTCCTACAAGGACTGGAACCACTTCGACGTTTACCAAGATCTATTGTCATTCGAGGAAGACTTATGCGCGTTCGTCGATGTCATCATTATATTTCTTGAAGGCGCTGGAGCAGTTGGTGAGTTCGGCGCATTCCTTAAAGATCCAAGTACGGCGAAGAAGTTAATTATTGTGATTCATGAGGATCACTGGGATACAGACTCTTTCATACGCCTTGGCCTTGTACTTAATCTTGAGATTCGGCACAAGAATGCTGCGTTTTCGGTGCCGGGAAAATTAAACAAAGAAGACGTTCATCAAATTATTGAAGAAGTTGAACTCCGTTTATCAAAACAGCCGAAAACCGAAGCGTTGGATCTCACGAATTCACGCCACTTACTTCTAACGATCGCAGATTTCGTCGAATTGATTCACGTAGCTCGTCTGACCGATATTTCAAACTTCTTGGAAGCGCTGGGCGTAACATTATCTCTTAAAAGGCTGCATCAATTAATGTTTGTTCTCGAAAGGCTGGAAGTCCTTAAGCTACGTCGGGCAGGCAATGAATCTTTCTATACTTTTCTACACTCTGGTGAACATTACGTTGAATATGGCCTAATTGAGAAACGCCTAGAACGGCCTCGGATTAAAAGCCAACTCTTTGATCAAACAGTAGCTGACCGCAGAAGGAAGGCAGCGTACGAACGATTTAGGGCTCCTGATACTGAGGTAGAAAATGTCGCTTAAGGTAGACCTTCTCCAAGCCCTCCCTTTCACAGCGCAGGAGCTGGATGTGCTGATAGCAACAGCTCCGCGGCGTTACAAAGAATATACAATTGAAAAACGAAATAAAACTGGGCGTCGAAACATTGCTCAACCAACGCCTGAAATAAAAACGTTACAACGCTGGCTGTCCAAGAACGTTCTTTCAAATTTTCCTATTCACGCCAGTGCGACGGCATATCGAACAGGCGTTGGGCTAGCACAAAATATCAGCCCCCATTTAAATAATCGATTTCTTCTTAAAATCGATTTCCAAAACTTCTTTCCATCGATCACATCAGATGACCTCCTCGCCTACCTGGAGAAAAGGAAAGAATTTACCGATGATGACCGCTACGTTTTGACGCAGATACTGTTCAAGAGGGATGCCGAAAGACGAAAGCTAACACTTGCAGTTGGTGCGCCAAGCTCGCCTCAGCTGTCAAACATTTTGCTCTTCCAGTTTGACGAAGATATTTCCGCCTTCTGCATTGAAAATAAAATTGCTTATACTCGTTATGCAGACGACTTGTCCTTCTCGACATCCACACCCGAGATACTGCGCGGCTGTCTTAATACTGTTAGACAAATTTTACGAGACTTGCAGCATCCAAGACTATTAATCAATGATGGGAAAACGGTCGAAACGTCAAAGAAACGAGGTCGGCGGATAACGGGCCTGACTATAACGAATGAAGGGGCTATCTCGGTTGGTCGTTTGCAAAAAAGGGAGCTGAGAGTGCTCATTCATCGCTTTCTAAACGGCCATCTTGATGCTTGTGAACAAGAGTCGTTACGTGGCTATTTAGCCTTCCTTTATTCGGTCGAACCCACACACATCGAGCGTCTCAAGGCGTCATTCGGCGCAAGTACCTTGGCCTCACTCTTGTAAGCTTAATCGGAACTCAGGTTAAATACGCCACGCTTTGCTCGAATCTTCGAAGCGATGAATCAGGGGCAAAAAAGGAGTCTTTTGATGCAGTTTTATGCGCTTCAGATGGCGCAATATCTGCAACCGCCGTGGTTTCCCGTATTTGGCGCGTTGCGAATTCAGTACGGCTGCTATGGGCCGCCACCTCTCGATGGACGGACATCATCCGCGCCCAATCACCTGCACATAGTCGCGACCTGCGTATAGGAGTTGTTAGCTGCCGTCCGCTATCCACAGAACCTGTGGATAAACGTGTGTAAATCCACTATCCCTCCCCTCAAGCGCTAGCACTGACGCATCCAAGCGCTCGCTGGCTAATCTCTCGCCACTACCCTCTCCCGTAGCACCCAGGACAGGCTGGCCCTTCCCATGACGCGCGAAGGCTGGGCCACAGAGGTCATACGCCTGCGCGGCCTGACCCAGGACAATGCTCGGCACCTCGTTGACCAAGCCATTGCCGAAGGACGCCTGTTGATGGAAAGCCCACGCTACGCGACTCAGAAAGCCTTTGAAGCCGAATCCAGGATACTGGCCGCCGAGCAAACAGGTCGCAGCGCCTGGCAGGCCACGATTGCCAATACCAGCACCGAAAGCAGCTTGGACACACGCCTGACGCCTGGCCAGCGCGAGGCTGTCATCCTGGTCGCGACCGGCACCGATCAGATTGCCGGCATCCAGGGTCTAGCTGGCACCGGCAAATCCTTCGCTCTGCAAAACACCCAGACCATCCTCCACCAACAGGGACACTCCATGACGGCACTGGCCCCTTACGGCGGCATGGTTCGCAACCTGCGCAAAGATGGAATACCGGCCAACACGATTGCATCAGTGCTTGCAGCTTCCGACAAACGCCCCTTCATAGACGCCCTGGGACCGAAAACCGTCGTAGTAATCGACGAGGCTGGAGTCGTGCCTGTGCGGCAGATGGACAAGCTGCTGGCCCTCATACAGCCGACAGGCGCAAAAGTGGTTTTGCTCGGCGACACCGCCCAGACCAAGGCCATTGAGGCAGGCCGCGCGTTTGCCATGCTGCAGGAAAACGGCATGAAAACTGTACTGATGGCAGACATCCAGCGCCAACGCTCTGAACGGCTGCGCCAGGCTGTGCAGTTGGCCGCAGAAGGCCAAGCCAGCCGATCCCTGCCGCTCCTGGATCAGGTGCTCACCATCCCAGATCAGTTCACTGCCGACGAGCATGGCCACAAAAGCCGGGACAGTTCCGCTCGATATGAGGCCATTGCTCAAGCCTATACGCGACTTCCAGCGGCAGACCAATCGGGCACTATCGTAGTGACTGGCACCAACGCTTCACGCGAAGCCATTAATGCACGGACCCATGCCCTGCTCGGCCTGAAAGATAAAGGACACCAATGCCAGCTACTGGCTCGCCATGACACCACTCGCGCAGAACGCAGCGTAGCGCGGTATTACACCGTGGGCGACATAGTGGTGCCCGAACGGGACTACCAGTGCGGCCTGAAACGCGGCGAGCTGTACCGCGTGACCGGCAGCACGCACCATGACCGCATCACCGTCGAACCGATCCAGCCCGACCCGTCACCCACGCAATCCGTAGAAATCATCCCGAAAACCATGAGCAAACTATCGGTCTATCACCTGAACCGGGCAGAGCTGTCTGTAGGTGACCATGTCCGCATCACACGCAACGATGCCCATAATGATCTGGTCAACGGACAACTGGCGAAGATCGCGGCGATTGATGCAACCAGCGTCACCATCGAAACCAATGGTCGCCACGTGCAGTTGACCACTGATCGACCGCTAAACATGGACTATGCCTACACCACCACAGCGCATAGCGCCCAAGGACTGACCTGCGACCGAGTGCTTTACAACGCCGAGAGCTTCAGCCGCACGACTGCACAAGACACGTACTATGTCAGTATTTCGCGCGAACGGCACGAGGTCGTTGTGTTCACAGACGATGCAAAAAAGCTGCCCGAGCGGGTGGATCAGCTGACGTACAAGGGACTGGCACATGACCTGCAGCCGGTGGTGACCCAAGACCCAATCCACGTTCAGCATGGCTACGACGTCGGGACGCAAGGGGCGGAATCAGAGCTGGAGATAGGATAACTACCCGCACCTTGTTCTCTATTCCACATACAGGCTGGTTAATCAAACAAGCACCCGCAGCTGCGCCAACGTGAATTTATTGTCATGCCCGGCAGATATTGGCCAGAAGCGGCTATTGGTGACTTGGCCTGATAGCGGACTTCCACGGAGCTTCCAGGTGTCCGCATTACTGGAGTTGTTATATCCAGAGCATAATGGGCACCTAAACATCAATTGTTATGTGGATTCGGCGGATTCATTTTCTAACTGTTGGGCATTAAGATAGCCATGGCCAAACCAAAGCGCGTACAAAGACCAAAAGACGAACTGAAGCGAGAGTTGGTCGAACAGCTTCAGCTCTTACGACACTCATGTCAAGCGTTCGATGGCGGACTTGAGGCCGTCGCGAAACATATCTCCTTGAGCTTGCGCGTACTACTTCACCACCACGGCCAGTCGCGAGCCCTTCTTGATCAGCTTGGCCTTCGTAATGGGCGTTACCTCACTTCGACTCCTCCACTGAATCCGAAAAATCTTTTGACTGAGTGTAACCTCGTGCTAATGCACCTAGGATCTACTGGCGCCCGTTACCTCCCCCTTGTCGCTGCTGGCGGCTCACCATTTCCAATGCAGCCCATTCCGTTCGTAGACTGGTGGAACAATCCGGTTCTGAAAGACAACCGTGGTCGAACGTTCTGTCGACGAGAGTTGGTACTCAACGTCACGGATACAGACGGGGGTGCTCATGTGGACCCAGAACTCGAGGAGGCCTATATGGCAATCTCTCGCGAGAACTCTCTGGGCTGGGTGTTTAGCACCGGCGCTGAAGATTCTGCGCTGGAAGGGCGTCCTGAATTAGCATGCATGCGGCAAATTGCCCACGAACTCCTAGCTACTATTCATCAGTTTGCGCCGGAGTTTAGCCAGCATGCCCAACCAGTCGTTCCAGCGGACGCGCCGCGAGCGGCGCTCCGCTGAATTCGCATTTTTAACGTCCGCTTTCCCGAGTTACGAGTTTCCGCTATGGGTCGAGTTCTGCCCTCTGGCTTTGGCTACAATCGGCCAGGAGCGGACGCTCGACGGACGGATTAGGCGTCATTTTCCGCGTGCGATGTCGATCTGCTGTTGAATATATGTGTCAAGTTGAGAGACAGATTCGTCAATTTTCGATCTGAATTCTTCGGTCTGGCGCATGAAGTCGCAGTACTTCTTCAAGGCAGCGTTCAAATCCTTCTCCGCCTTCAGTGAAACAAGGCGCTTTTGCCAGCCGCTGATTGGATCAGCTCGAACCGGCCACGGGTAGTTGGCAGAGAGCCAGTCGACATATCCGCCGACCGTGTCGGTTGGGCAGTGGTTGTTCCTTGCCCATTGCTTCCCTTCGTCCGAAAAGGCGAACGGCCACGCTTGGGCAGAAATGATCGCCTGCTTTCGGGAAGTGGTCTGCGGCGCTTCCGTTGTCAAAAAATCAATCATCTCGTCTACGCGTTCGATGGTGTTGTTCATGTCGGCTTGAAGGTCAGCGATCAATGTCTGGCCCAACGAGTTACCAACTTGCCGTAGGCGTGTGCAGGCACTTGCCATCACTTCCCGGTGCTCGAACAGCTTCGGTGAGCCAAGGTACTTGATAGCGCGATGAGAGATTTGATCTCGGCTGCCTGTAGACCACCACATTGGCTTGAAGCCCTCGAGGACGGAGCAGGCGTTCTGAAAGTAAAAAATTGCGAGGGAATGCAGGATTCCCTCGTGGCGGCGTCCCTGGTGATAGACCGTATTCCTGAAGGCGTGAAGATACTGAATGCTTTCGGCAACCTCAGCGGGAATCATCGACGTGGATCGAGCCAGACGTACCTTTGCCTCGAAGCTCTGGCCAAGCGCAGCTGCTACGACCTTCGGATCATTCTTCGGACTGGGCTCGTGCCTCCACATCTCGTTCTCACTCGCCTTCTCGCGGGCATGCCCATGAAGAGTCAACTCAACGACGTTGTCAATGAGCATCATTGCAAAGCGATCGAAGTTGCGGTCGCGGACGGCAAGTTGATCGAGTGCGAGGTCGAGTTGATCGACTTGGTCCGCGACAAACTGTAGCATTCGTGGCCGCCTAGCGGAGAAAATCCGGGCGCTCAAAGGGTGGGATAAACAAGTTTTTCATTACGTTCCCCCGCCTCGTCATTCCAAATAAGTCGCATGGGATGCTTACTTTTCGTGCCAATTGCTACCGCAGCGATCAACTCAACCGATTGATGAGTATCCAGGAGCTCCAGCGGGAACTTCGAGTCAATGTCCGACTGTATGAGGCATTCGTTCCCTTCCGGGAATTCAAGCGAGACGTTACGTGCAGACGCCTTCCCTTTGTTCCAAACTTTAAGTCTGTACTTGCTGCTGCCTAGTTTAATGAACGTAGCACCGAGATCGGCCTTCTTACTGTTAAGCGCTTCCCCTGTTTCTTTCTCCAAAAGAAGCTTATTTAAGCGATCTTGGCTATCGACAAGTTCATTCTGCCGTTCGTTAAACTTAAACGTTTTCCACGTCGCATAGCCCGACAAAAAGAGAGCGGCTAAAGCGATGCCATCACCAACGCTAATGGGGCTTTGCATTACCGTACCTTGATGTTCTTGTTGCCTCGGAAAACCCTTTTCAGCGACTCATGCAATTCTCGCTGAAGATCCTTGACAACTTCCTGACCAATTTCCTTGACGTGTTCGTCTACGTTTTCGCGGTTGGCGCGAATCAGGTCGTCCTTCGATAATTCGAGCCCACAGCCCACACATGTCACCAGCTCGCTGGTTTGGCCATCTTCCCCATCGTGCGCGAACTGGTCATTGCCGCAAGTTGGACACAGCAGCCTGATCTGCCGGTTGTACTTGTCTGATCTGAGATTCATGGTGCCTCCATGGAGTCATGCAAGAAAAGGTGAAGACATCGTGAAGCATCGGTATGCTCTTGTTATGTATAGCTACCGAACATCCGCCCTACCGCATTTGAACGGACAGCGAAATCTGCAATTAGATGGATCAATACCCGCATAAATAATACAAGATGCCACAAAATATGTCTTCTAAACAAAAATTCGAGGCAACGCCGCCTGGTACTCAACCCATGCTGTCCCCTTGAAGGACCGTTATTGCAGCAAAGCAGACTCCAGATAATGAATAGCGAAAGACTGCAATGGGTCGCTTTCTGCCCTTCAGATCTGGCAATACCAGTCTGCTCAAGTATGAATCAGTACCTCTGACAGTTCCCAGCACGCTTAATGCCACAACACTGTAAAGCCCTTGCCGCCCGCAGGTAATCATCACGCAGCACTCATGCTGTCGTCATGCAATCAAAATGCAGATGGAAGGTAGTCAGCGTGTAGTCGGTACGTTGCTAGCGGCAGGTGTCCACGCCGTCTACCAGAAACAAGAGTACAACTGTAGCCGGACATCCATTCAATAAATCAATCTCTTACACTGTTTTTTCGCTCTTTATGTCCTACAGCGCGGCTAACCGCCGTTTGCCCCCAATCCCTTGAAAACCAAACGCCTTTCCTACCCCACCAGGGGTGCGTCTTGTGTGGGACTTTTAAGGCCACAAATGAGCGCAGGCGAATTTGTGGCCTTAAAAGTCCCAGCCAGGCCGGGAACCGGGCTGGCATCGTCATCGGACAGGCTCCCAGGCCCGGCCTGGGAACATACCTTGACAGGTAATCCTGGCCCTGGTCAGGTGGTGCCAGAGCGCCAAACAAAAGAGCAACAGGAGCAATTCACAGGCCAAACACGACAGAGCCAAGAAGGCCGGGCTTCAGAAAAAGCGGTGCAGGTCAGTATCACGGGGCTAACAAACATCGGCCAATATGTATCATTTCTGTACAATACCACCGTAAAACTACTGTGCTTTGGGTTAGACAACCCAAAACCGCCTCAAAAATCCCCATAACGGTGGTGTCCGAAAAAGCCTTCCGGAAACCGCCGTACCGACCATGGCTGAACAGACCTTCTCTTATTATCAGAGAGCTCGGCCTTGAGGGGGAAGGCCTACCATGTTGGATCAGGGGACGAAGGAAGTGAGTGACCAATTTTTCAAGCAGCCTATCCTCAACTCGCCTTATGACTACCCGTTCCGGCACTGGGAGCTCGACGACAAGGGACAACCCACCCAGAAAATCGTCGAGTCACGTCGCGCATCTAGCTTTATTAGCCCGATCCCGAAGCCCCGTCGGGGTCGTAGCGAACAGGCTACTCTGGCGCTGGATGAAGTCGAGAACCTGGCTGACGACCAACAGCGTTACCAACATTCGGAACTAATCAATGCTGTGCGGCGCGAGGTCGATGCTTGGCGTCAATTGCCACCGTCACAATGGCGCGTTACGCCCGAGACAGCCCGTCTACTGGAGCACTGGCGCAATCACAAGTTCATGGGCGTACGCCCGTTCTTCTGCCAAGTCGAAGCGGCTGAAACTGCTATTTGGTTGACAGAAGTCGTCCCGCAGCTTGGAAAAAATGGTGGACGCTTTCTCGATCATTTGAAGAAGGTCAGCGATGATGCCAATCCTGGCCTGCTGCGCCTAGCGTTGAAGTTGGCCACTGGCGCAGGTAAGACCACAGTCATGGCCATGCTCATTGCTTGGCAAACGGTCAATGCTGTGCGGCACCCCCAGAGCAAGAAATTTACCCGTGGCTTTCTGCTGGTCGCCCCTGGCCTCACCATCAAGGATCGCCTGCGTGTGCTACTGCCTAATGATGCGGACAGCTACTACGGCAATCGCGAGATCGTGCCGCGCGATATGCTACCTGATCTGGACAAAACCAAGATTGTCATCACGAACTACCACGCTTTCAAACTTCGCGAGTGCATGGAGTTGTCAAAGGGAGGCCGGCGTTTGTTGCAAGGCCGGACAGGGAGCGAGCTGAATACGCTGGAAACTGAGGGCCAGATGCTCCAGCGGGTAATGCCGGAACTGATGGGGATGAAAAACATCCTCGCAATCAACGACGAGGCACACCATTGCTATCGAGAAAAGCCGCACGCTGTCGAGGACGACAAAGATCTCGATAAAGATCAGAAAGCCGAGGCCGAGGAAAACAATGAAGCTGCACGGTTGTGGATTGCTGGTTTAGAAGCTGTGAACCGGAAGCTGGGCCTGCAACAGGTGTTTGATCTTTCGGCCACGCCATTCTTCCTCGCTGGCTCTGGCTATGTGGAAGGCACTCTATTCCCCTGGACTATGAGCGATTTTTCACTGATGGACGCCATCGAATGCGGCATCGTCAAATTGCCGCGCGTGCCAGTGGCTGACAACATCCCAGGCGCGGATATGCCTATATACCGCGAACTCTGGAAGCACATCGGCAAAAAGATGCCGAAAAAGGGGCGCGGCAAGAACGCTCCGCTCGATCCATTGGCGATCCCGGTGGAGCTACAGACCGCGCTAGAAGCGCTGTACGGCCATTACCGCAAAACTTACGAAGCCTGGGAGCAAGCTGGCATTAACGTGCCGCCGTGCTTCATCGTAGTGTGCAACAACACCGCGACTTCCAAACTGGTGTTCGATTACATCTCCGGTTTCGAACGCACAAACGAAGATGGTTCCATCGCACGCGTACCAGGAAGACTAGAACTGTTCCGCAACTTTGACGAACATGGCGAGCCATTGGCGCGCCCCAATACCTTGCTGATAGACAGCGAGCAGCTCGAATCAGGGGAAGCACTGGATGACAACTTCCGAGCCATGGCCGCCGATGAGATCGAACGCTTCAAACGCGAGATCATCGAACGCACCGGAGACCGGAGGCAAGCCGAAAACCTAAGTGATAGTGAATTGCTGCGCGAGGTAATGAATACCGTCGGCAAGCAAGGTCGTTTGGGAGAGCAAATTCGCTGCGTCGTATCGGTGTCCATGCTCACAGAGGGATGGGATGCCAATACCGTTACCCACATTCTCGGTGTGCGAGCGTTTGGCACCCAGTTGTTGTGCGAGCAGGTCATTGGACGTGCCCTACGGCGCCAGTCCTATGAATTGAACGAGCAAGGCCAATTCGACGTGGAGTATGCCGACATATTCGGCATTCCTTTCGACTTCACCGCCAAGCCGGTTGTTGTCACACCGCCCAAACCTCGCGAAACCATCACAGTCAAGGCACTGCGCCCAGAACGCGATCATCTGGAAATCCAGTTTCCGCGCGTGCAGGGCTATCGCGTCGAATTGCCGGAGGAGCAACTCGAAGCCGAATTCAGCGCCGACCACCACCTCACCCTGACGCCGGATATGGTCGGCGCGACCAAGACCCACAACGCTGGAATTATCGGCGAAGCAGTGGAGCTGGACATCAAGCATCTGGGAGACGTACGCCAGTCCACCTTGCTGATGGAGCTAACCAAGCATTTGCTGTTTCAGCATTGGCGTGATCAAGGCCAGGATGCACCGATCGCTCTATTCGGCCAGCTCAAGCGCATCGTGCGCCAGTGGCTAGACGAGTGCCTGGAATGCAAGGGTGGAACCTACCCGGCACAACTGATGTATTGCGAACTGGCGGACATGGCCTGCCAGCGCATCACCAAGGGCATTACCGCGAAGGAGTTAGAGAAAGGTCGGAAAATCAAGGCCATCCTCGACCCGTTCAACCCGACCGGCAGCACCGAGCATGTGCGCTTCAACACCTCGCGCCCTAGCAGCGACCGCTGGGAAACCATCGGAGTGCATAACCAACCAAGGAACCAGGTCAACTGGGTTATTCTGGATAGTGGCTGGGAGAGCGAATTCTGCCGCGTTGCCGAATCGCACCCAAAAGTACTGACCTACACCAAGAACCACAACCTCGGCCTGGAAGTTCCTTATCGGTCCGGCTCGGCTAACCGCGTCTACATCCCGGACTTTATCGTGCAAGTGGACAACGGTTGCGGAAAGGAAGACCCGCTGAACCTGATCGTCGAGATCAAAGGCTACCGGCGCGAGGACGCTAAGGAAAAGAAGTCCACCATGGATACCTACTGGATTCCGGGCGTAAACCACCTCGGCACGCACGGACGCTGGGCCTTCGCCGAGTTCGGTGATGTATACGAAATGCAAGAAGACTTCGCCAAAAGAATAGAGGCACAGTTCAACCAATTGATCGAAACGGCTGCGCCGGGAAACAAGGAACACTGAGATGGCGACCAAGAAAACGCAAACACCCGGCAAGAGTATCGAGCAAATCACACACACCGAAGCCAAGCGCAAGAACATTCCGACGGTGGAGCACCAGTCGGTGATGCAACACCACGAGCAGGCACCGGTTCAGGTGACGTACCCGCGCGCCAACCGTCAATGGCTGGACGAATTGTGCGCCTTGCACGACACGGGCAAGATGCCTCTGGAATTCCAGCAGCGCCTTAACCGCGACCTTGACCCGCAACTTATCTGGCGTGGCAAGGATCAGCAAGACTGGTCTGATCTGGTCGTCAATGCGCCGCCGCTGTACATTCAGGAGAAGGTAAAACCCAAGGTGCTGATCGACGAACTGCGCCGCCAAACCGAAGAACAGCGCGAAGCCGTCGCGCCGCAGCCCCAGACGCTGGATTTGTTCGGTGACTTCAACGGCCTACCCGAAGGTACGGACCGCACCGAGTTTTATCAGCACGAAGGTCACTGGCAGAACCGCATGATCCTGGGTGACAGCCTGCAGGTGATGGCATCGCTGACAGAGCGCGAGGGGCTGCGCGGCAAAGTGCAGTGTATTTATTTCGATCCGCCTTACGGCATCAAGTTCAACAGTAACTTCCAGTGGTCAACCACCAGCCGCGATGTGAAGGACGGCAACGCCGCACACATCACGCGCGAGCCCGAGCAGGTAAAGGCGTTCCGGGATACTTGGCGGGATGGCATCCATACCTATCTGACCTATCTGCGCGACCGTCTGATGGTCGCACGGGATTTGTTGACCGAGTCAGGTTCTATTTTCGTGCAGATTGGAGATGAGAATGTTCATCGCGTGCGAGCAGTTCTAGACGAGGTGTTTGGTGATGCAAACTTCATATCTCTAATTACATTCACCAAGACGACCGGACACGCATCAACAACACTTCCAAATGTAACTGACTATTTGATTTGGTTTGCACGCGATCTAAAAAAATTGAAGTACAGACAGCCTTATCGAGTAAAAAATGTTGGCGGCGAGGGCGCTGCCGAATACACATTGCTGATGACTCCAGAGGGCGAGCTGAGGAATCTAACGAAAGACGAGAAGTCAGGGGCAGAGAGCATTCCTGATGGATATCGTGTATTTCGTATCGACAACTTGAGATCACAAGGTTCCACTCCAGATGGCTCTAAGCCATTCACTTTTCAAGGTGTCGAATATCCCTGTGGAAGTAACCAGCATTGGAAGACTTCGTTAGTTGGACTTAACCGTCTTTCTAATGCAGGAAGATTGTTTGGTAGAGGTATCGGGAAGACACTCACGTACTTGCGCGCAATAGACGATTTCGGTGCCTTCCCGCACGCTAATGTTTGGTCGGATGCTAGTTCTGGCGACAATCAAACATTGCAAAAACTGTATGTAGTTCAGACGCTTCCCAAGGTTATCGAAAGATGCTTGTTGATGGCTACTGACCCCGGTGATTTAATCCTTGATCCCACTTGCGGCTCCGGTACCGCCGCTTACGTCGCAGAGCAATTGGGGCGCCGCTGGATTACCATCGACACCTCGCGCGTGGCGCTGGCGTTAGCCCGTGCACGCATCATGGGTGCGCGTTACCCATTCTACCTACTCGCCGATTCCCTCGAAGGTCAGTTGAAGGAAGCCGAAATCACCCGTAGTGCGCCGGTCAGCCGGCCCACCTACGGCAATATCACCCACGGCTTCGTCTATGAGCGGGTGCCGCACGTCACCCTCAAATCCATCGCCAACAATACCGAAGTCGACGTCATCTGGGATACCTTCCAGTCCAAGCTCGAATCACTTCGCGAACAACTCAACACGGCACTAAAAACAAACTGGCAGGAATGGGAAATTCCCCGTGAAGCTGATGCCAAGTGGAGCACGACCGCCAAAAAATTGCACACTGACTGGTGGCAGCAACGCATCGCCCGGCAGAAAGAAATCGATGCCTCCATCGCCGCCAAGGCCGGGTTTGAATACCTCTACGACAAACCGTATGAGGACAAGAAGCGCGTGCGCGTGGCTGGCCCCTTTACCGTAGAATCGCTGTCGCCGCACCGTGTGCTGGGCGTCGACGAAGAAGACAACCTGATTGATCATGTAGCCGAGACGCAGGCCGAATACGGCCAGGACTTCGCCAGCCTAATCCTGGACAACCTGCGCACCGCCGGTGTGCAGCAGGCGCACAAGTCCGACAAGATCGAATTCATCTCATTAGAACCGTGGCCGGGCGAACTAGTCTGCGCCGAAGGCCGCTATCTGGAAAACGGACAGGTGAAGCGTACCGGCATTATGATCGGCCCAGAATTCGGCACTGTTACCCGCGCCGACCTGGTCGATGCTGCCCGCGAGGCGGGCGATGCCAACTTCGATGTACTCATCGCTTGCGCCTTCAACTACGACGCACCCGCCAGCGAGTTTAGTAAGCTGGGCCGCATCAATGTGCTTAAGGCGCGAATGAACGCCGACCTGCACATGGCCGAAGACCTGAAGAACACCGGCAAGGGCAACCTGTTCGTGATCTTCGGCGAGCCGGATGTGGACGTGCTGGACACCCAGGGCCGCAGCATCCGCCGATACGACGGCAAACGCGACATCATCGAGGTGCCCGCAGACGGACAACTGGTGGTGCGCATCAACGGTGTGGATGTATTCCATCCCAGCACTGGCGAAGTCCGCAGCGACGGCGCAGAAGGCATTGCCTGTTGGTTCCTGGACACCGATTACAACGAAGAGTCCTTCTTCGTACGCCATGCGTACTTCCTCGGCGCGAATGACCCATACAAAGCTCTGAAGACCACCCTCAAGTCTGAAATCGACGCCGATGCTTGGGCGACGCTCAACAGCGATACCTCGCGCCCGTTCCCGAAACCGAGCACCGGACGATTTGCGGTCAAGGTTATCAATCATCTTGGGGACGAGGTGATGAAGGTGTTCAAGGTGCAGTGATGGCGAATACAACTTGTCCGATCTGGGGAACCCCGGCCACACCTATTGATGTGGCCGGGCGTGATGGCGTCGCCGTTGATTCGCCGAGGGCTGGCGGAGAGTTCTTCATCTCTGGCACGGCGAACGCCATGCTTGCCAATCTGGACGATAAGGGGAAGGTTCTTCTGACCTCTTGGCTGATCAGGCAACATCGGCTTGGTGTCATCCGCCCGGAGATTTCCAACCAAACTCTTGAGGACTTGAAAGGCCTTAGTTTCCCAGCCGTCGACGAGAGGGCAGACGACCTGTTACGCTATCTCGCAAGCAGGAGCGAGCTACTGGGCACTGTCGTAATGTTTTGTGCGCCAGAAAAAGCCAGCAAACCGGATGACGGCAATGCACTGATGGCATGGACATCCTCTCGCAAACTTTCCGAGGTGATTACCCTCGCCGAATATGCACATACGGAAAAATGGATTGAGCAACGCGTCAAAAAACCGAGAACTCTTGACGAGGTTAGCGACACTCATGAACTAATGCTTAGACCGCCTGGGTATGCCCGGCTGGCAGCCCTAGATGGCAGCGGTACAGCATCGAGTCAAGCATTCGTTGCCATGTGGTTCGACCAGTCCATGAGCGAAGCGTATGAAAAAGGCATTGCCCCGGCCATTCGAGATGCTGGCTACGAGCCAATACGGATAGATCAGAAAGATCACAACAACAAAATTGACGACGAAATCATCGCGGAGATAAAGAGGTCGCGTTTCGTTGTCGCAGATTTCACGCAAGGAGATAGCGGTGCGCGCGGCGGGGTGTATTACGAGGCGGGTTTTGCACATGGCCTCAACATGCCAGTGATTTTCACTTGCCGCGCCGATGCGCTGAAGAATGTTCACTTCGACACGCGCCAATACAACCATATCGCGTGGGAAAATATTGATGCATTGAAAAACCAGCTTGCCCAAAGAATATCGGCCACCATCGGCGATGGGCCGAAGAGGAAGGCATGAGAATGGAATTCCGTATCGCCGACACGTTCACCACCAGCCTCGCGCGCCTGACCGGCGATGAGCAGAAGGCGGCTAAGACCACTGCCTTTGACCTGCAGATGGATCCTACCGGTAAGGGCATGAGCTTCCACAAGCTCGATAAGGCCAAAGACCCGAATTTCTGGTCGGTGCGGGTCAATCGTGACATCCGCCTGATCGTCCACAAGGCCGCCGGTAGCCTGCTGTTGTGCTACGTCAATCACCACGACAAGGCCTACCAATGGGCCGAGCGTCGCAAGCTTGAGGTGCACCCGACCACCGGCGCGGCACAACTCGTTGAAATACGTGAGCGTGTCGAGGAAATCCTTGTTCCGAAGTACGTCGATGACAGCAGGCCGTTCAAGCAGCAGGAGCCAAAACTGTTCCTGCCATATAGCGATACGCAGCTGCTAGCCTATGGCGTACCACAGGAATGGCTAGCTGATGTAAAGGTCGCCGACGAAAATTCACTGCTGGAATTGGCCGACCACCTGCCCGGCGAAGCTGCAGAAGCCTTGCTCGAACTGGCAACCGGTGGGACGCCCGCATTGCCCGAAATTGCAAGTAAGGGTGATGATCCATTCCTGCACCCGGATGCACAACGCCGTTTCCGCATCATGTCCGATACGGACGAGCTGGCTCGCGCCCTGGAATACCCATGGGATAAGTGGACAGTGTTCCTCCACCCCGCGCAGCGCCAACTGGTCGAACGCCATTACAACGGTGCGGCACGCGTCTCAGGCTCAGCAGGTACAGGCAAGACAGTAGTGGCTTTGCACCGAGCCGTGCATTTAGCACGCGAGGACGAAGACGCGCGTGTACTGCTTTCCACGTTTTCAGAAACGCTAGCCAACGCACTGCGGGGTAATTTGTACCGACTAATCTGGAACACCCCAAAGCTCGGCGAACGTATCGACGTAGTCGCGATGGATGCCATCAGCATTCGCCTGTATTCTGCGGAGTTCGGCAAGCCTGCACTCACCAGCCGCGATGAAATTTCTACACTGTTGAAGGCCGCTGCCACCCAGGTGGATGGCCTGAAAGCGAATAGCGCGTTCCTGCTATCTGAATGGAATGATGTGGTGGACGCTTGGCAAATTGACAGTTGGGAGGCCTATCGCGACGCGAAACGACTGGGCCGCAAGACGCGCCTGCCGGAAACGCAGCGCGCCTTGTACTGGCAGGCGTTCGCCACCGTAAAGGAGCAATTGAAGCTGGCTGGCAAGATCTCCGCGCCGGAAATGTTCGCCAAGCTGGCAGAATCTATGCTCAAACGCACGCACCCCGTATTCGATTACATCGTGGTGGACGAAGCGCAGGACATCGGAGTGCAGCAATTGCGCTTTCTTGCTGCGATTGCCGGCAACCGCGCTAATTCCCTGTTCTTCGCCGGTGATCTCGGCCAACGCATCTTCCAGACACCATTCTCGTGGAAATCCTTGGGCGTGGATGTGCGTGGTCGCTCACGAACGCTCAAGATCAATTACCGCACGTCGCACCAAATTCGTTCGCAGGCCGATCAGCTGCTCGGCCCTGAAGTATCCGATGTGGACGGAAATGCCGAAAGCCGCAAGGGCACGGTTTCAGTGTTCAATGGGCCGGAACCGGTCATCTGCAGTTACGCCGATGCCGAGGCGGAAATCCAAGCTGTCGGCGTGTGGTTGAAGCAATGCAACATCAGCGGCGTATCGCCGCAGGAAATCGGCGTCTTCGTCCGATCTGAAAACGAACTCTCACGCGCACAGGCGGCAGTAAAGGCTGCTGGCTTGCGGGGACGCGTGCTCGGCAAAGACATGGCGACGGAAGAGGGTTTCGTCAGCATTACCACCATGCACCTGGCAAAGGGCATGGAATTCCGTGTGGTTGCTGTGATGGCCTGCGATGATGAAATTATTCCTTCACAAGTGCGCATCGACACTGCCGCCGATGAAGCCGAATTGATTGAAATTTATAACACTGAGCGCCAGTTACTATACGTGGCATGCACCCGTGCGCGTGATCAACTGCATGTGTCCGCGATGAAACCGGAGTCAGAATTTCTGCAGGACTTGTTGCAAAAGTAGCTATGCATCTGCGGCACGCCTAAAAATGACCGGCCACATGGGCTGTATCAGCAGCAGCTCGCGTAGCGAGCAGTCAATGCACTCGATGTAAAACTGGCCGCACCGTGACCCCGGCAGAAGATAGTGATACCACAGCCCATGCAGATTGTCACAACGCCCTTGCCAAAGGCACCAACTGATAAATCCGATAAGGGTTGAATAACTCTGTGCACGATTTACTGCATACAAGCGTAGCACGGCGGCATAGCCGCATTGCTCACAGTACCAGCCTTACACTTGACCTCGCTCAGCCAACGAAGTTATTCCAGAGCCCGTCACGATGATGTGATCCAGCAAACGAACATCAATCAGCGCCAAGGCATGCTTTAAGTGGCGCGTCAGAGCCAAATCAGCCTCGCTGGGTTCGGGTACGCCACTGGGGTGGTTATGCGACATGATGATTGCAGCAGCATCAAGGCGAAGCGCTGTTTTAACGATTTCGCGCGGGTATACGCTGGCCTGCGTCAACGTGCCATGGCTCATTTCCATGTACCGGATTACCTTAAACTGGCTGTTCAAATACAGCACAGCGGCTACCTCGTGCCCCATGCCCGACAGTTTGGCCTGAAAATAATGTTTTACAGCACTCGGGTTTCCCATATCCGCCCGATCACCAATCAAGCTTTCAGCCGCAACCCTGGCGGCGGCCAATACGTGCGAATCGGTCGCGGCCTGATAGCGGCCTGACGGACTGCGCACATAAAGCGTCTGCCCTGCGTTCATGTTGTCATAGCCCAAAGCTGCATTGTGGTTAACGTGTTCCATAGTCCTATCCCTTCAAATACCGGTTGGTTTTCCTGCTGACCGGGGCCGAAGATTCCGAGCCTGATCGTAGGTTTTCGGCGTTCGCAGCAATACGGTTCCTGCGGGGTTGCCGCCGTTGCCGTGAGTTCGTCGCCTTGCCGTGCTGAACTGCTGGCCGGGGCTGATGAACAGGACCGTGGAATATATGGAGGGGACCCGCCTGGCGGGGAGGACGCCGTTTATGCCGCGAAAGCCAGGGCAGCGGACACGGTTGGCGGTACAGTCGGCGTTTTAGGCGGCGCACTCGCCGCGTATAAGTTTTTCCGATGCGCTCTTTTCTGGCACCAATGGGCTGGAACAAAACTTAGTTGTCCGGAAATTCCGGATAACTAGAGGCATCTACGTCAACAACGTGAATTGCTCGTACGACTGCCGCCGCGTAGCCTGCCTATGAAAACCCAACAAAATGATTAGATTTTGTGTTATTTTTCACTCATGGGTAGAAATACACGACATAATCTAATCAAACGGCTGCAATCCGACCTTCCACGCGGTGCGCCATTTGACTTGACCACCCTGGCCGCGCTAGGGGTGTCGCCCAAGCTCGCCGCAGACTATGCCAACAATGGATGGCTCGTGCGCTTGGCTCAAGGCGTCTACGCTTTCCCCAATGACCACTTCAGCGTCTACGGCGCATTACAGCTTCTCCAGCAACACGTGCCTGGCCTGCATGTCGGGGGCAAGAGCGCACTGGCCTTGCATGGCGTGAGGCATAACCTGGGCAGCCGCGATACGCTGATGCTGTGGGGCGACGTCCGCCACACCCTGCCCGCCTGGTTCACCGCGCGCTTTCCGGCACGCTACGTCTACGCCAGCCTTTTCGACTGGTCCGACAACGCGCTGCCTGCCAAGACCTTGGGCACGCCGCCCGGCCAACCCGATGGACTGCGCATATCGGTTGCGGAACGCGCCGTGCTGGAAATGCTGTACGACGCCGGTACCAGGCAAAGCCTGGAAGAAGCACGCAATCTTTTTGACGGCCTGCGTTCACCACGCAAGGAACTGCTCGGCCAGTTGCTAGCTTGCTGCACCAGCGTGAAAACCGTTCGCCTGTTCCTCACCTGGGCGCGGGAAACCGAGGAGGTGAACTCTGATGACCTCCTGGCTCGCTATCCCCTGCGCACGGGTAGCAACAAGCGTTGGATGAGCCAGCTCTCCGACGGCACATTATTAAGCCTGAACCCACAGGGATAAAACCTACGTTGATACGGTTCGCGTGCTGCTGGCCGTTACACCTGCCGTTTTCGACAACGATATTTTCGCGATGAAAGGCACGGCGATCAATCTTTTCATACAAGATATGCCCCGTCTATCCGTCGATATCGACGTGGTTCAATCGGCCTTGGCAAACACAACGCGATGAAGCGCTGAAAGCCATCAACGATGAACTGGCCGCTATCGCCCAACGGGTCGAACCGCTTGGAGTACAGACACGCCTGATTCGCAGCAAGGATCTGAGTGACACCAAGTTGATCGTCGAGAATGACACCAGCCAAGTCAAAATCGAAGTAAATATTGTTTTCCGAGGCACGGTGCTGCCGGTCGAACATCGCCCCTTAAGCGCCAGAGCCTGCGACCTGTTCGGTGTCGAGTTCGAGACACCTATCCTCGCTCGTGATGAACTGTACGCCGGTAAACTGGTTGCCGCCTTGGATCGCCAACATCCACGCGACTTGTTCGACATATGGCGACTGTACGAGTCGGGCGGCCTCAGCGACGACATGGCTGAATGCTTCGTGATCTACCTGGCTGGACACAATCGCCCACCGCATGAGGCACTGTTTGGCAACGACAAAGATATTACGGCAGAGTACGAACGTGCTTTTGTAGGTATGATCGAAGTGGACTGCTCGCTGGAGGTGCTACTTGAAGCACGCGCCCGGTTACGGCAAGACCTTCCCGAGCGATTGACTGACAAACACAAGCAGTTCCTGGCCGGGCTGGTGCGTGCAGAACCTGATTGGTCTTTACTGCAATGCACCCATGCTGCCGACCCTCCCGCCTTGCGCTGGAAGCTCGCCAATCTCGAAGCCCTCCGTAAACGCCAACCTAAAGATTTTTCTGTACAAGCCGATGCTTTGGTCGCTGGCTTGGATCCAGACTGGCTCCGTCTACTAACGGCAGTGGGCAGCCGACATGAATGTCCATTCCGTTAAAAAACGCAACTTAACTGATGACGCATATGAATTCACCAACAACACGATAACGATATTCGTCGTCGTTGCTAAGCTCAAGCGTAGCAAGGTTTGGATCGGTCGACCGTGGTTTCAAGCGAATTTGCTCGTGATGCCACCCCTCTTCAGTATCAATCTTGATACTTTCGTATTCCTTGACTGTGTACCGAGAGCCTGCATCACCATCTTGGGTGTCGGCGCACTCAACCAGCACGATTTTGCCGTTTCGGCTCCCGCCTGGATTCAAACGAAAAAGGCAGATTGAGCCATTAGGAATAATTTTATTCATTGATTCGCCCACAACCTGGCAGGCAAATAGGTTTTCACCCGCCACTACACCTTGTGGCACAGCAACCCAATTTTTATGCTCGACGTGCTGAAACTCGCTGAAACCGCCGGCAGCAGCCTGCAAGTCGTAGAAAGGCACGGCATTGACGTAGGGTACTAGCGTTGCAACTGGCTTGATCAACTTGCCAACGGCAGGTTTGTACACGGGTATATGCTGCTTCAAATAATCACGAAGACCATCATCACAAGCGTAAACAAAAGCACCCTTTATGCCGCGCAACATAATGGTTCGGTAAATATTCAGTATGTATTGCTTCAGCTCAGCCGGGTTTTTTATAGCTTGTTTGCCATAGCGGTCAAAATAATGGTCCTTATAAATAACAATCTGGCCGCTCTCTTTGTCATAGCGGATTTCTTTCCCAAAAATGACGCCAGTGTAGTTAAGGTCATAGCCTTGGGTAGTATGAATACAGCCAACGTCGTTTTCAGCGCCTGCGGAATTGATCCAGTCGATATTGGTGCGATTCCAGTAGAGCTGGACGCCGTCAATTTCGATATCGTGCTGATCCGGATCATCTTGTGATCGCCATTTCCACGCATAACCTGCGACCAAGCGCGCCAAACCATATTGTTTATTCCTCAGTCCGATTTGCTTCACCAGTTCGGACATGTCGTCGAACAACAAAAACTCGTATTTCTTTGAGCGGAATTCTTCGTCTATTGCCAAGCGTGTATTCAGAAGACCGTCAATGAACTCCACATAGTGCTGACCTCCCTGAACACGAAACTGGGAAACCAGAGCCATTACCTTCGATTCGGGCGACGATTTAATTTTCTGGAAATCGCTGGCATTGGCATCAGATGGTTTAATTGATTGGTTCGGGTCATAGAAGAAAACCGCCTTATCTGCCTGCTGACTTACCCAGTCAACCTCGCTGCAGGTGTGCTTATCCAGCCCAAGTGTCGTGCAGGCTTTGTCGAAGGCGCCAAAGTATGCCCCCAAGTTAACGCGCTTGCGCAACCGGTGTGACTCATCGACAAGCACAATATCGTATCGCTGCTTTGCCAGCTCCGAAGGACTGATGACCATGTCTGGATGCAAGCCAACCACATTCCTGAACGCCTTTTTCAAAGTGCTCCTGAACGAACCCATCGGTACGACCAGCGCCATGCGCGGCTTTATGTATCGTTGTTTAAGCCGCATCAGCAGGTCGCGCAGCTCAGTTTCTTCTTCAGAAAATTCGCGCAAGCTCAGGTCGGTATTATCGGAATGGATAAGCTTGAAAAGAAAGATGGCAAGAACTGACTTTCCGGTTCCCGCGCCACCTTCCACCACCAGATTCTTCAACCCAGGGTTCAGCAGGGCACGCATTATCTCTATTAAGCCTTGCCGTTGATCGACTGATAAAGATTTGTAGGGCGAGTACTTAAAGACATCAGAGTTATCGATGGCTTCGAGCGAGTGTTCTGCAACCCCTTGTGCCCGCAATTTGTTCCAGGTTTCACGAAAGATCGGCGAATAAAGCTCGTCTTTCTGGT
Organism: Paralcaligenes sp. KSB-10; assembly: GCF_021266465.1. Lineage (NCBI taxonomy): Bacteria > Pseudomonadati > Pseudomonadota > Betaproteobacteria > Burkholderiales > Alcaligenaceae > Paralcaligenes > Paralcaligenes sp. KSB-10. Next base: position 4,124,264 of record NZ_CP089848.1, on the reverse strand, counting down.
AGTAATTGTGGTCGACCAGACCCAGATTGCCGTTCAGTAGCTTGAAGCGACCGTCGGCCGCGATATATTTAATAAGCCCCGACTCGATATCAAGCGTCGCTGATTTGTTGAAACGCTCACTGCTGATCAGGTGCACCGTAGTTAACGATTTTTTGTCTACATGCTTTAGATGCGTGCCTAAACGAGTGAGCGTGTCGGTGGTTTCGCCAACGTAGGCACGGTGCGTGATGCCATCGCTGAGTATATACACCAGAGGCCAATTATTGGTGGCGTAGGCGTTGGCCTTTATGCCGTTCAAAGTGTCGACCGAAAAACCGTATCGGTTCACTTCGACAAGATGCTGCTGACTCATAGCTCAGTATATTTTTTGGCGCTACCCTTGGCTTTATCTATAGGGTACTTTGCTTCGTTGCGCTCAATTTTATCTAAGACGATTTTTTGAACATCAAAACCGTAAGCATCGGATAGCAGCAGGGCATAGGCCAGCACATCCGCCAGCTCTTCCTTTACTTTTTCGGTATCGGCTGCTTCCGGTGCCTTCCATAGAAAAGCTTCTAACAACTCGCTGGCTTCAATGCTCAAGGCCATCGCCAAATCTTTAGGGTTATGAAATTGCTTCCAGTCGCGATCATCGCGAAACTGGCGCAACCTTTGCATGACTTGGTCCATTTGCTTAACCTGTTCTGGCTTAACCTAATAGAAGGGATAGTAACTTGCCCGAATCCAAGTTGCACTGAATAGCATCCCCTGGCGTTAGCATTGAAGGAGACACGCAGCAATTGACAGTCAGGCGAAAACACCCCATAATCACCGCATGAACTACGGTGAATATATCTGGCAATCGCCGCATTGGCCAAACTGGCAGTACGACCTTGCCGCCCTGGCTGAACCCTTGGCGGCGGTTAGCCGCGCCCAAGGACTGCTACTCGGTCGCTTGGCAGACGTGGGCATGGCCTTGCGTGCCGAAGCCAGCCTGTCTGCACTCACCCAAGATGTCGTCCAAACAAGCGCTATCGAAGGCGAAACACTGAATGTAGCTTCTGTTCGATCCTCGGTCGCTCGTCGCCTGGGCATAGACATCGGTGCTCTGGCCCCTGTAGATCGTCACGTCGAGGGCGTAGTAGATATGGTACTGGACGCAACCAGCCATGCGACCACCCCGCTAACTGCTGAGCGCCTGTTCGGCTGGCACGCCGCATTGTTTCCGACCGGCTATTCAGGCATGAGCCACATTCACGTCGGCACTTGGCGCGACGACTCCACCGGTCCCATGCAAGTAATTTCTGGCTCCATTGGTCGTGAGAAAGTTCATTTTGAAGCGCCACCGGCCAAACACCTGTCTGCAGAGATGGAGCGCTTCCTGGCTTGGCTGAATAACACCAACGTCAAAGAACCCACCCTACTGCGTGCCGGCTTGGGACACTTATGGTTCGTCACGCTACACCCATTAGATGACGGCAATGGACGGGTTGCCCGTGCCATAGGCGACCTACTCCTGGCACGGGCTGACGGAAGTACGCAGCGGTTCTATAGTCTCTCCGCGCAAATTCAGCGGGAACGCAAAGCCTATTACGACATTCTTGAACGCACGCAAAAGGGCGACATGGATGTGACTGGCTGGCTGGAATGGTTCCTGACAACTTTGCTAAAAGCAGTCGAACAAGCACATGGCACCCTGGATCAAGTGCTGGCCAAGGCGAAGTTCTGGCAACAGGCTGCGATTATTCCGATGAATGAGCGCCAAATTAAGGTGCTGAATCGGCTACTTGATGGCTTTGAAGGGAAGCTGACAACCAGCAAGTGGGCTGCGATTGCCAAGTGTTCGCAAGACACAGCACTTCGCGACATTACTGAGTTAGTGCAGTACGACGTGCTTCAGAAAACTGCCGCCGGTGGGCGAAGCACGAACTACGAAGTACGTCATTACGGTTTTCAGCGATGAAAAAAAGCCAAAGGGAACAGGGCATGAGTGAATTGATTCTGTACACCAGCGAAGACGGCCAAACCCGGCTTCACCTTCGGGTGGAGACTGAGACGATCTGGTTGAGTCAGTTGGAAATCGCCGAACTGTTTCAGACCACCAAGCAGAATGTCTCCCTGCATGCAAAAAACATATTTGAGGACAATGAGTTAGCCCCTGAGGCAACTGTCAAGGAATCCTTGACAGTTCAGTCTGAGGGTGGCCGGCAGGTCAAGCGGAAGATTACTTACTACAACCTCGACCTGATCCTGGCTCTCGGTTACCGCGTGCGTTCGCCTCGTGGCGTGCAGTTCCGCCAGTGGGCCAGCACCCACCTCAAGGAGTTTTTGCGCAAGGGTTTCGTGATGGATGACGAGCGCCTGAAAAACCCCGGCGGCTGGGATTACTTCGATGAACTGCTAGAACGGATCCGGGACATACGGGCCTCGGAGAAGCGCTTTTACCAGAAGGTTCGTGATCTATTCTCGCTCAGTTCTGACTACCGGGCTCGCGAGCGGGAAACGGCGCTGTTCTTTGCCGAGGTACAGAACAAGCTGCTCTATGCTACCACTGCTCACACCGCCGCCGAGCTGATTCTGAAACGCTCTGATCCCAGCCAGCCCAATATGGCATTGACCAGCTGGAGTGGCTCGCGGGTGCGCAAACAGGATGTCATCGTCGCCAAAAACTACCTGACAGCTGATGAGATAGACACACTGAATAGGTTGGTGGTGATCTTCCTTGAGCAAGCCGAGTTGCGAATCAAGCAGCAGAAGGAACTGACCTTGGACTTCTGGCGTAACAACATCGACAGGATGCTGGCTTTCAACGACCAGGCCGTCCTTGACGGTGCCGGCTCAGCTAGCCGCGAGAACATGGAAAAGATTGCTCGTGAGCGTTATGAGGTCTTCGATCAGCAGCGGCGTATTGCGGAAGCCAAGGCAGCGGATGCTACGGATTTGAAGGAAATCGAACAGCTGGAACAAGACCTTAAACACAAGAGTAAAAAGCACTGACAGGTATCATCCATCAGCGCTTGAAGGTCGCCGCGATTGTCGCGCAACTACTAAGGATTTCTTAGTAGTTCGAAAAGAAGGCCAACGTCAGGTTCGACGCCGCATCAAGCACTACAACCTGGATGGCGCCCATTAACCAACAGCGCGTCACAGAGATGACTGTACTGAACTGTACCTCTGCACCCTATTTCGGTACAGTACAGGTACACACATCAGTTCTTTCGGTTTTTACGAAATTACGCTAACCTGCTGATTTATAATTATTTTTAACTATATAAATCTACGCTCACTTTCACCCCGCTTCCCTACGAAAACGCCTTCGCACGCCAACTAAAAATCCCCCGCCGCAATACACACTTAACGCTGTTTCCTACCACAAAGGCCGTTGACCTCTTGTAAGCTCAAAGCCGTCAACCCCCACAACGCATCCCGGCAACACAACGCCGACCACAGGAATTGGCGACAATACCATCCTCCCATTCCCACCAATAAGACCATGCTGAACATCCTGGAAAACGATGGCGTGCGCACCCTGCATTTTGGCTCTCCCACCGTACAAGGCGCCATGCGCATCGATCACCCGGACGACATTGAACTGGAATATGTCCAGCAAATGATGATGTGGTTGCTGTTTCGCGGCAACGTCGCGCGCATTGTCCAGCTTGGCCTTGGCGCAGCGGCGCTAACAAAATTCTGCTACCACCGCCTGGCGCCGGCCACGGTCACCGCGGTCGAGCTTGATCCCGACGTCGTCGATATCTGCCGCACCCACTTCGCGCTGCCGCCCGACAATGAGCGCCTAAGCGTATTGAACATGAATGCCTTGGATTATGTGACGGACTTTTCCCGTCGCCGTTCAATCGACATTCTGCAAGTTGATTTGTACGACGCGCAAGCGAAAGGCCCGCTACTGAGCACTGATGCCTTCTATGCGGCATGCGCCAACTGCCTGACCGCCAAGGGCATGATGACTGTGAACTTGTACTGCGACTGGCCGGATCACCTGCACCATATCCAGATGATGGAAAAGTCCTTCGAGGCAGTGGCGTGGCTGCCTGAAGTACACGACGGCAACATGGTGGCGATCGCATTCAAGCAGCCACCCTCCGTAGATTTTGACGACCTCTATGCACGCGCTGTGGAAATACACGCGACGCTAGGCCTTCCGGCAGAAACCTGGGTTACCGGCCTGCATGGCTGGATGAGCCAGGACATGGAACACTCTTGACGACTGCTACATATTTGGCGCATCCGCCACGGATGGTCAAACCCCAGATCACTCATAACATGCCACACTCAGCAGGTCATAATGCGGAGCAAGCTCAATGCCCCCTTTCAATATCAGAAAGCTCAGATTTTTCAGATGAGCATCGCTATTGGCAACCTGCATTGCAGGCCAATATCCGACAAAGGCTTTTTCAATCATCAATCGTTTCATGCACAGCGTCAACACCTCGCTTCCAGTAGCTGGCTGCGCGAATACGTTTCTTGTCGATGCCGCGTTCGTCGCACAGCACCTGGCGCGCGGCGCGGATCAGGCTCGATTCTCCGGCCGCCCACACATACCCTTCCCCCTCGGGCATGGCGATCTCGCGCAGGGCTGCCAACAAGCCAGCGCCGGGAAACTCGGCTTCGCTGCGAAAGCGCCACTCCGCACTAAGATCCGCCTTTGTGTCGAATGGGATCCGAGCATCCGGCTGCCCAACTTCCATCAGCGCAATAACCCGCGTCCCCGCCGGCAATTCCTCGACACGCCGCGCAATCGCGGGCAGTGCCGTTTCATCCCCAATCAGCATATGCCAGTCAAAACTGGTCGGAATAATCATCGACCCACGTGGCCCGCCTATGCCCAGATACTGCCCCACCCGAGCTTGTGCAGCCCAGTGTGTGGCAGGCCCCGTGCCGTGCAGCGCGAACTCGATATCCAGCTCCCCCGCATCGGCGTCGTAGCGGCGCGGCGTGAAATCGCGTGACACCGGCCTGGGCTCCTGCGCGGAAAAAATCGGACCATTCGGCCCAAACACCGGCATAAGCGGTTTGTCTTCCCCGGGCACAGGAAAGAACACTTTCACATGGTCGTCGAACGACGCCGACTCGAACCCCTCAAGATCCGCGCCCGCCACGGTAACACGCAGCAAATGCGGCGTGACAGACTGCACACGCGTCGCCCGCAGCAAGCGCGCCTTCAGCGCATGCCGCACGCGCACGACGCTCAAATCCGGCTGCTGTATAGTCATGTCATTCATCGCGGTTGCCCTCCCGTGCAGGCGCGGCCACCGACTCTATCTCCGCCGTGGCTCGGGCAAGAATGCCCGCAAGCCGCCGCTGCTCTTCCGCCGAGGCGTTATCACGCAGCAGCAGCGCATGCTTCAGCGCACGCCGTGCCTGTGTGAACGCCGGCAACCATCCCCCAGGGTTGTCCGACGCATCGTCCGAACCGCTGTCGCCCGCAAAGGCACGCCGCACCGAATCCATCTTGCGCGCAAAGTGCCCCAGCTTCGCGAACATCAAATCGACCCGCTCGCGATTCGCCGCCAGATACGCCTGGCCCACCGCGGCCAGCGCATAGCGCTTGCGGTTGCCCTGCGCCTCCACGGTCACATAGTCCAGTTCTTCCATATGCGTGAGCGCCGGATACACCATGCCGGCGCTAGGGGTGTAAAAGCCGTTGGAACGCACTTCCAGTGCCTTGATCAATTCGTAGCCGTGACGCGGCTCTTCCGCCAGCAAGGCGAGCAGCAGCAACTGCAGATCGTCGGAAGTGAACTTGCGCCCGCGCGGCATGCGCCCGTCGCCCGAACCGAAACCGAAGTCGGCGCCGCCAAACGGACCACCGCCGCGCGGACCGTGGTGACCATGATGGCCGCGGCCTATGGCATGCCACAGCGCGTGCAGCGAAAAGCGATCGAGGGAAAGAAAACCGGCACCGCCGCCCTCGCGATCCGGCCGGGAATGGGAATGTTCGTATCTCATTTTGACTGTCCTTACATAAGATAATATATCGTACGATATATATCTTAAGATATAAAGTCAAGCGAAGTCATCCACGATGGTCTGCGCGCATTGCCTGCCCTCGATAAGGCGATACACGCTTGGTTAATCAACGAGGTAGCCCCACCCCATCAATTCAACCTCAACCCCGGCACCGGCCAATCATCAATGGCAATCAGGCGCCCCGAGGCACTCAAGGTCACGTACAGCGTCCTCATATCGGGTCCGCCGAAGCACATATTGGTTGGATAACGGTCTGGCAAAGGCAGGTGTTTGCAGATCAGCCCGTCGGGGGAGATGATGGTGATGCCGCCGTGCAGCAGGGTTCCTATATACAAATTGCCCAGCACATCCACCGCCATGGAATCGAAACGCTGGTACTGGCCACCAGGCGCTGCCGCCACCAGTCGGCCTCCTTGCATCGATGGCCAGGGCTCGCGCCTGACGCATCCGGGGCTTTCTATGTCGAATGCCCACAGGCGCGCCCCTTCGGTTTCCGCATAGTACAGTGTGGCCCCGTCGGGAGACAGTGCCACGCCATTGGCCGTCATGACGGGATAGGCGACGGCCTTGGGTTCGGCCCGGATTCCCGGTGCGTAAAAGACACCGCCCCAATCCAGGTTATGCGGCCTGGCCTTGCCCAGATCGGTAAAATAAAATCCTCCATGCTTGTCGAAGACGATATCGTTGGGCCCTTTAAGCCTTTCGCCCTCGACCGCATCGAACAGGCGTTCCACTCGTTTGGTGGCGAGATCGACGCGCTCGATTCGGCCGCCCGAGTAGTCTGCCGGTTCATGCCCGGGGCGCAAGGTGCCGTCGTCCAAACTTGTAAATTGCATGCCGCCGTTATTGCATATGATGACGCTGCCGTCGGGCGCGAGCGCGGCCCCATTAGGGCCTCCTCCCAATTCCACAAGGCGCTGGACCTTTCCATCTGCCGACACCCGGGTAAGCGTGCCGCCCGCAATTTCCACCAAAAGAATGGATCCGTCGTCCATGGCGATCGGGCCTTCTGGAAAGTGCAGCCCCGAGGCAATTTCACGAATTTTCATGGCTGGCGGAAGCTTATCCAAAAAAGGTTGAAGTCGGCGATTGGGCTCAAGCGGCTTGGACCAGGCGTCCAGACGGACTGCCCTTCAGTGTGGTTCGATGCATGGTGCGCCTTTCAGAATCGTCGTAGTCGGCCAGCGCGATATGCATTACACAGCGGTTGTCCCATAACACGGAGTCGCCTTTACGCCAGACGTGGCGATAAACGTTTTCATGCACGGTGCTTTGCCGATACAGGTATTCCAGGATAGGTTGGCTCTCTTCCCTGGTCAAGCCATCGATCTGGGAAGTGGTCATCTCGCTGACGTATAGCGCTTTTTTCCCTGTAGCTTCATGAATTCGACAGATGGGCTGATAGACACGGGGATTCCGCAGACGGATTTCTTCCAGTTCTGCATGCGTACGCTGTAGCTGCGTCTCGCGGGCGATGGTCATGTCGTGGATCGCGTCCCTGCCGGACAGCCATTCCTGCAACAAGGGCGACAGCCCGTCCCAGGCACGGTACATATTGCAGAACATGGTGTCCCCGCCGACCATGGGCAACTGGATCGCGTGCAGCAGCGACCCTTTGGCTGGCCGCAGGGTCGTGGAAAGATCCGAATGCCATTGGCGCCCGACGGACAGCCGCTTGTTGGTCGCCGCTTCGCGGTTGTTGACCATCAGTATCTCCGGGTGCTCGGCATGGCGAAATTTCGGGATGGCCGCATGGTCGTCCAGTTCGCCGAAATACCGGCTGAACGCAATTTGCTGCGTCGGCGTCAAGGATTGGTCCCGGAACAATAGAATCAGGTGTTCGGACCAGGCGGCAAGCAGCGCGGCGATGGTGTCGCCATCCAGTGTTTGCGTAAGATCCAGCCCTATGACTTCCGCTCCGAGTGCGGAGCCCAGTTTACGTACTTTGAAGCTCATACTTTCCCTCCCTAATAAAATCCGCGGATTGTTCAGGTGCCTGGAATCTTGTTCTGATCGGCCCAGAACAGCAGCTTTTGCTGCAGCCAGCGCATGATCAAGTGCAGTGTGATCCCTATGCTGGAAAGGCAAACCAGCACAGCGAAAACACCCGCGGTATCCAGGTTGATATTCATCTGCATGATCAGGTTCCCCAGCCCTTGCCGCGACCCCACGAACTCACCGACAATCGCGCCAAGCAGGCTGAAGATCACCGCGACCTGAAGCCCGGCGAAGATCATGGGCAAGGCGCTGGGCAGCATCACCATCTTGAAGATCTGCCAGCGAGAGGCCCGCAGCGAACGCATCAGTTCGATCCGTTGCGGGTCGGTGGAACGCAATCCGGCAATCACGTTCACCAGAATAGGGAAGAAGGCGATGATTCCCGCAATAATCACTTTGGATGAAATGCCAAAGCCGAACCAGATAATGAACAAGGGCGCGATAGCCACTTTGGGTGTGGTTTGAATCGCAATCAAATACGGGTAAATGACCCGCTCCATGAATCGCGATTGCGCAATGACACTGCCCAGGAATATGGCCAGCACGGAAGCACCCAGAAAGCCCAGAAATGCCTCGCCCAGGGTTACCAGGCCATTGGAAATAAAGAGTCCACTCGAAATCCCCCTGACCAATGACTGCCAGATGGCCGATGGCGCCGGCACGACATAGATGGGTATTTTGAGCAGTCTTACGGTTGCCTCCCAGCCGCCGACGACCACCACAAATAAAAGCGGTATGCACACCCATTCGAGCCAATTGCCACGACCACGCGGGTCGTCGGACGGCAAGGGCTCCAATGCCGCTTGTTGCGCTTGCTTGTTCACGGGTTCTCCTTGCGGAACACGGGTGTGCTTGGGTACGCTGGCGCCGCTCATTCGATAGCTCCATGTGAATTGAAGTGACGGCGTATGCGGCGAGTATAGGTGCCGAAGACATCGCTTGCGACAATATCCAGTGTGCGGTCATCGTCGAGGTCGACCTCGACAATCTCTGCGATTTGCCCTGGCCGGTTGGATAGCACCAGGACGCGGGTTCCCAGGAAAACCGCTTCTGGAATGGAATGGGTCACAAAAATCACGGTTTTCCCAGCTTCAGCCCATAAGCGTCGAATTTCAACGTTCATGTTTTCCCGGGTCATCGCATCGAGCGCGCCGAAGGGTTCGTCCATCAGCAGCGTGGAAGGCTCGTGCATCAGCGCCCGGGCAATGGCGACGCGCTGCTGCATGCCGCCCGACAGCTCATTCGGGTATTTGGCATGAAAATCGCCCAAACCCACCATGGACAAAAGGTCCAGGGCGCGAGCCTTGCTGCGGGTGGGGTCCTGCTTGTTTACCGCGGCCGGCAGCATTACGTTCTCGACCGCGGTTCTCCAGGGCAGGAGCACGGGCGATTGAAAGACCACACCGATGTCCTGCTGCGGGCCGAAGATCGCCTGGCCACGTATCCGAATGCTGCCCGAGCTTCGTTCTATGAGCCCGGCCAAAAGCCTGAGCAAGGTGGACTTTCCGCATCCGGACGGACCGACTATGGTCAGGAATTCCTTTTCGTGGATATCCAGCGTTATGGGGCCCAGCGCCCGGATGCTGCCGCCGTCCTGCGATCGATAGGATTTCTCCAGGCCTTCGATCTGAATCAGGGGCGTGGCTTGTGCCGGGTTTGGCATGGAGGCGACAGCGTGTCGATCTTTGATGTCAGGAATCATGCGAGGCTTCCATTGAGGCGGAGCGGGTGTGGCTCGTGCTTAAATAGCCCAAGCCGCCGCCGGCTTGAACGATCTGCAACAAAAAGGCCGGGAGGGGCGCTACCTCAACCTGCCGGTTGCGGCTCAGGTTGCTGATTTGGCCGGTCTCGAAATCGACACGCATCCGGTCTCCATCGTCGAACATTGTCAAAGCCTCATCGCCTATTTCCAGCAGCGGAACCCCGCAGTAAATGGCCAGGCGAAAAGGTGGGCGCAAAAGCCTGTGCGCCACCAATCCCAGCCCCATTGCTTTCATGGCCAGGAAGGGATGCGTATGCTGGCTGCCATGCGCAAATCGCTTGCCGGCGACGATGAGGTCCCCCTCCTTGGCTTCCTGCGCAAAGGCGGGGCGCAGCTCCGCCAGCAGGTGTTTGCGCAGCTGCTGGGGGTCGTACTCGAACACATGGCGCGCCGAGATCAGCTCGTCGCTGGAAACATCGGCGTCCAGTTTCCAGCATCGTCCTTCGTAAACTAGATTCATGCCCGGTCTATCCATGAGAAGAAAGGAAGGTGCGCACATCCGTGATGTGCCCGGTAAGCGCCGAAGCCGCGACGGTCAGGGCGCTTGCAAGATAGATGTTTGCGTCGGGGCTGCCCATTCGGCCGCGATCATTCCGCGTGCTTGTGCTGATGCGGACTTCGCCCGCGCCCAGCTGTGCCAGCCCGCCAAAGCATGGCCCGCAGGTGGACGGCGCCAACTGGGCGCCCGCGCGCATCAAGATACTCAGAGTGCCGTCCTGCATGGCCTGTTCATGTATCTTGCGTGTGGCGGGGATGATCAGGAGCTGGACTTCGGGATGAACGCGACGCCCGTCCAGCAATCGGGCGGCCTCCTGCAGCTCGACCAGGCTGCCGGAAGCACAGCTGCCTATATAGGCGTGGTCGATCCGCACCGCTTCCAGCTCCGTCACATCGCGAACCTGCGTGGGCGAGGGCGGAATGCTTACCTGCGGCGCCAGGCGGTTGGCGTCGATGTAGATCTCGTGGTGCACCGGCGCCGCGCTATCGCCCGCGAGTATTGCCGCATCGCTCACGCCCAACGCGCGCAAGGCCCGCACAGCGGCGGCGTCGGCCGGCACAATGCCCGTTTCCGCGCCGCAATCGATACTCAGGCCGGCGATCGTCATGCGCTCGGGAATGGACAGGGTGGGAATCGTATCGCCCACATATTCAATGACCCTGTAGTTCGCCATCTCTTCATCGATCTGTTTCAGCGCCGCCAATACAATGTCGCGCGCGCCGACGCCGGCCGGAAGCACTCCGTTCACCTGTACCCGCACGGTGCCCGGAACGCGAATCCAGATGTCGCCGCGGGCCATGGGCATGGTCACTTCCATGCCGAAGGGTATGGCCAGCGCACCGGTTCCGCCGATGCCCGAAGTATGCGTGTCCGCCCCGACGACGAACATCCCGGGAGACACCAGGCCGCGTTCGACAACGAGCGGATGCGTGATGCCCTCTCCGTCGAAAAAATGACCCACCCGGCACGACTCGGCCAACTGCCGGGTCAGGCGATTTCGCTCGGCGCCGGCCTGACTGTGCACCGGCACTTCATGGTCGATGGCCACGACGATGCGCTCGGGATAGGCAAACTTTGTTATGCCTATATCCCTCAAGCGCTTCACATAGGCGGGAAATGACACTTCGGGAACCGTGACCAGGTCTGGCTTGGCCCAGATAATTTCACCCTCTTCCACGACGGCTTTTCCACTTGCCCGTGCAAGGATTTTTTGCGCCAGCGACATTGCCATGGTTTACCCCGCCTTCGCAAGCACTTGCGATTCGAATTCAGCGTAGCGCCTGGCGCCGAGAAAATCAGAGAGCTGGGACAGGGGAAGCATGGCATCGACAAATGACGCCGTACTGCCGCGCTGCTTCAACTCGGACAGGATCGCGCGTTGCACGTGAACGATGGCCTGGATGAGCGAAATCGAGTACAACACCATGCCCAGCCCCGTCGATTCAAGTTGCGACTGGGTATAAAGCGGCCGCACGGTTTCCGCTACCGTATGCAGGACGGGTACCGGGGATGCCTGAACGACGCGCTCGATGTCCTCCAAAGAAGATAGCGAAGGCACCATGACCGCATCCACGCCGCTATCCGCCATGCTTTTGCATCGCCGGATGGCCTCCGGCAAGCCGGCGATGGTCAATGCATCGGTTCGTCCGATGATCAGCATTTCGCCGCGGGCGGCAATGGCGGCGCGCAGGCGCTGGGACATTTCCTCGTCCGAAACCAGGGACTTTGACGCCATCGCGCCGCAGCGCTTGGGGTTGAGCTGGTCTTCCAGATGCAGCGCAGCGACTCCTGCGCGCTCATAGGCTTTTACGGTCTCGGCGATGTTGCTGATGCCCCCGTACCCGGTGTCCGCATCCGCCACCACCGGCAGGGATACTATTTCGGCGATAGCCCCGGCATGCGCAGCCATTTGAGTTCCGCTGATCAAGCCGATATCGGGCTTGCCGTGGCTTGCGGCCACGGAATACCCCGACAGCGAGACAGCCTCGAAGCCCGCCTCCGCGATCAGTAACGCCCCCAAAGGGTCATGACAGCCAGGGGCCGGAACAGCGGATCGGCTTTCCAGCAGTGCCCTCAGGCGCGCCATGGGCGTCGGCGTTGCAGTTCGATTGTGCATAGACTGGACCTCTTCCGGAAGACCGCGGGATCACTTCCCCAGCGATGCCGCTTGTTGCTGGATAGACTGCGGATCAAACTTGTTGATGGCGGGAACAAACTGGTTGGTATACAGCGTTTCGGGGTCCAGCTCACCTTTCAGACGCTTGTTGGCACGCATGAAATCCACCATCACCTTTGCCGCCTTGGGAGGAAATTCACCCCAGCGCATGCCGGGCTCAAGCCGAAGGAATTCACTGCGAACCTTGATCAGATTGAGTGCCTGCTTCATGGCCTCCGCATCGCTCAGATTCGTCGGCTTGCTGCTGGGATAGACCTTCCAGTGCGCCTTGACCGCGCCTTCGGGATTGGCCAGCACCAGTGCGGAGCCTTCTGCCACGCAGCGCAGCACTTTCTCAATGACTTCCGGGTGACTTTTGACGTAGTCGTCTCGCACAAAGTAGGAACCGCCAAAAACCAGTTTCTCGGCTTCCGGGGTGGTGAAGCGGCGCAGCTTGATGCCCATGTTCTCCGCCGTTGCAATCTGCGAATCCCAGGTACCCCATACATCCACCCTGCCGCTGGTCAACGCCGCTATGGCTTGCGCGCCTGCACCGGTTTCCACAAAGGTAACATCTTTATTGGGATCCAGGCCGGCCTCCGCAAGCATGCCCTTGATGATCTCCACCAACTGCGCACCATAGGAAATCACGCCTATCGTCTTGCCCTTGAAGTCTTGAATGGATTTGATGGAGCTGGACGCGAGTACAACCGGAAACTGGAAGTTGCGGCGCATGTTCAGGTATACCGCCTTGATGGGCGCGCCTTTGGCCCGAGCGAGGATTGCGGCGCCCGGCCCCATGTTCACGAACTGTGCCTGACCCGAGAGCACGGCTTGCATGGCTGAGGACGAGTTGGTCGGCTGGATCGTCACATCCAGGCCTTCGCGTTGCCAACAGCCCGTGTAGATGGGAACAGAGGTATTGTTCGCCTGCGAGGCGTCTATGACGCTGGTGCCGATGGCGATGGTGACTTTAGTCCGCTCTGGAGCGGCCACCGCACTGCCGGCAATCAAGGCTGCCGCCAGCGCCACACATGCTGCGGGATTCCATTTTAAATTCATCACGATTTGTCTCCTTTTGTGTTTGTAAATTCAATCGCGCCGTCAATCTGCTAAAGCGGGGTGCTTGCATCCGCCCATTGGCTGAAGCGGCGCCCCACCAGCCAACCTGCAATCATTGTTCGGTGGATATCCAGCGGGCCGCCGGCAATCGAATAGCCGCGTACATATCGATAGCGGCGCTCGACGCCAAGGTCTTTGAGGTAGCCCGCGCCGCCCATTAACTGGATGGCTTCGTCCGAAACGCTCTTGGCCGTCTCATTGCCGAATACCTTGACCATCGACGACTCTTGCGCATCGGGCCAGCCCTCGCTTATACCCAATGCGTGATACAGCATCAGCCGAGCGGCCTGGATCTGGATCGCCATGTTTGCCAGCCGCATTTGCACAGCCTGGAAGGAAACAAGGCTTCTACCGAATTGTTCGCGGTGCGACACATGTTCCAGGGCCATGTCATAGGCACCGATGGCCGTTCCCAGAACCAGCGCCGTGCCGCCGCAGCGCTCCAGGTTGTAGCAATTGGTCAGTTCGGCAAACCCGCCTTCACCAACGAGCAGATTGCCGGCCGGTACTTCGCAATCCTCGAACAGCAGGTCCGCCTGGTAGCTTCCGGCCATATTCTCGCTGAGCCGGTCAATGGAAAATCCCGGGGTGCCGCGTTCGACAAGTATGGCGCCTATGCCTTTCGCGCGAGGCGCGTTGCTGACACGGCAATAAATAATGAAGAGTCCCGCATTGGGGACATTGGACACGTAGTGCTTGCGCCCATTGATGACAATGCGCTCACCCATGGCCGCGCGCGTCGTCAAGGCTGTCGAGGCAGTGCCCGCGCCGGGCTCGGTGATGCCGATGGCAACCGTGTACTTGCCGGCGCAGATTTCCGGCAAGTAGCGCCTGCGATGCTCTTCCGTGCCAAACGCGTAGATGTAATAGGCCTGGCCCAGGCTGGCCGCCGACATAAAACCGGCGGCATCCAGACTATGGCGAGCCATTTCTTCTATGCACATGGCCGCATCCAGGTGAGGCAGGCCTATGCCGCCATAGGTCTCGGGAATATCGAGCCCGAGCATGCCGGCCGATCCCAGCGCCGCCAATAATCTGGAGCCGTAGTCGGGATCATTCCTTGCTCTTTGCTCCAAGGGAAGCACTTCGCGTTGGGCAAAGCGTTTAACCTGTTCAACAAGCGCCTGTTGCTGCTCGGTGAGGCGAATAGTCATTAGATATCCTCTTTAACCTATTAAAGTGTTGATGCGTCTGTAGCCGATGGGCGGCGACCTATGACGCCCGTGCCGGCCAGCCGGGTGAGATCTTCCGCCGAATAACAAAGCAGTCCGCCCAGCACTTCGTCTGTGTGTTCGCCCAGCAGGGGCGGCCTGATATAGGTGTCGATTGGGTCGTGCGTAAACCGGATCGGATTCGCAATGACATCGAGCGGGCCACGGCCATCGTCGCGCACTGGCGCGCGCAATGTTCGGGCAGCAACTTGCGGGTCGGCAAAGGTCTGTGCCATGTTGTTGATGGCACCTGCCGGGATGTCCGCCGCCACCAGTGCCTGCAGGCATTCCGCCGCGTTGCGCTCGGCAAAATGCGCCTCCAGAATCGGAATCAGGGTGTCGCGGTTTCGGATACGCATGACGCCGGCCGAGAAGCGATCGTCGCTGGCCCATTCCGGGCAGCCCAGCGCCTGGCAAAATCGGACGAACTGCGCATCGTTGCCCACGGTGAGCATGATCGAGCCATCGCGGCACTTGAAGACCTGGGATGGCACACCGCCGTTACCCGAGTTGCCTCG
The DNA here is from genome assembly GCF_021266465.1 of Paralcaligenes sp. KSB-10. Taxonomy (NCBI): domain Bacteria; kingdom Pseudomonadati; phylum Pseudomonadota; class Betaproteobacteria; order Burkholderiales; family Alcaligenaceae; genus Paralcaligenes; species Paralcaligenes sp. KSB-10. The sequence goes on along the minus strand of NZ_CP089848.1, from coordinate 4,109,029 downwards.
GCGGGGAAGCATCTGCCCGGAGATAAGATAATGCATGGCGTAATGCGACATGGTGGCCACCGTCGAATCCAGCAGCGCGAGATCGATGTAATCGCCCTGGCCGCCGTTATGCGCACGTGCGTGCAAGGCCGCAACAATCGCCACATCGGCATACAAGCTTGTAATGACATCGGTAATGGAAAGGCCCGTGCGCAGAGGCCCGCCCGCCGGATGCTCGTCCGGGTAGCCGATGCTGCTCATCAAGCCCCCCATGGACTGGAAGATCGCGTCGTAGCCGGGGCGCCTGGCGTATGGGCCGGACTGGCCGAAACCGGTCAACGAGCAATAGACAAGCCCAGGGTTCTGCGCCGACAGGCTTGCATAATCCAGGCCGTGGCGCGCCAGCGTGCCGACACGAAAGTTTTCAATGACGACGTCTGATTTGGCCACCAACTGCTGCACGATACGGCTACCCTCAGGCTTGGAAAAATCCACGGCCACCGAGCGTTTGTTGCGATTCGCCGCCAGGAAAAACGCTGTTCCGCCTTCGTCTTCCTCCCCCAGAAAGGGCGGCCCATAGCGACGGGCCTCATCGCCCGTGCCTGGCTGCTCGATCTTGATCACCTCGGCACCCAGGTCGGCGAGCATCTGACCGGCCAGGGGGCCAGCCAGCACCCTGCTCATGTCAATAATGCGAACACCGTCCAACTTACCCATTGTCTTGCCTCCACGCATTCTTTGTCGGCCCGATCGCGCCGCGCCTTCTTTGATGAGGGAAGTTTCAATCCAACGGAGGCCCTTGTCAAATGTTATTCTTATATGAGATTATAAAATTCTCCATAGAAAATAAATATGACTAAATCTGAGATATTCGAAGGAGCGGGCCCCCTGGCCCGCACGCCGCAAGACCTGGATCTTGCCGCTGGAAAGGTGGTGGGCGCGGCCTTTCAGGCCACACGGCTCATGACCTACGCGGCCAACTGCCACGTGCCCTGGAGTGCCGCGGACGCCGCGCGCGAACTTGGCCTCAACCCCAGCACCTGCTTCAATCTGGTTCAAACCCTGCTTGCGGTGGGATGGATAGCGGGCGCCGATCTTATCGGCCCGGGAAAGCGTTATGTTCTGGGCAGCAGTTTTGTGAACCTGGCGCACCGGACAGCCTCGCGAACGGTCGATCTGCGCGAAGTTATGCCGCGTTTGCAGGGGTACGCCGATCGCTGGAAAGTCACCGCGACGATCTGGCAGCGGCAATCCTTGACGCGCATGGAATTGGTTGCCGTTGCCAGCTGCCACACAGCCGTGAATGTTCAAATGCCCATAGGCCAGCGTTTACCCATACTGATGGGAGGAATGGGACGCGTGCTGGCTCTGCAGAGCGGCCTGGAAGACGCCACGCGCGAAGCCATCTTCAATGAATTGCGATGGGATCGATCACTGACATTCGCCCAGTTCATGGCACAAGCCAGGAAAGCAAAGCGCGTAGGCTGGGGGCTGGACGAGGGGTATATGAACAGGTCGGTAACAGCATTGGCCGTTCCTGTTTCGTCCAATGCGGATCGAATCGTGGAATATGTGTGCAGTGCAACCATGTTCCGCCATCAGTACGCCACGGCGGTCTTGCCATCGTTGGCAAATGCCTTGATGCCTATTGCGAGTGGCGTATCGGAAATCGTTTATGGCAATCAGGTAGCGGGGGTTGACTGAAGCGTGAATACAGGCGAATCCAGCTTTCCAAACTAGGATTAACCCTAAATTCCCAGCAATCGTCCCCCTAAGTAAAAACCCTTAAATTTTTCATCGCCTCCTGCCACAAAGTCCTCAATCCACCTACTCTATAACCTTTTTGAATACGGTATGTAAATAAAGGACTTTGACTCATATTCTCCCCGAATCTAGCATGTGCCACTACAGCACTAAACCAACTGGATCGAGGAGACATCATGAAGCTGAATCTACTGCCCGCCCTGGCCCTGGTCGCGCTTGGCCTCTGCACCGTGCCGCCGGCACCGGCCCACGCGCAGGACACTCAACGCCCCACGCTGCGCATCAGCTCCGGCGCGGCCGATAACGCCACGCTTGACCCGCATCGCGCCACCTCCACCCATGACAAGGGCGTGGTCAGCCAGATGTTCAATGCGCTGGTTCGCTTCCCGCCCGGCAGCGCCGATCCCACCAAACTCGAACCGGACCTGGCCGAAAGCTGGGACGTGTCGGACAACAGCAAGGTCTGGACCTTTCACTTACGCAAGGGCGTGCAGTTCCACGGCGGCTATGGCGAACTGACCGCCGCGGACGTGGTTTACTCCCTGGAGCGCGCCGCCGACCCAAAGCGTTCGAGCTTTGCATCGACTTTCGTCGGCGTAGACAGGGTTGAAGCCCTGGACGACTACACGGTGCGCATCACCCTGAAGTACCCCGACGCACGCTTCCTGGGCCGCGTATCGAACTACCACGGCGGCAATATCGTCAGCAAGAAGGCCGCCGAAAAGCTGGGCACCAAGTTCGGTGCCTCGCCCATAGGCACGGGCCCCTTTGCTTTCAGCGAGCATGTTACCCAGCAGTATGTGAAGCTGCTTGCCAACGACAAGTACTACCGGGGCAAGCCGAAGGTTGCGGGCATCCTATACCGCATGATTCCCTCGGACAGCGCCCGCGAACTGGCATTCGACTCGGGCGAGGTGGATATTATCCAGGGCAAGCGCGAACAACGGTGGGTAGAGCGCGCACGCAAGCGTGGCTATGATGTTGATATTTTTGAACCGGCCGAATTCCGCATTCTGCACCTGAACCGCCACTTCAAGCCGCTGGATAATCTCAAGGTGCGCCAGGCCATCGCAGCCGCCGTCGATGTCGACCAAATCGTGAAGTATGCGGGCAAGGATGTTGCGACCAAGGGCTGCTCCGTGGTGCCCGAAGGGTACCTGGGTCATGACTGCAGCGCGGGTACCTATGTGCACGATGTAGCCAAAGCCAAGAAGTTGCTGGCCGAGGCGGGTTACCCCAACGGCATCGAACTCAAGTCTATAGTCTCGAACATTTCAGCCCAGCAGCCCATCATGGAAATCGTGCAGGCGCAACTGGCTGAAGCGGGCATCAAGCTGAATATGGAAGTGGTGGACCACGCCACCTACCAAGCGCGCAGCCGCAAAGACCAAAGCGCCATCGTCTTCTATGGCGCGGCCCGATTCCCGAACGCCGACGCCTATTTGTCCGAGTTCTTCGACTCCGCGTCGGAAATAGGTTCGCCCACCGCCATGTCGAACTTCTCGCACTGTTCGGTTGCCGATACAAGCATACGCGCCGCCCGTATCGAACCCGATCCGGCCAAGCAGCTTGCGCTTTGGAAGGACGCCCAGCGCAAGATTCATGACGATGTCTGCGGCATTCCACTGTTTGGCCTGAAGCAGGTGTGGCTTCATTCCGCCAAAGTGCACTACGGCTATGACCTGAAGGGTTCGCTGAATCTGGCGCCGCCCATCACCGAAAAGACCACGTTCGAGTCCAAGTAAGCGGAAAGCCATCACACATTATGGAACGACTCATCCGATACCTGTTGTGCCACGCTCCGGGCCACGTTCATGAAAGACTCGACCAGGTTTGCATTGCGGGTGCCTCGCCCGCGGCACAACTGAAAAGTGGCCACGATTTCCGGATCGAAACGCCGCAGAACAATGCGTTTGCCTACCCATTCCGCAAACAAAGGATGGACCAGCGACGCACCCAGGCCCGCCGCCACAAACTCGCACACCGTGGGCGCCGTCACGGCATTGAGCACGAGATTCAGGTGCGCCCCCTCGGCGCTGAAAATCTGCCTCACCAGTTTGTCTGTCAGGCTGCCAGACTCAAACGTGATGAAAGGAACGTTGTCCAGGTCGCTGGCGCGGATTACCCGCTTCTGCGTCAAGGCGTGATTCGGGGGCAGCGCGCAGAACAGAGGCGAAGAAAGCATGGGCTCCCGATCAATATAGGGGTTCTCGACAGCATTGCTGACCAAAGCCACGTCAATCTGTCTGGCTACCAGCCAGTCCGCCAGGAACTGCGAACTGCGTGCCTGTATGGACACATGGACGCCGGGATTGACCTTGAGAAAGTCCATGGTGACACGGCGCACGAACGAACCAGACAGTGCAGGCATAACGCCTATGCGCAGCTGTCTCTGCTCATCGCGGCGAATGGAATCCACCGCCACTTCGATCTGATTCAGACCGACAAATATACGGTCGATTTCTTCATACAAACGCATGCCGTGGGGCGTAGGCGCCAGCTTGCCTTTGACGCGCTCGAACAGGGCCAGGCCGGTGGCCTCTTCGAGTTTCATCAGCAGCTTGCTGACCGCGGGCTGAGACACGAACAAGGCTTCCGCCGCGCGATTGACCGTACCGTATTCGATCACGGCTTTGAAAGCCTCGACCTGGCGCAGGTTCAATGATTTTTTCATACACCCATCCAAAAGTACGCGAATGACCAAACTGGAATCTTATGACGTAATCGTAATTGGCGCCGGCATGGTGGGCGCGGCCATTGCCTACGGCCTGGCCGGGCGCGGCCGCAAAGTGCTGGTTCTGGACGGCGCCGATACCGACTACCGGGCTGCCAAGGCCAATTTCGGCTTGATCTGGGTACAGGGCAAAGGCCAGAATGCCCCCGCCTACCAGAAATTGTCGCGCCGCTCGGCACAGCTATGGCCCGGGTTTGCCCAAAGCCTGGAACAGGAAACCGGCATGGCCCTGGATTACGAAAGCCGGGGAGGCCTGCACTTCTGCCTGGGTGAACAGGATTGGACTGAACGCCAGGCCAGGTTGGACACCTGGCATGCGCAGGCCGCGGACGAACCACCCTGTACCCGCATGCTGGACCGGAATCAATTGCAGGCCATATTGCCCGGTGTGCGCCTGGGCCCCGATGTAAGCGGCGCAAGCCTGGGGCAGGCCGACGGCCACGTCAACCCTCTAAAGCTTCTCGCCGCGCTTCATCAAGGCTTGATGCTGCGCGGCGCAACAATCCTGGGTAACCGCCCTGCAACGGGTATCACAGCGCTGACGGGCGGCGGCTTCTCCGTCGCGGCCGGAGGTGAATGTTATGAAGGCGCGCAAATAATCATTGCCGCGGGACTGGGCTCCGCGAGCCTGGGCCGCATGGTGGGCCTGGATGTCCCTCTGCGCCCCCAGCGTGGCCAGCTCCTGGTCACCGAGCGCTTGCGTCCGTTGCTTCCCTTGCCGGCCAGCGGCCTGCGGCAGACAGCGGAAGGCACGGTCATGATAGGCGTGACCCAGGAAAATGTCGGCTACGACTTGCATACGACCTCCAGTGCCGCAACACGTTTGGCCCACAACGCCCTGCGCATACTACCCGACCTTACGCAGGCGCGCCTGGTGCGCCATTGGGCCTGCCTGCGCATCCTGACGCCGGACGGCTGCCCCGTCTATGCCGGCTCTGTTTCCCATCCCGGCGCCTGGATAGCGGTTTGCCATTCCGGCGTAACCCTGGCCGCGTTTCATGCGGGCCCTCTTTCGGACTGCCTGCGCGATTCGACCTTAACCGCCAATCTGGATTTCTTTCACCATGAGCGATTCGATGTTTCGACAACTGCCTGATTCCGGCGCGCAAGCGCTCACCCTTTATATCGATGGCCTGGCCGTCAAGGCACGCCCCGGCGAAACAGTCGCGGCCGTGATACTGCGCCAGGCTTCACCCGTAAGCCGTACGACGCCTGTGCTGGGCAATCCTCGCGCACCCTATTGCATGATGGGTGTGTGCTTCGAATGCCTGGCAATCGTGGACGGCGTAGCGTCAACCCAAACCTGCATGCTGCCCGTGCGCGAGGGCATGCGGGTTCAACGTCAACATGGCAAACGGAGCATCGCATGAACGAAAAGATCGACTTGCTTATTGTTGGCGCAGGCCCAGCCGGCATGCAAGCCGCGATCCAGGCCCGCGACCATGGCCTGAGCGTACTGGTGGCCGACGACCAGCCGGCCCCCGGCGGCCAGATTTGGCGTGCCGTGGAACGCGTTGCCGACCAGGCTACCGGCGCCATTCTCGGAGAAGAATATCGCGCGGGCGCGGCGGTGGCTCGCCGCTTCCGTGACTGTGGCGCGGACTACCGTCCCATGACCCAGGTATGGCAGATAGAACAGGGCTGGCATGCGTACATGACTCAGGGCGAGAAAGCGACCGTGGTGCAGGCGGACAATATTCTGCTGGCTACCGGCGCCCAGGAACGGCCCGCCCCCTTCCCGGGCTGGACCCTGCCTGGCGTCATGACCGTCGGGGCCGCGCAAATCCTGCTCAAGACATCGAACCAGGTTCCCGCGGACCCGGTATGGATTGCAGGCAGCGGCCCGCTGGTGCTGTTGTATATCAAGCAACTCCTCGAGGCGGGCGGCAGGGTAGCCGGCTGGCTGGATACGTCACCTGCGGACAGCAGGCGTCGAGGAATCCCGCATTTCCTGTCCGCCCTGCGCAACTGGCGCGACCTGCGCAAAGGCTACCGCTGGCTGCAGGCTATCCGGAAAGCGGGCGTTCCTGTCTATGCGGGCGTAGCTCAATTCCGCGCCGAAGGCGAAGGCCGTATGACAGAGATTGTCTTTTCCACCGGCAACGGCCCGGAACGACGCGTACCTGCCAAGCTGCTGCTGGTCCACGAAGGTGTGGTGCCCTCCATACATATGAGCAGTGCCATTGAATGCCAACACGCCTGGATGGACAGCCAACGCTGTTTTGCACCGCAAGTGGACGCCTGGGGCGCAACGAGCCAGCCGGGCATCTACGTAGCGGGCGATGGCGCCGGCATTGCCGGAGCGCGCGCGGCTGGCCTGCGCGGCCAGCTTGCGGGCCTTGCCATTGCAGCGCGTGCGGGCAAACTGAGCACGGCAAACGCCGATGCGCTCGCCGCGCCGCTACGCAAACAACTGCTGCGCGAACTGGCTGTGCGGCCCATGCTCGATGCCATGTATCCACCGCGCGCCAATACGGCATCGCCTTCCGACGACACCATAGTCTGCCGGTGCGAGGAGCTCACGGCCGGGGATATACGCGCCGCCGCGAAGCTGGGCCAGCCGGGACCGAACCAGATCAAATCCTTCACCCGCGCCGGCATGGGCCCCTGCCAGGGACGCCAATGCGGCTATACCATTGCCAATATTCTGGCCGAAGCCCAGCAGCGCCCGGTTCCAGAGGTGGGCTTCTATCGCATCCGTCCTCCGCTGAAGCCCCTGACGCTGGGCGAGCTGGCCTCCCTGACCGACGAGGCAGGCTCGCAATGACAGCCCCGATCTATGATGTCGCCGTCATCGGCGGCGGCCTGCATGGTTTGTCTTCGGCGCTGCACCTGAGCCGGGCCGGCAAGCGCGTGATCGTTCTCGAGCGCCACTGGTCGGGGCGCCATGCATCGGGAGCCACCGCGGCGGGCGTACGCACCTTGAACCGCGATCGCGGCGAACTGGATCTGTCCCTGGAAGCGATGGAAATGTGGCCCAGGCTGAACGAACTGGTGGGCGACGACTGTGGCTTTCATGCCAATGGGCAGGTCTGTGTGGCCGAAGACGAGGCCGCCCTGGCACAGCTGCAGGCACATGTCGATGCCCTGCGGCGCGATGGCTACACGCATGAAGAACTGCTTGGCCCGGATGAACTGCATCGCCTGCTGCCGGCGCTCAGTCCGCACTGCCGCGGCGCATCGATTGCGCGCCGCGATGGCGCCGCGGACCCGCACCGCGCATTGCGGGCTTTCCGCCTGGCGGCGCAAGCCGCCGGCGTCACCCTGCACGAGCATTGCGGCGTCAATGCCATCGAGCGGCGCGGCGCCGACTGGATGCTCATCACGGACAAAGGCAATTGGACGGTACCTGTCATCGTCAATGCCGCCGGGGCATGGTCGGCCCGCATCGCCGCCATGGTGGGGGATGATATTCCATTGCAGGCCAAATCATCGATGATGATGGTGAGCGAACGCCTGCAACCTTTTATCAAGCCCGTGGTGGCCATCGTTGGGCGCTCATTGTCATTCAAGCAGGCCGATCAAGGGACCCTGGTGATAGGCGGAGGCCTGCAAGGCATCCCCGACCTGGACAAGGAAACATCGACGGCCCGCATGCGCGTACTGGCCAAGGGTGCGCAAGCCGCCACGGATCTCTTTCCTGGTGTGAGGAATGTCCGTATCGTACGTGTGTGGGCCGGCCTGGAAGCTAAAACTGAAGATCTTCTGCCCATTGTTGGCCCTTCGCCGAATGCTCCTGGCGTGTTTCACGCTTTTGGTTTCTCCGGCCATGGGTTCCAGCTTGTGCCTATCGTCGGTGCGGTGCTGACCGACTTGATTGTACGCGGCAAAACCGACCGGGCCATAGCCGGGCTCGGCGCCCAGCGGCTGATGGGCACGCCGCCAATAAAGGAAGACACCCGATGATACGCTTTACCATCAAACGGCTGTTGCAAGCCATACCGACCTTGCTGGCCATGTTGACGGCCGTGTTCATTCTGGTGCGGCTGGTGCCGGGCGATCCCGCCGCGGTCATGCTCGGCGACCATGCAAGCGCCGAGGCGCTGCGGGCGCTGCGATTGCAATTGGGCCTGAACCTGCCCCTGCACGAGCAATACTTGAATTTCCTGGGCAATGTGCTGTCCGGCAACCTGGGGGTTTCAATGTCCACGGGCAGGCCTGTGCTGCAGGAAGTGGCGGCGGTGCTGCCCTGGACACTGCAACTGACGGCTTCGGCCATTCTGATAGGCACGATCCTGGGCCTTCCGCTGGGCGTGTGGGCGGCACTGCGGCGCAACGCATGGCCCGACTACCTGGGCCGCCTGTTGTCATTGACCGGACTCTCCTTCCCGGCCTTTGTCTCGGCCATCCTCATGCTGCTGGTCTTTGCCATTCAGCTCAAATGGTTCCCGGTCATCAGCCATGTCACGACAAACAGCTGGAAGGATCTGCTACTCAACCTCGCCTTGCCGGCGTTCAACCTGGGCTTGATCATGATGGCCTACGTCATGCGCGTAACGCGCTCGTCCATGCTCGGCGTGATGGGCGAGGATTACATCCGCACCGCGCGCGCCAAGGGAATACGCCCTTTGCGCCTGATCGTTCGCCACGGCTTGCGCAATGCGCTGATTCCCATCGTGACCGTGATTGGCCTGTATTTCGGGACACTGATCGGCAATTCCGTCCTGACCGAGATCGTGTTCAACCGCCCAGGCCTGGGCAAGTTGATCCTGGGCGCTCTGAACGTACGCGACTACACCCTACTGCAGGGCCTGATGATCGTGTTCGCCTCGTGCGTGATTTTCGTCAATCTTGCGACCGACCTGATATACGGGCTCGTCGACCCAAGGGTAAAGTATCAATGACTGCAATAGCTACCGCCGCCGCGCCGGCCGCGCCGCGCTCCAACGCCCTCTGGGCCGCACTGCGCCGCAACCGCCTATCCTGGATCGGGCTGGGCCTGCTGCTTGCCATTGTTCTGGTGGCAATTTTCGCGCCTTGGCTTGCTCCGCACGACCCGTTGAAACAGCATATTGTTTCCCGCCTGGAGCCCCCTTCTTCCGAGTTCTGGCTCGGCACCGACAGCTATGGTCGGGATGTGCTCTCGCGCATGATCTATGGCTCGCGCGTTTCACTCCTGGTGGGCTTTGTTGCCATCCTCATCGCCATGACCATAGGTTCCTGCCTGGGCGTCCTGGCCGGCTACCTGGGCGGCCTGTTCGATCGCCTGGTAATGGGCCTAGTGGACGTGCTTCTGTCCTTTCCCACTCTGGTGTTGGGCCTGATGGTGGCGGCGATGCTCGGCGCAAGCCTGGAAAACCTGATTATCGCGATTGCCATCACCGAAATAGCGCCGTTCGTGCGAGTGGCGCGCGCGCCAACCATCGCACTCAAGAACCGTGACTTCATCGAAGCGGGGCGTGCGCTGGGCTACGGCCCGCTGCGCCTCATGGGTGTGCATATCGTGCCCAACATGATTTCAGATGTCATCGTCCTGGGCTCGCTGTGGATGGCCTCGGCAATACGTACCGAAGCGTCATTGAGCTTCATCGGTTTGGGCGTACCACCTCCAACCGCGACCTGGGGCAGCATGATACGGGAAGGCTTCGAGCACATCCTGGATGCATGGTGGCTGACTGTATTCCCCAGCCTGGCGATCCTGCTGACAGTGCTGGCCTTGAACCTTCTGGGCGATGCCTTGCGCGACGCCATCGACCCCAAGCTACGTTCGGAGTAAACATGGCCACAGAAACCCCATCACTGGAGCTACGCGACCTGCGCACCGAGTTCCGCATCGGCGGAACCTGGCATGCCGCCGTGCGTGGCGTGTCGCTGTCGGTCGCCAAGAACGAAACCCTGGCCATCGTGGGTGAGTCGGGCAGCGGCAAGAGCGTGACGGCATTGTCCATACTGCGCCTGATGCCAAGCTCGGGAGCGCGGCATGGCGGCGGCCAGGTATTGCTGGAAGGCAAAGACTTGACCGGGCTTTCCGAGAGCCGGATGGCAGCCGTGCGCGGCAACGACATCGCCATGATCTTCCAAGAGCCCATGACCTCGCTCAACCCCACCATGACCATAGGCGATCAAATTGCCGAAGCCGTGCGCCAGCATAGAAAACTGGGCTGGAAAGAGGCCCGCAAGATTGCGCTGGAGGTTCTGGAGGAAGTGAAGATTCCCGCGGCGGCCCAACGCTTTAAAGATTATCCGCACCAATTCTCGGGCGGCATGCGCCAACGCGTCATGATTGCAATGGCGCTTGCCTGTCGCCCCAAAGTGTTGCTGGCCGATGAACCGACCACGGCGCTCGATGTCACCATACAAGCGCAGATCCTGACCTTGCTGGACGATTTGAGGCAGGCATATGGCATGTCGGTTGTGTTTATCACACACAACCTCGGGGTCGTGGCGCAAATCGCCGACCGGGTTGCCGTCATGTACGGCGGAGAGATCGTGGAACTGGCCGATGCCGACACCCTGTTCGCCCACCCCACCCACCCCTACACCGAAGCGCTTCTGCATGCCATGCCGCGCGTGGATACCGACTCGATCTCCTTGCAGCCCATACCCGGCAGCGTGCCGGCGATCAGCGCCATGCCCGAAGGATGTACCTTTGCGGCGCGCTGCCCGCTGCGCGAAAGCATCTGCGAAGCGGAACATCCACCGCTGGCCACGCTGGCAGACGGACGACACCAAGTGCGCTGCTTTGTGCGTGCACGCCAATCGGGAGAACAGGCATGAGCGCCCTCTTGCAAGTCAAGAACCTGGTCAAGCGCTTTGAAAGCGGCGGCGGCCCATTGGGCGGGCCGAAGCAGATAGTCCGGGCCGTCAACCATGTATCGTTCGATGTGGAGCGAGGTCAATCCGTGGGCCTGGTGGGAGAATCGGGCTGCGGTAAATCCACGGTGGCACGCACACTGCTGCGCCTGGTCGAACCCGACGAAGGCTCCATCCTGTTCGATGGCATCGAGCTGCGCAATGCCAATTCGGCGCAGATGCGCACATTGCGCCAACGCATTCAAATTGTGTTCCAGGACCCTTTCGCCTCTTTGAACCCCAGGCTTACGGTACGCCAGACGCTCTCGGAGCCCTTGCGTGTGCACAAATTGGGGACTTCACGTGAAATCGACGCACGCATCGGCCGGACACTGGATGAAGTGGGCTTGCCGCACACGTCGCTGGATCGCTACCCCCATGAATTCTCCGGCGGCCAACGCCAGCGTATCGGTATAGCGCGAGCCCTGGTGCTCGATCCGGAGCTGATTGTGGCCGATGAGCCCGTGTCGGCTCTCGATGTATCCGTGCAGGCACAGATACTGCAACTATTGGAGCGCCTTAAGCGGGAACGACGCCTGTCTTTCGTGTTTGTATCGCACGACCTGGGCGTAGTCAGGCATTTCTGCGACGAGGTCTGCGTCATGTACCTTGGCCGCATCGTCGAGCGGGGCAATACGGCGCAGGTTCTGGACTCTCCTTTGCATCCGTATAGCAGGGTGCTGCGGGATTGCTCGCCCGTACCCGACCCGGCCGCACGCATTACCCTGAGCAGGATCACCGGCGAGATACCCGCGCCCACGAACCTGCCCCCAGGCTGCACCTACCACCCGCGCTGCGCGGCAGCCCAGGCCGACTGCCGTGCTCAGGTGCCTGTGCTGAAGGAGGTTTCTCCCGGACGCGATGCCGCGTGCTTTCATCCGCTGATGAAGGCGTGAAACCCCAACCATGAAGCGGCCGGGGAGTCCGGGCGCAGCGGGAATTCAAACGCAAGAGCCGGAGTGTCTTGAAGCCATCGAAGATTTAAATTGCCCCTGACCGATGTATTCTTTAACCGCAAGGAGTCGGAAAATGGCATACGCATATAAAACGATGGATTCGCCCGTCGGGCAATTGAAGCTGGTAGCCAATGACGCAAAGCTCTGCGCCATTTTGTGGGAGCACGATAAGCCGAACCGGGTACGGCTGGGCCCCATGACCGAAGAGGTGAATAATCCGGTCCTGCTCGATACCGAACGGCAATTGAATGAGTATTTCGCCGGGAAACGAAACCGTTTCGAGCTTGAGCTGGAGTTTGCCGGAACCGAGTTTCAAAAGAAAGTCTGGGCGGCGCTGCTGACTATTCCATTTGGAGAAACGCGCAGCTACAGCGAAATCGCGGCGCAGATCGGCCACGCGAGCGCGGTGCGGGCGGTTGGCGCGGCCAACGGCAGAAATCCGATTTCGATTATCGCGCCGTGCCATCGGGTTATCGGCGCCTCGGGCAACCTGACCGGGTTTGCCGGCGGCCTCATGACCAAAAAACGGCTGCTGGCGCTGGAAAGCGATCAGGCCCCGCAAACCGCGGCCTGACTCCTGGCTGAGGAGCCGCGCGTCAACGCATAGGCGGTGTTTGACCACTCACGCCCCTATCCTGGCATTGCGGCGCACCGTCTGGGGCGGCTGGCCAAAGGCCCGCAAAAAGGCGCGGCGCATGCGCTCGCGATCGACGAAGCCGGTTTCATCGGCAATCACGTCCATCGAAAGACGGCCCTGCTCCATCAGCAGTCGCGCAGTTTCCACACGCAGGTTCTCGACCGCCTTGGCGGGCGACTGGCCCGTTTCCGCCCGGAAGGCGCGGCTGAACTGGCGCGGGCTCAGGTTTGCGGCATCGGCCAGATCGTCCACCGATAGCGTGCTTCGCAGATTCTGTTTGGCGAAATCCAGCGCCTTCTGGATGCGGTCCGATTTGGGTTCCAGTTCCAGCAGCGCCGAGAACTGCGACTGGCCGCCCGCGCGGCGATGATACACAACCAATTTGCGGGCCACCGAACGGGCGACTTCCGGCCCGAGATCCTTCTCGACCATGGCCAGGGCCAGGTCGATGCCGGCAGTCATGCCGGCCGATGTCCAGACAGGACCGTCGATGATGAAGATGCGATCCTCCTCCACCTTCAGACGGGGGAAACGCTTCTGGAGCTGGCGCGCGAAAAACCAGTGCGTGGTGGCCCGGCGGCCGTTCAGGACACCGGCTTCGGCCAAGACAAATGCCCCGGTGCAGGGCGCCGCAACGCGCCTGGAAGTTTGCATGGAACGGCGCACGAAATCCAGCAATGCCGGTGCCGAGGGTTCGATCTGTGCGCCGGCTCCGATGATGACGGTGTCAAAGACTTTTCCGTCGAAGGCTTCGGTTTCGACGGAAAAACCCGCCGAGGAGCGAACCAGCCCGCCCTGCTCGGACAGCAGACTCACGCTGTAGACGGTCTCCTGGGCGACAAAGTTGGCGACTTCGAAAACGGTGATGGCGGCAAAACCCATGACCTGGAAATTCGGGAAAACAACAAAACCTATGCTTTGCATGAGATGGCTCCTGACGATATCCTCATAATAGCAATGTCCTAAAACGTTGTATATATGACATTTGAGACAATCACCGCGGCACTTATCCTTTCTATTCCGAGACGCCGCTTCCGGCGTCGACTCAACCCGGCAAAGGAAAAAACATGGCCACTCACCCTCAACGCGGCACAGCCCTGATAACAGGAGCATCTTCCGGCATCGGTGCGATTTACGCCGATCGGCTGGCGCGCCGCGGCTACAACCTCATTCTTGTGGCACGCAATCGCGAACGCCTCGACAAGCTGGCGCGGCGCCTTGCCGATGAAACCGGACAAACGATCGAAGTCATCGCCGCGGACCTCGGCGACAAGTCCGACCTGGCCCGCGTCGAAAGCGTACTGCGGACCGATTCCAGCATCACCCTGCTGATCAACAACGCGGGCCTCGGGGCCACAGCCCCGCTTCTTGCCTCCGATATCGACAAAATGACCGCCATGATCGATCTGAACGTGACGGCGCTGACGCGGCTGACCTACGCCGCGGTTCCCGGATTCGTCGCCCGCGAAGGCGGCTCGATCATCAATATCGCTTCGATCGTCGGCATCGCGCCCGAAATCCTGAACGGCGTCTACGGCGCCACCAAGGCATTCGTTCTGGCATTCAGCCGTTCGCTGAACCATGAACTGGCAGACAAGAAAATCCGCGTCCAGGCGGTCGCGCCCGGCGCAACCGCCACCGATTTCTGGGAAATTGCCGGCATGCCGATCGAGCACGTGCCGAGCGAAATGGTCATGCGGGCGGAAGACATGGTGGATGCGGCGCTGGCCGGCCTCGACCAGGGCGAACAGGTCACCATCCCTTCGCTGCCGGACCTGGCCGACTGGGAGGCATACGAAACAGCCCGCCAGAAGCTTATGCCCAACCTGTCCAGGCAAGTGCCGGCCACGCGCTACCGCGCAGCCTGACCCGACAGCAGGGGCGAGGGAAGAAACGCCAGCGCCGCCCATCGCCTCCTGCACGCCACGTCCCTCTCCACACGCAAACCAACTGGCGCTATTGGCGCGTGCTTGTTCTTTCAGTCTTAAAAACCTATTATTAGGTCATTATGACTATTCGCCTTTCCGACCTGGCCCAGCGCTCCCATCTGCCTTTGTACGACCAGGTGGCAACTTTGATGCGCACACGCATCGAGCATCAGGAATGGTCCGTGGGCGCACAGATCCCCACTATCGACAATCTGGCCAGCGAATACGGCGTCGCGCGAATTACCATACGCCAGGCGCTGGACGACCTGGCCGGCCAGGGTTTGATTTCGCGCGGACGCGGGCGCGGCACGTTCGTGGCCAAAAACCTGGGTGACGAGCGCTGGTTCCGGCTGGCGACAAGCTGGAAAGACCTGCTGATCACCAGCGAAGGCCTGGCTCGCAAACTGCTCGAGTCCGAGCCCGTTGCCGGCATCGACCTGGTCGAGCCCGACGAAGGGCTGGCGGCCGACACCTACCAACGCATACGACGGGTGCATTCCCGTGAAAAAGTACCGTATTGCCTCATCGATATCTACGTTGCGATGGACGTGTTCGAACAGGCGCCGCATGAATTCGAAAACCAATTGGTATTGCCTTTGCTTGTCGAGCGAATGAACGAAGACCTGGCCTCGGCGTCCCAATCGCTGGTCATCGCCTCGGCCGATATGCACGTGGCCCTGCATCTGGATATCCCCGTGGGCAGCCCCATCGCACGCGTGCGGCGTATCGTGCTCGATCGCCACGGCCGGATCATCCACCTGGCCCACATCGCCTATCCCTCGCGCTTTGTACGACTGCAAATGGACCTTGACATCAACAACGCTGCGCTGCCGTGCGCATCCTGAAATCAGCCGGATTTTCCAAAGTAATTCGCAACGCGGACATCAAGCCCAACTGAAGCCCGCGCACCCAAAAGAGAACCCCGACAGACATGCACGAAAACCCATTCACCGATCTGCCCAGCCTGGCTGGCATAGAGATGGATCTGGTCCTCGCAAAGGTCGAGGCCTTTGCCTACCGCTGTTCAACGGACCGCCCCATACGCTCTTCGTTCGGTACAAAGCAGCACCGGCAGACAGTCATCGTCCGGGTCGAAGACCATTCCGGCCAGGAAGGCTGGGGCGAGGTATGGTGCAATTTCCCCCCTCACGGTGCGGAACATCGCGCCAACCTTATCGGAGCGGTCTTGCAGCCCTTGCTGATCGACCAGCCTTTTCCACATCCGTTCAAAGTATTTGAAACACTCGACGCCAAAACACACAAGCTGGCGCTCCAATGCGGCGAAAGCGGGCCGTTTGCCCAGATCGTGGCCGCGGTCGATACCGCCTGCTGGGATCTCGTAGCCCGACGCGCAGGCCGGCCGCTATGGCGCCTTCTCAATGGCGCCCCCACCGTGCCGGTTTATGCCAGCGGGCTCGAACTGCCCGACCTGCTCGAGGTCGCTTTACAGAAGTGGGAAGAAAGCTACCGGGCGTTCAAGCTCAAGATCGGCTTCGATGTACAGAGTGACCTGGCGAATCTGCGGACCCTGCGCGAATCGCTCCCACCCGAAGCACGGCTGATGGTCGATGCCAATCAGGCATGGACTATGGACGAAGCGATGAAACGAGTGCGCGAACTGGCGCCTTATCATCTGGAATGGCTGGAAGAACCTCTGGCTTGCGACCGTCCCAACCGGGAATGGCAGGCCTTGGCGGAACACTCCAAAATACCGCTGGCGGCCGGAGAGAATCTTCGCGGCCGCGCGAACTTCAATATGGCTCTGCAGGCCGGCTATCTGGACGTATTCCAGCCCGACATCGGCAAATGGGGAGGCGTAAGCGGCTGCTACGCTGTGGGAAAAATGGCTGTGGAAGCCGGCCGGAAATATTGCCCTCATTGGCTGGGCGGAGGCATAGGGCAGATGGCTTCAATGCACGTGCTGTCCGCCGTCGGCGCACCGGGGCTGCTGGAGATCGACTCCAAACCCAACCCCTTCCGCGAAGAGCTGGGCCTGGAATTCAAGGTTGAAGACGGAGCGGTGAGCCTGCCCGAGGCGCCGGGCATCTGCGGCGAAATCGACCTGACACGCATCGAACGCTTTCGCATACGGCCGTAGGATACTGTCCTGGAAATCAACGGGCGCAGACGCAGGGGCGGCCTTTACGCCACACTCATCAGGCAATAGTGTCGACCACGCCGCCATCGACTCGCAGCGCGGCGCCGGTAGTGGCCGATGCCTGCGGCGAACAAGCGTAGACGATCATGTTGGCTACCTCTTCCACGCTGGCGGGGCGTTGCAGGATCGACGATGGGCGCAGCGTCTTGACGAAATCGACGGCAACATCTTCGAGCGAGCGGCCGGTGGCCTTCACTTCATCGCCGAGCATGGCGGCCACACCTTCGCTAAGAGTCGGCCCAGGCAGCACGGCATTGACGGTGACGCCCGTGCCCGCCATGCGCTTGGCCAATCCGCGCGACACGCTCAGCAGCGCGGTTTTGGTAAAACCGTAGTGGATCATGTCGGCGGGAATATTCAGTGCCGACTCCGAAGACAGAAATACAACCCGGCCCCAGCCGCGCGCGGCCATGCCCGGCAGGTAAGCGCGCGACAGGCGCACACCCGACATCACGTTGGTTTCAAAAAAAAGGGTCCATTCGCTATCGGGTATTTCGAAGAAATCCTGCGGGCCGAAAATACCTACGTTATTGACCAGAATGTCGCAATCGGGGCATTGCGCAACAAGGGCGGCGCAGCCGGCAATATCGCCAAGGTCTGCGGCAATGCCGCTCGCCGCGGCACCTGGGACCGCCACGCGCACCGCTTGCACCGCCCGGTCGACCGCTTGCTGCGTGCGGCCGTTGACAACGACTGCGGCGCCCGCCGCCGCCAGCCCTTTGGCTGTCGCCAGGCCGATACCGGCGGTAGAGCCTGTCACGATCGCGGTCTTGCCCTTAAGATCAATATGCATATAAGGTCCTTGGTTAGTTCTGTGGTTACTTTTGCGCTGGCGGCAGCTTGCTCACAGCACTCGACCATATTGAGCACGGAGCATTAGGAAAGATTGTACTGACCACAAGATCATAAGCGCACTCCAAAAATTTGGGCAGACACATACCAAGGGGTTTTGTAGGGACGGCCCTTGCGGCCGTCTGAGCATGCCTATTGCCCGTTGACAGGATACCCACAAGAGGGGCCCTTGATGCGACGCGAAAATCCTGTGGCAAAAATTGACTCGACGCCGATCCCGGTCTATAAATACGAATCCTCGTCCGAGGACATTCAATTTACCCGGCAGTCTTCATGACTTCACTTGCGCACTCCGACTCTTGCACCACCGCAGCCGATCTGCCGGTTGGTCGCCCGTGCGCAGGCAATCCGCCCGTCGTTTCATCTGTCGCCCCTCCAGTCCGCATCGCCACAGCCGGCGCGCCTCCGCCGCCCGCTGTCGCTCATGGCTGATTTGCGGCCCATCTAGCGGCTCCGACTTCCTCTCGCCATTCCTGGCTGCCTGACGCTCACGCGCCAGGACGGCGTGCCGGAGCCTGTTGTTTCCCTGACAGGTGAATACGTATGATTTTCCACAAAACTTCCTGGACCGTTCACGGTTCAACGGCGCTTTTCGTGCTGCTCTGGAGCAGCGGTGCCATTTTTTCCGAACTGGGGCTCGAACATGCTTCGCCCTTCGCCTTCCTGGTGCTGCGCTTCGGCCTTGCGTTCAGCCTGCTGCTGACGCTTGCGCTGCGCCGGCATCGCTGGCTGCCCGCCCCGGGCTCTCGCGCACGAGCGGCGGCGACCGGCCTGGTGCTTATAGGCAGCTATCCAATCTGTTATCTGCTGGCTCTCGAACACGGCGTTACGCCTGGAGTGCTGGCCACCGTTCTGGGCGTGCAACCCATACTCACACTGGCGCTGCTCGAGCGGCACTATTCAATTCGACGCCTGCTGGGGCTCGGATTGTCGATGGGCGGACTGGTGCTGGTGGTCTATCAAAGTCTTCGGATAGCGCATTTCCCGCCAAGCGGCATGCTTTTTTCCCTGGCCGCGCTGCTCTGCATGACGGGGGGATCCATTCTGCAAAAAGGCGTCAGGCAGGCCCCCATGGATGTGCTGCCGCTGCAATACCTGGTTGCGCTGCTGCTATGCCTTGCATTCGTGCCGTTCAGGCCATTTGATGTCGACTTCAGCACGGGCTTTCTGATCGCCCTGATCTGGCTGGGGATCCTGATTTCGGTGGTGGCGCAATGCCTGTTCTACCGCTTGATCCAGGCCGGCAACCTGGTCAATGTCACGAGCCTGTTCTATCTGGTTCCCATCGTGACCGCCATCATGGATTACCTGGTGCTGGGCAACCGCCTGTCGCCGCTATCCCTGGCGGGCATGGGCGCCATTGTCCTGGGACTTATGCTGGTATTCAGAAGCCAGGCCGGCAGCCGCCATCATTAAGGCCCGGGCAAGGGCGGATCTGTTTGCCTGAATTCAAGCTGCGTAGGCCGCCTCGCTCACCCTACAGACCTTCCAGCCTGCGGACCAGGCTGGAGGTACTGCGCGGCCAGCCTACCGGGCCGAACCATGCGCCGCCGGCGATTGCGGTCGCATTGATGAGCCCATAAACAACCAAAGCGAGGGCCTGCGCCAGGAAAACACCGCCCAAGCCCGTGCCCCAGCGTATGGCCAGCCACCCCCCAAGAGCCGCCAATGCAAGCCGCGTGGTGCTGCCTATGACCGGCCAGAGCAACCGCCCCGCGCCCTGCGAGGCAAAGTACACGCTCAAGCCCAATCCGAAAAACCCATAAACCGGCCCGACGGTCCGCAAATAATGCGCACCCGATGCCAGCATCGTCGGATCGTGGCTATATAAAGACAGCCAGACATTCGGAAACGCGGCGGCGCACAGGCCTATGGTTTCAGTCATGGCAAACGCAAGCGCCGCGCCTATCCAGGTAATGCGCAAAGCCCGCTCCGTACGCCCCGCTCCCATGCATGTGCCTACCATCGCAACCATGGGCCCGCCCAGGCCGAACACGAGCGGAACCAGCAAGTATTCCAGGCGGGCACCCGTACCATACCCCGCAATGGCGGCCGGGCCGAACTCGCCCACCAGCGCCGTTGCAATACTTATCGCCAGATTAATGGCAATCGTCGAAATCGCCGCCACGAGGCCCACGCGCAAAATATCGCGAAAAAATTCACCGCGGAACTCCATATTCTTCAAAGACGGCCGCAACAGGCTTTTGCCGGAACACAAATAGGCGGTCAGGGCGATGCAGCCGAAAAGGTAATACAGCAGAAGCGCAATAGCACCCCCGGCTATGCCCAAGGCAGGGATAGGGCCCAGGCCGAAGATCAGGGTGGGCGACATGGGCACCAGCATAACGGTGCCGACGCAGGTTACCGTGGCGGGCAAAGCCATGTTTCCGGTGCCTCGTATCACGGAAGCCAGGGAATTGAACAGCCAAATCAGGGCGGCTCCGGCAAACACCCAATTGGAATACTTCATTGCCGCGTCCAGCGACGCCCCGACGCCACCCATCGCGGCGTACAGATAGCGCCCCCCGATCAAGCCCGTGACAGTAAAAAACAAACTGAACAACACGCCGATGGCCACGGCGTGCAGCACCAGCGAATTCGCATCGCCCCGCCGCCCCGCGCCCAAGGCACGGGCGATCGCCGACGAGATACCTCCCCCCATGGCCCCGCCCGACAGCATCTGCATCAACATCACAACGGGAAATACCAGCGCTACTCCAGCCAGGGCATTCGTACCCAAACGGCCGATAAAATAGGTTTCGATCAATCCCGCCGAAGCCTGTGCGGCCAGGACAAGAATATTGGGTACCGCAAGCCGCAGCAGCGTCGACGCGATGGGCGCTTCCAGGAGCAAACGCGTCCGGCGATCGGCCGATAGTACAGAACTCTCGCGCCCCTCGACGGGGGGTGGGGGTACAGCAGGCATGGATCGCTCTCAGTTTGTCCGGTGGCCATTGCGGCACGCATGCCCACCTGTTCATGATGAATGGATCGTGAATATAATAAATTATAATCATCATTTATTCAATCGGCACAGCGTAAATTTATAAAGATGGCCTGCGATTACGCAAAACACCTCAACGCAAGCGGGGGTGGCGGCCCAGGCAGGGTGGGCGAGCTTGAGTCCGCCGCGGCCCACGCCTGGATCGGGAATAAAGGGAGCGGTTGTCTGAGCGGGACGTTTGCGAACAGCCGGGGGCTGTTCGCTCCCGCGAGTTCCGCGACCGCCCGATCCAGGCGTGGGCCGCGGGCAGTCCTGGCAACGCCAGGACCGGACGATGCGAGCACCACCCTGCCTGGGCTGCCACCCCCGCGCCTTAAGAACGAGGACGACAGGCGGCCGCAATGGCCATCCCTACGCTACGGCCTATCGATTTCCGACTTGGCCTATTCCGCCCCCACAGCCACAGTCTCAGCCGCCTGCTCCACGGAGTCCTCGCTGACTGCCTTTTTCGTACGCATCAACAGCAAAAAGGGTATCGACGCCAGCGTCACCCAGAACATCAGCCGGAAATCATCCAGATACGCAATGAACGACGCCTGGTTCTGCAGCACCGCATCGAGCCCCGCCCGACCAACCGACGTGCTCATATCGAAGAACCCCGACAAAGGATCCGGACGGGACATCAACGTACCGGCCGTCACATACGCCGCCAGGGAACTATGCATAATGACCGTATTGCGGACCAGCATAGTCTGCATCACCGAAATCCCAATGCTGCTGCCTATATTGCGCGACAGGCTATAGATCGCCGTACCTTCCGGGCGCAAACGCTTGTCCAACGTAGAAAAAGTCATGGTCGTAAGAGGTACCGACGTAAACCCTATGCCCATCCCCTGGATGAACCCCGGCCAGGCCACATCCCATTCGGTGATCTGCGGCGTATACCCCGCCATCTGCCACAGCGACAGCGCCGTCAGGCCAAAACCCAGCGCAACAATCAGCCGGCTATCCATGCGCCCCACCAGACGCCCCGCACACATCATCGCCAGCATCGTCCCCAGGCCGCTGGGCGCGGTGACCAGCCCCGTGGTCATTACCGGGTAGCCCAGCAAAGTCTGCAGCAAAGGCGGCAACAGCGCACGCGTAGCGTAGAGCAGCAGCCCCAGCAGGAAATAGAACGCCAGCCCGGTCACGAAATTTTGGTCCTTCAACAGCTTCACATTGAAAAAGGAATCGCTGCCATCCGTGGCCGTATGCAGCACGAAGAAGGTGAATGCAATAAAAGCGCACACCGCCTCAACGCGAATTTCTATCGAACCGAACCAATCGGCCTGCTCGCCGCGGTCCAGCAGCAGCTGCAGCATGCCAATGGCAATCGCCAGCAGGGAAAAGCCGAACCAGTCGAAGCGCTTCGAGATCTTCGGCCCGGTTTCATGAATGTAGTAATACACCCCGGCAAAAGACAAAATGCCTACGGGCAAATTGATCAGGAAGACCCAGCGCCAAGTCATATTGTCCGTCAGCCAGCCCCCCAGAGTCGGCCCCAGGACGGGCCCGAGCATGACACCCATGCCCCATACCGCCATGGCCCGGGCATGGCGCTCGGGCGGATTTATGTCCAGCATCACGGCCTGCGACAAGGGCACCAGCGCCGCGCCGAACACACCTTGCAGCAGGCGAGCGCCCACTATCTCCAGCAGGTTTCCCGACATGCCGCACAGCAAGGAGCTCGCCGTGAAGCCGGCGATGGAAATCAGGAAGATCGTCTTGCGTCCGTAACGGCCGGACAGCCAGCCCGTGACAGGAGTGGCGATCGCCGCCGCCACAATATAGGAAGTCAGCACCCAGGTGATCTGATCCTGCGATGCGGACAGCCCGCCCGCCATATGAGGCAGCGCCACATTGGCAATAGTGCTGTCCAGCGTCTGCATGATTGTGGCAAGCATGATGGACAAGGTGATCATGAACCGTTTCGGTTCGAGGGAAGGCTCGCGGGTGTCGATCACAATGTTGCCGGCATGATAAGAGGTAATAACGTCCGTTACTATTCAGGCAAAAAAAACTAATCCAGCTTATGCAGCAGCTTGCGCAGCAGGCGTTCCAGTTCGTCTACCTCGTCCGCACTGAAGCCTTCCAGCGCCTGCTTGACATAGGCGCGACGCGGCGGCAGGAAGTCTTCCACGAAAGCAAGGCCTTTTTTGGTCAGTTGCAGGAACAACTGGCGCCGGTCGGTCTCATCGTCCACGCGGTCGACAAAACCACGCCCCGCCAGCTCGCGGGCGACGCGGGTGCTGTTGGTGCGCGAAGAGTTCATGAAAACGCTTAATTCCGATGGCTTGAGGCGATGGTCGGGGCTGGCATAAATCACCACCAGCGAGGTCCACAAGGTGGTGTTCAAGCCATGCGACTTGAACGGTTCGTCCATATAGTCGTTCAGCCGCAAGGCCACATGCTGGAACAAGCGCAAAATCACCGATTCACGCATTGCGCCGCGCGCAGAAAGGCGCCGCGACAGGCCCTGCATGGCCTGCTCGAAAGACTGAAAAGAAGATATTTTGTCCATATAGTAACGTACGTTACTACATATTCAGTGGAAAAATCCAGTTCGGCAGCAAGTCCGGCCCTATCCGCAGGGACGAGACCGCTACAATGAGGCAATAGATACCGTATTGCGCCGCAATGCAGAAAAATCCGGCCGGCTCAAAGTCGACCCAACGAGAATTTCATGAAAAAAACCGATCTGGAAAAAAACAAGGCACTCAAGCTTGTTGGAAAAATGAAGCAAAGCGCGACCCCTGGCCGCTTTGCCACCGACTCCGGCGCAGCGCTGGTCGATCGCCGCGAACAGCGCAAACTCGATCAGGCGCAGGGCCTGATTTCGTTTCCCGTGAAGATCAAGCAAGACATGGCCGAGAAAATCCGGGCGCTCGCCAAGGAGCAAGGGCTCAGCACCAATGAAATAGTGGATGGCCTGCTGGAGAAAGCCCTGAAGGCCTGATCGCACCGGAACCTCCCGGGGCTGGCGCCGGCCCCGCGCGCCAGCCTGGTGCCCTAGTGAATGATATCCGACAGGAACCTCTTTGCCCGCTCGTGCCGGGGTGCGGTGAAAAACTCCGCAGGCGTGGAGTCTTCGAGAATTTCGCCCTGGTCCATGAACCAGACGCGGTCGGCCACATCCTTGGCAAAATTCATTTCATGCGTCACGCACACCATCGTCATGCCGTCGGCAGCCAGTGCCTTCATGACGCTCAGCACCTCGCCGACCATCTCCGGATCCAGAGCACTGGTTGGCTCGTCGAACAATATGACCGGCGGTTTTTGCGCCAGGGCCCGGGCAATGGCGACCCGCTGCTGCTGGCCGCCCGACAAATTGGCCGGCATTTCATTGATTTTTGCGCTCAGGCCAACCTTGGCCAGCAACTCTTCAGCCAGCTCATAGGCCTCGGCCCTGGAATAGCCGCCGACCTTGATGGGCGACAAGGCAATGTTCTCTTTCACCGACAAATGGGGAAATAGATTGAACTGCTGGAACACAAAGCCGATTTTTGCGCGTAACTGATTGATGTTCAACTTCGCATCGGTAATATCCACCCCTTCCACCCGGATGACGCCGCTTTGAATTTCCTCGAGCTTGTTGATGGTGCGGATCATGGTGGATTTTCCGGAGCCCGACGGCCCGCAAACGACCAGCACTTCACCGGCCTTCACTTCACCGCATACATTAGTGAGCGCCTGGTATTTTTTATACCATTTGTTGACGTTTTCGAACTTGATCAATCGAGTCTCCCGAATCGGAAATCAGGCCAGGCCTATCCGTTTGTTGTCCAGGTGCGTTTCCAGCACTTTGGCGAGCTTTGAAAGCAGCGCGCACAGGAAGAAATAAAACAGCGCCAGGATCATATAGGTGCGCAAGGTGCCGGTCAGTTCGATGCTGTTGATCTGCTGCGCCGAAAACGAGGCTTCCTGTACACCGATGATGTAGGCAATCGATGTGGCCTTGATGGTCGATACGAACTGGTTCAGCAAGGATGGAATCATATTGCTCAAGGCTTGCGGCAACTGGATGGACAACAAGGTCTTGAAATACCCCAGCCCAAGCGCCCGCGACGCTTCCACCTGCCCAGCCGGCAAAGCCTCGAGGCCGGCGCGGATGATTTCAGCCAAAAACGCGGATTCATAAATGATGATGGCGCACAGCGCGGTCGAGAAGGCGGGCACCTCGGTGCCGATCAGCGTCGGCAGCAGGAAGTAGGCCCAGAAGATGATCATGATCAGGGGAATCGACCGGAACGTATACACCCACACGGTCGCGCCGATTTTCAAGGCCCTGATGGAACTTGTGCGCGCAACGCCTATCAGCAATGCGATCGGAAATGCGCCCATCAGGCCCAGGCCGGCCAGCAGCAGTGTTCCGGCGAAGCCGCCCAGCGGGCCGTGGGGCCAGGACCCCACCAGAAACATCAAGCCATACGTGCTCAGGAAATCAATCATGTCTAGCTCTTGAAGTTAGCCGGGAATTTCCTGGACACCTGGGCGCCCAGCGTGGCTATCAGCAACGATATGACCAGATAGATCAGCGTGGAAATCATGAAAATCTGAAAGGTCTGGAACGTGGTGTTCTCGATCTTCTTGACCTGGTAGGTCAGTTCGGTGACGCCAATGACCATGGCCAGGCTGGTGTCCTTGAAGACAATCAGCGAGCGATTGATAATGGGAGGAATGCTGATGCGCATGGCCTGCGGCAGAATCACGTAGCGCAGCGACTGCATCGCGCCCAGCCCTATGGATCGCGCCGCTTCGATTTGGGTCGCGGCAATGGCCTTGATGCCCGAACGAATATCTTCGTAGTAATAAGCGCTGACATTCAGCGACAAGGCAATCAGGGCAAACGAAAACTCGGTATTGCCCTGGTTTATCCATAGCCGGATCGCCTTGGGCAGCACTTCCGGCATGCCGAAGTACCAGACCATGATCTGCACCACAGTGGGCACATTCCGATGGTATTCGACATACAGGGCGATAATCCAGCGCAACAGCTTCGACGGAACCAGGTACAGGCCCGACAACAGCAGGGCAATCGTCAGCCCGCACACCAGCGCTCCGGCAAACAGCCGCAACGTTACCGACACCCCCCACATCAGCATGTGCAGGGTGTCGGGATTGGTCAGCAGGGAAAAAGAAAAATCCATAGATCAGCAGGGTTGCGCCGCAACCCTAATCCTCGAAGACTTAATTCGCTCTATCGACCGGCTGCACCTTGAAAGTACGGTTCAGCTTGTAGATGGAATCCTTGCCCATCCATTTATCATAGATTTGGCTCAGTTCACCCGACTTGTCGATTTTCTCGATCGCAACATTGATGGCATTTTTCAGATCGGTTTCGCCCTTGTTCACCACAACCCCTATGTGCTCGGTATAGGTCGGCTCGGACAGCAGTTCGGTAGGGGTGGAGGTTTTTTCCGAATCGTTCTTGAAACGCAGCAGAACGAGATCTCCGGCAGTCATGGCGGCGACCTTATCGTTTTGCAAACCCAGGTAGCACTGCGAAATGGTCTGGAAGGTAAGCACATCGGATTTTGTCAGCACCTTGGATGCAATGGCCGCCGAACTGGAACCCGACGAGGCGCACACTTTTTTTCCAGCCAGGTCGGCCAGGGTTTTGATGCCGGAATCCTTCTTGACCAACACCCCGATATTGCCTTGCAAATATTGAAGGCTGAAATCAACCTCTTTCGCACGGGTGGGCAAATAGGCCATGGAGCCCGCCACCATATCCACACGCCCCATTTTCACCTCCGGAATGCGCGCTTCGGTCGACAAGGGTTTATGGACGAGCTTCAAGCCCATTTCTTTTGCGATGGCCTTGCACATATCGACATCGTAGCCCACATATTCGCGTGTTTTCGGATCCTGGAACCCATAAGGCGAGCTGGCATTTTGCGTGCCGCACACAATGCTGCCCTTGGCCTTGACATCGTCGAGCCGATTGGCCTGTGCCGCGCCCGAAGCAAAAACGGCGGCTGTCGCCAAACCGGCCAAGATGGTACTTTTGATTATTGGATGATGCATGTTTGTCTCCCGTATAGACTAATTAATGATGCGCTTGAATCAAAAACGTATTTCTTTCCTGCTCATCGATTTGAGAAACCAGGTTGGTCTCCCACTGCAGATACTGCCGGGCGGCGGCCTTGTTGCCGTCATGCCGATCGTGCACAAAAAACAGGTAATCGATGCAGTCCTTGTCGCGCGGCATATCTTCGGTCTGCTCCAGCGGCAAGCCCGCCTGGCGTAGAACCTGGTCCGAGACCACGCAAAGATAGACATGCCGGTATTCGTGCGACTCGAGATCCTGGGCCAGCACTTGCAGGCTTTCAAGAGAGGACCCCAGCAGCAGTACCGGCGTAGCCACGCGCCCTTCAGTTCGCGACAATAGGCTGGGCCGAATTGCCCAGACCGAGCCTTCCAAATGATTCTTGCGGTACGCGACACTCTGGCGTGTATCGACGACCAGGACATCCCTGGTTCCGCGAATAAAACCGGCCAGTTCCGACGGATTCAGCACCGCCGTATTTTTCAATACGGGCGTAAACCGCTGCGGCTTGGGCAAGCCTGAAAGCGTCTCTGGATTGGGCCATAAATAGACGTCCCAGCCCAGTTGCTTCAACCAGCTTGCCACCACCGGAGCGCGGATTCCGTCGAAATCGCAAATCACCACTCTCGATTTGCGCACGCCTATGTACTGATCCGTGGCCTGTATCAACTGGCCTCCCGGCGTGTGCTGGACCAGCGCATCGGGCACATACTCCGACTCGGTGCGCACATCGCATAGAAAGGTGTTGCGGCCGTCATCGGCCACCCAGGCTTGCACTGTGGCGGTCGTAACGCCTGGCAGGTCGAATTTTTCTATCAGCCCCCCGGCCCGCTCCCGCAGGGCCGGCTTGGTGTCTTCCGGTATGGCTTCGGGATAGAGCCGATTGGACTGATGTTCGAGCGGCAGGTCGGCCAAAAACCATCCCTGGGTACCGTTTTCCAGCGCATAGACTTTGTTGGGCACATTCAGATTGATCAGTGTCTGAGCGCCGATAATGCTGCGGGTGCGGCCGGCGCAATTGACGACTATCGTGGTTTCGGCGCTGGGCACCAGGGCGCCGACACGCAAGGCCAATTCACCATTGGGGCAGCAAATCGCACCCGGGATGCTCATTTTCCGGTATTCCTCGATGGGCCGTCCGTCCAGCACGATCACATCCGTCTGGTCATCCTGAAGCATGTCATACAGCGCCGCGGCGGACACGCTTGGCGTGCCATAGGCGTGTTCGGCTATTTCCCCAAAAGTCTTGCTGGGCAGATTGACTCCGGCAAAGGTCTCGTAGCCGCTGCGCTTCCAGCTCGATATGCCGCCTTCCAGCACGTACACCTGGGTATAGCCAAGGCGAAACAGGACGCTCGCGGCAGCGGGCACGACGGCCTGGCTGCGCTCATCGGCATACACGACGATCCGGGTCGATTTGCTGGGCACCAGCCGGAAGATATTGAGTTCCAGCGTGCTGTAAGGCAGAGGCACGGCGAAGAACAGATGATCCTCGCCATATTGACCGTGCTCGCGAATATCGAGCAAGGCAAGTTCGGATGCGTCATGCACCCAGCTTTTTAATTGATGGGCGTCGACGAATTGCAAAGTGGGTTGAATCATGTAGTGGCGTAAAGAATCTGAGTGGGTGAATTATTGAACCGAGACCAGCAGAACTATTGAACCGAGACCAGCATTTTTCCCAGATCGGCCTTCAAGTCTTCCGCGTCTTCCAGGCCTATGTGCAGCCTTAGCAGATAACCGGCATCGGCATGGTCGAGCCGTGTTTTCCTGGCGTCGATCGGCAGGACCAGGCTTTCATATCCGCCCCACGAAGCCCCAATGCCGAAGATTTCCATCTGGTCGACAGCCTTTTCAATGGCATCGATGGAGAGCCCGGGCCGCAGCTCCAGCGACAGCAAGCCATTGCTGCCCTGGCAGTCCCGCTGCCACAAGGCATGGTTGCGATCGCCCGGCAATGCCGGATGAAAGACCGCGCGAACCGCCGGCTGACAGGCCAGCCAGCCTGCAAGGTTCAAGGCGCTTTGCGCATGCCGCTGCAGGCGCAGTTCGAGAGTGCGCATGCCGCGTAAAACCAAAAAGGCGTCTTCGGCGGACACTGTCTGGCCAAAATTGACACTGGCTGTCTCGATCGCCTGGAAAGCCGCCTGCGTCGTCGTTACGGCGCCCATCATCACGTCCGAGTGACCGCCCAGATACTTGGTGGCCGCGACAATCGAGATATCGGCCCCCAGGTTCAAAGGTTGGTAATTCAGGCACGAACCCCAGGTATTGTCGGCGCACAACAGAATGTTGCGCTGCCGGCATACGGCGGCCATGGCGGGAAGATCCAGCATGTCGTACAGCAGCGAACCCGGCGATTCGACATAGATCATGCGGGTATTGGTTTGCAGGCATGAGGCCCAATCGTCGTCGACGGCGCTGAAGTAGCCGAAGGTGATGCCGTAATGGGCCAACTGGGTAGTGCAGAACTTCTTCACCGGCTCATAAGCCGAGTCGGAGATCAGGACATGATCGCCCGACTTGAGGTAGGCCAGCAGAGTGATCGAAATGGCCGCCAGCCCGGTCGGGAACAACTTGGCCCGATGTCCGCGCTCCAGCGCGGCAACAGCGTCTTCCAGCGCATAGACCGTTTCGTTGCCGCGCGCCCCATAAGACAGCTGGCGCTCATGCTCGCGCTTGATCCGGGTGCTGCGCCAGTGTTCGAGGTTGTCGTATAAATACGTGCTGCCTTTGACTATCGGCGTATTGGCCCAGCCCGTGTCGGGCCGGCCAAGCCGGGTCAGCGCAGTCGCGCGGGAACGCTCCGACATTACGCAGCGCTCCGTTTGGTCTGGACGCCGACCGTCATCAGCTTATAGGTATTGTTTTCGGTGTCGAAGACCAGGCGTTCTTTCAGTTTCTCGAGCGCCAGACCATACATGTGCAGATGACGGATGCCTGTCTCGTCTTCGATCCTTACCGAATGGATATCGTCGGCCAGCAACGCAATGCCGCCACCGGGCGATACGGGGTGTTTCTTCACCAGCGACAGCTTGGCCGCGCCGGGTTGTGAGCCATCGTCGACCCGGTCGTAGAGATAATTGTTCTCGGTGCCCTGGACCGCCGCGATACAGGCCCAGGTCGTGTGGTTGTGGGGATGAATCAGTTTCCCCGGCTTCATGACATTCAGGTAAAGCGCATACGTGCTGTCGGGCTCTTCATGAATCAGGTAGCGCGCCTGCAACTCGCCCTCTTCAGGGCCTGGAAAATATTCATCCGACCACCATTTCTTGTGCGAAGCCAGATCGATCAGGGCAGTCAGGATCACGTCCAGATCCTGGCGGGTCACTTCCTTGGCGGCGGTGTGTTTTGCGGTATCGATAAAGCGGCCGACGGCGGCCGATCTTTCTGCAGCGTGAGTCATGTAGATCTCCTTTAATGAACGAAAATATAGGCGGGTATGGCTACTCTAACAAATTAATAATTATAAAAAACACATAAGTAATACTAATGTATTATCTATGAGAGGCTGTTTATATTCTTTGTTTTATAAGGGATTTCCCTATGAGAAATCTGGACCTTGATTTGTTGCGCACCTTGGTAACCATAGAAAAAGCTAATACATTTTCTGGCGCGGCAAATGAATTGTTCAAAACCCAGTCCGCCGTCACGCAGCAGATGCAGCGCCTTGAATCATTGATAGGCTTCCCCTTGTTCGAAAAAAAGGGCCGGCGCCGTGTTTTGACGCCGCAAGGCAGCAAGCTGGCCGGATACGGGCGGCGCCTGCTGGCCATCAACGACGAAGCCTTGCGCACCATAGGGCAACAGCCGATGGAAGGAGACGTACGGCTGGGTGCCCCGCAAGACGTGGCCGACACCATCCTGCCGTCCGCCCTGACTCATATTGCGCGCTACGCGCCGAAAGTGCGCCTGGAAATCCGCGTAGACCGCAGCCCATTCCTGATGAGCGCCCTGGAATCGGGCGATCTCGACCTGACCATATCCACGCGCTATCAAAAAAACCTCAATGGAATAATCTTGCGCACCTCGCCCACCGCCTGGCTGTGCGCCGCCGACTATGTCCACAACAAGCGGGCCCCCGTGCCGTTGATCCTGGCCGACGAGCCCAGCATATTCCGCAAAACCGCCCTGATGGCGCTGGAACAGACCAAGCTGGAGTGGCATATCAACTACCTGGCCCCTACCCTGATCGGCATCAAGGCCGCCGTCCGCGCGGGGCTGGGCATCACGGCCCGCAGTGTCGAACTGCTGGAAGCGGATATGCGCGTGCTGGGAGAGTCCGACGGCCTGCCGCCTTTGGCACCTGTCAGCTATTACTTGTGGACGCGCAAAGACACCATCAGCCCCTTGACCCTGCACGTCTACGAAATCCTGAAACGCAAATTCGAAGACAAAATGGAAAGCGCGCCTTGATAACCGGCGGCAGGCACTGTTGAATCATGCGTGCGGGCCGGGGCCGTATCTGTAAGGCAAGAGCCTGGCCTCTACCCCTATGCAAACAACGCCGACGGCCCAATCTGATTGGCATGCGGCACGCCGCAAAGCTGCATGGTCCGGACGAATTCCTCGCGCAGGATGTCGATGGCGCGCGCGGCGCCGCACTGGCCCGCCGCCGCAACACCATAAAGAGTCGCGCGCCCGATCAGCACTCCTTGCGCGCCCAGGGCCCGGGCCTTGAAAATATCGCTGCCGCGGCGAACCCCGCCATCGATCAGGACGGGCGTTCGCCCCTCAACGGCCCGGACAACCGCCGACAAGGCGTTCAGGGAGGCAGGGACGCAGTCAAGCTGGCGTCCGCCATGGTTGGACACAACGATGGCATCGCAACCCATCGCCGACAGCCGACGGGCATCATCGGGGCAAAGCACGCCCTTCACGATAAGCTTGCGAGGCCACGCGTCACGCAATTGCTGCAGACGCGACCAATCGAAAGAAGGATCGTAATACCGCCCTACAGACGACGCGGCTTTATTAGCGCTATCGGCCGGCGCTGGCCGCAGGTTTTTCAGATTCTCGACAACCGGCATGCCATTGCGCAGCAAGGCCAGCGACCATCGCGGGTGGCAGGCGAAATCCAGCACATTGCGCGGTGTGAAATGAAATGGGAAAGACAGATGGTTGCGGAAATCGCGCTCGCGCTTTCCGCCCACGGGCAGATCCACGGTGATCATGAGCGCTTCGTAATCGGCCGCTCGTGCCCGTTCGATCAAGCCTGCCAGCGCTGCGCCATCGCGTAGGATATAGGCCTGGAACCAGAGCCTGCCAGGCGCCTGGCGGGCCACTTCTTCAATCGAAGCCGTCGCCGAGGTCGATAAAGTATAGGGAATACCGGCGGCGACGGCAGCCCGTGCAATGGCGATATCGCCGTTCGGCCAGCCGTACCCGGCCGCACCTGTGGGCGCAACCGCCATGGGCAAAGAGGCAGAGGCGGCAAGCAGTTCCACGCCGAAGTCAATGGTCGATACATCGACAAGCGTGCGCGGCATAAGCCGGACCCGCCCAAACGCGTCCCGATTATCGCGCAGAACGATTTCGTCTTCCGCACCGCCATCGAAGAAATCGAAGATGGCGCGAGGCAGCCGCCGCTGCGCCAGGCGGCGGAGGTCGTCAATCGAACGAGCACCAGCCAGCCTTCGCGCCATCGCCCGCCCATCGCTCATTTCGCGTCGATCTTTATATCGGCCGCTTTGATAACGTGCGCCCAGCGCTCTTTATCCTTGTTGAGGTAATTGCGGAACTCTTGCGGCGTATCGCTCTGCGTGATGGCTCCCAGGTCGTGCAGCCGCTTCTGGATCTCGGGATCTTTCAGCGCTTCGACAACAGCCTTGTTCAACTGCGCGACAATCTTGGCCGGCGTCTTGGCTGGTGCCAGCAAACCCACCCACGGGGCGGTGAGTTCAAACCCCGGGAAACCTTCGTGATTCATGGTTGGCACACCGGGAAAATCGGCAAGCGGCTTGGCCGTGCCCACGGCAAGCACTCTAAGCCGTTTTTGGTTTACATAATTGGATATGCCTATGCTTGGATAGAACATGAAATCCACACGACCCGCCATGACCTCCGCCAGGGCCGGCGCATTGCCGCGAAAAGGCACATGCAGCATTTTCACCTTCGCCATAATGCCCATCATCGCCGCGGCCAGATGCGCCGAACCGCCTACGCCCGAAGACCCGAAGGTCACCGCGCCGGGCTTGGCCCGCGCCTTGTCGATCAGTTCTTTGATCGACTTGACCGGGGAGTCGTAACGCGTGACGGCAACGAGCGGCAAGGTTGCAACCAGGGAAATCGGTGCAAAATCCTTGGGATCGTAGCCAGCTTTTTCTCCCAGCAGCAGGGGATTGACGTTAAGGGACAAGGAGGTGAACAACAGCGTATAGCCATCGGGCGCCGCACGCGCCACATCGCGCGTGGCAATCATCGAAACCGCCCCGGTCCGGTTCTCGACAACGACCGACTGCCCCAGTGTCGCCGTCATGCTCTTGGCAATCAGGCGGGCGATGACATCGGTAGGCCCTCCCGCCGAGTAGCCTACGATCATGTGTATGGGTCCGTCGGGAAAATCCTTCGCACTCGCTCCGGAAGCGGATAGGCTCATGGCCAAGGTGGCCAGCAATGCAATAAGTGTCTTCATTTGTCTCTTCCTTTTGATTTAATTTATCTGCTGCTTCTTGCTAAGCAATGCTGTGTTCCAGCACACCTACGCCCGACACCTCCAGCCTGACTCGATCTCCCGCTTGCAGATATTCAGGCGGCGTACGGAAAGCGCCGCTGCCCGCGGGTGTTCCAGTCGCCAATACATCGCCTGGTTCGAGCGTCATGAAGCGCGAAATGTAGGCAACCAGCGTGGCAACCGGAAACAGCATGTCGCGCGTACCGGCCTGCTGTTTCAGCACGCCGTTTACCCAGCTCGATACCATCAATGACTGCGGGTCGCCGATCTCGTCCGAGGTAAGCAGCCACGGCCCCATCGGGCAGAAACCGTCCATGCTCTTGGCGAATGTTGTCTGCGGCGGGGAAATATCGAACTGGAATTCACGCGCACTGAGATCGTTCAACACAGAATAGCCGGCCACCCATTCCAGGGCCCGCGACTCGGGAACGCAATACCCATAGTCGCCGATGACAACCGCGAGCTCGGCCTCGAAATCCAGTTTCTTCACGCCGTCCGGACATGCGACAATCGCGCCGGGCGAGCTCAGGCATGAGGCAAGCTTGCCAATAATCCGCGGCTTCTCAAAGGGCGCAACGCCTGTCTCCTTCGCATGATCCGCGTAATTCCTGCCCACCGCCACCACCTTCCCGGGCCGCGGAACGGGCGGGTACAAGCGAACGGATTCCAGCGTTTGATAGCGGGTCGCCGCCTGGGCCTGGCACTGCTCGACGTGCACGTGAAGACTCCGCATGACGTCAGCCCCGCCTTGAAGCAGCCGAAGCATGCCGCCCGAGGCGGCCGGGTGGCCGCTGCGCAGGCAATGTTCCTGTGTGCTGCCCGATACAGCCTGGGCGGCAATCCATTCGCTCACATCAAGAATGCCGGCCTCCAGCACCACCCCTGTTCTGGGTGCCTCGCCGTCGCCCCGATAGCTGACCAGTTTCATGCCGCCTCCGGAAAGTAACGGTCGGCGGCCACCTGGCAGCGCTTGATCAAGCGGTGCTCGTCCGGCGTGTAGTCCGCAACGGCATTGTGTATCGTGCCCATGTTGTCCCACATCAGTACATCGCCGACAGTCCAGCGATGCCGATAACGAAAGGCCTCCTGAGTCTGATGGGCGAACAGGAACTCCAGCATGCGATCGCTTTCCTCTTGAGGCATTTCATTGATTCGTATCGAGTAGCCTGGATTGGCGTAGAGCACCTTCCTGCCGCTGATCGGATGCACCATGAAAATGGGATGCGAAACAGGCGGTCGCGCCAGACGCTGGGCCTCGGTCAGGGGTGGGCGGCTGCTCCCCTTTTCACGCCGCATCATTTCCCAGAACTTGTTGAAATCGTGCAGGACTGTCATGCCTTCGAGCCGTACTTTCAGCTCTTGCGGCAATGCCTCGTAGGCCGCATGCATATTGCAGAACTCCGTACAACCCAAGGGTTCGCCATCCCGATGCGGAATCTGCATGCCGTACAGAATATTCACGAAGGCAATCAGCTTGCTATACGACATATCGGTATGCCAGTCCTGCCCCGCGTCGCTCAGGCCTATCGGCTTGCCGTTTTCGACAATATTCGACAAAGTCATCACTTCGGGCAATCCCGGCTCTTGATAGCTGTTCGCAACATTTACCTCCAGCGTGCCGAAATTCTGGGCAAACGTTTTGAGCTGCACAGCCGAAATATGCTGCGCCGGAAAAAACAGGACGCCGAAAGCCCCCAGCAGTTTTTCAATTTCAGCGAAATCTTCCGGCGCAAGCGCGGCGGACAGATCGAGGCCCTCGACCCGGGCCCCCAGGCTTGCTCCGCTTTTTGTGACCTTCATGAAATACCTCCGGCTACTGCGATGGTTTGCGATGGAACGGCTGCTACCACGCGGCGTCAAGAATGGCTTCAATGTCGTCCGGCTTATTGACCGGACGCGGATTGAAAGCCAGGCCGCGCTCATGCATTGTTTTTCGCGCAATATCGGGCAATGCCTCCCGGGCCACGCCAATATCGCGCAGGCTGCCAGGCAGGCGGCATTCCGCCTGCAGATTGGCAAGCCAGGAAAATAAAAACCCGTCATCACCTGGCGGCAATGCCGATAAGGATTCACCCAGAACGGCCTCGATCGGGCTCAGGCAATCCGGCGCCGCGCTCTGATTGAAACGCACGGTGTGCGGCAGCATGACCGTATTGGCAAGACCATGAGGCACTCCGCATGTGGCTCCAATCACATGGCACACCGCATGATGCAGACAGCTGCGCGCGGAAGCCAGAACCATGCCGGATAAATGCGCAGCCACCAGCAACTCGACACGGTACTCAATTGATTCCGGATCGCGAGCCACGGCGCGCAATGCATGGTCGAACCGCCTTATCCCTTCCAACGCCAGAGAGGTGGAAATCGGCGACCGGCTTGTCGAGTACAAGCCTTCCAGGCAATGGGCCAGGCCGTTCATGCCTGTGGCCAGCATGAGCGGCGCGGGAATCGACAGATTCAGCTTCGCATCCAGCAAAATGACGCGACTGGCAAGTTGTGGATCCCAGAACAGCAGCTTTTCACCCTCGGGCGTACGCACGCCGAAAGACGGAGTCACCTCGGCGGCCGAAGCCGTCGTTGGGATCGAGATGATTGGAACCTTCGGGCGCAGCAGATCGGGCGCCACAATCGTGGCCGGCAAGATGAAGCGCGATGCCAGATCGCGCAGTGTGCCGCCTTCCGCAAACAGCAATGCCGCGGCCTTCGCGCTGTCGGATACGCTTCCCCCACCCACAGCAACCACGCAATCGGCCTCATGAAAATTCATCCGCTCTGTGACTCGGCCAATCATTTCCAGATCGGAGTGCTGGGGAATATTGTCGAATTCAGCTACCGCCACATCGGACAACAAAAGCAGAAGGTCGGCATACAAACTGTGGGCACGCATGCTTTTGCTGGTCAGTATCAAAGGTCGCCGGCACCCAAGATGCGCCAGTTCGTCGGCCAGGGCGAGGGCGGCTCCCGGTCTGCAAACCAGGCGGGTGCGAAGTGCCTGATGCGTGAAATCGACACCTGCCATCTGTCCGCGATCTCCTTTGCCGCCTGGCGCCATAGTATCTAAAATAGAAACAGTGAGACGGCAGTATAGTGACCCTATTCCTGTATGCATAGAACCAAATCAGGAATATATTATTCTTGAAATGGAAACTATGGAGCCAAAATGGATAGGCTACGCAGCATTGAAATATTTATCGAAGTGGCGCAGCAGTTGAGCTTTTCGGCGGCCGCCCAACGATTGGGAATAGCAAAGAGCAATGTCACCAAACACGTGATATGGCTGGAAAAGTCATTGGGGGTCCAGCTGCTGACCCGAACCACAAAAAGCGTAAGCCTGACCGAGGCCGGCCTGTCGCTGCTGGAGAACGGCCGAAGCCTGCTTGAACATGTCGACAGCATAGAAGCACGCTTGCAGATGTCGGTGAAGGAACTCAAGGGTACCCTGCGCGTTGGCACGCCTCCTTCATTCGGCGCCCATCATCTGGTTCCCGCCATTACCGCTTTCGCCGACGTCCACCCGGATATCCGCGTGATCATGTATCTGGACGACGGCAGGGCCGATCTGGTGACCGAAGGGCTGGATATGTTGATTCGCATTACACCATCGTTGAAGGATACCAGCCAGATCGCACACCGGCTGGCTATCGTTCCGCAAGTGCTGGTGGCTTCGGCGGGCTACCTGAAACGGCGCGGCCACCCCCAGTCGGTGCTGGGGCTGGCCAGCCACGACTGCATGGTGCATTCGCTCAAATCCCCTACCAATTCGTGGAAATTCACCGGCCCAGGGGGAAACGTAGCGGTTCAGGTGCAAGGAACCATTCGCGCCAACTTCGGCGAACCATTGCGCCACGCTGCTTTGCTCGGCCACGGCATTTCAATGCATCCCCGCTACATGGTGGACCAGGACCTGAAAGACGGCCGCCTTCAAATAGTATTGCCCGAGTATCAACCCACCGAGCTGGAAATTTATGCCGTGTTCCCCAGCCGCAAGAATATGCCCGCGCGCGTCCGGACATTTCTGGGCTTCCTGACCGACTGGCTCGGCACTATGCAATGGGCCGGAAAATCCATTTAGCGTTTCTTCCGACCCTCTTTCTTCAGGCAGTCCGGCGCCTTGCCAGGCAAGGCAGCAGGGGCTCCAGCGCCCCGGGTGCGACAGGCTTATTGCACCGATATTCCGGTTTCCGCGACGATCTCCTGATACTTCTTCATCTCGGCGCCTATGAAATCCTTGAAGGCAGCGCCTTGCAAGGGCGTAGGCGTCAGCCCCTGGTCTTCCAGAGATTTCACAAAGCCCGGATCTTTGAACACCGCCATCACATCGTCGCTGATCCTGCCGGCCAGTTCCGCCGGTAAATCCTTGGGCCCGAACACACCGAACCAGTTCGTAAGCTGCAGCCGCGGCAAACCCAGTTCCACGGCCGTGGGCACATTGGGCAATAATTTTTCACGCTTGGGCCCGGCCACCAGAATGGGCCACAGCTTGCCGGCGCGGATGTGCTGGAGCAGCGGCGGCGTGGTTGCAAAAAACAAATCGATCTGGCCACCCAGCAGATCGTTGACCGCAAGAGAAGTGCCGCGGTATGGCACATGCATCAGCGGCAGGCCAGTGAGGCGCCCCAGCATCTCTCCCGCCATGTGCTGCTGGCCGCCCACGCCCGGCGACCCATAGCTGATCTGCCGCTGCGACCCTTTGTGTGTCAGCAACTCCTTCAAGTTCCTGGCATGCAGCTTGGGCCCGCTGACAAGAACCAGGGGCGCCGAGGCAACCAGAGCCAAGGCCGACAAATCGGTGATGGGGTCGTAGTGCATGCGCTTGAACACCAGCTTGTTGAGCGAGACCTCCGGAGTGTATCCAAGCAACAGCGTGTAGCCATCAGGAGCGGCGTGGACCGTCTGTTCGGCGGCAATCATGCCGCTTGCGCCGGTCTTGTTTTCAACCACTACGGACTGCCGCCATTTTTGAGTCAGGACCTTGGCGAGCAGGCGGGCCACAATGTCGGTGGACCCGCCTGGCGCATAGCCGACCAGAAGCTTGACGGGTTTATCCGGATAAGCGGCCCGGCTGGCGGGCGAAACAAATAGCATGCCCAGCAGCAAGGCCAGGGCTATAGAACGACACTGCATAGGTATTCTCCGATAAATTGAGATCCAGTAATGCGCCTTCATTCAAGCAAAATCAACAGCAACTGCAATTCATCAGCCTTCGCGGCCTCTGCACTTTCGAGCATGTCTATTTCAGTTTCAATCGTTTGCCGCAAGCCCGAGGCCAAGTCGTGGGCAATGCAGGCCGGTGGAAGCGTTTTGAGCAGATCGAGGGCTTGCCCCGTTTTCGCACAGATCAGCGCATAGCGGTTGGCGCCGGCACTGAATACAAGCGAACCGCCCGCATTCGGGATGTTCTCTTCCAGAGCAATGCTTGCGGCGCCGGAAAGCAGTGCATTGAGCGTAGTAAAAACGCTGGCGGCAATGCGCGGATTGAAGCGCCGGTCGATAAAAGCATGCCGGGGGAAATAGCCGCGATCGACGTCCATGAACGTATCGTAGACATAGCGGATAGCCGACGAAGCCTTGGAAAGGATCATGGCCTGCGCAACACTGGCCGCCACAGCAAGATCGTCCGCGCGTTCAATGGCAAGGCTGGGGCCGCTGAGCTTGAGCGACGCAAGCACATGGCAGCCCGTATCGCGGCTGAATTCCATGAGTCGCAGGGCCGCCGGCACAAGCTCCTGATCCGCCTCTATGCGTACCGTGACCCCGTCGATATCGCCCGCATGGAGCGCGGCGACAATGAATTCGCGGTGCACGGCCAGTTCATCGAGTGTGAAACCGGCTTTGACGAAATGACTGAAATGCGTGCCATCGTAATGAGAAAGATCGGCACTGAGGATCTTCGAATAATAAATCCCGACGCCGGTCTCCGAGCGGATGGCCCGCAAGGTGCCGCGCTGCCGCTCAAAACCATCCAGCGTGGCATTGACCTCGAATGCGGCCACACCGCATGCCGCCATATCCAGCGACAAGAGACCGGGCTTGGGCGCCCCCAGCGAAGTAACGATGTATTGATGGCCCATCCGGGCCATGAGCCGCATGCGTTCCCGGGATTCAATCTCGGCCAGATCCAGATCGGGCACTTTGGAGAGGCGCGCGCCCATTTCCCACAAGGCCAGCAGCGGGTAATCGTTGCGCGCCCATTTCCGGCCGAACTCCTGCACTCCGCCCGTGGCGGTGATCTGCATGCTTTCCGCCCAGGGGTGCCGCAGTTCGACACCGACATTATTGAAGGAAGACGTCTTGGGATGCGCCAGGAAGCGGGACGGCCGGGCAATGCGGGTCGTTCCGGCTTTGGCCTGGGCGCCCATGGTGCGGATCGAATAAGCGACATGGCCGTTGGCGAATACGTCCACCACGAAATAACCGAATTTGTCGACATCGCCCCGGCCAAACTCGACACTGGGAGCCACTCGGTAGAACTCGGAAAAATCGTGGCGCAGAAAAGCAGTGGAAGGCAGCATATAGAACTCTGCCTGGCCTATTCGGTCGTACCAGAAATTATGCACATGGCCGGCGAAAACGGCTTCCACCTGAGGCTGGCGCAACAACTCGAGCAGCCAGCTCCGGCCAGGCTCATCGACATTGTCGTAGCTGCCACGCTCATCAGTGGAATAAATATAGGGCGGGTAATGCATGAAAAGAAAGACACGTTTGCCGCCGGCTTCCGTGACCTGCCGCTGGAGCCAATGTTTTTGGCGCTCTTCATCGGGCAAGCCGGAATTCAGCAATAGCGAATTGATAATGACAAAGCGCAAATCCCCCTCGTCGAACGCAAAATAATCCTGGCCGAAAGCTGCTCGATATGTCTCGAGAAACGCCTCGCACACCTGGTCCGCCGGCATCCAATCCACATGCTTGTCACCCACGTCATGGTTGCCGGGCACCAGATGCACCGGCACCGTTAGCGGACTGGCAATGTCCTTGAAGCAGGCCACGGCATCCTGGAATGTCGGCAGCGATGGTACGGGATGCACGATATCGCCCAAATGCACGACAAACTTCGGCGCCGGTTCCATGGCGGCAATGTCCAGAAAGACATGGCGCGCACGCTCATTGGCCAACTGGTTGGTGCGATACGGCGAACTGGACACGCCATCGCTCTCGTTGACGTGGGTGTCGGCGACAACGACAAAAGAAAAAAGCGGCTGGCCGCTGAAGGACGACGAAGCGGATCGATTCATATTAATTGATGCTCTACGGAGTTTAATTCCATTAATTGGAATTTAATTTCATTTATTTGAATTGAATTATTGTTGCGATTCGCTAATATGTCAAGAATCAAATCAAGGAGCCCAGATGGCGGAACAGGAAAAAGACCGGCCCGAATTTTTAGATAGCGCGGCGTTGCGGGCCCATCCACAGTTTGCGTCCACCTTGGCTAACGGGCTGGCCGTTCTGGGTTGCTTCGCCAATGGCGCGGGAACCCTGGGCAACAAGGACATCGCGGAGCAATTGGCGATGTCGAGACCCACGGTTTCCCGATTGACATTCACCTTGGTGGGGCTGGGTTATCTGCGGCGCGACCGTCAAACAAGCAAGTACTCGCTAGGACCCGCGGTATTGTCGTTGGGCTATCCCTTGCTTTCCCAACTGACAATCCGTCAGGTCGCGGCCCCCGCCATGCTGGAACTGGCCCGCTATGCCCATGGCCCGGTTTCGGTGGGTGCACGCGATCGCTTCCAAGTGGTCTACGTCGAAACCGTGCAGGACCAGGAGTCCAACGACACCAAGCCCGGCGTCGGCTCAACCCGCCCGTTCCTGCGTACGGCCATTGGCAGAGCGCTTCTATATTGCCAGGACAAGCCAGAACGGGCGCTGATCCTCAAGCGCTTGCAGCAAGCTTATCCCGACGACTGGGAAAAATTCCGCCCTGGACTGGATACCGCTTTTTCGGAAATAGATACGCTGGGGTTCTGCGTCGTAGCCGGCGACTGGAGGCCAACCCTGGCCGCCGTCGCAGTCCCCATGAAAGGAAAGGTAAACGGCATGTCCCTGGCATTCAACCTGACAGTTCCAAGCTACGCCACCGATCGGAGCCGGCTGGAAAAAGACCTGGGGCCGCGCCTGCTGGGCCTGGTGCACAATATTGAATACAAATTAGGATTGAGCAAAGACTGAACGGCGGAGCTGGCGGCCATATTTGCCCACCGCCCCGCCATCAGACGAAAAACACTGAACCCTAGAAATTGTCCAGCACCGCCCCCGTGCTGGCCGTGGATGCATTGAACGCGAACTTGGCCTGCACTCCGCGCGTATAGCGCGGTGCCGGGGCCTGCCAGGCGGCACGACGCGCCTTGATCTCTTCTTCGGGAACGTTCAGTTGCAACAGCAGCCGATGAGCGTCGATGGTAATGGAATCGCCCTCGCGCACCAGCGCTATGCAGCCACCCACGGCCGCCTCAGGCGCGACATGCCCGACCACCATGCCCCAGGTGCCTCCCGAAAAACGGCCGTCAGTGATCAGGCCCACCGAATCGCCCAGGCCGGCCCCTACCAAAGCGCCCGTGGGCGCGAGCATTTCAGGCATGCCGGGGCCGCCCTTGGGGCCGAGGTAACGCAACACCATGACATCGCCGGCCTTGATCTTGCCATCCAATATGGCCTTGAGTCCGGACTGCTCGTCTTCGAAGACCCTGGCGGGTCCGGTCATGACCGGATTTTTAAGCCCGGTAATTTTGGCCACCGCCCCTTCCGGCGACAGATTGCCCTTGAGTATGGCCAAGTGGCCCTTGGCGTACAGCGCCTTGTCCAGGGTATGAATGACGTCCTGATCCGCGGACGGCGCATCGGGTATGTCCTTCAAGGTCTCCGCCATCGTCTTCCCGGTAATCGTCATGCAGTCGCCATTGAGCAAACCCGCGTTCAACAGGATTTTCATGACTTGCGGAATGCCGCCGGCGCGATGCAGATCGACAGCCAGGTACTTGCCGCTGGGCTTCAGGTCGCAGATGACCGGCACGCGCTGGCGCACACGCTCGAAGTCGTCGATGGTCCACTGCACATCCGCCGCATGGGCGATCGCCAATAGATGCAGCACGGCATTGGTGGAGCCGCCCGTCGCCATGACGACGCTGACGGCATTCTCGATGGAGGCCCGCGTAACGATATCGCGCGGCTTGAGATCGAGCTCGATCGCACGGATCAGGGTTTTGGCCGATTCCGCCGCCGAGCCGGTTTTTTCATCGTGCACATTGGCCATGGTGGATGAATAAGGCAGGCTCATGCCCAGCGCTTCGAAGGCGGAGCTCATGGTGTTGGCGGTATACATGCCGCCGCACGAACCGCTGCCTGGTATGGCATGCAGCTCGATCTGCCTTAGCTCTTCGTCGCTCATGCGGCCCGCCGAATTCTCGCCCACCGCCTCGAATACGCTGACGATGTTCAGATCCTGGTTTTTATAACGGCCCGGAAGAATCGTGCCGCCATAGACATAAATAGCCGGTACATTGGCGCGCAGCATGCCCATCATGCCGCCCGGCATGTTTTTGTCGCAGCCGCCGATCACCAGCACCCCGTCCATCCACTGGCCCTGCACACAGGTTTCGACACAATCGGCGATGACCTCGCGCGACACCAGCGAATACTTCATGCCCTCAGTGCCCATGGCCATGCCATCGGAAATTGTCGGCGTACCAAATACCTGGGCGTTCCCGCCCGCCTCCTCGATGGCGGCAATGGCGGCATCGGCCAGCTTCTGCAAGCCGCTATTGCAAGGCGTGATGGTGCTGTGGCCATTGGCCACGCCCACCATGGGCTTGGCAAAATCCTCTTCCTTATAGCCCAGGGCGTAATACATGGAACGATTCGGCGCGCGGGCCGAGCCCTGAGTAATATTCGCGGATCGTAGACGCTTGGCTTTATTCATATTTATCTCCTGGGAGGCTAGAGTGTGGCACCGGAATGCAAGTTTTTCAAACGCGGCCTAGCCGGAACCCGGCGCGCGCAGCGCCACAGGCGGGTAACGCCGGTAGCAGGTTCGGGAGTCAAGACTCGGACTCGATCGTCGGCTCGCACATAACGGGAAAATTGACGGAATTGGCGATAAAGCAGAAATGATGCGCCCGCTCGTGCAAACTGGCCGCCAACTGC
The DNA here is from genome assembly GCF_021266465.1 of Paralcaligenes sp. KSB-10. NCBI lineage: Bacteria > Pseudomonadati > Pseudomonadota > Betaproteobacteria > Burkholderiales > Alcaligenaceae > Paralcaligenes > Paralcaligenes sp. KSB-10. The sequence goes on along the minus strand of NZ_CP089848.1, from coordinate 4,065,381 downwards.
GCATTGTCGCCGCGCCGGATTCTCACCTTGGGCCTCAAGGTGATTTGCGTAAAAAAACCCCCGCGATCCGGATCTTCCTGCATGATGCCCTGCGCCTCATCGGCATAAGCCAGAACGGCAATGCCCGCATCCGCGCATAGATGCAGGTACCAAAGCTGATGACAGGCGCTAATTGAGCCGACAAGCAGGTCTTCCGGATTCCACCGCTGGGCATCGCCCAGAAAATGCGCATCGGACGAACCCGCTATATCCGGCTTTCCAGCCGAACTCAGGGTGTGGCTGCGTTCATAAGACCTATACGCGGTTGTTCCCTCGCCCTTGTTTCCAGTCCAGTTCACCTGAATGTTATAACTGTGCGTTCGACTCATTTCCATTCTCGACTCAATCGGGGTTGAATGCGGCAACAGCCCTTATGGGGGCACGCATCGGTTTTACATTACTCCTTTTCACCACGATATGCCCGGCCCACAAAGTGACCAAGGACTTGCAGGCGAATGGACTGGTCGCAGTCTGGCGGCCCGAAAGCAAGACACGAACAATGTGATGACAATGTGTTGGGGGGATCTGTTGGAATGGCCTTTATGCGATAGCTCATTGTGATATCAGCCCACAAGCACGCAAAAACGCAGGTTTGCGATCGCCCAAAAAACCCCAACGCAAGCGGGGGTGGCGGCCCAGGCAGGGTGAGCGAGCTTGAGTCCGCCGCGGCCGGCACCTGGATCGGGATGCAAGGGAGCGGTTGTCTGAGCGTCAAGGGTGTCCACAGCCCGGGGGGCTGTGGACGACGCGAGTTCCGCGACCGCCCGATCCAGGCGCCGGCCGCGGGCAGTCCTGGCGCAGCCAGGACCGGACGATGCGAGCTCCACTCTGCCCGGGCCGCCACCCCCGCGCCTTAAGAACACTAAATAACACTAAAAAACGCGAATGACGAGCAACCCACAGACCCGCCGGCGCTTACCGCCGACCGCCATTCAACTGCGACACATCCCGCACCGCGCCGCGATCGGCGGAGGTCGCCATCGCAGCGTAGGCCTTCAAGGCCTGCGACACAACACGTTCCCTATCCACCGGCTGCCAGGCCTTGTCGCCGCGGGCCTCCATTTCAGCGCGACGCCGGGCGAGCTCCTCATTGCTGATGGCCAGATTGATCGACCGATTCGGGATATCGATTTCAATCGCATCGCCATCATTGACCAAGCCAATATTGCCGCCTTCGGCCGCTTCGGGCGAAGCATGGCCAATGACCAGGCCCGACGATCCGCCCGAAAAACGCCCATCGGTAAACAAAGCCGAGCACGCCCCCAAACCCTTCGATTTCAGATACGACGTCGGGTACAGCATCTCCTGCATGCCAGGCCCACCCTTGGGCCCCTCGTAGCGAATCACCACCACATCGCCCGCCTTGACGGCGCCGCCCAGAATGCCCTCAACCGAAGCCTCCTGGCTTTCGAACACACGCGCAATGCCAGTAAACTTGAGTATGCTTTCATCGACGCCCGCCGTCTTCACGATGCAGCCCTTGGGCGCCAGGTTACCGTACAGCACAGCCAGCCCGCCATCTTGCGAATACGCATGCTCCTTGGAACGGATACAGCCCTTCTGCCGATCCAGATCCAACTGCTCGAAATGACGATTCTGGCTGAATGCCACCTGCGTGCGGACCCCGCCCGGCGCAGCCTTGAAAAACTCATGGACTTCCGCGCTGGCCGAACCGCCATTCACGTCCCAGTCGCGAATCGCCTGGCCCAAGGTGCCGCTATGCACATTGCCCGCGTCTTCGTTGAGCAGGCCGGCACGCGACAACTCGCCCAAAATACCCAATATGCCGCCGGCACGATGCACATCTTCGATATGAAACTTGTCCGTTGCCGGCGCCACCTTGCACACGCAAGGCACCTTGCGCGAAATACGATCGATATCGGACATCGTGAAATCAACACCCGCCTCTTGGGCCGCGGCCAGCAAATGCAGCACCGTATTGGTCGAACCGCCCATCGAGACATCCAGCGTCATGGCATTTTCAAAGGCCTGGTACGTGGCAATGCTGCGCGGCAATACCGACGCATCGTCCTGCTCGTAATAACGCTTGGCCAAATCGACAATCAGCGTACCGGCTTTTTCGAACAGGCTCTTGCGGCGCGCATGCGTGGCCACCACGGTTCCGTTGCCCGGCAAGGCCAGGCCCAGGGCCTCGGCCAGGCAATTCATGGAGTTCGCCGTGAACATGCCCGAGCACGAACCGCAAGTCGGACAGGCGTTGCGTTCAACCTCGGCCGCCTCGGCATCGCTCACCTTTGAATCGGCGGCCTTGATCATGGCGTCGACCAAATCGAGCTTCATCAGTACTTTCTGGGTGCCCGCTTCAACAATCTTCCCGGCCTCCATCGGGCCACCCGATACGAACACAACAGGGATATTGAGGCGCATCGCAGCCATCAGCATCCCCGGGGTGATTTTGTCGCAATTGGAAATGCACACCATGGCGTCGGCGCAATGCGCATTGACCATGTATTCCACCGAATCGGCAATAAGTTCGCGCGACGGCAGCGAATACAGCATGCCTCCGTGACCCATGGCGATACCGTCGTCGACCGCGATCGTATTGAATTCCTTGGCCACGCCGCCGGCCGCTTCGATTTGCCTGGCCACCAATTGACCCATGTCTTTCAAGTGCACATGACCCGGTACGAATTGGGTAAACGAGTTCACCACCGCAATAATGGGTTTTTCGAAATCGCCATCCTGCATGCCGGTCGCACGCCACAGAGCGCGGGCGCCAGCCATGTTGCGGCCTTGGGTCGAGGTACGGGAACGATATTGCGGCATTGAAGTTCTCTGGTAGAAAGAAAAGGAATTAAAGGCTGAATATGATAATCGTCTTGGCGCCGTTGCGCGAATCAGCCCCGAAGTACCGGCGTTTTTGAGGAAAAGGCTCAAGCTATCGTATAGTTAGCGCTTGCGCCCGGCGCCTGCTTGCATAACCCCATCCAACCAAGGAGTCCCAGTGAACTTGCCCGCCCCCAGCAACACGGAACCGTCGTCCCACTTGCGTACCGACATACGGCTGCTCGGAAAAATACTCGGCGAAGTCATTAAAGAATGTGAAGGCAAGCCAATTTACGACGTTATCGAAAGGCTGCGCCGCGCCGCCGTTACCTTTCGCCGCGAAGGCAAGACCAAAGACAGCATCCTGCTCGAAAAGCAGATACAGAAGCTGGCCAGCCAGGATGCCACCTTGGTCATCCGCGCCTTTACCTACTTCCTGCATCTGTCCAATATCGCCGAAGACCGCGATCAGAACCGGCGCCAACGCCACTACGCCCTGACCGAAAGCGCGCCGCAGCGCGGCAGCCTGCAGCATGCTTTCGAGTTCCTGAAAAGCAAAGGCGTAAGCAGCGGGAAAATCCAGCGCCACCTCAGCGACGCGTGCATCATGGCGGTACTGACGGCGCACCCCACCGAGGTACAGCGCAAAAGCACCCTGGATGTGCACCGCGAAATCGCCCTGCAGCTGAGCCGCCGCGACACCACCCTCACCTCGTCCGAAGAAGAATGGCTGCAGCAGCGGCTTACCGGCCTGGTGGAGACCCTCTGGCAAACACGCCTGCTGCGCCGGCAAAAGCTCACGGTCCTGGACGAAATAGACAACGCCCTGGGCTATTACCAAAGCACCTTCCTGAGCGCCATACCGCGCCTGTACCAGGATCTCGCTCTCAAGCTGCGACGACCAGGCCGCTCCAGTTTCGACATCAATGCCAGTCCCTTGCCGCCTTTTATGCGCATGGGCAGCTGGATCGGCGGCGACCGCGACGGCAATCCCAATGTCAACGCATCAACCCTGGAACAGGCGCTGCTGCGGCAAGCCACGGTAGTCCTGCAGCATTACCTGCAGGAAGTAAAAGACCTCGGCACCGAACTGTCGATCTCGCAAACGCTCAGCGCCGTCAGCCCGGAGCTCCTTGCACTCGCGCAGGCCAGCCAGGATGCCTCGCCGCACCGCGCCGACGAGCCTTATCGTCGCGCCTGCATCCACCTCTATGCCCGGCTCGACGCTACGGCCCAGAACATCACGGGCCGGTCGCTGGCGCTGCGCCCCACCTACCCGGCACCGGCCTACGCCGGCGCCGCCGAATTCCAGCTCGATCTGCAGGTCATCGCCGATTCGCTGGAAACGCAGCACAGCGGCCTGATCGGTCTATTGCGGCTGAACGGCTTGATTCAGGCCGTCAGCGTCTTCGGGTTTCACCTGGCGACGGTGGACCTGCGTCAGAGCTCCGATGTGCACGAACGCGTGCTCGCCGAGTTGTTCAAGGCGGCAGGAGTCCGGTTCAAGGGCCAGGCCATCGATTATCCGACGCTTTGCGAAGCGGACCGCATCGCCGTACTGCGCAATGAAATCCAGGAAATCCGCCCCCTGGTGTCTCCCTGGATACAGTATTCGGACGAAACCGAAAAAGAACTGGCCATACTGCGGGCTGCCGCCGCAGCGCGTCAACGCTACGGGCGCCAGGCCATACAACAGACCATCGTGTCGCATACCGAAACCCTGAGCGACTTGCTCGAAGTCCTGGTGCTGCAACAGGAAAGCGGCCTGATCGCTCCGGCTGCCGCCACGTCCGGACTCAATGACGGACTGATGGTGGTGCCTCTGTTCGAAACCATTCCCGACCTGGAGCGCGGGCCCGAAATCATGGCGGCATGGCTCGACCTGCCCGAGGTGGCAACGCGCATACGCCACACCCAGGGCGGAATCCAGGAGGTCATGCTGGGCTACTCGGACAGCAACAAGGATGGCGGCTTCCTGACATCGACCTGGTCGCTCTACCAGGCCGAGCGGCAATTGGTCGAGGTTTTCAAGAAGCGCAAAACCCGGCTGCGCCTGTTCCACGGCCGCGGCGGCTCGGTCGGGCGCGGCGGCGGATCAAGCTTCGACGCGATCCTAGCTCAGCCCCCGGGCACGGTCAATGGCCAGATCCGGCTTACCGAACAGGGCGAAGTCATACAGAGCAAATACAAGGACGCCGAAGTCGGGCGCTGGCATCTGGAACTGCTTGTGGCCGCCACGCTCGAGGCCAGCCTCACTCCTCATCAATCGGCCTCTCAAACCGAAGACGAAAATATGGCCCGCTACGGAACCGCACTGAGCCTGATGTCGGTCGCCGCACAAAAAGCGTATAGAGATCTGGTCTACCACACCCCCGGATTCGCGGACTATTTTTTCGCTTCGACGCCTATCCTGGAAATCGCCGGCCTGAACATCGGCTCGCGGCCATCGGCGCGCAAACCGAGCCGGCGCATTGAAGACCTGCGAGCCATACCGTGGGGGTTTTCGTGGGCCCAATGCCGGCTGATGCTCACCGGCTGGTTCGGCCTGGGTTCGGCGATTCTGTCCTACCTGGAACACAAAGGCGACGATACCCCGGGCAGCCGCGACGCGCGTCTGGCGCAATTGCGCGGCATGGCCCGCGACTGGCCGTTTTTCTATACGCTGCTGTCGAATGCCGAAATGGTGCTGGCCAAAACCGATCTGGCCATTGCCAGGCGGTATTCGAAACTTGTGCCCGACAAGAAACTGCGTGAAAAGGTGTTTGAACGCATCGAACAGGAACATGCCCTGACGCTGGAAATGTTCAAGCTCGTCACGCAGCGCGAATTGCTGGACGACAATCTGCAACTACGGGCATCGCTGAGCGAACGTTTTGCCTATATCGATCCGCTCAATCACTTGCAGGTGGAGCTGTTGCAACGCCACCGCGCGGAACGTCGCAGAACCACGGAGGCCAACGAAGAAAGCCGCAGCCAGCGCGCCATACACATGACCATCAATGGAATTGCGGCAGGACTGCGCAACTCGGGCTGAAGCCTGCCGCCCATGCCAGTGCGGGCACGGGAACTCCCCATGCCCGCACCTTGCAAGGAACCGCTATTTGGACTTCAGGCAAGTGCTCATGAAGGCTTTGCGGGCATCGCCCTTGAGCGATTTCGCGGAAGCATCCGCATTGCAGGTTTTCATACGTTCTTGCGCCGCATTTGCGGGCTTGGCCGGTTCGGTTTCGCCTTTCAGGCAGGAACTCATGAACGCTTTGCGGGCGTCGCCGGTTTTCCCGGTGGCGTCTTTGTTGCAAGTGGTCATGCGCTGCTGCTGAGCCGTTTTGGCCGTGGGAGCGGCGGATGCGGCTGGCGTGGCTGCAAAAACAGGGGCTGCGACAAAGCCGCAAAGAGCCGTGGCAGCCAGAAAGACGCGAGTCGATGCAAACATGGAACACCTCATTAGGAAGTAAGGCACAAAAGGTGTTGATATATTGAGGCCACAGGTCGTTCTGCGCAAGAGGCAAGCCCATGCTGTGTTAAAACCCCAATCAATATAACAATTAAGTATATATTTATAACCAAAAATAATTATAATAATTCCTCCTTGTACATTCTCTCCTTTCCAGATTGCACTTACATGGCCGACCGTATGGATTCTGCAATAGAGCTTGTTTGTATGCATGGGTTGGAAAATCCATGCTCCTAGTCAGTTTTCTGGGCGTTTTCATAGGCCTGGTCATGGGGCTGACGGGTGCCGGAGGAGGCATACTGTCCGTACCCGCCCTGGTCGTAGGCCTGGGTTTCAGCATGACAAGCGCCGCCCCCGTAGCCTTGATGGCCGTGGGCATTTCCGCCCTGGTCGGCACACTCGACGGCCTGAGCAAGAAAATAGTCCGCTACAAGGCAGCCCTGCTGATGGCTATTCTGGGTGCCTTGTTCTCGCATCTGGGCATTACGCTGGCCCATATCATTCCCGACCTTTTCCTCATGACGCTGTTCAGCGCCATTATGCTGCTGGTGGCCTGGCGCATGTTCCGGCAGGCCCGCCAGATCAAAAACCCGGTCCAGCCCGGGGCTTCGGAACTGAAGCCTTGCGTGCTCAATCCCACCACCGGCAAATTGCACTGGACGCGGCGCTGCGCCGCCACACTGGCGGGCATAGGGGCCTTGACCGGACTATTCGCCGGCATGCTGGGAGTGGGTGGCGGCTTCATCATCGTGCCTGCCTTCAAACGCTATACCGATATAGACATGCACAGCATCGTCGCCACATCGCTCGCCGTGATCGCCCTGGTCTCGATGAGCACGGTGGCCGGCATAGTCCTGCACGGAACCCGTATTTCCGGCATGGGCTGGAACTTTGTGGGAGCCGCCGTGGCGGGAATGATACTGGGCCGCCTCGCTTCGCCGCATATTCCCTCTCGCCTGCTGCAAATCGGCTTCTCGGGCATAGCAACGCTGGTCGCGGTAATCATGCTGGTCAAAACGTATTGGCCGGCCGCCTTTTCCTGATCGCAAACAAATGACGCAGGCCAGGGCAAAGCCCATCCGGCCCGCGGGCCTGCTTAGGGCCCGAAGGAAAATGTTTCGAATATCAATTGGCGCAGCCACTGATTGCCCGGCTCGCGGTGATTCTTGCCGTGCCACAGCACATTGATGACGATGTCGGGAATCTTGATCGGACACGGCGCAAACATCAGATCGAAAGGCTTGAGCGTGCTTTCGGCGTAGGCTTGAGGCACCACCGCAATCATGTCGGTGCTTTGCAATATGTGTCCCACAGCCACGAAATGCGGTACGCGCAAACGCACGTCATCGACCAGGCCTGCCCGCTGTATGGCCTGGTCGACCATGCCGTGCCCGGTCCCGGCCGCCACAATCATCACACGCCTGGCGGCCTTGAACGCTTTCAGGCTAACGCCGTTCGTGGCCAGCCGGTGGCCGCGGCGAAATACGCACACATAGCGCTGGCGGAACAGCCTTTGCTGAAAAAAGCCGCGGTTCAGATCAGGCAAAAAACCGATCGCCAGATCCACCTGCCCGTTCTCCATTTCATTGCGCAAACTGGTCGTGGTATCCCGCACCGTACTGATGGACACACCAGGCGCCGCTTTTGCCAATCGCCGCATCAGTTCGGGGAGAAAATAGATTTCGCCGATATCGGACATGGCAATGGTGAAATTGCGCGTACTGGTTCCAGGCTGGAACACAGGCGATGTATTAAGGGACGAATAGATTGTGCCGAGCGCCTGGGCAACGGGTTCGGCCAGCTCGCTGGCAAAGGGCGTGGGCGCCATGCCCCGCGACACCCGAACAAACAATTCATCGCCCATCGTCTTGCGCAATCGGTTCAGCGCATTGCTGATTGCCGACTGCGACAGGCCCAGTGCCTGAGCCGCCTGCGAAACACTGCGCAAACGCTGCAGCTCGTTGAAGACAAGCAGCAAATTCAGGTCTATGTCCTTGAGTTCCATGATTTTATATTATCACTAATAGTGATAGATATTATTTACGTAATTCTATTTATAAATAGATTCGAATGGTGCATTATTTCCCAAACAAGCACAACGATGCCGGAGACCACAATGCACTCACTTCCCGACGCAGCCAGTCCTGAGCTTTGCTGGAGCACAGAGGGCTCCAGCCGAATACCGTTCCGGGCCTATACCGACGACGCCTTATACCGACGCGAACTCGAGCGCTTCTTCTATACCGCCCACTGGAACTACGTGGGCCTGGAGGCCGAAATCCCCAATCCGGGCGACTTCAAGCGCACCACTATCGGCGAACGCTCGGTCATACTCGTGCGCGCCCATGACCAGGAAGTGCAGGTCGTCGAAAATGTCTGCGCCCACCGCGGCGTGCAGTTCTGCCGCGAAAAATCCGGCAATCGCCAGGACTTCACTTGCCCCTATCATCAATGGAACTATGACCTCAAAGGCAATCTGCTGGGGGTGCCTTTTCGCCGCGGGGTCAAACAGAACGGCAAGATCAACGGCGGCATGCCGGCAGATTTCGATCCCCGCGACCACGGGTTGACCAGGCTCAAGGTCGCGCTGCGCAACGGTGTGATCTTCGCCTCCTTCGACCACTCGGTCGAATCGCTGGAAGAATACCTGGGCCCCGTCATACTGGGCTACTTCGACCGGGTTTTCGACGGCCGCAAACTGACCATCCTGGGCTATAGCCGCCAAAGAATCCCGGGCAACTGGAAACTGATGCAGGAAAACATCAAGGACCCCTACCACCCCGGCCTGCTGCATACCTGGTTCGTAACTTTCGGCCTGTGGCGCGCCGACAACCAGTCCGAGCTGAAAATGGATGAAAAATTCCGCCACGCGGCCATGATTTCAACCAGGGGTACGGGCGGCAAAGGAGCCGTCACGGCAGGCGTGTCCAGCTTCAAGGAGCAGATGACCCTGCATGACGACCGTCTGCTCGATGTTGTGCAGGAAGACTGGTGGAAAGGGCCCACGGCTGTCATGCTTACCCTGTTTCCCAGCGTCATCATCCAGCAACAGGTAAATTCGGTATCGACCCGGCACATTCAGCCCGCAGGCCCCGACTCCTTCGACTTCATCTGGACGCACTTCGGCTTCGAGGAAGATACAGCCGAGATGACGCGCCGCAGGTTGCGCCAGGCCAACCTGTTCGGCCCCGGGGGCTTTGTATCGGCCGACGACGGCGAGGTAATCGAATTTTCCCAGGAAGGATTCAGGCAGAAGCCGTCGCACAGCACGCTGGCCGAACTGGGGGGCCGCACAGTTGAAAACACGGACCACATGGTGACCGAAACCCTGATACGCGGCATGTACGACTACTGGCGCAAAGTGATGGAGTGCTGAAATGATCGACTTCCCCACCTACTACGAGGTCGTATCGCTTTATGCCGAGTACGCCTCGGCGCTCGACAATAACCGCTGGAGCGAATGGCCGGAATTCTTTACCGAGGAATGCACCTACAAGGTACAGCCCCGGGAAAACTACGACCGGGGCTATCCATTGGCTACGCTGTCCTTCGAAAGCAAAGGCATGCTCAAGGACCGCATCTACGGGGCCACGGAAACCATCTTTCACGAACCCTATTACCAGCGCCATGTGATCGGCTTGCCGAAAATCGGCAAGACAAGCGACTCCCGCATCGAGGCCGAAGCCAATTACTCGGTATTTCGCACGCGCTCGGACGGCGTCTCGATTGTGTACAACGTCGGCCGCTACATCGATATTATCCAGCGCGGCAACGACGGCCTGAAGTTCGAATCGCGCCTTTGCATCTTCGATACCGAAATGATCCCGAATTCGCTGATCTATCCAATCTGAGAACCTCATGGACGAAAACTGGAACCCGGCCATCGCCGCGACCGAAGTGCCCGCCGACGATGTGGTGGCCGTAAATGTGGACGGGCGGGAAATCGCCCTCTATCAGGCCGAAGGCGAGTATTTCGCCACCGACAATATCTGCACGCACGGCCATGCCCGATTATGCGACGGCTTTCTTTACGGTCACGAAATCGAATGCCCGCTGCACCAGGGCCGATTCGATATACGCAATGGGCACGCCGTTTGCGCACCGGCCACGCAGCATATCAAGTGCTATCCGGTACGGGTTGAAAACGGCCAGGTGCTGGTGAACCTGGCTTAGAGCCCGCCTGAAACCGGTCTATCGTAGAATGTCCAGTTTGGCCGTCGAGAAAGATGCTTGTCGGGCCGGCATCGACACTTGGCAGCCAGTGAGCACTGGACATCCATGAGTGGCGACCCCACGCAATCAACCGACAGAAACTCCCGAAATGCGGCCCTGGTGCTGGGCATGTCGCTACCTGCCGATACCGTTCTTTATCTGGTGTTGCCAATTTATGCGTCGCAATTCGGTATAAGCCTGGCCGAGGCCGGCATGCTGCTGGCAGCCAATCGGCTGATTCGGATAGCGGGCTACAGCACAGTGGCCAGACTTTATGCCAAGCATGGCGACCGCGCCGCATGTACCATCGCCGCGGTCATTGCATCGATTTGCGCCCTGGGCTACTCGTTTTTTTCAGGCTTCTGGGCCCTCGTCATAGTACGATTGCTGTGGGGGCTTTCCTACGCGGCCTTGAACCTTTCCACGCAGGCGCTCGCAACGGCCGATCTGGCCGGAGCCTCGCGCAGAACCGGCCAATCGCGCGCCCTGATTGCCCTGGGGCCCATGCTGGCGCTGCCGCTCTCCGCTTTTTTCGCCGAACAGTTTTCCCCGCGGCCGTTCTTCCTGGTGCTGGCATTGATCGCACTGTGTTCGATCCCGCTGGCATTGAAGCTCCCCGCGGGCCAGGGCCATGTCAGGCCGCAAGGTCGCCGCTTCAAACTGCCCGGCAGCCTGGACATTTGGTCCTTCGTCGAAGGCCTGGTCCTGGACGGCCTTTTCATTGTCGGGCTTTCATTTCTGGGGCAAAGCATCGCGCCTACCGGAGCGGTATTGATTGCCGGCCTGCTATTGGCCTTGCGTTATCTGGCGGAAATTCTGCTCAGCCCGGTGGGAGGTCAAGTGGCCGAGAAGTACGGCCCCGAACACATGCTGATCATGCTGTCGCTGATGACAGCGATTGCATTGGTGGGCTTCGGCGCCGGCTGGCTATGGGTCTGCGCGGCCGCGGTGGTTATCCTGCGCGCACTGCAACTACCCCTGATTGCGCCTATTGTTGCTCATCGGTACCCGGGCCCGCAAAGAGTGCATGCCCTGGCTGCCCGCTCGATCTGGCGCGATATAGGTGCCGGTGTAGGGCCCATCCTGGCAGGCTTCCTGCTGCCCGTCACGCCTTCCCTTGTTCTGTACGGAGCGGCGGCGGCCTGCCTGGCAATGGCCGCCCTGGCCTGCCGCAGCGACAGGCGCTGAACGCCGATCAGCGACGATCGCCATCCCGATGCTCGCCTCGCCCCCTGGACGGCCGTTCGCCGCCAGCCTGGGAATGCCGTTCTTCCCGCTGCTGCGCCGCCGGCCGCTGCTGTTGCTGGGGTCGCTGCTGCTGTTGCGGGCGCTGCTGCTGTTGCGGCCGTTGTTGTTGCTGCGGCCGTTGCGGCGTTTCTCGAGTGCGCGCGGCGGGCGGAGGCTGTGAAATATTCCGAAACGGCGTGGCGGAATGGTTAGGCCCCGCGTCGGGCCGACGCGTGCGATTGATATTGGCGGGCGCCTCCCCGGAGGGAGTCCGATGGCCGCGCGCATTGGGCGCCTGCAAATCGCGTCCATTGCCTCCGAAACCGCCGCTATTGCGATCGCCTCGTTGAGGGGACGACAAATTCGGCGTTGCCAGGCCATTTCCCCGCGCAGCGCCATTTTGACTGCGTTCTATCGCACGCTGTGCATCCTGCCGATTATGTGGATCGTTCAGCTGCCTGCGCCCCGTATCGGCGCGGTTGCGAAACTGCTCGCGCTCGCTGGCGCGCATCCCCGAAGGGCCGCTCTGTCCAAATCGCTGGCGAGCCCCCGGATCACGATATTCCACACCCCGGCGATGCCGCGGATCGTGCTCCCAGCGATTATTGACAATATGAGTGTGATTAAAATAGTTGTAACGATTGATGTTGATATTTACATCGCGGCGATGCCAATCGACATGGCCCCACAAGGCGTTACCCACCACCAGGCCGGCGCCAAAAGAAATAAAGACTCCGGGGGCCGGATAATAGTTCGGTGGATACCAGTAAATGGGCCGATAGGCTGGATATGGCCACGGGCCGTACACCACGAGCGGATTGTAAGTAGGCACATAAATGATATCGGGCTGGACCGGCACGATCTGAATAATGGCCGGACTGCCGTCGCCGACCAGAACTCTCTGCCGGCTACCCGACCTCAGATGCCCGGTCGCCTCGGCGCGCGCCCGCAAGCGCTGCACCGCATCCATCACGTCTTGCTGTTGGCCCAGAAAAGCATCACCCAACTGCTGCGTCCAGTCGATCTTGTCGCTCATCATGAGCAGGACATCGGGAAAGGCAGTCAGGGACTTGACGCTGGGATCCCATGGCTGGCCCTGCACAGCCGCCGATAGCTGCTGATCGGACATGTTTTTGGGTTGCGCCGCACGCCACCGCTGGGCTTCAACGACATCGAGTGGATAGGTTGACGCCATCAGCACTTGCGACAGCAGCGAATCCGGATACAACGCCACCGGCGCCACCAGTTGCTCCAGTTGCGGGGGGCTGAGCAATTCATCCGCCCGCGCGGGAACAAGTGCGGACATGGTTGCAAGCATCGTCAGCGCAAGCATTACCATGGATGCCAGCTTGCGCCACGGCGCATGCAAGGCCGCCCATCCGGCAAATACGGCTTTCGGCAAGCACAAGGTATTCATACTATTGGCTCCAAAACCAGGGAACTTCACGCACCGCCCACGATGCCTCAGAGTAAGACCTTGCGGCTGCCGTTTCGTTCACGCTTCTGAAACTTAATGAAACACCTCATCATGCCACCCGATGGGGAAGCCTGGGGCTAGTGTCTGACCTTGCAGGATTTGGCCAATATATTGTTCACGGGCATAGTCTTGCCGTTGACGTCCTGCTCGCCTTGTTGCGTCAGCATATTGCCATTGGCCTGGCCGACAGTGTCCAGCGTGAATTTATCGGTAGTCCAGGTATAGCCGCTGCCCGTAAAGGCAATGCCGACCATATCGGTTTTGCTGCCGGTGTCGCGGGTCAAGTCGATAGCCTGGTTGTTGTAGATCAGCTTGGCCGTCACGGCGTCAGTGCCCTGGAAGGTATATTGCACGCTAAGCGCCTGCTGGGCCTGGGCGGAACATGAATACTCCACCGTTTTCTGCGTCAATTCGTTGGCTTTCTTTCCTTCTTGCGGCGTAGAGCATGCGGCAAGCCCGGCACACAACACCAGACCAGTAATACGAGCCAGATGGTAATTTTTCATGTTTATTCCTTTAAGATTCTAGGCATAAGCACCTACTCTTGAAGTTTTTATACCACCCGCACCAGCCAGCTCCTGTAAGAGCGCGTGTCAAATTGACTCCGACTAAAACGTCGATGCCGGCCCGCAAACAAGCCCCGCACGCCCACACAGGACGGCAATACGTTCCCTACTCGAAGTCATGGATGCGCCCTCTCGCGCGGCCGTAACGGCAGGCGATCTGCTTGCATGCTGTTTCATGTCGCTTCTTTCTGTGTTGCAAAAAGAAAATCGGCGCTTACGCACGCAGCAGAATAATGGCGCCCGATATCAGCGCAAAGATCAGTACCGCCTTGCGCAGGATTTTTGCGTTGACGCGATGATGGATCAAATGACTCACCCACATGCCGGCCAGTAGCGCCGGCATCATGACCAGCGCCGACATGAATTGATGCGGGCTCGTGCGGCCACTCAAGGCCAGTACTGCCAGCGATACGATTTGCCCTATCAGGAAGCACAGTGCCACCGTCGCACGCAAGGTGGCTACCGGCATATGCTGGCACACAATCGCCAACGGCGGGCCGCCAATGCCCGTAGCGGTTTCCGCAACACCTGTGATTGCCCCGGCGATTGCCAGTGCCTTTTTACCAGGATTGAAGGCAGGAATCAGGAACGACGCCAGCGACGCAAGAACAATAGCGATTCCGATCAGCGTGCTTAACCATGCCAGGGGAATGGCGACAAGAATCCAAACACCGCCGAATGTGCCCAGAATGCGTCCCAGCGAGATCCATTGCGTAGCGTGATAGTCGATGGCGTGCCGCTCGCGCAGCACCACATAAATATTCAAAGGCACCATCATGATCAACAGCCAGACCGGCAGCAGGCCTGGCTCAACGAACGCAATCACCGGTGCGGAAATCAATGCAAAACCCATGCTGGTAGTGCCCTGGGTCAGGGCCGCGACAAACACGGTAAGCGCTACCAGCGCAATCTGGAATTCGGTCAAATCACTTGCCTAGTCGGAATGACGCATGCCAAGGCTGCGGAAAAGGCGCAGTTTAGCATCGGTGCAACCTCTCCAGGCGGCCGGAGCTCGTTCTTCGATTCCTTGTGTCAACAAGCGAGCAGGCCACACACTGCACTTCAATGAGCCCGTGCCGCCGCCCTTTGCCTGAAAAATAAAATGCAGGTCAGCATAAAAGCAAAAAGAGCAGCCGAAGCGGAATAACGGCTCAACGCCAGGCCACCGGCGCTGAGCGGTTTATCAAGAAAATCGCCAACCACCGCTCCAAGTGGGCGAGTAAGGATGAATGCCGCCCAGAACAGCGCGGTGCGAGATATCCTGGTCCGGTAGTACGCCACAGCAATCAGTGCCAACAAGGCGCTAAATACCAAGGCACCTCCTTCGTAGCCCAGCCCGGCGGTGTCGGCGGTCCAGTCGCCTAGCGCAGTCCCCAGAGTCTGGGAAAACATGACCGTCACCCAATAAAACATCTCTGCTTTTGGAGAGCTGACGGCCTCGACCGATACAGTCCCAAGCGACCGATGCCAAATAAATAGTGACGCCATCAGCAGGATAAACAGCAAGGACGATCCCCCCGCATATCCAATTCCAAGGGAACGATCCGCAAAATCGGCCAAGGTGGTCCCCACTGTCGTCGTTGCAATAATCGTGGCCCAATAAAGAAACGGATGAAAGCGCTTTGCATTGACTTGAGCGGCCACGGCAATCAGGAAAATTACCGCAAAAATTGCCGTCCCGACAAGGTATCCAAGATTCATGGACATGGTCACCGAATCACCACCCGTTTCACCCAGCGTGGTAGCGGCGATTTTTATAATCCAGAAGATCAAAGTGACCTCCGGGACCTTGCTCAAAGCGTGTGCAGTTGAATTGTTCACATCGACTCCATTTAATTTCCATTTTGGAAGCTCGACACGAAGTCTGACACTCTAAACTTAGGCTAGACATAGGTTAAAGGCAGCGCCGTTTCGCTACCCATCTGCTTCCGCAGTGCCCGAAAGTCCCGCGGCAAGCACCCGCCCGCCCTCCGCGCTCAGATGCAAGAAGGACTTGCGTCTGTCTTTCTTGTCGGCGGTATATGTGACCAAGCCTTTTTGAGAAAGTTCATATCCAGCCCGGCTTACCTGACTGTAGTCCAAGTGCGAAAACTGAGCGATATCGCCCGACGAGGATGGGCGCCCGAGCCGGCTAAGCGCACCACAGTACCTGGAGATGGACTATGCCTACTCTTCATGAGGGGCACGCCGGTAATACACAGCACATGTCGTGTGAAAGTGGATTTCGCGCGGCCCGACGCCGGCTTTAGTCCCAATAGCGTCGAAATACGACACACCCTCGCAATAAAAAACAAAAGCCCCTGAAGTATCAGGGGCTTTTTATCGGAATATATTGGTCGGGGCGAGAGGATTTGAACCTCCGGCTCCTGCGTCCCGAACGCAGTACTCTACCAGGCTGAGCTACGCCCCGATTTAATGCCAAATGATTTGCCGTGGGCCATATTGCTGCCTTTGTACCGGGCTATGTACCCAGGACTGACCCGCCTGCGAGCAATCCGCTTACCGGCAAATCCAACGGCAAGACGAGCATTTTAGCAAAACCCGGCGATTCCGTTTGAGAGCAACTAAATAACCCCGTCCACGAACAACTTAATGATTCCGTTCGACGGCGAAAGAGCAAAATTCTAACAAAGATTCCAGCTGAACGGAAACCGGATAGGCGGCCAGGGCCTCGCGGGCCCGCCCGGCTTCGGCGACCGCCGCCTGGCGCGTGTAGTCCAGCGCGCCGGTATCGTGGATGGCCAGCGCCACGGCTTCAAAGTCGGCCTCGCCGGTTTTGATGGCGTCCCGGATCAATGTCTTCTGGGCCTCGGTACCGATCTCCATGACACGAATCAGCGGCATGGTGGGCTTGCCTTCGCGTAAATCGTCGCCCACGTTCTTGCCCAGCGCATCGACATCGCCGCTGTAGTCGAGTACATCGTCGATCAGTTGGAACGCGGTGCCGATATGACGACCATAGGCGGCCGCGGCGGCCTCCTGTTCGGGCGTAGCCCCGGCAATGACGGCGCCGACCTGTGCCGAAGCTTCGAACAGCTTGGCCGTTTTGTACCGCACCACCTGCAGGTAGCGCTCCAGCGATACCTCGGGATCGTGCACATTCATGAGCTGCAGCACCTCGCCCTCGGCAATGATGGTGGTCGCCCCCGACAAGATGGACATGACCTGCATCTTGTCGGTTTCAACCATCATTTCAAAAGAACGGGAATACAGGTAATCGCCCACCAGTACGCTGGCCGCGTTGCCGAACACCGCATTGGCCGTGCTGCGGCCGCGGCGCATATCGGACTCGTCCACCACATCGTCGTGCAGCAAAGTGGCCGTATGAATGAACTCGACGACCGCGGCCAGCAAATGATGATGCGTTCCCTGGTAGCCCAGGGCCTTGGCAATCATGAGCAACAAGGCGGGGCGCATGCGCTTGCCGCCCGCGCCCACAATATAGTCGCCGATCGTGCGTATCATGACAACGTCGGAACTCAGGCGGGAGCGAATAACCGCATCGACCGCTTTCATATCCTCTGCAATGGGGGCAAGCAACTCGGCGAGATTCAAAACAGGGTCCGGGTTTAAAGTAAGCCAAAGGGCAAAATCAACAAGGCCGCCTTTCTGCCAATCATTTGGGCCGACAGCGCCGGCACGCGCGGCGTGAACCTCTGAACAGCAAGGTACGGCCGTGCAAATCCAAACAGTTACAAAATCTGGCGGATCAAGGCTGGGATTATACGTTCTTGCGCGAACATCACACATAACACGGCCCCGGATGCCAATGCACCCAAATCGCAATTCCTGCAAGACCGGGCATAAATTGGCGATAATAGCGGTTTGCCCCAATTCCATATGGAGAACTCAGTGAGTGCCACCGACTTAAGCACGCTTATTCAACGCGCCGAACGCGTACTGGCGCAATTAGAAGCGTGGCTTCCTCCGGCACCGCCGGAAACGGATTGGTCGGCGCATGCTTTTCGTTGGCGCAAACGCAGCAATCGCGGCTGGCTCGATGCCGTCAAGCATGTATCGCTCATCAACCTTGACGACCTGCAGCATGTCGAGCGCCAGAAAGGCATTATTGATCGCAACACGCAGCATTTCCTGCAGAAAAAGCCGGCCAACAATGTGCTCATGACAGGCGCCCGCGGCACCGGCAAGAGCTCGCTGGTCAAGGCCATGCTGGCCGCCTATGGATCACGCGGCTTGCGGCTCATCGAGGTCGACAAGGCCGATATGGGCGATTTGGGCGATATCGTCGACCTGGTCGGCCAGCGCAGCGAACGTTTCATTATCTTTTGCGACGACCTGTCCTTCGAGGAAGGCGAAGCCGGCTACAAGGCGCTCAAGTCGGTGCTGGATGGTTCGATCTCATCGTCGGGCGATAACGTGCTGATCTACGCCACGTCGAATCGGCGCCATCTCATGCCCGAATACATGAGCGAGAACCTCAGCGCTCAGCATCAGTCCGACGGCGAAATCCATCCCGGCGAAACGGTTGAAGAAAAAATCTCGCTGTCGGAACGATTCGGGCTGTGGCTGTCGTTTTACCCATTCAAGCAGGACGACTATCTGGACATTGTGTATTACTGGCTCAAAGAGCTCGGCTGCACCAATGCCGATATCGAAGCCTCGCGTACCGAAGCGCTGCAATGGGCGCTCGAGCGCGGTTCGCGTTCCGGCCGCGTCGCGCGTCAGTTCGCCCGCGACTGGTCGGCCCGTCATGTCTAAACCGCTCATCAATGTCGCCGCCGGCATGATCCAGCGTGCCGACGGCTCGCTGCTGCTGGCCGAGCGCCCCGCCGACAAGCCCTGGTCGGGCTGGTGGGAACTGCCCGGAGGGAAAATCGAGCCCGGCGAAACCGTGCTCCAAGCCTTGGCGCGCGAACTGAAGGAAGAGCTCGACATCGATATCACCGAAGCCACTCCGTGGATCACTCATGTGCACGAATACCCCAAGAACATCGTGCGCCTGGCGTTTTGCCGGGTTACCGCCTGGAACGGCACGCCCGTCGGGCGCGAAGGCCAGATCCTGGCCTGGGTCGACCCCCAGCAACCGATTACCGTAGGCCAGCTCTTGCCGGCCACCGAACCGCCGCTGCGCTGGCTGCAACTTCCCGACCATTACCTGCTCACCTCCATCGAGCGCAGCGAGAATCTGCCCCGCTTCATGGACTTGCTTACCCAGGCCCTCAAGCGAGGAGTAAGGCTGGTACAGTTTCGCGAACCCGCCTGGTCGGCCCACGCCGCCGAGCACGAGGTCTACTCCGGGTTCAGGCAGGTATTGCAGCGGTGTCGTGAATTTGAAGCGCAGTGCCTCGTCAACAGCAGCCACCCGGCACCGTGGCGAACGCAAGCGGACGGCACACAGTGGCGCGCGGCAGATGCCCGGGCACTGGCCGAGTCAGGCAGCCCGGTTCCCGCACCGGGCCTGATTGGCGTATCGGCTCACACGCTCGACGACCTGGCTGCGGCGCGCGCACTGAATGCTGATTTCGCCGTCCTTGGACATGTGCTCGACACCCCTTCGCACCCGGACCGACCCGGCATGGGCTGGGAACAATTTTCCCGACTGGCCGAGCAAGCCGGACGCCCGGTATTCGCCATCGGCGGACAATCCGCCCAAACCCGGCCGATCGCACGGGAACACGGTGCACACGGCATTGCCGGCATCCGTCATTTGCTGCTCGCCTGATGATTGTCGGCCGGCTGGGGCACCTGCCAGCCGCCGCCCAGCGCGGCAATCAATTGCACGCTGGCCACCAGTCGAGCCGCTCTGAGCGCCAGCGCCGAACGTTCAGTGCTCAAGGCGGTGGTTTCAACCTGCGCAACACTCAGGTAATCGATTATTCCGGCCTGGTACTGGTTTTCCGTCAGGCGCAGGGATTCGCGCGCCGAGGCCAGGGCCCGGTCCTGGGTCTGCTGTTCCCGGGCCATCACGCTTAATTGCACCAGGTAATTTTCGACCTCCTGCAAAGCGCCCAAAACCGTCGAACGGTAGGCGGCGACTTGCGCATCGTAGGCCGCGCGCGACTGTTCAATATTCGCCTGGCGCGCACCGCCGTCGAACAGCGTCATGGCCAATGCCGGCCCCAGGGACCAGAAACTGGCCGGCGCCGCCAGCCATAGCGCCAACTGGCTATTGCTGAAGCCGCCGCTGGCGCTCAGGGTCAGGTCCGGAAACCAGGCCGCCTGGGCCACGCCGATCTTGGCATTGGCCTCGGCGGTGCGGCGCTCGGCGGCGGCCACATCAGGGCGGCGCTCAAGCAATTGCGACGGCAGGCCGACTGGAATTTCAGGCACGGTTCCCACCGTCTGGTCTGGAGCAAGCGCGAAACTCGACGGGGCCTGCCCTGTAAGCACCGCCAGCGCATGCTCGTACTGCGCGCGCTGCCATTCCAGCGCCAATGCGTCGGTACGCGCGTTCTCCAGTTGAGTGCGGGCGGCTTCCACATCGGCCTGCGCCGCCACGCCCGCATGGTAGCGGTTCTCGGTCGTCGTCAGGGAACGCTGATAGGCGGCAAGCGTCTGGACGTATAGCCGTTTCTCCGCATCCAGCGCGCGTAAATTGAAATAGGTTTGCGCCAGGGTCGATTGCATGCTCAAGCGCGTTGCCGCCACATCGGCCGCACTCGCTTCAAGGCCCGCCCGGCTCGACTCCACCGAACGCCGCACCTTGCCCCAGATGTCGGGTTCCCAGCTTACCGCGCCGCTAAGCTCCGATTGGCTGCTCTTGCTGCTGCTGGAACCCGAACCGGTGTCGGGACTGCGGCTGCCGGAGCGCGTCGAAGACAAGCCCCCCGTTACGGTCGGGAAAAAGCCGGCCCTGGCGGATTTCACCAACGCTTGCGCCTGACGGTACTGGGCCTCGGCTTGCGCAATGTTCTGGTTGGATGCGAGCAAGCCATCCATAAGCCCATTGAGCACGGAGTCGTTGTAGCTGCGCCACCAGTCGGCACGCAAGCCCGTGTCGCCAGGCTGCGCGAGTTTCCAGCCTTTTGCTTCTTTGTACCCGTTCCCCACGGAAACAGTCGGCCGCTGATAATTCGGCCCCACCGCGCACGCGCCGAGCAAAGCCGTCAGCACGACAAGCGCCGAATTTCTCAAGATTTTTTTATGCAAATTAACCATGTGCAGGCTGCCCCCGCTTGCGTTTGGCCCACAAACGGAAGCGATCCAGATATAAATAAACAACGGGTGTGGTGTAGAGCGTCAGGATCTGGCTGAGGATCAGGCCGCCGACAATGGTCAGGCCCAGCGGCCGGCGCAATTCCACGCCGGCACCCGAAGCCAGCACCAGGGGCAGCGCGCCAAACAGCGCCGATACCGTCGTCATCATGATAGGGCGAAACCGGATCAGGCACGCCTGGTATATGGCATCGCGCGAGGACAGGTTCTGCTCACGCTCGGCCTGCAGGGCAAAATCCACCATCATGATGGCATTTTTCTTGACTATGCCGATCAGCAGAAATACTCCGATCAGCGCAATCAGCGTAAATTGTTCGCCCAGCAGCATCAGGGCCAGCAAGGCACCTATACCCGCAGACGGCAAGGTCGACAGAATCGTAATGGGATGCACATAGCTTTCGTAGAGCATGCCCAGCACGATATACATGGTGACAAGCGCCGCCAGGATCAACCAGGGCTGCTGCGCCAGAGACTGCTGCAAAGCCTGCGCATCGCCCTGGAAGCCCGCCTGTATTTCCCGGGTCGGCAAGCCGCTGCGCGCCACTGCATTGTTGATGGCCTGGAGCCCCTGGTCCAATGCCACGCCGGGCGCCAGGCTGAACGAAACCGTATCCGCGGCGAACAAGCCCTGGTGCTGCACACTGAGCGGCGAATTGCCAACCTCGAAATGGGCAAATGCGGACAGCGGCACTCTGTTGCCGCCGGCCGTGACCACCTGCACCAGCTTGAGCGATTCGGCATTCTGGGCATAGCGCTGATCCAGCCCCATGACCACATGGTATTGATTCAGCCGCCCATAAATGACCGAGATCTGCCGCTGGCTGAACGAATTATTCAGCGTCGACGCAATCAGGCCCATATTGACGCCCAGGCGGGTTGCCGCGTCGCGGTCTATAACCAGATTGACCTGAGTTCCCTTGTCTTCGACGTCGGTGTCCACATCGACCAGTTCGGGCAAGCCGGCCATGATTTTCTGCACCTTGGGCAGCCAGGTCTTAAGCAGCCCCAGATCGCTGGCCATCAAGGTGTAGTCGTAGGACGCCGTGCTGGTTTGACGGCTGCCCATCCGGATGTCCTGCTGCGGCACCAGTGTCAGGCGCGCGCCGGGCACGCCCTGGAATTGGCCGCGCAGGCGATTCACAACCTGCGTTGCGCTGATCTTGCGGACATCCAGCGGCTTGAGTTGTATAAGCAGGAAACTGGAATTGCTTCCGCCGCGACCGCCGGCATAGCCGGTTACGCTTGCAACAGCGGGATCCTGCAGCAGCACTTTGCGAAAATCTTCCAGCTTGGGCAGCATGGCCGTAAAGGAGGTTCCCTGATCGACACGAAAGAATCCCAATAGCTGGCCGGTATCCTGCTGCGGGAAAAAGCCTTTGGGCACGATCTTGTACAAATACACATTGAGTCCGATCGTGATGGCCAGCAACAACATCATGAAGCGCCCATGCGCCAGCGCCCACGACAAGGATCTTTTATATCCGTCCCACAATACTTCGCCCACCGATTGAAAGGTCCGGGCCAGACGGCCCGGCGGCTTTCGAACACGTTCCTGCCGACGCAACAGGCGCGAGCACATCATGGGGGTCAGCGTCAGGGAAACCAGCAGGGACACCATGATGGAAGCCGACAGGGTTACCGCAAACTCGCGGAACAGGCGCCCGACTATGCCGCTCATGAGCAGAATGGGGATGAATACCGCAACCAGGGACACGCTCATCGCCAGCACAGTAAAGCCCACTTCCTTGAGACCGCGTATGGCCGCACGCACCGGAGGCGCGCCCCGTTCTATATGCCGGATGATGTTTTCAAGCACGACGATGGCATCGTCGACCACGAACCCCGCCGCCACAATCAAGGCCATGAGGGAAATGGTGTTGAGCGTGAAATTGAACAACAGCATCAGGCTGAAGGTGGTAATCAGCGATACGGGCACGACAATGCTGGGAATGAGCGC
This sequence comes from Paralcaligenes sp. KSB-10, assembly GCF_021266465.1. Lineage (NCBI taxonomy): Bacteria > Pseudomonadati > Pseudomonadota > Betaproteobacteria > Burkholderiales > Alcaligenaceae > Paralcaligenes > Paralcaligenes sp. KSB-10. The sequence goes on along the minus strand of NZ_CP089848.1, from coordinate 4,042,486 downwards.
CGCGCGCAGATTGCGCAAAAACAGCAGCACCACCAGCACCACCAGCACCACGGCGATTACCAGAGTCAGCTCTGCCTCGTGCAGGGAAGCGCGTATGCTCGGAGTGCGGTCCTGCGCCACGGTAAGCGTGACATTGGCCGGCAGCATGGCCTGGAAGCTGGGGATCTGGGCGCGAATCGCATCGACGGTCTCGATGATATTGGCATCGGACTGCCGCCGCACGATCAGTGAAATGGCTTTCTGATTGTTGAAGAATCCGGCATTGAAAAGGTCTTCGACCGAATCCGTGACTGTGGCGACATCGCTCAGGCGTATCGGCGCGCCATTGCGCCAGGCCACGATCAGCGGCCGGTACTGCGCCGACTGGGTCAACTGATCGCCTGAATTCAGCAGCCAGTGGTACTGGTCGTTTTCGACCATGCCGTTGGGGCGCAAACCATTGGCATTCACCAGGGCGGTACGCACATCGTCCAACGCCACTCCGGCGCTGTTGAGCGCCTGGGGATTCAGGTCAATGCGTATCGCCGGCAAGGAGCTGCCCCCGACATCGACCTCGCCCACACCTGAAACCTGGGCCAGCTTTTGCGCGAGAATGGTCGACGCCATGTCATACAGCTGCCCCTGCGTTACCGTGGGCGAGGTCAGCGCCAGGACCATGATGGGCGCCGACGCCGGATTGACCTTGTGGTAGGTGGGGTTGCTGCGCAGGCTTGACGGCAGGAGTGTGCGCGAAGCGTTGATGGCGGCCTGCACATCGCGCGCGGCGCTATTGATGTTGCGGCTCAAATCGAACTGCAGGGAGACGCGGGTGGAGCCCTCGGTGCTTCTCGAGCTCATGTCCGTGACCCCGGCAATCGAACCCAGGGCCTGCTCCAGCGGGGTTGCCACGCTGGAGGCCATGGTTTCGGGGCTGGCGCCGGGCATGCTGGCGGAAACCGAAATCATCGGGTAGTCCACCTGCGGCAAAGGAGATACCGGCAGCAGGCCAAAGGCCAGCGCCCCCGTCAGCACCAGCGCCAGGCTCAATAGCGTTGTTGCGACGGGCCGCATGATGAACAGGGCCAGGAACCTCATGGCAAGGCCTCGTCCGGAGCCCTGTCAGCCGCCGGCCTGGGCCGGAAACGACGCGCCAGGCGATCGAAGGCCAGATAAATCACGGGAACAGTAAACAGGGTCAGCAACTGGCTGCACAGCAGGCCGCCTACCATCACCAGGCCCAGGGGCTGCCGCAGTTCCGAGCCTGCGCCCGTAGCCAGCATCAGCGGAATGGCGCTGAACAAGGCCGCCAGCGTAGTCATCAGGATCGGGCGGAAGCGCAGCAGCGCCGCCTCGTGTATTGCCGCCCTGGGGCTCAGGCCTCTGTGACGCTCGGCATCGAGCGCGAAGTCGATCATCATGATGGCATTTTTCTTGACGATGCCGATCAGCAGAATAATGCCGATGACGCCTATCATGTCGAGCTCGGTCCGGCTGATCAGCAGGGCCAGCAGCGCGCCGATCGCGGCCGACGGCAAGGTCGACAGGATGGTGATCGGGTGGATGTAGCTTTCGTACAATATTCCCAACACGATGTACATCGCCACCACGGCAGCCAGAAGCAGCCAAAGAGTGCTGCTCAGCGAGGCCTGGAACGCCTTGGCCGCCCCCTGGAATCGTGTATCGATAGAGGCGGGCAGGCCCATGCCGGCCTCGGCTTTCTGGATCGCATCGACCGCGTCGGACAAAGCCACGCCCGACGCCAGGTTGAAGGACACCGTCGCCGCCGGGAACTGATCCAGGCGTTCGATGGACAGCAAGGTATTGGACTCGACGACGCGCGCCAGGCTGGTCAGGGGAACCGGGGTGCCGCCTGAGGTCGGGACGTAGATCTGCGCCAGCGCCGCCGGGCTCTGGCGATACTGCGGCGCGACTTCCAGCACGACACGATACTGCGACGATTGGGTGAAGATGGTTGAAATCAGCCGCTGGCCGAAGGCATCGTAGAGGGCCTCATCGATGGCCGCAGTGGTCACGCCCAGGCGCGCCGCCGCGTCGCGATCGATGACCAGCGAGGTCTGCAGGCCGCCATTTTGAAAATCGTCGGCCACATCCGTCAGTTGCGGCAGGCCTTGCAGCTTTTGCACAACCTTGGGCACCCATGTGCCCAGCACCGCGCTATCGGGGTCCGACAAAGTCATCTGGTACTGGGTCCGGCTGACCTGATCGTCGATGGTCAGGTCCTGCACCGGCTGCATATAGACTTTGATCTCGGGTATATTTTTCAGCGCCTGATTCAGCCGCCCGATGATGGCCATGGCATTGTCGCTGCGCTCGCCCGTAGGCTTGAGGGCAATCTGCAGGCGGCCCGTATTCAAGGTTGAATTGGTGCCATCGATGCCTATGAACGAAGTCACCGTGGATACTGCCGGATCTTCCAGGATTCGATCGACCGCCTGCTGCTGCCGCCGCGCCATGGACGGAAAGGAAACCGTCTGCGGCGCCTGGCTGATGGCCTGGATCATACCGGTATCCTGTTGCGGGAAAAAACCCTTGGGCACAAGCAGATACAACAAGCCGGTCACGGCCAGCGTACCGACAGCCACCAGCAGGGTGATGCGCTGGTGCGCCAGGACGAAAGACAGGCCGCGATCGTAGCCGCGCACCAGGCCGTCGATCATGGCGCCGGTTTTACGCTGGAAACGGCCGAATTTCATCTCGGACTCGGGCTTGAGCAGACGCGCACACATCATGGGCGTAAGCGTCAGGGAGATCGCCAGCGAAATCAGGATGGCCACCGCCAGCGTAATGGCGAATTCACGAAACAGCCGCCCTATTACGTCGCTCATGAACAGAAGAGGAATCAGCACGGCGATCAGGGACAATGTCAGGGAAACCAGCGTGAATCCTATCTGGGCCGCGCCCTTGAGGGCCGCCTTCAGGGCGGTTTCGCCGGCCTCGATGTGCCGCGCGATATTCTCGATCATGACGATCGCGTCATCGACCACAAAACCCGTGGCAATGGTGAGCGCCATCAGGGTCAGGTTATTGATGCTGAACCCGGCCAGATACATGATGCCGAAGGTGCCGACCAGCGACAAAGGCACCACCACGCTGGGAATGAAGGTTGCCGTCCAGCTGCGCAAAAACACAAAAGTCACCAGCACCACCAGCACTATGGCCAGCACCATCTCGAACAGGACATGGTTGATGGAATCACGAATGGTTTGCGTGCGATCGGTCGCCACGGAGACATCGACCCCAACAGGCAGAGACTGCTTCAGGGAGGGCAGCAGCGCCTTGATGCGGTCCACCACATCGATCACATTGGCCCCGGGCTGGCGCTGGATATTCAGCAGCACCGCGGGCGTCTTGCCTACCCATGCGGCCTGGCGGATGTCCTGCGCATCCTGTACCGCCGTGGCCACATCGCGCAGACGCAGGGGAGCTCCATTCTTATAGGACAAAATCAGCGAGTCATAGTCCTTGACGGAACTGAGCTGATCGTTGGCGTTGATGGTCGTGGAGCGTTCCGGGCCATCCAGGTTTCCCTTGGGCTGATTGGTGCTTGCGCTGGTGATGGCCGTGCGCACATCGGTCAGCGTCAGATTGTGCGATGCCAGTGCCTGCGGATTGACCTGTACGCGTACGGCCGGCCGTTGCCCGCCGGCGATGCTGACCAGGCCCACACCGGATACCTGCGACAGCTTCTGCGCCACACGTATATCGATCAGATCCCGGACCTGATACAAAGGCAAGGTGGGCGAAGTAATGGCCAGGCTTATGACCGGCGTATCGGCCGGATTCACCTTGTTGTAGGTGGGCGGCGTGGGCAGATCGCTGGGCAGCAGGTTCGAAGCGGCATTGATCGCCGCCTGCACTTCCTGTTCGGCCACATCCAGCGGCAAACCCAGATCGAACTGCAGGGTAATCATCGATGAGCCGCCCGAACTCGACGAGCTCATCTGGGACAATCCAGGCATTTGTCCGAATTGGCGTTCCAGGGGCGAGGTCACCAGAGAGGTCATCACTACCGGGCTGGCGCCCGGATACAGGGTTACCACCTGAATGGTCGGATAATCGACCTCGGGCAATGCCGATACGGGCAGGATCCGGTATGCGAGTATGCCGGCAATCAGCACGGCCAGCATTGCCAGCGTCGTGGCAACCGGCCGCATAATGAAAAGGCGCGATAGATTCACGGAAATCAGTGCCCAGTGCGGGTCCGGGAGCCGGCGGGAGCCTTCGGAGCAACAGCTCCTTTGGCCGGCGTACCAGGCACGGCGGCGCCAGTCATGATCTCTACCTGGGCGCCCTCGTTCAAACGATCCAGGCCTTCTGTTACCACCTGCTGGCCGATCGTCAGGCCAGACGTGACCGCAATGCTGCCGCCGTCGACGATTCCGGTCTTGATTGGCTGGATGTGGGCCTTGTTATCCGGCTGGATCACGTAGACAAATGGCCCGATCGAACCTTGCTGCACGGCAATCGTGGGCACCACCGTCGCCTTGTCGTCGGTGCTGACCAGCAAATGCACATTGACGAACTGGTTGGGAAACAGGGACTCGTCGTCATTGTCGAATTTGGCTTTGAGCTTGAGGGTGCCCGTAGCCACGTCGATTTGATTGTCGATCGACATCAGCTCGCCGCTGGCAATCTTGACCTTGTCGTCGCGGCCGTACAAATCGACGGGAAGCTTGCTGCCTTTGTGCCATTCGGCCAGTACTTGCGGCAACTGTGCCTGCGGCAAAGTAAATACCACGGAAATCGGTTGCGTTTGTGTAATGACAACCAGACCGGGAGCGGTCGACGCGGAGATCAGATTGCCCTGATCAACCAACCGCAAGCCCAGCCGTCCCGAAATCGGCGCGGTGATTCGTGTAAAACTCAGTTGCAGCCTGGCGTTATCGACAGCGGCCTGGTCGCTTTTCTGGGAACCCATGTACTGCTGGACCAGGGATGCCTGGGTATCCACCTGCTGCTTGGCGATGGAATTCTGCTTATATAGCAGTTGATAACGCTGCAGGTCGAGGCGCGCATTCTGCAACAGCGCCTCGTTCTGCTTTTGCTGGCCCTCGGCCTGTTCGAGCGCCACCTGGAACGAGCGCGGATCGATCTGCGCAAGCAAATCGCCCTGCTGCACTTTCTGCCCATCGGTGAACGCTATTTTCTGCAGTTCGCCGGCGACGCGGCTGAGCACGGTGACGGTATTGAATGCGGTCACTGTGCCGACGGCATTCAGCGAATAATTGATGCGCCCTGTCTGGACCGTGGCTACCCGGACCGGCACCACATCGGAGGCCCCGCCTCGAGCCTTGCCGGCCGAACCGCCATGCTGTTTGTTGAAGGCCCAATACCCTCCCGCCAGCGCAACTGCAATGACAGCAACCCAAACCCAGGCTCGGGCGGGGCGATGACGATTTGGCTCGGAACCTGGCTCCAACATGCACTACTCTCCGTTTCGGGACGCGATAACCTCGCTATTCTCGCCGATTTGAAGGCTTTCCGAGCACAAATATTGGCCGCATGAAATGGAACGCAACAACTTATTTCCCTTGGCGCGACAAAGCCGTACAAAATTGCGCCCGCAGGGCCTGGCCTATACGTTGCAGCGTGACAACTTGAAAGGAATATCGCGTGTAACCGGCTGAGGCTTCAGATCGCTGTCCTGGGAAGCAAAGCGTATCCAGATCACGTACTTGTTGGCGCTCATTTCGGGGAATACCGCCAGCTCGGGATCAACCCAGACACGCAAAAGCTGAAAAGTCTTGCCGCTGAGCATTTCCTGGTAGGCCCCTTGCCGCGCTTCGAGATTGGCGACATCACTGGATTCGCGCAACAGGCGCAGATTCAGGGAAAGACCTTTGTACAGGGATAAAAACGGGCTTATCCATTGCCGCAAATCGCTCATGCGGGCTTCGTAGGGCTTGATTTGCCAGGAGAAATACGAAGGCATGTCGACCTGCGACGACCCGCCGGGCACGGATATCCGGCCACGCAAACTGGCCAGCCATTCGTTATCGCGCAGGACTTGCCCAACGCGCCCCTGGGAGCTGAGTTCGGCGCTGCTGGCCTGGATCTCGTTGAGCAGGGTGTCGAGGGTGTCGGGGTCGACCCCCGGATGCTGGCGCAGCGCATTGAGCGTGGCGCGCTGCCGCTCGAGATCTTGCAGGATGGAGCCCTTGAGATCGGTTCGATCGCAGATATCGAGCACATCGAACAGTGTCGCAACCGCCACCTGCTGATAACGCGCGTCGGAGCCTTCGGCGAAAAAAAACAGCCTGTTAAACAAATGCTCGACTCTGAGCAGAGCCCTAACGCGTTCATTGCAAGGATATTCGTAAAGAATCACGCGACCAAGAACCTTTTTAACAATCGGCACCGCTTACCGATCAATTCTGTTGTATTGCCCAAAGACACCAGCGTTCATGCACCTGGCGCGCACGCCGGGAGAGCTCTGCCAGTGTCGTCTGCGCATCGTTGAGTACGACGTCGTCGGCAAGCGCCAGCCTATCCTTACGCGAAGCTTGCGCTGACATAATACGCGCAATAGCTTCGGACGTCAGCCCATTGCGAGCCTGAACCCGTGCGATCTGGGTAGCGGGATCGCAGTCGACCACGCAAATCCGGTCGACGCGGTCGCGCCATCGCCCCGACTCCACCAACAATGGCACGACAAACACAAGATAACATCCCTGCGCCCGATCGGCACGCTCTTGTGTAACGACACTTATCATTGGATGAAGAATGGCTTCCAGCTGCCCGCGCGCGTCCGGGCTGGAAAATGCCAGTTCGCGCATTTTTTTCCGGTCCAGCGAACCGTCGGCCGCAATCATTGCCCGCCCGAACCGGCGCCGGATGGGCTCAATGGCACCTCCCCCGGGAGCCGTGAGCTCATGGGCGATCACATCGGTGTCGATGACAGCGGCGCCCCATTCCTGAAAGAAATCGGCAACGCGGCTTTTCCCGGATCCTATGCCTCCGGTCAATCCTATCTTGTACATATGGCCTGACCAGATTTTCTACCAAAAACAAGAATGTACATCAGGACGGAGTATCAGCGCGGCCGCGCCGCTGGCGGCCAAAAACGGGCCGAAGGGATAGGAGGCGGCCAGCCCGAAGCTTTTCTGGCGGCAAAATGCCCACGACACGCCCGCAATGCACGCTGCCAGCAAGACATAAGGCAAGCTGACAACACCTACCCAGGCGCCCAGGGCGGCAAGCAGCTTGAAGTCGCCATAACCCATGCCTTCGCCCCGACCCATCCAGGAAAACGCCCGGAACAACAGCCATAAAAATCCGTATCCGGCCACCGCGCCCGCAACGGAATCGTGCAGGGAAACCGCGGATCCCATCCAGGCCACCGCCAGGCCCAGCCACAGCAATGGCAGCGTGAGCGCATCGGGCAGCAGGCCTAGCTGCACATCGATGACGGCCAGGATCAGCAGCATATTAAGGGCAATGCCGACAGCCCAGAACTCGGCATCGAGCCCCACCCTGCTTTGCAAAACAGAGGTCAGCAGCGCCAGGACCGCTGCCGCGCCATAGCGCGCGCAGGCCGGCAAGCGTAAGAACCCGGGGGTTGGGCTATCCGTGCCAAAACGGGCGGCAAGACGGACACCGTAGCCACAGGCAAAGCCCGTGCTCCACCAGGCCGACAATGCGCCAGCCAGTGCGCCGGCAAGGCCGCTCCCATACCCCGCCCACACATTGCCAGGAATCGATCCCATTGCCTGCCCCCCAACAATGGCAATAAATGCGTAGAATGCTTATTGCCTCTATTCGATGGAACTTCTGTCATGCATGCCTTCGCTTCACGCAAACTGCGCCCAATTCTATATGCCCTGAGCATCACGGTATCGGCTGTGATGCTCGCCGGCTGCGCACAGCAGCGTGCCGCCGGTTTTTACGATCAACCACGCGACAACACACAGCACGATGCCGAGGCCCAGGCACAGGGCCGGGCGTACACACGGGCGCCATCGCAGATCCAATTGGGCTTTGGCAATACCCAAAAACCGAATCAAGGCGGCGAAGCCAGCCCCCAGGCCGAGTCGGCCGTTCCGGCAAGCACCAGGCCTTTGACTGAAGCCAAAACCTTTTTAGGAACCATCCCGTGCCTGGCCGACAGCAACGCCTGCTCGGCCACCCGGATCACCCTTACGCTGGCACCCAGCGGCGAATGGCGGGCCCGCACCGCATTCCTTGGCGGCGCCACCGCCAACAAGAAAATAGTTCAACAAGGCTGTTGGGAAGTCGTAGGAACCACGCCCCTGCGGATTGTGCTGCAACTGAAAAACCGCAACACCAAGGCCAACCTGACTTTCGTCACCGACAACCTGCTGCGTATCAACAGCATCGATAGCATCACACCCAATCTGGACTACCGCCTGACCCGGCAAGCCGATGTCGATGCGATCAGCGAGCTCAATAAAGAACCCGCAATGCAATGCGGCAATTGAACGATAAAGGGCACTAGGCCATGGGGGCCCGGCACACAGCCGGCCGTCCCCAAGAACTACGCCGCCAGTACGCAATGCGTCAGCTCGACGGCGTTTCTGACCTGCAGCTTCTGGAAGACCCTGGCGCGATGGGCTTCGACGGTGCGCTGAGACACGCCGAGTTCGGCGGCAATAATTTTGTTGGGCTTGCCCATTACCACATAGGCCATGACATCCCGTTCGCGGGGGGTCAGCACGGCAAAACGCTCGCTGTCTGAATCGAAAACATTATTCATGCCGGTCTCCTCTGTAAAAACATACGGAGGATTCTGTCATGAGTTTCTGGGAAAGTCGCCTGTCATTTCTTACAGAAATTCAGATTTCCAGATTGTCGATCAAGCGCGTGCTGCCCAGCCTGGCCGCCGCCAGAACCACCAGCGGTTCGCCCGCCCCGATTTCTCCAACCGTCGGGGAATTGAGGTCGCGCTGCCGGCGCAAGGATACGTAGTCGACCTTCCAGCCGCGCTCACTCAGGGCAGCGACAGCCTGCCCCTCCAGGTCGGCCTGATCGGCGCGGCCCGACTTGATTTGCGCCTGTATTTTTTGCAAGGTGGCATACAGGACATGGGCCTCGCGGCGCTCGTCGGGCTTCAGGTACATATTGCGCGACGACAGCGCGAGCCCGTCGGTATCGCGCACTGTTTCGTGGGCCAGAATGTCCACCGGCAATTGAAACTGCCGGCACATATTGCGCACCACCATGAGCTGCTGGTAGTCCTTCTTGCCGAAAACCGCGACACGCGGCTGCACACAGGAGAACAGCTTCATGACCACCGTGCTGACGCCGGTAAAAAACCCTGGACGGAAGTGGCCTTCGAGTATGTCGCCGAGATCGGCTGGAGGCTGGACCTGGTAGTTTTGCGGCTCCGGATACATTTCCCGTTCATCGGGCGCAAACAAGACATACACATCGCGCTCGCGTTCCAGTTTTTCGATATCGGACTGCAAGGTGCGCGGATAGCGATCGAAATCCTCATTCGGTCCAAACTGCAGGCGATTGACGAAAATACTCGCCACCACAGGATCGCCATGCTGGCGGGCCAGTTTCATCAGCGACAAATGGCCATTGTGCAAATTGCCCATAGTCGGCACGAACGACACTCGCAACTGGCCACGCAGTTGATCACGCAGTTCTTCAATCGTGTGAACGACTTTCAAAAGGCTCTCCGTCTTGTAAGGGTTGGGCCGGATTCATGCCTGAGCACGGGTATACGACAAACGCACATAAATCGGCGCGTACGGCGCTGCCTGAGTAATATCGAGCAGAGACTCCCGTGCCAATTCGAGCATGGCCAGAAAATGGACGACAATTATCGCCGTTGTATCGCCTTCGTGGGCCCGCTCCATGAACAACTCGGTAAATTCCATGAAACGCACATCGCTCAAGCGGCGCAGGATCTGGCTCATGTGATCGCGCACCGATAACTGTTCGCGCGTAATGTGATGATGCGCGTTCAACCGTGCACGGCTCATGATGTCCAGCCAGGCAGTGCGCAAATCGTCGGGGCTGACGTCCGGCAGCATCCGCTCCACGCTCAAGTCCATCAACGCATGCGTACGCAAGAAATCCCTGCCTATTTGCGGCAGGGCATCGAGTTTTTGCGCAGCAAGCTTCATTTGCTCGTATTCGAGCAAACGGCGCACCAGTTCGGCACGCGGATCGTCGGGCTCTTCGCCGGTATCGGTCTTCTTGACCGGCAGCAACATGCGCGACTTGATTTCGATAAGCAAGGCGGCCATCAGCAGGTATTCGCCGGCAAGCTCGAGGTTCTGGTTGCGGATCTGCTCGACATACGACAAATACTGCTTGGTGACCTCGGCCATGGGGATGTCGAGCACATTGAAGTTTTGCTTGCGTATCAGGTACAGCAGCAAATCCAGTGGCCCCTGGAAGGTTTCCAGAAATACTTCCAGGGCATCCGGCGGAATGTAGAGATCCTGCGGCATGGCAAACAGAGGCTCGCCGTACAGGCGAGCCAATGCCACGCTGTCGACGACGTCGGGAGTGCTGTCGATCACAGGCTCGACCAGGGCATCCAGGTCGCCGACCGGCACGGAAGACACGGACATCGGGACCGCTTAGTCGGTTTGATAGACGTAGGGACGCTGGGGAACGCGCGCCACCCGAAAACCGTCAAGGGTCTCCGAATCGAGCTGTTTGTCCCACAAACGAGCCCGGCCGTCGCGCTGCCGCGCCTCGGTGTCGGGATGCTCGGATTTATAGTTCTTCAGAAACTGGGTAATTTCCGATTCGTAATTCTTGGCCATAATACCTAAGGAATTTGATAATCAGGTTTCAAGTTTACTTCAGTCAAACAAAGTTAGAATCAGGCAATGGATCCCAGCCCCCGTTTTTCCCCCACACAGCCCCTTTCCGATCGCGAACGCACTGCGATTCGAATGATTCCCTTCATCGTGGGTTGCGCTCTGTTCATGCAAATGCTGGACTCCACCGTCGTGGCAACGGCGCTGCCCGTCATGGCGACTTCGCTGCATTCGACGCCTGTACAGATGAACGTGGCCATTACCAGCTATTTGCTCGCCACGGCGGTTTTTGTACCGATCAGCGGCTGGGCGGCCGACCGGTTTGGCGCCAAACGGGTATTTATGGCCGCCATTCTACTATTTACCCTGAGTTCGATAGGCTGCGCCATGTCGCATAACCTGGCGCAGCTGGTCGTAGCCCGCATTGTGCAAGGCATGGCGGGCGCCATGATGGTGCCGGTGGGCCGAGTCATCATGCTGCGCAAAGTCCCGAAAACCGAACTGCTCAAGGCAATGGCCTTTTTATCGCTGCCCGCCCTGCTGGGGCCAGTCATCGGACCACCTCTGGGTGGTTTTTTAGTGACTTATGCCTCCTGGCACTGGATTTTCCTGATCAACATCCCGGTGGGAATCCTGGGAATTGCGCTTATCCTGCACTATGTACAGGACGATTACCCCGATTCCAGACCCAAACTGGACTGGCTGGGCTTTCTTCTCAGCAGCATTTGCCTGGCGGCACTGGTTTCCGGCTTCGAAGCCATAGGCCACAGCTCCATGCCGATGGTCAATCTGCTCTTGCTGGTGGGTACGGGCCTGGTCTGCGGCCTTTTATACTGCTGGCACGCCAAACATGCCGAATATCCAATTATCGACCTGAATCTGCTGCGCACCCCCACCTTTGCCATCTCCGTCCTGGGAGGCAATTTGTGCCGGTTCGCGGTCGGCGCCACCCCTTTCCTGCTGGCCATCCTGCTGCAGGTCGGCTTTGGCCTTTCCCCCTTTTCGGCCGGCATGATCACCTTTACCAGCGCCGTGGGCGCCATGATCATGAAATTCGTAGCCACCCCCATCATCCAGCGCTTCGGCTTCAAGCGTATCCTGATGTTCGACGCGCTGATCGCGGGCGCCTTCGTGGCCTTGTGCAGTCTGTTCCGGCCCGAAACACCCATATGGATCATGATCGCCATCCTGGTCGTGGGCGGTTTTTTCCGTTCCTTGCTTTTCACCGCCGTCAATACACTGACCTACGCCGACATCAGCTCCGAAAAAATGAGCCGGGCCAGCAGCTTTGCCGCCATGGCCCAGCAACTGGGCATCAGTCTGGGAGTCGGCTGCGCAGCCGTTACGCTCAACCTCAGCATGGGCTGGCGCGGAGCTACGCACCTGGATCTGATCGACATTATCTGGGGTTTTGTAGTCATAGGCGTGCTGACCGCCCTGTCGTTCTTTTCGTTCCGGCGCCTGGCGCCCAACGCCGGCGATCACTTGCACCAAAACAAGAAACTGCCTCGTACCTCCTGAAACAGTCTCCGTATTACATGACGAATCCGCGCCCTGGCCGTTAATGCCGCCGCGGGCGGCCACAAGGGTCGCTCCCGCCGACGCCATCACGCAAGGCCCTGGCCGTCCGTCAATAAAATCACCAATTTGCAGTCCGGGCGGGTAGCCAGGCGAAACGTGATTTGCCTGTAGATCAAGGCGCCCAGCTCCGGATGCCTGAACTCGCGCCGCCCGCCCTCGCGCTCCACGACTGTCTGGCGGGTCCACCAATGGGTGAAAACCGGGCTGGTCTGCAGCAGATCGTCAACCAAGGCCCGCACATCGGGCTCGTCGGCGTGCGGGCCGGCGTCGGCGCGGAACTCGGCGACCACACGGCGCGCGCGCTGCTCCCAATCGACCACCAGATCGCGCGCCGCGGCGTCCTGGAAAATATAGCGCAGCAGATTGGGCTGCGTACTGCGGTCGGGCCAGCCGTCGAACAGGCGCAGCAAGGGCTCATTGCGCGCCAGCACATTCCAGCAGCGATCCAGGATATAAGCCGGCGCGGTAATACTGTGAACGCACTCGGTCAGGTCCGAAGGCAGCTCGCCGGGCTGTTCACGGCCATGATCGGGATCGGTACACTCGGCCAGTTCAAACAGATATTGCCGTTCGCCACGGACCAGTTGCAGGACATTGGCCAGCCGCGCCCAGACCCCCGGCGAAGCCGACACATCGCGCCCCTGTTCAATCCAGGTGTACCAGGTGACGCTGATGCCGCACAGTTGGGCCAGCTCTTCGCGCCGCAAGCCGGGAGTGCGGCGGCGCGTACCCGCCGGCAGCCCCACAGTTTCAGGCCTCACGCGCGCGCGCACGCTGCGCAGGAAGTCGCCCAGGGCGCGCCGCCGCGCGGAGCTGGCCTGGATATCGGCGGCTGCCGACGCGCCGGGCAGTTTGTCGGGCATTATGGCGCCTCGGCTATCTCAGGGTGCTGGCCAGCGTCCGGCGCACGTCTTCCTCGCTGCGGCCGCTGCGCTGAACATAATCTTTGACCTGATCATCGCCTATGGAACCCACGTTGAAGTATTGCGATTGCGGATGGCTGATGTAAAACCCCGACACGCTGGAGGCCGGATACATGGCATAGCTGTCGGTCAGCTGCATGGAAATATCTTCGCACTCGAGAACCTTGAACATTTCTTTCTTGATCACATGTTCGGGGCACGCAGGGTAGCCCGGGGCAGGCCGTATGCCCTGGTATTTTTCGGCAATGATCGATTCGTTGTCGAGGGTCTCGTCAGGCACATAGCCCCACAAGTCCTTGCGCACCCGCGCATGCAGGCATTCGGCAAAGCCCTCGGCCAGGCGATCGGCAATCGATTTGAGCATGATGCTGGAGTAATCGTCGTTATCGGCCAGAAAGGCGGCGTCGTGTTTTTCGATCCCCAGTCCGCCAGTGACTGCGAACAGGCCGATATAATCGGCCACACCGGTTGATTTGGGGGCGATGTAATCGGCCAGGCATTTATTGTCCACGCCTTCACGCTTGACCGTTTGCTGCCGCACATTGCGCCAGGTAAACAGGACGTCGGAACGAGACTCGTCGCGATATATCTCGATGTCTTCGTCGTTGACCGTATTGGCCGGATAAAACGCCACCACGCCGTTGGCAGTAAGCCAGCGGCCTTCGATGACTTTTTTCATCATGGCCTGGCCTTCGGCAAACACTTTTTTCGCCTGTTCGCCCACTACCTTGTCCTCGAGAATGGCCGGATACTGGCCAAACAGGCTCCAGGTCTGGAAAAAGGGCGTCCAGTCGATGTAATGCAGAACATCGGACAAATCGTAGTTCTTGAACGTACGGCGTCCAATGAACTTGGGACGCGGCGGCGTGTAATTGGCCCAATCGATATGCGGCTTATGAGCACGCGCCTCGGCCAAAGTGACCAAGGGCGTTGCCTTGCGGTTGGCATGGCGGGTGCGCACCAGTTCGTATTCCTCGGCCACTTCGGCCGTGTACGCATCGACCTGGTCCGACATCAGGTTGGTGGCCACCCCTACGGAGCGGCTGGCGTCGGGCACGTAAATAACCGGGCCTTCGTAATTGGGCGCGATCTTCACGGCCGTGTGCACGCGGCTGGTGGTCGCCCCGCCAACCAGCAAGGGCAGCTTGCGGCTGCGGAAATACTCGTCGCGCTGCATTTCCGAGGCCACATAAGCCATTTCTTCCAGGCTGGGCGTGATCAGGCCCGACAGGCCCACCATATTGCAATTCTCTTCCTTGGCCTTGGCCAGGATGTCGGCACAGGGAACCATCACGCCCATATTGATGACTTCGAAATTATTGCACTGCAACACCACGGTAACGATGTTCTTGCCTATGTCGTGCACATCGCCCTTGACCGTGGCGATCACAATCTTGCCCTTGGCGCGCACATCGCCGCCGGCAGCGGCAATCTGCCGTTTTTCTTCTTCGATGAAAGGAATCAGATGCGCCACGGCCTGTTTCATGACGCGGGCCGATTTGACCACTTGAGGCAGGAACATCTTGCCGGCGCCGAACAAATCGCCCACCACATTCATCCCGTCCATGAGCGGGCCTTCGATCACCTCGATGGGGCGGCCGCCCTTGTCGGCGATCTTCTGCCGGACCTCTTCGGTATCGTCGACAATGAAGGTGGTAATACCCTGGACCAGCGCATGCGAAAGACGCGCCTCCACCGGCTGATCGCGCCAGGCCAGATCTTCTTCCTTCTTGGCCCCCGAACCCTTGAACGTTTCGGCCAGTTCGACCAGACGCTCGGTCGAGGTGCGCTCATCGGCCGGGTCGGTCTTGCCCAGCGGCTCGGCACGGTCGAGCACCACGTCTTCGACATACGCCAGCAGCTTCGGGTCGACGTTCGCGTACACGCCAAGCTGGCCGGCGTTGACGATGCCCATCGTCATGCCTTCCCTGATGGCGTAATACAAGAACACAGTGTGTATGGCTTCGCGCATCAGCTCATTGCCGCGAAACGAAAAGCTCACGTTCGAGACGCCGCCCGAAATTCGCGCGTGCGGCAGGTTGTGGGTGATCCAGCGGGTCGCCTCGATGAAATCGACCGCGTAGTGATTGTGTTCTTCGATGCCGGTGGCAATGGCGAATACATTGGGATCGAAAATAATGTCTTCGGGCGGGAAGCCGACTTCGTCGACCAGCAAGCGATAGGCACGTTCGCATATCTGCTTGCGCCGCTCGATACTATCGGCCTGCCCTTGCTCGTCGAATGCCATGACGACCGCCGCGGCGCCGTATTTGCGGCAAAGCCTTGCATGATGAAGGAAAGCGTCGACGCCTTCCTTCATGGAAATCGAATTCACCACCGATTTACCCTGCACACAACGCAAGCCCGTCTCGATAACCTCCCATTTGGAGCTGTCGATCATGACCGGTACCCGGGCAATATCGGGCTCGGACGCGATCATGTTCAGGAACCGATGCATGCACGCGGCCGAATCCAGCATGGCCTCATCCATATTGATGTCGATGATTTGCGCGCCGTTTTCAACCTGCTGGCGCGCCACCGCCAAGGCTTCTTCGTACTTTTCTTCACGGATCAGGCGCAGGAACATCTTGCTGCCCGTCACATTGGTGCGCTCGCCCACGTTGACGAACAGGGAATCCTCGTCAATAGTCAAGGCTTCCAGGCCGGACAAGCGGGTCTTGACTGGAATGACCGGCACCTGCCGCACCGGCAAGCCGCTGACCCGGTCGGCAATCGCCTTGATGTGTTCGGGGGTCGTGCCGCAGCAGCCGCCGGCCATATTGACCAGGCCGGTCCTGGCGAACTCTTCGAGCAGCGACGAGGTGTCGGCCGGCGTCTCGTCAAAGCCGGTCTCGGCCATGGGGTTGGGCAGGCCCGCATTCGGGTAGACGCAAATATAGGTATCGCATATCTTGGACAGCTCGGCCACATAAGGCCGCATCAACGCCGCCCCCAGCGCACAGTTCAGGCCTATGGTAATAGGCCGCGCATGCCGCACAGAATTCCAGAATGCCTCGACCGTCTGCCCGGACAGAATGCGCCCCGACGCATCGGTGACCGTGCCCGAAACCATGACAGGCAGCCGCACGCCGCGCTCTTCGAACACGGTTTCCACCGCAAAAATGGCGGCCTTGGCATTCAGGGTGTCGAAAATCGTTTCGATCAGCACCAGATCGATTCCGCCATCGAGCAGACCGTTCATTTGCTCGGTGTACGCTGCGCGCAACTCCTCGAAGCTTACATTGCGCGCACCCGGATCATTCACGTCGGGTGAAATCGAAGCCGTTTTAGGCTGCGGGCCCAAGGCGCCCGCCACAAAGCGCGGCCTGTCCGGCGTGCTGTATTCATCGCAGGCCGCGCGCGCCAGCTTGGCCGACTCCAGGTTCAGCTCGTAGGCCAGTTCGCCCAGGCCGTAATCGCCCTGCGCAATCGAGGTCGCCCCAAAGGTATTGGTTTCAATGACATCGGCGCCCGCCGCAAGATACTGTTTGTGAATTTCCAGAACGATGTCCGGGCGCACCAGCGACAACAGCTCGTTGTCGCCCCTGACGTCTTTGTAGTGATCCGCAAAGCGACTGCCCCGGAACTCGATCTCGCTGAGCTTGTACTGCTGGATCATGGTGCCCATGGCGCCATCGAGGATCAATATGCGCGAAGCCAGAAGACGCGCGAACTCGGCGCCACGGGTGTACGAAGTGATCGGATAGGGCAATGTAGGATAGGACACGTATTTACCTGAAAGCAGAAGAAGCGGGCACATTTGCGCCGGGACGGACCATGGCCGCCCAGGCCGGATTGATCGAAATTATCCCTGTATTGTATCTATATCGTTTCCGCGGCCGAGGCAAGACCCTGTCGGCACCACGGTTCTGGCAGGAACAGAGGGGGCCTGATGTCCTCCCGGCATCGCGTTGCAGGGCCACCCGTTGAAGTGGCCGTGACATGCTCATGGCGCCAAGGGCCGCTCCTACAGATGCAGCCCTGCGGGCATTCGATCAGGCCAGTTGTTATTTTCCATAGGACTGTTCCCTTAGAAACTCACTGGCTTCCTGGGTGCATTTGATAATTTCCTGAATGATGGCCTGGTCTTGATCGCAACGGCGGGCAATCACAAAATCGAGCCGTTCCACCGCCAATTCTTTCGAAATCGACAGCAGGCGCCCGTCCTTCATATGCTGGATCACCATGCTCTCCGGCAGAACTGCGATACCCACGTCATTGGCCGCAAGCTCGACAATACTCTGCACGCTGTCCGACGTATTGATATTTTTCGGTGCCACACCATACTTGCGCAGCATTTCAACCGCCAGCGGATACATATATGAAGGCCGGGCCACACACCAAATAGGATAGCTTTCGAGAATTTCCTTTACGCTCGCACATTTCTTCTCGGCCTCCGCCAGCAGCTTCCTGCCTATCAGCCAATGCAGATCGACTCCGCCCAGGTTCGTCGCAGTGATCTGGTTGCTATCGGCCACCGCGGCAAGGATCGCTACGTCCAACTGCCCGACTTCGAGCTTGTGCCGCATGTTCACGGTAAGCCCAACTTCAATCTCATAATTTACGCCCGGCATTTTTTCTTTCAAATGCGCCATCAGCCTCGCGAGCCAGGTGACAGCGACAATTTCGCCGACTCCCATGCGAATTAGTCCAGTGGCCGCAACGGGATTCTCAAGAGAAATGACCAAGTCTTCAAGCCGATTGAGCAGCGGCTCCGCCCGCTGCACCAAGTCGCGACCCTGTATCGTGAGTTCCATGCGCCTGCCTTGTTGCCTGAATACACGTACCCCCACGGCATCTTCCAAGTCTTTGATACGCTTGGATATGGCGGGCTGGGTTAAATTGAGCCGTTCGGCCGCGGCGGTAAAAGAACCGAGCCGGGCAATCCAGCAGAGTGTTTCGAGATTGACGAGGGTTAGCCGACGCATTAATAAAAGTTATTAATAAAGCAAAAAAAATGTCATTGGTAATTATACATTGCACTCAGTAAGATTCACACACAGAAAAGAATAGTCATGCGCAATCCGCACCCATGAATCCTTGGTAATGGGCTAAGTGCAAATCTGCGCGCAGGCAGTATCCACCGGTAGCTAAGGCCAGAGGAGGCACGCTGATGACTGAGGGATGGATAGTCATTGAGAATATGCTGCAGGCGCTATACAGCGGCATTGTCGTCGGAAGTGTCTACGGTTTAATGTGCGTCGGTCTTGCGCTCATCTTCAGCGTCATGCGGGTCATCAACTTTGCCCAGGGTGAATTCCTCATGCTGGGCATGTATGGGACTCTTCTGGTTTTCACCCAGCTTGGCCTTGGAGCGACGCTCGGCCCTTACATCGGCCCTTATGTTGCGAATTTGATCTCGGCGGTGGCAATGTTCTTCATTGCCAGCTTCCTTTATGAAGTGCTCCTGAGCAGGATCACCGGCCTGCGCGCCAGCGGCACAGAAGGCGACGGGCATTACGCTCAATTGATTCTCACCCTTGGCCTGTCGCTGGTTCTGCAAAACGGCGGGCTGCTCGTCTTCGGCGCAATACCCCAATCGGTCAATACGCCGCTCTCCTCCACGGCCTGGGAAATCGGCCCGCTTCCTGGCGGCATGACACTCTTTCTCAATCAAGCTCGAATGGCCGCGTTCGTCGTTGCCGTCATTGTCATTCTGCTCGTCGCGGCTTTCATTGGCCGCACGCGCCACGGCAAGATACTGCGTGCGGCCGCCGACAACCCTGAAGCGGCTACCTATATGGGCATCCACGTACGCCGGGCACACCGGCTGGCGTTTGGCATAGGCGGGGCGGTTACAGCCGTGGCTGGCGGCCTCATTGCCACGTATTATTCGTTCCAGCCTTATGTAGGCGTGGAGTTCGTCATTATCATGTATGCGGGCGTGGTGCTGGGTGGAATGGGCAGCACCATAGGTGCATTCTGGGGCGGCATGACCATCGGCCTTGTACAGCAGCTTGCAACCCTGATACTGCCGACGCAGTTGCAGAATGCGGCAATCTTCGTCGTCTTCCTGCTTATCATTCTCGTGCGGCCTCAAGGCTTGTTCGGGCGCAGCGTGGAGCGGGCATGAAGGCATCCACGCTCCTGCGCAACAACACCATCATCGTGGGCGCCGGCCTGGCCCTGTACCTGATTGGCGCCCTCCTGCTCAAGAATTCGTACTACCAGCTCATCTTCACGCTCGTCCCGATCTGGGCAATGATGGGTGTAGCCTGGAATATCATTAGCGGCTATTCGGGTCTGGTCTCTTTCGGGCATGCCTCATTTTTCGGTCTAGGGGCATTCGCCGTTACGCTGCTTTTTGTTCACATGGGCATCACGCCGTGGCTGGGTTTGATCGGGGCGGGCGCCATAGGCGCGCTCGCGGGCCTGCTGATTGGAATCCCCACATTCCGCCTGCGCGGCCTTTACTTCGCGTTGGCGATGTTGGCGTATCCCCTTGTCCTGCTCTATGTGTTCGATTGGCTGGGCTTGAACGAAATCACATTGCCGATGCAGCGCGTGGATCCGTGGAAATACATGCAGTTCTCGGACCAACGAGTTTATATTGTGATCGGCGTCGTACTGCTGGCAGGTTCGCTGCTGGTGAATCTATGGGTCGCACGGTCCAGGTTTGGCCTGTCGCTGCTGGCCATCAAGCAAAATGAATTGGCGGCGCAGGCTGCCGGGATCAATCCTTTTGTCTGGAAGCTCAAGGCTCTTGTGCTGTCCGGGGCGATTGCCGGTGTCGCCGGTGGCTTTTATGCTGTCGTCATGCTGATCGTTACGCCCGCAAGTGTATTCGGCATGCTGGTGTCGGCCGAAGCAATGATAGTGACGCTATTTGGCGGAGCCGCCAATATTGCGGGGCCGCTAGTCGGTGCCGTAGTGCTGATTCCACTAGGCGAGATCCTCAACGCGGAGTTCGGCAACCGCTGGCCCGGCATTCAAGGCGTAGTTTACGGACTGGCAATCATTCTGGTCATTCTGATTGCGCCGCAAGGCATACTGCCTAAACTTGCCCATGCATTCCGCCGCAAGCGCAATGGGCCGGCCCGTGCTCCAAACGCCTTCCATGCCGAACCCTACATGCGTAAAGTTCAGGCATGTACTGGAACGCCTATGAGCGATGTGCTCCTCGCAGTGCGCAATCTGTCCAAGTCGTTTGGCGGGGTTGTGGCGGTGAGCGAGGTAAGCTTCGATGTATACCGGGGCGAAATTCTCGGCATCATCGGCCCCAATGGCGCGGGCAAGACAACCTTGTTCAATGTGCTCAATGGTGTGCTTTCACCTACCCAAGGCCAGGTGAGCTTTGAAGGCAAGTCGCTGGAACGCCTGCCCCTGCATGGCATCTGCCGCGCGGGCATTGGGCGAACCTTCCAAGTGGTGCGATTGTTCCCGCGCCTTAGCCTGCTCGACAACATCGTGGTAGGCGCATTTTCCGCCCACCGCAAAGACGCGGCGGCCTATGACGCCGCGCGTACGGCGCTCGTCCGCGTCGGCCTGGCCAGCCATGAGGATGAGGTAGCCACCTCTCTGACAACACTCCAGCTGCGCCTGATGGAACTGGCCCGCTCGATCGTCTCGAGGCCGCGGCTATTGCTGCTGGATGAAATCCTGGCCGGCCTGGGTTCCGAAGAAGTCGAGCATGTGCTCAAGGTAATCGACGACCTGAGGAACAGCGGCATCACCATCGTCATCATCGAACACACCATGCAGGCCATGGTGCGGCTGGCCGACCGCCTGTTGGTGCTGAATCATGGCCGCATGCTCATCTGCGGCAAGCCGGCCTTGGTCACCAGCGATCCCAAAGTCATTGAAGCATACCTCGGAAAACGGTGGGCGACCCATGCTGCGCATTGACAATCTCGCGGTCTCCTATGGCGGCCTGCATGCGCTGTCGGACGTCAGCCTTAGCGTAGGAACAGGTCAGTTCGTGGCCATCGTCGGGCCCAACGGCGCCGGCAAATCCACCCTGTTCAAAGCCATATCGGGCACCGTGCCGCTGGAGGCGGGCGCCATCCTGTTCGAGGGCCAGGACCTGGCAACCGTCCTGGCGGCGGACCGCGCCGCCCTGGGCATTGCCCACGTCCCAGAAGGCCGTCAGGTCTTCAAGAGCATGACGGTGCTCGAAAATCTCGAAATGGGCGCGCAGTCGCGTGCGGCGCGACGCCAATGGCCGCGCTCACGCGACATGATATTCGGTTTATTCCCACAGCTCGCATCGCGGCAAAAGCAATATGCCGGCACGCTCTCCGGCGGCGAGCAGCAAATGGTGGCTATTGGCCGGGGCCTTGCGTCGACGCCCAAGCTCCTGATGCTGGATGAACCCTCGATGGGACTTGCGCCAGCGATCGCCGACCAGATTTTCGAATTGATCGAGCAGATACATAAAGACCACAACCTGACGGTCCTGCTTGTGGAACAACGCGTTGCTGAAGCACTCGAGGCTTGCAGCTATGGCTATGTTCTGGAATCCGGCCGCGTCGCGCTGGAGGGGACTCATGAGATTTTAATGAGAGATGCCAAGGTCAAGCGGGCATATCTTGGGATGTAGCAGGCAAATAACGACTAAGGAGACATCATGAACATCAAGATGACACACGGTTTTGTATTTTGTGCGGCACTGGCCATGGCGGGAACGCTGGGTGCTTCGGCAAACGCCTTTGCGGAGCCGAAACCAGTGAAAGTCGCAGTGATGGTTCCGCTGTCCGGGGCCTGGGCGCGCAGCGGCGAATTTCAGGTCAAAGGAGCGGAGCTGGCGGTCGCCCACATCAATGCCGAGGGCGGCATCAAGGCACTCGGAGGCGCAAAAATGCAGCTCGTCGTGGCTGATTCGGGGGACAGCACCCAGAAGGCCAAGATCGCCGCGCAGCGCCTAGTTGCGCAAGAGCCCGACCTGGTGGGGGGCACCGGTGTGTACGTCAGTTCTTTCACGCTCGCAGTCACCGAAGTAACCGAACGCGCCAAGCTGCCATGGCTGACCCTGTCGTACTCCGAAGCCATCACCAATCGCGGCTACAAATATGTGTTCCAAACCTCGATGCCGGGCGGAGCCCAAGCCGAAAACGCACTGCCGGTGATAGCCCAGGTTGCGAAGAAGGCCACCGGCGCCGCCCCCAAGACGGTGGGCATCATCATGGACAACACAGCCTCCCCGGCCAGTTTTACAAAGCCCATGCGTGAGGGCGGCTTTGCCAAACTCGGCATGAAACTGGTGGTCGACGAAATCTACACGCCGCCGCTGTCGGATGCGACCTCAATGGTGCAAAAGGTCCGCAACGCCAAACCCGACCTGCTGCTGCTCCTGACCACCAACGTGCCCGATTCCAAACTCATTCTTGAAAAGATGAACGAAATGGGCATCGGCAAGGGCAGGATTCCTGTCCTCGCCAGCGGCAGCTCGCTAGGCATGCCGGAACTGCTGAAGGTAATGGGCAAGGATGTGATCAATGGAGTCATGCTCATTTCGGGCAATTGGGGCGGCAAGGGCGAAGAGAAAATCACCGCCGACTGGAAAAAGGCGACGGGCGAGCCATGGATGACCCAGGAAGCAATTTCCAGCTACGGCGACATGTGGATACTGAAAGACGCGCTTGAAAAAGCGGGCTCCGCCGATCGCGAAAAAGTTGCCCAGGCATTGCGTGCGATGGATACCACGGAGGGAGCGGCGCGCTTTTATCCGGGTCATCGCATCAAGTTCGATGCCGAAGGCAGGCGCGTCGGTGCCGACATGGTGCTGGTGCAATGGCAGGACGGGGAACCGAAGACGGTGTATCCGCCGGCGCTGGCAACCGCCTCCGTGATGTGGCCCAAGCATTGAATATTGATTGCAACCACCCTCGCGTGCCGAATAGCCGGCATGCAATACAGGAGTACCGAAATGTCTGATGATGTTTATGAAAGCGGACTGGCCGTTCGCAAAGCAGTGGTCGGTGTCGATTATGTCAACAAGTCGCTGGCCGAAGCCGATGATTTCACCAAGCCCCTGCAAGATCTCGTGACCACCTACTGCTGGGGCGCCGTATGGACCCGCGACGGGCTATCGCGCAAGACACGCAGCCTGCTGAATGTGGTCATGCTTACCGTGCTCAATCGACCGCATGAATTGAAGATACATGTTCGCGGCGCCTTGCGCAACGGCTGCACCCAGGAAGAGATACGCGAAGCCCTGCTGCAAGCCGGCGTATACGGCGGCGTGCCGGCCGCGGTCGACGCCTTTCGCGTCGCCAAGGAAGTGCTCGCCGAACCCGCCCCGGACAAGTAAGACGGCCTCGGCAGACATCGACAGGAGAACATCATGGACCATTACGACTTGTACCTGGACGGCAAGCCTTGCCCACCTTCCACCGGCGAGTATTTTGAATCGTTCGACCCCTACACAGGCCGGCCCTGGGCAATGGTGGCCAAGGGCGGTACGGAAGACGTTGTGCGCGCTATCGAGGCCGCTCACCGGGCCTTTGTAGCACCGAGCTGGCGCGGATTGAGCGCCAGCGCCCGCGGCAATCTACTGCGGCGCCTGGGCGACCTCATTGCCGCCAATGCAGAACGGCTGGGCAGCATCGAAACCCGCGACAACGGCAAACTGCTCGCAGAGATGCTGGGCCAGGTACGCTACATACCCCAGTGGTTCTATTATTACGGCGGGCTGGCCGACAAGATCGAAGGCTCGGTGGTCCCCAACGATAAAACCAAGATGTTCACCTATACCAAGTCTGAACCCCTGGGAGTCGTCGCGGCGATCACACCCTGGAATTCACCTCTTTTGCTGGCTGTATGGAAGCTTGCGCCGGCACTCGCGGCAGGCAACACGGTGGTGTGGAAGCCTTCTGAATTTTCATCTGTCTCCGCGCTCGAATTCGTCAAGCTGTTCGACGAAGCCGGGTTCCCGCCGGGCGTAGTCAACGTGGTTACGGGCTTCGGCGCCGATATCGGCGAAACACTGGTGACTCATCCACTGGTGGCCAAGATCGCCTTCACTGGCGGCGAATCCGCCGGGCAGCGTGTCAACGAGCTGGCCGCGCGCCACTTCAAGCGCATCACGCTGGAACTGGGTGGCAAGTCCCCGAATATCGTCTTTGCCGATGCCAATCTCGACAATGCGGTCAAGGGGGTGATCTCCGGCATCTTCGCGGCCACGGGCCAGACTTGTATTGCCGGCTCGCGTCTTCTGGTGCAGCGCAAGATCCACGACGCCTTCGTCGACAAAGTGGTCGAGTTCGCCGGCACTGCCCGAATCGGCGATCCAAGCAAGCTCGAAACCCAGGTAGGTCCGGTCACCACGCGCCCTCAGTATGACAAGGTCCTGCGCTACATCGAGACGGCCAAGAGCGAAGGCGCCACATGCCTGCTCGGCGGAAGTCCGTCCCGGCGGCCCGAGTGCGGTACCGGCTGGTTTGTGGAGCCCACCATTTTCTCCGGTGTTACACCGGAGATGCAAATCGCACGCGAAGAGGTTTTCGGTCCCGTACTCGCGGTCCTGCCTTTTGAAGACGATGAAGAGGCGGTGCATATCGCCAATAGCCTGCCGTATGGCTTGGCGGCTGGCGTGTGGACCGAGAACATCGGCCGTGCGCTGACCATGGTCGATCGGCTCGAGGCCGGCACGGTCTGGGTCAATACCTATCGCGCGGTCAGCTACATGATGCCTTTCGGCGGCTACAAGCGTTCCGGCCTCGGCCGTGAGAACGGCATGGGCATGATCAATGAATATCTGCAAACCAAGAGTGTCTGGATCGATATGGGCAACGACGTGCCCAATCCCTTCGTGCTGCGATAGACACGAGTGAGCCCCAGAGAGTCGTACAACGGAGACTGAAGCTATGACCTGCATCGGATTTATCGGCCTAGGAAATATGGGGCTTCCCATGGCTACTCGCCTGCGCAACGCCAAGTGCGCCCTGATCGTACAAGACCTGCGCCATCAGCAGGCACTTGCCTTCGCAGGGCCCGAGGCCGCGGCGCGCACCCCAAGGGAGCTTGCCGATCGGGCGGATATCGTGCTGATGAGCCTGCCCACTCCCGCATCGCTGCGCGCGGTGGTCGAAGGAGCGGACGGCCTGGCCCAGGGCCGCCGCGCCAAGCTGGCCATCGATCTGTCCACCACGGGCCCGGCTACCGCAGTGGCCGTGGCCGAGATCCTGCAGCAACGCGGCATGCGCTTCCTGGATGCGCCAGTCAGCGGCGGCGTGTCGGGCGCCGCCAAAGGCACGCTGGCGATCATGGCGTCGGGTGCGCAAGCGGACTTCGAACGCGCCCAGCCTTTCCTGGAGATGCTGGGCCGCGTCTTTCTGGTCGGCGACCGCCCCGGCCAGGGCCAAGCCATGAAGGTGCTCAATAATCTCCTGTCAGCCAACGCCATGGCCGCCACGACGGAAGTCATGGCTTTAGGCGTGAAGGCCGGATTGGACGCCAGCGTCATGCTCGATGTTCTCAATGCCAGCAGCGGCCGCAACACGGCAACCACCGACAAGTTCCCCCGCTCGGTGCTCGATCGCAGCTTCAATTTTGGGTTTCGTGCCGTCTTGCTGAACAAGGACGTGCGTCTGTGCAAAGAGTTCGCCGATGAATACGGCGTACCGTTCACCATCGGCAGAGCGGTCGCCGAAGTGTGGGAAACGGCCGCGACGGAACTTGGCGACCAGGACTTCACCCGCATCGTCGAGCTGGTCGAACGCCGCGCCGGCGTCGTCATCGAAGGCAAAGCGAAGATGCCCGCCACCGCTTCAGAAAAGGCTGAATGAGCATGATTAGCAGAACAGGGACTACGTACCGGGTCGGCGTCGATACGGGCGGAACTTTCACCGATCTCATCGTCCTCGGCGATGACGGCAGCCTGTTCAGGCGCAAGGTACTCTCGACGCCGGAAGATTTTTCGCGTGGCATTCTTGGCGCACTGACCGAAGTCTTCGGCGAATTCAAGCTGAGCGGCGGAGATCTCAATGGCTTTATCCATGGCACGACCGTAGCCACCAACGCCATTCTGGAGGGCACCGGGCCGCAACTGGGCCTGCTTACCACCAAGGGATTCTGCGACGTCCTGGAGATAGGCCGTGGAGGCTGGGGAGCGGATGTGCACGATCTTCGGTGGGTCAAGCCCGCGCCTTTGGTGCAGCGCGCGCATCGCCTGGAAATCGACGAAAGAATGTCGGCGCGCGGCGAAGTGCTGCGCGCTCCGGAACGCGCAGACATTGAACAGGCATTCAAACGCTTGCAGGCCCAGGGGATAAGCAATGTGGCGATATGCCTCATCAATTCTTATGTCGATCCCACCCATGAGCAACTCGTGCAGACTGTAGGCCAGGAGCTCTTCCCCGACATGACGATCTGCCGCTCGACCGAAGTGCTCGGCGAGGCTCGCGAGTATGAGCGCACCAGCACAACCGTCATCAACACCTACCTGATGCCGGTGGTCGACCATTATTTGCGGCAACTCCAGGAGGCCCTCATTTCGATCGCATACCGGGGCGATGTCCTGGTCATGCAGTCGAACGGTGGTCTTATTTCCGCCGAGCTGGCCCGGCAGCGGCCCGTCAACATCGTTGAGTCGGGCCCGGCCGCGGGCGTTCTGGCGGCATGCTACCTGGCACAGCAAACCGGCGAGCGTAATTTGATCGCCTTCGATATGGGCGGCACCACGGCCAAGGCGACGCTGATCGAAAACGGCAAACCGTTTGAATCCTCCGAATATCATGTCGGCGGCGGCATGAGCCACTCTGGAGGCTCGAGCGGCGGACATGTCATCCGCGTGCCATCGATTGAAATCGCCGAGGTCGGCGCCGGCGGCGGCAGCATCGCCTGGCTCGATGCCGGCGGGGCGTTGCGCGTCGGCCCGCGCAGCGCCGGCGCGGCACCCGGCCCGGCATGCTACGACCAGGGCGGCACCGAACCCACCGTCACCGATGCCTACGCCACAATGGGTTATATCAACCCCAATGCAATAGCGGGCGGAGCGAAATCCATCGTGGTCGACTTAGCACGTGAAGCAATTGCCAAGAAAATCGCCCATCCCGCAGGGCTCAGCGTCGAGCAAGCCGCCTACGGCATCTATGCGGTGGCAACGTCGAACATGATACGCGCGGTGCGGGCCGTTTCAGTCGAACGCGGCCGCGATGCCCGCGACTATACCCTCGTCGCCTTCGGCGGCGCCGGGCCCTTGCATGCTGCGGAACTGGGACGCGCGATGGGGCTGAAGCATGTCCTTGTGCCAAACTCCCCCGGACTCTTCAGCGCCCTCGGCCTGCTGATGGCAGATGTGCAGCAGAAAGGCTCGCGAACCGTATTGCAACGCGTCAACGAGATCGATGACGCCGCGGTGGAGCGTCTTAATCAAATCTTCGCGGACCTGCAGGACAGTGCAATGGCCGACCTGTTGCGCGATGACCTCCGGTCAGCCGACATCGTAATCGAGCGCAGCGCAACCATGCAGTATGTCGGCCAGTCGTTCGAACTCTTTATCGACGCGCCCCTGGGCAAGCTGGATAGAAACAGCTTCCATCGGCTTGCCGAAAAATTCTGCGAGGAACACCAGCGCACCTACGGCTATCAAGAGGATCTGACGCATGTGCAGATTGTCAGTCTGCGCATCACCGCCCGCGACATCACCAGAAAAGCCTCTTATGCCGAGGTAGGGCGTCAGAGCATGCAGGAAACGGCAAACGCCGAAACCGTTACCCGCGACGCTTACTTCGGGCCCGATGCCGGCTGGCAGAAAGCCCGGGTGATCCGCCGCAGCGCGCTGCGCACAGGTTCCGTCATTGGGCCGGCCATCGTCGAAGAGCTCGACACCACTATCGTCATTCCTCCTCAGTGCAGTGCTTCGCTGGATGATTTTGGCAACGTCATCATCGCGCTCGATACCGTTGCGGCACAGACCGCGACGAGCGCCGAGACCGCGGAAATCAACGCGATGTCGCTCGAGCTGGTCAAGAACAGCCTCGATTCGATCACCGACAACATGGCGGGCACGCTGGCGCGGACGGCCCGTTCGTTGATTGTCCGCGATTCGCATGATTTTTCCGTTGCCTTATGCAATGCCGAAGGGGAATTGGTCACAGGCGGGGTCGGCATCGCGGTGCATCTGGGATCGATTCCCAATGCACTGATGTCCTTGCCGGCGGAGATTCGCGTGACCTTGGAAGAAGGCGACCTGATCATCATGAACGACCCCTACGCCGGCGGCATGCATCTTCCGGATTTCTTTGTGTTCAAACCGATATTCCTCGACGGAAAGCTCGCCGGCTTTGCGGCAGCGGTGGCCCACATGGCGGACGTGGGCGGCCGGGTGCCCGGAGGCAACGCCGCGGACTCGACCGAGATCTTTCAAGAGGGTATCCGCATCCCCCCCTGCAAGCTGTATGCGCGCGGCATACTCGACCAGAATCTACTCAATGTGATCCGCGCCAACGTGCGGCATCCAGACATCCTCATGGCCGATCTCTATGCCGAGATCGCCGCCTGCAACACCGCCGAAGCCGAGTTCCAGGGCATTGCCCGCCGCCTTGGGGCGGAATTGCTGGGCCACTATATGCACGAGCTGATCGACTATGGGGAGCGCATGGCGCGGGCGGCTCTGCAGGAACTGAAACCAGGGCGCTATTGTTTTGTCGATTACATCGACGATGACGGAGTAGGAGGAGACCCAGTCAGAATCCAGGTCGAGGTGAATGTCAGTCCGGAAGGCATCGCGGTGGATTTCACCGGCACATCGCCGCAAGTGCGTAGTGCCATCAACGCGCCGCTTTCGATTACCCGCACCGCCGTAGCCTTCGTCGTCAAAGCCATCATTGGGCGTGAAATTCCCAACAATTCAGGCTTCCTGCATCTGCTCTCGGTGACTGCGCCCAAAGGCTCGATCGTGAACATGGCCTTTCCTGCCGCCTGTGCCGCGCGTGCAGTCACAGCGTATCGCGTCACCGACGCCCTCTTTGGAGCATTCGCGCCATTGCGCCCCGAACGCGTCCCGGCTGCGGGCGACGGCGGCCCCGCCGTGATCAGTGTCGGCGGTGAGGACCAAGACGGCGTGCCATTTGTTTTCATGGAATTGATCTCGGGCGCATTCGGCGGCAGGCCTGGCCTCGATGGCCTCGAAGGTGTGGCCTCGCCCATAGTCGATGCCCAGAATACCAGTTGCGAACTGATCGAGGCGACCTACCCATTGCGCGTCGAACATTACGGTTTTGTGCCCAATACGGGCGGCGTGGGGCAATTCCGAGGTGGCCTGGCGGTGCGGCGCGATGTACGCTTCCTTGGCCGGCGCGCTGTACTGCAAATCCGTTCCGATCGTGCTGTCATCCGGCCTTGGGGACTAGCTGGCGGGGGTCCGGGCAGTAATTCGAAAAACGCGCTTTTCTCGCAAGACGGCGCAATGCGTGATTTACCATCGAAGATCGTCACGGAAATCGAATCGGGCTCGATGTGGCGCCATGTCACTGCCAGTGGCGGAGGCTGGGGCGATCCCCACAAGCGCACACATGCGGCGATCGATCAAGACCTGCAAGATGGGAAGATGCGCGCTGATGACCCCATTGCGAGGTATGACGATCTTCCCCAGTGAGGTTTGAATGCGCCAACAAATATGGCGGAATGCCATGAACAATTTCGCCGATGCTTTGACAGGAACCATAGCGAAAGACCGTGCGAAGCCTGGCATGATCTTTGTTCACGCTCCCGCAATGGCGCCGCAACCCTTTCTGTTGCACGCCAGGGATCCGCTTTGCGCCAGCGCAGCGGCAGACCCCTGGCGCTCAGCGGATATGTTGCGGCAAAAAGGTGGCCAGATCGGGGAACACTCCGACCAGCAGCAACACGGCCGCCATAATGAAGACATAAGGCATGGTGCCGACAATAATGCGTGTAAGCGGCACATCTTCCACGACGCCTTGAACCACGAACAGGTTCAAGCCCACGGGTGGCGTAATCAAGGCCATCTCCATGTTGATCACCATGATGATGCCAAACCAGATTGGATCCCAGCCGAATGCGAGAATGATGGGGATCAGAATGGGCGCTGTAATCACGATGATCGACAGCGTCTCCATGAAGCAGCCAAGAAAGATCAACAACAGATTGATCGTGATGAATGCGATCCATGGAGGAACACTCAGCTCGGCCACGACTCGGGAAAGCGTGGGTGCGACATTGCTGGTGGTCATGGCATAACCGAAGAGCATTGCACCGCCGATGATCATAAGGACCATGACACTGCCCTTGGCCGTTTCCCGCAGGATGATCACAATCTTGGCCCAGGTCAGCTCGCGATAGATAATGCCCGAAAGCAGCAGGCTGGCCAGGACACCCAGGGCGGCCGCTTCTGTGGGGGTGGCGATGCCCTGATAAATAGTGCCGAGTATCACCCACACCAAAATTGCCACAGGCACGATATGTTTCAGCGCGGCCAGCCGCTCCCGCAGTGTTACCGGCTCATGCGTTGCGGCGGGCATTTTTTTCGCCTCGCGCCTTGCAATCCACACCTGGTAGACAATAAAGCTGCACGCCATGATGATGCCAGGAACAATGCCGGCGATAAACAGCTTCCCGATCGATTCCTGGGCGATGATGCCGTAGACGATCAGCGGGATGCTGGGAGGGATCAGAATGCCCAGCGTTCCCCCCGCCGCAACCGCACCGCAGGCGGTTTCGTCCCGGTAGCCGAAGCGGCGCATCTCGAGCACCGAAAAACGGCCAATCGCCCCCGCTGTGGCCACGCTGGAACCCGATACCGCCGCCATGATCGTACAGGCCAGTGTGGTCGCCACGGTAAGGCCGCCGGGCACCCCTGCCATCAGGGTCGCCAGCGCGCCATACAGCCGGGCTCCCATGCCCGAGGCCGAAATTATGGCCCCCATCAGAATAAAAAGCGGCACCGCGGTCAGTGTAAAACTGGCGATGGAAGACCACAGGGTGGGCGCCACCAGACCCAGTGCATCAAAGCCACCGCCCAGTATCGTAATCGACGCCATTGCGACCGCAATCAGGGCGAAGGCAACTGGAATCCCAATAAGCAACACGACCAGCAATGACACGAACATTGCCAATCCGATCCATAATTCAATCATGCAGAGTCCCTTTTATCGGTCTATCGGCGCCAATGCCGCAAGGTTTGCGTGACCAGCACCGCCAACAGCCAGACCATCCCGATAAAAAAGGACAGATAAGGAATCCACAAACTGATCGACAAAAGGGTGTCCGACACTTCGTGGCTGGTCCAGGCATCCCAAAAAAACTGGAAACTGAGCCAGGCCAGCGTCGCAACAACCAGCAGCATGATCCCATCGGTGACAAAAACGAGTACCCGCCGGGCGGTGGGAGGCATCTTTTGCACCAGCAAGTCGACGCTGACGTGCGCGCCTTCTTTAAGAACGTAGGCAGCCCCCACAAACGTGATGTAGCCCATCAGATAGGTGGTGACCTCGGTGACCCATGAGTTGGTCATCCGGAATAAGGTCCTGGCCAGAACGTCGTACGTGACGAAAATACCGATCAGAAAGGTAGCCACCCCCACGGACATTCCGGAGAGGTCCACAAGCCGGTTGAAAAGGCTACTTTTTTTCACAGGCCGGCACTCGGAGGGAATCATTTGTATAAAGCAAGGACTTCATCGAGCAACGGTGCCGCCGCAGGATTATCTTTCTTGAATTTTGGAAATGCATGCTCCTGGAACAAATCGTGCCAGCGGTTCCAGTCTTCGAGCGTCATTTGCTGAACCTTCACACCATTGTCGGCGAAGATTTTCGTCACCCGCGCATCTTCTTTTTTGGCACCCTCGAGAGCGCCTTGCTCAAGGCTTTTACCGACGTCCGACAGGATCTTCTGTTGCCCTGGGGTCAGCTTATTCCAGGTTTTCATGCTGATGGCAATAGGCTCGATGGTGTAGTAGATGCTGTATTTTTCGGGAGAAACGTAATACTTGCTGACTTCGTAGAGCCGATAGGCTCCAAACGAACTGGATGAAGTCCAGACGGCGTCAAGCAGGCCCAATTGCATGGCGCTGTAGTTTTCCGATGACGGCATGGAAACCGTGCTTGCCTTGGCCTGTTGCAACGCATACGACATGTACTTTCCCGCGGCGCGTACTTTTGCTCCGGCGACATCGGCGGGCGATGCAATGGGTTTCTTCGTCGATGCCACGCCACCGGAAATCTGGATCCAGCTAAGCGTTTTAAAACCGTAGGCTTCGGCTTTGGCTTCCAGCTTCCGCCATGGCTCGCTGGTGCGGAAACGAAACACATCGTCATGAGATTTCCATATTCCCGGCATCAGGATCAGGTTCATCTCGGGAATGGCGCCGGCGGCATAGATATAGGGATAAATGGCAAGATCCACCGTACCGTTTTTCAGGGCGGTGTGGGTATTGCTGGCCTTGACCAGCGATTCTGCCGGGAAAAACTGAATCTTGATTTCGCCTTTGGATCGTTTTTCAACCTCGTGCGCAAACTTGATGCCAGTGGCCACGACATAATCGGATTCAGCCTGCGGCCATTGATGCGCCATTTTCAGGGTGATTGTTTTGGCCGATGCAAGACCCGGCAGGCACAGAGCGGCAGCCATGCCTAAAGCCATAAATAAATTATTGTTTTTCGAGTTCATCCCTGTCTCCTGTTTATGATTTTTGTGCCAACAAATTCAGTATATGGAAAAACTATTCAATTTTATTTTACATTCAGAATGTGAGTTTGGGCAAGGACAAATTTTCGGCCGCCCCGAAGCAAATTCGAAGCAGGGTCGGCCTGGTTGATTGTTTATGTGGCGGAGGGCGAGTTCGACTCGGGCTCACGGCCCCACAGCACGTCGCCACAGCCTTCGGCCTGATTGATAATTCGAGCCAGGACGAAACACAGATCGGAGAGCCGGTTCAAATATTGCCTTACCGGTGGATTGACGGCGGCGCTCCGCCCAAGCGTGACGACTGCGCGCTCCGCCCGACGACAAATGGTGCGCGCCAGATGCGCCAATGCGGCGGCTCGCGACCCGCCGGGCAAAATGAACTCTTTAAGCGGCCCAAGCTTGGCGTTATAGCGGCGAAGATTGCCGTCCAGGTACTCTACGTGCCGCGCGGCTATGACCACATGCCCTGGAATGCACAACTCCGCCCCCAAATCGAACAGATCGTTCTGAACATGCTTGAACAAAGCGTCCAAGCCCTCGGGCAGCGGTTCTGTGCGCAACAAACCGATCATGCTGTTGAGTTCGTCCACGCTGCCCATGGCTTCGATGCGTGGCGCATCTTTATCGACACGGCTTCCATCTCCCAGGCCGGTAGTGCCCGCATCGCCGGTGCGAGTCGCAATGATAGAAAGACGAGTTGCCATTTTTTTCGATTCCTTAAAATTTAAACGCCCGCAATGCGCCGATTCTGCCTGCTCACAGGCTTTTCCCAAGCCCATCGAGCACGGTCCGGTACTGTTCAACCAGCGACGATCCCAGGCAGGAGGGCGGCAGTTGATCAACGACGCGCGCGGCCTCCCGCTCCACAAGCCGCCGGATTCGATAACGGGCTCGCTCATGGAGAAGTTTCTCACGCACGCCATCTTGCTCGAGCAATCGACAATGCCGATCGATTTCGGCGGATAGATTCCGGATGCTCTCCGAGTCATCCGCCGCGGTAAGGAGCACCTGGGGAGTCCATCCCTTCAGTATGCGCTTGCTCATGCCGACGATGCGCTTGACATCCGCCGCCATTTTTCGCGCCCCCGGCAAATCGGATTTATTCACCACGACAATGTCCGCCATCTCCATGATGCCGGCCTTCATGGCCTGAATCACATCGCCGCTATCCGGCAGCAATACAAGTACCAGGGTGTCGACCTGCGGACGAACAGCGTATTCGGCCTGCCCCACCCCGACAGTCTCGATCATCACTTCATCGAATTCAAAGGCATCCATGACTGCCATGAGTTCCGGCAGATTGTCGGTGAGTCCGTCCGTTGCCGAGCGCGAGCCGAAAGAACGGATGTAAAGATCGCTTATCCCGGCCAATTCGTCCATGCGAATACGGTCGCCAAGAATAGCCCCGCCCGATTTCGGACTGGTGGGATCGATAGCCAATATACCAAGTCGTATACCTTCGGACCGTATTTGCGCAAGACGGCCGACCAGGCTGCTTTTCCCCGCGCCGGGCGGCCCGGTAAAACCAATACGGCGTGCCGTGTGCGTGAGGCACGCCCCACTGTCGGCCGCGAGGGCATCGTTGACCGTGGCATTAGCCAGGCGCGTCAGGGTCAGGCCAAGAGACCGGCGGTCGAGATCGGCTCGCTTCAACGCCCTTCCCCCGAAAGAATGTCGCCGCGATGCTCGTCGAGCAGCGGCGGCATGACATATTCCGGTTCCGAATCGCTGAACTTGATGGGGCTTCCGATTGCCCGCAGCCGCTCGCTGCCATCGCCCAGTTGAACGATAAGATTGCGGTACAGGGTAAGGTCATTGTCAAGGGCGTCGCTCAGGGTACCGATCTCGGCGACCACAATTCCAAGCGGGGCCAGGCGCCTGACCCAGTCGCCGGCCGACGCCGTCAGCATGACTGCGCTGATGTCGGCAACAACAAGCTCACGATTTTGGCGGCGGCCCGACATGGTGGCAAAGCGCGGATCGGTCAGCCATTCGTCCTTCCCGAGTTCAACGCAGAATTTCTGCCAGAACTTGTCATGAGTGATGAACAGGGTGAGCCAGCCATCGGCCGATTTGAAAATCTGCGCCGGGACAATGTAAGGGTGCGAGGAGTTCGCCAGACGCTCCTGGCGCTCTCCGGCATTGAGCGTGGCGCCGGCCAGATAATTCAATTGCGACAGCATGACATCGTACATGGCGACATCGACCTGCCCGCCTTTGCCATGAATGATTTTTGCCAGGAGGCCCAGCGCGGCCATTATGCCGGCGGAATTGTCGACTGCCGAGTAACCCGTCTTGGTGGGAGCCGAATCCGGATCTCCGGTCAGAGCCATAATGCCGGTCATGGCCTGGATTACGTAGTCGTACGCCGGCCTTTCGGCGTAGGGGCCTTCGAGCCCATAGCCGGTCAGGGCCACGCAGACCAGGCTTTCGTTCCAGACTTTCAGCGACTCGTAGGTCAGGCCCAGCTTCTTGATTGCGCTGGGCCGAAGATTGGTGATCAACGCCTGGGACGTCTTAAGAATCCCGCCCAGCGCGGCCTTCCCAAAATCGCTGGCGAGGTCCAGGACAATACTTTTCTTGTTGCGATTCAGGCTGGCAAAGTAAGCATTGTGCAGGCCAATCTGGTGAGGACTGATGCGCCTGCCAATGTCGCCGTCCTTGGGCTCGACCTTGATGATCTCGGCGCCAAGGTCCGCCAGCAACAGCCCGCAGTAAGGGCCGGCCAGCATGTGGCCGATTTCAACGATCCGTATGCCTTCCAGGGGCCTGTTCATGACAATGCCCGGGCCAATGAAGCAACGACATCGTCAAGAGGCATATCGCTTGTATAGACGCCGGTCACTCCCAGCGATCGCAATTGCTGCTGGTCTTCCGCCGGAATCGTGCCGCCCACGAATACCTTGATATCGCTGGCATTGAGGTCTTTCAATCTGGCGAATACGTCCTCGACGAGTTCCTTGTGGCTACCCGACAGTATGCTCAGCCCCACCGCATCGACGCCTTCATCCACGGCGACGCGCGCAATTTCCTGGGGGCTGCGGCGCAAACCCGTATAGATTACCTCGGCTCCCGCATCGCGCAGCGTGAGCGCGATGATCTTTGCACCAATGTCGTGCCCATCCAGCCCAGGCTTTCCAACCAGGATACGTTTACCCAGCAATGGGCGCTTGGTATCGAGTGCGTTCATAGATTTACCGGCTCCTTGAATTCGCCCCACTGTTTCTTCAGTGTGGAAACCATCTCGCCCACCGTCGCGTAGGCATGGCAACAATCGACCAGATACGGCATGAGGTTCTCCGTATCATTTGCAGCGGCCGTGGCCAGCCTGGCCAGCGTGGTATCGACGGCGTTCTGGCTGCGCGTATCCAGCACTTTCTGGAATTTTTCCAGCGCGCGTTTCGCTACGCTGTCATCGAGGCGGAAAATCTCATTGACGCCGGCCTGCTCGCCTTCCCGGCGGAAATGATTCTGGCCGACGATGACGCTTTCGCCCGAATCGGCCTTCTGCTTGCGCTCCAGCCCGCGCTGCGCCAGCCTTAATTGCAGCCAGCCGTCTTCGATGGCGGGAATGACCCCGCCATAAGCTTCTATCTCGTTCATCACGTTGACAATGGCTTCTTCCATCCTGTCGGTGTGCTGCTCCAGGAAGTAGCTGCCGCCCAGCGGATCGACCGTACGGGCAATCCCCGTTTCGTAGGCGATCATTTGTTGCGTGCGCACGGCAATTTCAGCGGAGAACTCAGTGGGGATCTGAAAGGCTTCATCGAAAGCGCACGTAAATATGGATTGCGCCCCGCCCATTACCGCCGCCATGGTTTCAACCGCCACACGCACGATATTGTTATAGGGCTGCGGAGCTACCAGGGAAGACCCGCCGCACACAACGCCAAACCGGAAATGCTGGGCTTTGGGATCCTTGACGCCATAGCGTTCCTTCATCAGTTTTGCCCACAGCCGGCGGCCTGCGCGGAACTTCGCTATTTCGTCGAAGAAATCCATGTGCACATAAAAGAAGAACGACAGGCGCTTGGCGAATTTTTCGACATCCCCTCCACGGCTCTGCAGCTCGTCGACATAAGCCAGGCCGTTGGCCAGCGTGTAGGCCATTTCCTCGACGGCGGTCGCCCCCGCGTCGCGCACATGGGCGCCGGCAATACTGATCGCGTTGAAACGCGGGGACACGTCGTTGGAATACAGGATGGAATCCGCGATGAGACGCATGGACGGCCGGACGGGGAATATCCAGGTGCCTCGCGCCACGTATTCCTTCAGGATGTCATTCTGAATGGTGCCGGTAAGTTTTTCACGCGCCACACCTTGCTTGTCGGCCACCGCAAGATACATGGCGTAGATGATGGCCGCCGTGCCATTGATGGTGAAGGAGGTCGAGATGCGCGATAAGTCTATCCCCTGGAAAAGAATCTCGGCTTCGCTCAGGTTGGATAGAGACACCCCGACTTTTCCGATTTCCGGCCGAGCCATGGAATCCGTCGGGTCAAAGCCGCATTGCGTCGGCAAATCGAGCGCAACGGATAAGCCCGTTTGACCTTGGGCCAACAAGAACTTGTAGCGCTCGTTCGACTCTTCGGCGGTGCCGAATCCGGAGTATTGCCGGATGGTCCACAACCTTCCCTGGTAGCCGTCCGGGAATATGCCCCGGGTAAAAGGATATTCCCCGGGCTTGCCAATATTTTCCGGGTGCACTGCCGAGGCATCCACTTGCGTGGGCACTTCAATACCCGCCGGGCTGGACAGCCCGACTGCCGGCGGCGCGAGTGCGCCCGCGTTCGATGTGGTTCCGTCTCGCGTCATTTCTTGCCCTTGGAAAGTATGTGGTCCGCTGCCTGCCAGTGATCGTCGTGAGTCCAGCTGGCGATCAAATGGCGCTGTTCGGCGTCGCGACGCTCGGTATAGGAGCGCCCCGTGCGCCAGGCATTTGCCTGTTCCTTGAGCGACCGCAAGATCAGACCGGAACGTTGAAGCAGGGGCTGGAGGAACTCCCGAACGTCCTGGCCTTCGGGCCCGTCGGTAATCACGGCATCGGCCAGACCCCAGTCGAGTGCCATTTCGGCATGGATCATTTCGCATCGCGACATCATGCGCAGCGCCCGGGAGGCCCCCACCAGACTGCATAAATCGGTGCCTCCGCCCCACGCCGGCGTAATGGCAAGCCTGGCATGGATAAAGCCAATGCGGGCTGGAGCGGAGATCATGCGCATATCGCAGGCCAGGGCAAGCTCGGCCCCGCCGCCGATGGCATCGCCATTCAGATAGGCGATCACGGGGGTTTTGCAGTTGCGCACGGAATCCAGCGCGCCGCGCGCTTCGCTGCTCATGGCCCGGGTTGCCTCCGGCGTGCGTACCGACGACAAATCGACGAGATCGCCTCCCGCCGCGAAATAGCGTTCGCCCGCTCCCTGTATGACAATGAACCGGGTATCGGCATCGTCGCCATAGCGCGTCACCGTATTCGATAACTCTTCAAGTACCGAGCGCGAGAGCGCATTGTGCTTGCCGGCGCGATTGATCGTCAGCCAAATCTGGCCGCCGCCGCGGTCAGTAACGAGTATGTCTTTGTTGCTTTCCATTGAGTATGCACTTCCGGTCTATGCCGTTTGACTACGCGATCATCAAAAATTGCGGTATCAGAGCTTGATATTCTGGATGCACGACAACAACTGCGCCGGAATGTCGCCCGCCTTTTGTTCCATCCGGTTAAGCGGCCCCGCAACGGCCACCGCCAGCGTCATGGAACCCCGTTGCAAGGGAGCCGCAATCGCCATCACCTCGTCCACGTTCTCGCCTCGCGTAATGCTGTAGCCCCTGTCACGGCTTGCATCGAGATCGGCCATCAGTTTCTTTGCCGAGGTAATGGTTTGATCGGTTGCCTGAGCCAACTCGCGCGAACCCAGCCAATTGCGCAGCTCTGTTTCAGGCATCAGGCTCAGCATTACCTTGCCGATGGAACTTGA
This sequence comes from Paralcaligenes sp. KSB-10, assembly GCF_021266465.1. Classification (NCBI taxonomy): domain Bacteria; kingdom Pseudomonadati; phylum Pseudomonadota; class Betaproteobacteria; order Burkholderiales; family Alcaligenaceae; genus Paralcaligenes; species Paralcaligenes sp. KSB-10. The sequence goes on along the minus strand of NZ_CP089848.1, from coordinate 4,003,678 downwards.
GTGCAAAGGCTTGAAGTCGCCGGCCCGCGATGAGTAGCGGATAGTCTGCTGGCTTTCGACGACCAGCAGATACAACACGCGGTCATCCTGGCGCGTGCCGAGAATGACGGTTTCATTCGTTGCATCGCGCAAAGCCGTAAGCGCCGGGAGGCAGCGCGTGGCAATAGGATCATTGGCGTTGATTTCGCGAGCCATGTCCCATAGGCGCCGCGTTGGATAGGTTTCACGCGCGGACAGGAAATATAAAAGGCCATACTGTTCCAGGGAATGAACGACGCTGTGGCAGGTCGACAATGGGATGCTGGCCAAATGTGAGATTTCGGAGAGCGTCAATGGCCTGCCGGCGGCGCGAAAAGCCTCCAGCATGTCGAAAGGTCGGAGGGCGGAGCGGCTAGGGTTGGCGATCATGGAGTATTTACCTGTTGAAAGAATGGAAATAGATGGGGCCAAAAGCCATTGCGTGTTTCATTGGCTCTAGATTACATCCGATACGGTAATTTCACAATAATGAATTAATATCTATTAATATTCCAAATAAAGAATTAGAATATATTTAGCCACTTAAAGCCCACTATTTTTCCCATATAAGGAGCGCCAACAAGCACGTTGTAGTCTTGTGCTACATTTTCACCCTGAAAGAGGTGCTTTCGGAGCAGCAACACAACATCTTGACGAAGCCAGTACAAGAGCTGCCCTGCGAAAGTTAAACGGGAAACAGACTGCATGCTCCGCCCCCACAGGGCGGCGCGCGCACAAACTGTGCTGCCCCCGCAACGGTAAACATGCCCAGGCATGCCAGCCCGACACCGGCCCCGATCACGGCATTTAGCTCATTCGCCCGCTGCGCAAAAACGCGGCAAGTGGAATGATTTGTTCACCCATCAATAACGTGCGGGGACGCGCGTTATGTTCAGGCCACATAATGGAACTCAAACTCTCCCGGCGGACACTCGCCATTCTTTCCTGCTTTTCGCCCTTTGCCGCCTCGGCTCAGTCCACTCCCCCAGTACCCCAGCTCGGCAATATCGTCGTAACGGCCAGCCGCTCTGCGCAGCTGGAAAGAAACGTACTGGGCGACGTCACAGTGATCGATCACAATGAACTGCAACAAGCCGGCCAGAGCAGTGTGGCTGAAGTCCTGGCGCGACAGCCTGGTATCGAGTTCTACAATAACGGCGGCCCGCAAACCAATACCGGAGTATTTTTACGCGGGACCAACAGCAATCAGACCCTGGTCTTGGTCGACGGCCTGCGCATCAACGGCTCGACGACGGGTAGCGTCAACTGGAACACCATCGATCCCGCGACGATAGATCACATCGAGATCGTCCGGGGCGCCGCAAGCAGCCTCTACGGATCGGACGCCATTGGCGGCGTAATCAACATCATCACGAAAAAATCGGGCGAAGACCGCCCGCTCAGCGTATACGGCAATATCGGCTACGGCACCTACGATACGTTCAAATCCAGCCTGGGCTTTTCCGGGGCCAGCGATGGCTGGGACTACAGCCTGTCATCGAGCATGGCGGAAAGCAGCGGCTTCAATGCAACCACTGCCTCGAATTTCTCGTACAACAAAGATGCGGACGGCTATTCGCAGCACACCCTGGCGGGATCGCTGGGATATCGCTGGCGGCCAGGACATCATATCGGCATTACCGCCTATAACGGCTATATCCGCGGCGATTACGATGCGGGCGGCATCAGTCCCGCCTATGCCATTACCCGCCAGCAAATCTACTCCCTGACCAGCACCGATGACGTCACCGATTACTGGCAAAGCGTCTTGCGTTTCGGCTTCAGCCGGGATCAAGGAGACGACCGGGCCTATCAGTCTATCTATGGCAGCCTGCAGCGCTCGTATTCGTGGCAAAACAACTTTCAACTAAGCAAAAACCAGCGCCTGTCGCTCATACTCGAACGCCTCGAAGAAAGAGCCATAGCCTCTACCGCCTATTCGGCCGATGCACGCAATACCAACGCCGCCGGGCTGGTTTATCGCGGCGATTTTGGACGCAACCATGTTCAGGCCAGCGTCCGCAACGACAATATATCGGGCTACGGCAACGAAACCACCGGCGGACTGGCATACGATTTTGACCTCAGCGACCAGTGGCGAGTGGGTGTGGCGGGCAACACGGGCTTCAAGGCGCCCACCTTTGCCGACCTGTATACCCCCATGGCCTTCGGCTATCAGGGCAACCCGAACCTCAAACCCGAGAAGTCCAGGAATATCGAAGCGAGCCTTCGCTATGAAACCGACACCACTCGCCTAAGCGTGGTGGCCTATCAAAACAAGGTCCGCGACCTGATCAACGGTTATGTATGCCCGGCCGACTCGGCATTCTGCACCGCTGAAAATATTGATTCGGCCACCATCCGCGGCGTAACGCTCTCGGGCCAGCGGCGCTTTGGCAATACCACGGTCCGGGCCAGCGCCGACTTCCAGAACCCGAAAAACGACGCCGACAGCAATCAGTTGCCCTGGCGTGCGCGGCAGATCTACCGGGCCAGCGCCGATCAGCGCATCGGGCAGTGGACGCTCGGCACCGAATACATGTTTGTCGGAAAACGCTACGATAACGCGGCCAACACCACCCCTCTGGGCGGCTACAGCCTTTGGAACCTGACGGCGAACTATGAATTCAATCGACACTTCACCGTGCAGCTCCGCTGGAACAATGTGCTGAACAAAGACTACGCCAATGCCTATGCTTACAACACGCCGGGCTCCAATGTGTTCGTCAATCTTGCCTGGCGCATGTAGCTGGCTGCGGCCTTGCGTGCTGGCGCTTTGCAGCATGGCGTTCGCAGCCCGGGCTGCCACCGGCACCCCGCAAGCACCGCAGAGCATCGGCGCAATATCCCCCCGACCGGCGATGCGGGCTATTACGCTTGCGCCGCACCTGACTGAGCTGATGTACGCGGCGGGCGCCGGCAACAGAATCGTCGCCACCGTGACCAGCAGCGATTACCCCGCCAGCGCCAAACTCATACCAAGGATAGGCAACGGTTTGAGCGTCAACATCGAACAGGTCCTGGCCCTCAAGCCCGATATCGTATTGGCGTGGCAGCCATCGGGAGCGGCCCAGACTCTCGCCCCTACGCTCGCGGCGCTGCATATCCCGCTGATTTACATGGCTCCCCGGCAATTGCAGGATATTCCCGCGGACATCGTGAAGCTCGGTGAACTGTTCGGCACCCAGGCCAGTGCCAGGCCTCAGGCGGCCGCATTGAGCCGGCGGCTTGCCGCGTTGGCGGCAAAGTATTCGGGGCGCCGCGTCGTTTCGGCATTCATCGAGGTTGGAACGGCACCGCTCTACACGATAGGGCACGATCCCCTGATCAACGACACCCTGCGGCTGTGCGGCGGGGTGAATGTCTATGCGCATACCGCGCTGGCAGCACCCCAGATCAGCGTCGAAAATGTGCTGGTCAAGCAGCCGGATGTCATCATCACCGCGGCGTCCCAGCCCACAAGCCAGGCACAGCGGCTTGCGTATTGGTCGCGCTTGCGATTGCCGGCCGCACTCAAGCATCATGTTTACGCGATCGACCCCGATGAACTGTTCAGGCCCGGGCCACGCCTTATCGCCGCCGGCGAAAAGCTGTGCCGGGAGCTGGATTGGGCTCGCTGAGGCTCCCTGTCCCGCGCCTTCCCGATTCAAAGCCATCTTGCCGCTGCCGTACGCCACGGCGGTAAATCGTTTATTCTCTCAGCCTTGACGCGGCAGCGCGGCTCGCCCGGCCACGGAATGCCCGATTCCTAATCCAGATAAGCAAACCACATGATCCCCAATACGCTCACCATCGCCGGCGTAGACCCCTCCGGAGGCGCCGGCATACTGGCCGACATCAAAACCATGAGTGCCCTGGGGGCCTATGGCATGGCGGTCGTGGCCGCGCTGACCGCACAAAATACCCGGACGGTTGCCGGCATTTTGCCGATCCCGCCCGCTTTCGTCGCCGAGCAAATCGACACACTATTCGCCGATGTACGCGTGGATGCCGTGAAAATCGGCATGCTGGGCCAACAAGCCGTGATACGGGCCGTCGCCGAACGGCTTGCCCATTGGCAGCCGGGACATCTGGTCATCGACCCTGTCATGGTAGCCAAAAGCGGCGATCACCTGCTGGAGCGCCAAGCGATCCACGAACTGCGCGACAATCTGCTGCCGCTGGCCACGATACTCACACCCAATCTCCCGGAAGCGGGGGTATTGCTTGGCTCCAGTGCGGTGGAAAGCCTGAAGGAAATGCGCAGGGTCGCGGAAAAGCTGCGGCGGCTGCTCAACGACCGCGGCGAGCGCTGGGTATTCCTGAAAGGCGGCCATTTGCCGGGCGATGACACCATCGATATCCTGTACGATGGCGATCGCCTGATCGAATTGCCGGGACAGCGCATCGACACACCCAATACCCATGGAACCGGCTGCACCCTGTCGGCCGCTCTTGCCGCGCTCCTGCCCCAGGCAAACGATGTGCCCGAGGCGGCGCGGCGCGCCAAAGCGTATCTCGTCGCGGCCATCGCCAAGTCCTCGGCCCTGGCCGTCGGCAAGGGGCACGGACCCGTTCATCACTTCCATGAATGGTGGTAGCCCTATAATGCGCAGCACAGCCCTCGTCCCAGACGCCGGGGGCCGGGCCCGCCGCCCGTCGATTCGCCCCAATGCCCCGCGCTTTATTCAATTTTCCCGGCATCGGGCAATGACGGCAGCGAATTAGTACAATACCGTACCTTTGATCAGCCTTGCATGCCTAGCCTATGAACGTTACAGCCCCCTCCGAAATTGAACTCGCTCGCTTCAATATGATCGAGCAACAAATCCGGCCATGGGAGGTATTGGATTCCCGCGTCCTGGAAGGGTTGTTTGCAATCCGGCGCGAACGCTTCGTTCCTCCGGCCATGCAGGGCCTGGCTTTTTCAGACGTCGAACTGCCGCTGGAAATCAATTCGGTCAACACACGGGAAACCATGCTCTGCCCCAAGGTCGAAGCACGCCTGGCCCAGGAACTGCAGCTCAAGCCCAGCGATTGCGTGCTCGAAATCGGCACCGGCTCGGGCTATCAGGCAGCCCTGCTGGGATATCTCGCCCAACAGGTAACCAGTATCGAAATCAATAGCCGCCTGGCCGCCTTCGCGCAGCAAAACCTGCAGCGTAACCACGTTACCAATGTCAAGGTCGAAACGGGCGACGGGCATGCCGGATGGGGCACTACCGAATACGACGCGATCCTGGTCACCGGTTCGGTTCCCACCGTGCCCGACGCGCTCAAGTACCAATTGTGCATCGGCGGACGCATGGTGGTTGTGGTTGGCCAGTCGCCCATCATGACAGCCTGCCGCATCACGCGCACCAGCGCCGCCAGCTTCGATACCGTGGGCATTTTCGATACCGTCATCAAGCCTCTGCGCGGTGTATCGGTATCTCAGTTCAAGTTCTAGCCGAACCAGGCACTACTTTCGAATTCGATCCACCAGTGCTGTGGTAGACCGTTCAAACTCGAAAGGAATGGCCACCGCTTTGCCGCCCCAGCTTTTGACACTGGCGGTTTCAGGCAGGGTTTCCATATCGTAATCGCCGCCCTTCACGATAATGTCGGGCTGCAACTGCTCGATCAGGGCCTGCGGCGTATCCTCGTCGAAATCGGTAACGACCGTTACGCAAGCCAGGGCCGCCAGCAGGGCCGCCCGGTCTTCCATGCGGTTGAGCGGCCGCTCTGAACCCTTGCCCAGGCGCTTGACCGAAGCGTCGGTATTCACAGCCACGATCAGGGTGGCGCCCAATTGGGCGGCCGCGTCCAGATACGCCGCATGGCCTCGATGCAGAATATCGAATACGCCGTTGGTGAAAACGAGCGGCCGCGGCAGTTTCCCGGCCCCGACAGCGGCCACGCATGCTGCGCGCCCCAGAACTTTTGAATCGAAACGTGCCGGCATGCTCTGCAACTCTATTGGATGAACTGTCGCGCGAACGCGAATCAGGCGCCTGCCGGCTGTTCGCGCAACAGCCCCTTGCGGTAACGATTAAGGTCCTGCACCGTGTTGAAGGTACTGTCCATCAACAAGGACATATTGTGCAGAATGCGCGAGCTGACCTTGTTTTCCCAGTCGTTATCGAAGCAGATCTGGTTATCGAGCCAATTCTCCAGCCAGCCTGGCGTGGGCAGCTTGGACTGAACCGTGTCGGCGGGGAACATGTCTTTGTTGACATGCAGGTTGGTGGGGTGCAAAGCCTGGGGTGTACGGTGCGCCGATGCCATCAGGACGCCGATCTTGGAAAATGCGATGCGTGCCTGATGCCCAAGCTCTTTGCCCTGGTTGATCAGGGCTCGCTTCATATAGCGCAAATAGGCCCCCGCATGACGCGCTTCGTCCTGGGAAATAATGCGGTAAATGGCCTTGATGACCGGCTCGGAATGCCAGTCGGAGGCACGGCGATACCAGTGATTCAGGCGAACCTCGCCGCAAAAATGCAGCATCAGGGTTTCAAGCGCGGGAGCGGGGTCGAACTCGAAGCGGACGTTATGCAATTCTTCTTCGGTGGGAACGAGCTCGGGGCGGAATCGGCGCAGATATTCGATCATGGCCAAAGAATGCTTTTGCTCTTCGAAAAACCAGATCGACATGAACGCGCAGAAATCGCTGTCATTGCGGTTATCGCGCAAAAACATTTCGGTAGCCGGCAAGGCCGCCCATTCCGTGATGGCATTCATCTTGATGGTATAAGCCTGTTCGTCAGACAGTTTGCTTCCGTCGAAATCGTCCCAGGGGATATCGGTAGCCATATTCCAGCGCACCGCTTCCATGGATTTGAACAATTCTGGATAAAGCATAAAAATCTCTCTTAAATTTTATCGAGACAATCTGGCGACTATCAATTCCCCGAGGCCCGCCAAACGCTACCCGCTTTTGTCGTTTCTGGCGATTGCCGCCAGAACATCTATATTAAAACTACTATTTATCAAAGATATGTCAGCGCTTGCATTATCTGGCTATAAAAATCGAAGCCTGCATATCCCGTTCAATGGCGTGTCAGCGCCCAGATGGCCACGCCCAGCGCAAGTGCCAACACACCCGCCACCGCCGCCAGCAAACGATTGGTTTGTTCCTGGGCGCGGCGCAGGCGTTCGACCTCGCTGTGCAACTGCGGCGCCATATGGGGACGCATAAGGTTCGCATGGATCAGACGCGGCAATTGAGGCAGCATTTGAGCCCATTGGCCAGCCTCTTTGTCCAGACGCTTGCGCAGGCCGGTCAGGCCGACACGTTCATGCATCCATTTTTCGAGGTACGGCTTGGCCGTTTTCCATAAATCAAGGTTGGGATCGAGATCCCGCCCCATGCCTTCGACATTCAGCAGGGTTTTTTGTAACAATACCAATTGCGGCTGAATTTCAACATTAAAGCGGCGCGAAGTCTGAAACAAACGTAATAATACCTGCCCAAGCGAGATTTCGGCCAGCGGCCGATCGAAATAGGGTTCGCAGACTGCCCGCACAGCGCCTTCGAGCTCTTCTTCGCGCGTCTGCGGCGGGACCCACCCCGACTCGATGTGCAATTGGGCCACACGTCGATAATCGCGTTGAAAGAAAGCCAGGAAATTCTGGGCCAGGTAGTTTTTATCGAACTCCGACAAAGAGCCGACTATGCCGAAATCGAGCGCGATGTAGCGCCCCAATGTCGCCGGAGCGTCCGACACATAGATGTTGCCAGGATGCATGTCGGCGTGGAAAAAACCGTCTGTGAAGACCTGCATGAAGAAGATCTCGACCCCGACGCGCGCCAACTGCTTGATATCGATGCCCGCCTCTTTGAGCCTGTCCATCTGGCTCACCGGTATGCCATGCATGCGTTCCATGGTGAACACGGTGGTCGCGCTGTATTCCCAAACAACCTCGGGGACCATGAGCAAATTTTCACGTCCGGTGCCCGGAGCGAAATTGCGCCGCAGTTGGCTGCAATTGGACGCCTCGCGAATCAGATCGAGTTCATCGTGCAGGTACTTGTCGAATTCGGCCACCACTTCGCGCGGCTTCAAGCGCCGGCCATCCGGAGCCAGGCGCTCGACCAGGCCGGCAATGGCTTTCAGCAGGGTCAGGTCTTTTTCTATGATATCCAGCATGCCCGGCCGCAAGACTTTCACAGCGACTTCACGGCCATCGTGCAGCACAGCCAGATGCACTTGCGCTATGGATGCGGATGCCACCGGATCGGTATCGAACTGCTTGAACAATTCATGCGGAGAGGCACCCAGCGCCGCCTCGACGCAAGCCGCGGCCTGATCGGAAGGAAATGGCGGCACCCGGTCCTGCAAGCTCGCCAGCTCGGTGGCGATATCCAGCGGGATCAAGTCGCGACGCGTGGAAAGAACCTGGCCGAACTTCACAAAAATAGGCCCCAAAGACTCCAGAGCCAAGCGCAGGCGTACCCCACGCGGCATTTTAGGCGGGCGCCCAAAACGCACGACACGCAACAAACCGTTGGCGATCGGATGCTTGATCCCCGACAGTACCAGCTCGTCGAGACGATAGCGCAGCGCCACAAAAATAATGCGAACCAAACGTAGAAAAGTCAGCATCGTCAGGCCCTGCGCACCGTGCCGGACACCCCGGACTCTAGCCTGGAGACACGGTGTTCGAGCACGTCAAGCCTAGCCTGCGACGCCCGCAGCCGCGCGAGCCGCTCTTCAAAAGAGGGGCGCCCCACCAGCAGCTCGCCCTCTTCAGACAAATATTCGCCCACGTTGCCCGCCAGCCGCTCGCCGGCTCTTTGCAAGCTCGCGGAAACCGACTTGAAACCGCTCACCATGCGCAAGGCCGCCACATCGCCGAACAAGCGAGCCAGGTCGGACTCCACATCCCAGCGCAGGTCGCGCGCCAGGTCGGAAACCACGTGCGCCAGTCCGGCGTCGCCCTCTACGTGCATGAGGGCCGCTATTTCGGTTGGATCGCCGGGGCGCAATACGGCCGGAAGATGGCTGAGCTTGTCTGCCGGGATCGTCAGCGTTACATCCGGCACAATGGCAGGATCGGATGCCTCGACATAGCCGTCAGCCCGCAGAGTCAGGCTCAGGCTGATTCGCCCCAGTACAAACCGCAGGGTTTTACCGGCATGGCGACTTAAACGCTCCCGCGCCCATTCTTCGCGCTGCAACAACTTGTTGAGCGTACGCGCGAAAACGGCGGCCGGGGTCAGGAAAGACGGAATTGGAAGCATGCTCGGGAACATTCGCGACATGCGCGAAGCTATTTTTGGCTGGCGAAAGCTCAAGTTTAACGGTTTTGCCATGAAAAATGCCTGAGCACGCAGCTCAGGCACTGGAAGGAAAGCAAAACGCGCTTGCGAGCCAAGCGCGCAGTGTTGGCCAAAGGCCCTTATTTAGCTGGCAAACTCCAGCGGAATCTGCTGTATGCCGGCCAACAACCAGCCGGCGTTTTCGGCTTTGTACAGATTCCAGACCTCTTCGAAGCGGAATGCCTCGGCCTCTTTGGATTCGCGCAACATGCCCGAATACCGGACGCTTGCCAGATACCCGCCCGATACCGATTCGATGCCAAGCAGTTCGGCGTTGAGCAGCACCACCTCGGTTTGCGTGGTGCCGTCGCGGGCCAGCACCTGCGGCTTAAGCTCGGCAATCAGGTCGTCGGTCAGGTAGTCGGTGAGCTTTTTGACGTCGCCGCTATCCCATACGGCTTGGATCGCCACGAACTGCGCCTTGGCCTGGGCAAGAAACTCGGGCGTGTTGAAGTCGCCCGGGATGAACCATTTTTCATCGACGGGCGCGGCCGGTGCCGGCGCAAAAGCGGCCGCAGACGGCGCCGCGGCCGCGGGTATGTCTGCCTGACGGTGCGAATCTTGCTGATTTGCGTAGCTGCGATCGGGAGGCGCGGCAGCGCCGGCCGCCGCCCTTTGCATAAGGGAATTACCCGACGCGGCACGCACGCGGCGCACAATGTACAGGACGCCAAACACCAGGATGGCGATCAGGGCAAGGCTGGAGAGCATCTCTAGAAAAGCGCCCGACAGGCCAAGATGCGACAACAGGGACGCAATGCCCAGGCCGGCGGCAATACCCGCGATGGGGCCCAGCCAGCGCGACATGCCGCTTTTGGCCGCTGTGCCGGCTGCTGCGGCACCCGCCGTGCCCGCGGCCGCTGCCGGAGCAGCCGTACGCGGCATGGCCGTTGCCGCAGGCGGCGTAACAGCCTGGCGCTGCTGCGTAACATTGGACGATTGCCGGCCGAAACTGCCGCCACCGCCCATGCGCCGGGCCTCGGCGTCGAAGGACGTCGAAAGCATTGCGCCCGCCGATACCACCAGCATGGCAATGGCCAAAAGCCGTGAAAACCGTTGAGACATTAACTGTGCTCCTGTAGGGGCCGGGCAATATACCCGGCCGATCCATTAATTTAAAACCATCATAGGGCAGGCAAAGCAAGAAACTTACTAAAACCTGAATAGCATCTTAAACTAAGACGGACCAGGGAGCAATAAGTTCCGCATGTAAAGACCGCCCTGGAAATCAATGGATGGTAGCGTACACGGGGCCGCTCTACAGCCCCTTTTCGACCATATCCAGCAGCCTCTGCCCGATGGCATTCCTTTGTACCGGGGATGCGCCATGCAAAGGCCCGTCGGCGGCAAGCAAGGCCAGGCCGTGCACCGCGGACCACGCCAGATATTCCGCGCCAGGACGGCGTTCGGGTGGCAATGCGCCGGCATCCACAAGCGCGTCCAGCGCGGTGCTCAGCAATTGAAAAGGATTCAGGCCGCTTCGCCCGGTTTTGGCGGGATCGGTATCGCCTTCGACTTCTTCCACAACCGAGAACGCCGTGTGAAACAAACCCCGTTCGGCATCGGCGAATCGCAAATAGCCAACACCCACCGCCCGTAGTTTGGCGCGCGCGGATTCGACCGCGGGCAGGCTATTGTCAATCTGGGCCAATTCGGCTTCCATGGCAACAGCCAGTTCCGACAAGGCCGCGGCACGCACTGCTTCGAAGAGGTCCTGCCTGCTCGCAAAGTGCCTGTAGGCCGCATTGGGAACCACGCCCGCCTGCCGGGTCACTTCTCGCAAAACGACAGCATCGGGGCCTCCCCTGCGTGCAAGCGCGACACCGGCGTCCAGCAGCGCGCGCCGCAGATCTCCGTGGCGATAGCTTGTGCGCCGCTGCGGTTTTTTTATTGCAACTGGCATCGTTTCTCCATGTGTACACTGTCCATTATATATGCTACATTTTTGTGTACACCGTACACAATTACAGTAGGTGCGGGCAAACCCTCGGCCAACGGAAAACATTCATGAGCTCATTATTCGCATTCCTGCACCATATTGCCGCGTTTACCCTGATATCTGCGCTGGTCGTCGAATGCGTGCTGTTACGAGAGGCCGTCACGGTTTCAGCAGCACGCAAAATATTGACTACCGACGCCATTTTCGGCGTATCCGCAGGCATCATTCTCGTTATCGGGCTGATTCGGGTTTTCTATTTCGAGAAAGGCGCAGGCTACTATTTCAGCAACGGTCCGTTCCTGGTCAAACTGACGCTCTTTGCTCTTATCGGCTGCCTGTCGATTTACCCAACAAAACAGTTCCTGTCATGGCGCCCCGCGACCAAAACCGGGCAAGCACCCGCCATCGGCAGCGGCACTCTGCGAAAATTGCGGACAACCATTTACCTGGAAATGACTGCCGCCGTTTTCCTGATTCTTTGTGCCGCGCTTATGGCGCGCGGCGTCGGCAGCTTCTGACCCGCTTCTTTCATGAAGCCGGCTATCCCTGCTCTGCGGCAAACAATTTATCGTATGCCGCCAGCAGGGTCTGGTGCATTGCGCTGCCTTGCATATCGGCGCCCAGGGTCTGCAGCCCGAAAAACCGCTCGCTGCGATCGAGCAAGGCCTCGGCTTGCCTGACTGTTTCGGCGCCATACAGCAATATCAAGGAACGGCGATAGTTTTCGATATCCTCGACATTCAGCATGCTTTCAATGCAGCGATACACCAGCCGGCGTGCCGGATCCAGATCGTTGAAGTGATGGATCCAGTCGCAGCCTTCACGAATCGCCTCTTCGTCGCCAACGGCCAGCCCCAACAGCGTTTTCAGCTCACCTATACGCAGTTGCTTCCATGGCGTGCCAAGCGGGATCGCCAGGCCGAGGATTTCCCATAACGGGCGTTCGTCGTTCAGATTCATGGTTTGCAGATCGGATAGCAGCTCGGCGGCCTCGCCGTCGCTCAGCTCGGACAGGCGCACCAGCGCAGGACGAATCGCATTGCCGATGCTGTTGTTTTCCCATTCCAGGTCTTCCACCGGGTAAATCTCGGACATGCCGGGCACCAGAATGCGGCAACTGTATGCGCCCTGCTCGCTGAAATCGGACACATAAATGTCTTTGCCTTCACCATGAATGCAATTGACCAGCCAGTGATAGTCTTCTTCGGTGGTCGTGCTGAAGTTCCAGTCCGCAAAGGGGAAATCCGGCGCATCGCCCATGAAATTCCAGCTGATTACACCGCTTGAATCGACAAAGTGGATTTCCAGGTTGGCGACAGCATTGATTTCGCTCATGTCGAAGCCAGGCTCGGGGAAGCCCTCCAGGGAATCGAGCGCACGCCCCTGCAACAATTCGGTCATGGCTCTTTCAAGCGCGATCTCAAGGCGAGGGTGCGCGCCGTAGCTGGAAAATACGCCCTGATCCTTGGGGTGTACCAGTGTCACATTCATGACAGGATAGCGGCCGCCAAGCGATGCGTCCTTCACCAGAATACCGAAGCCGGCGCGGCGCAAACCGGCGATGCCGGCCTGGATGTTCGGGAACCGCGCAAGCACATCATCCGGGACTTCCGGCAAGCACAGCCCTTCGCTGATGATGCGATACTTGATGTGCCGCTCGAAGATCTCGGACATGGCCTGGGTGCGCGCCTCCATCATGGTGTTGCCTGCCGCCATGCCGTTGCTGACATACAGATTGCCAATAATATTGACCGGAATATAAGTCTGTGCACCGTCGCGCAGGCGGGTGTAGGGCAAGGCGCAGATGCCGCGCGCCACATTGCCGGAGTTCAGGTCGACCAGCACTTCGCCATCGATGCTGCCGTCCGGGTTGTAGAAAGCGTGCAACTCCGGGTTGAGCAATTCAGCCGGCCACTTGCCGTCGGCCGTTGGAGCGAACCAGCGCTCTTGCGGATAATGCGTAAAAGGGCTGTTGGCACGGGTTTCGCCCAGATAAAAATGGGTCCAGAAATAATGAGTGCCGAGACGCTCGAAAAACTCGCCGTAGGCGCTGGCGCGCGCGGCCAGTTCCGTTGCCCCCTTGCCGTTGGAAAACAGCATTGGGCACTCATCGTCTTTCATGTGTGTCGACCAGATGCCATCGACTTCATGCAACAAGGACGACTCGTTGAGGCGAAACCCGCGCGCGGCCAGCTTTCCCCTCATGGTTTCGATGGTCGACTCGAGGGAGGCGTCTTTGCCAGGAATAAAACTTTCGGTTTTCATACGGATATCTCGGTGGGGGAAGCGGCAAATGAGCGCGAACGGCTGGCAGGCGGCCGCCAGGAGGGCGGAATCAGGAGTGCAGGGTTTCAAGGCCTTCGATTTCGGCGCGCCGCCACCACAACAGTATCAGGCCTGGCATGGCAATGAATACCGTTGTGGTGAAGAACACCGGCCACCCAAGATGCTCCACCAGCGGCGGAGTCAACGGCCCGGCCAGGTAAGTGCGGCCCACCGCCGACAGGGCCGACAGCAAGGCAAACTGCGTGGCGGAAAACTCATGCTTGCAAAGCGCCATGAGCAAGGCCACAAACGCCGCCGTACCCAGGCCGCCGCATAGATTTTCGAAGGCAACCACGGCCGCCATGGAATAAAGATGGGGCGGTGTCACCGCGAGCAGCCAATAACCGAAATTCGACACGGCCTGGAGAATCCCGAACAGCATCAGGGATCGGTACAGGCCCAGGCGCGCCATCAATGAACCACCCATCAGGGCGCCGACAATCGTGGCGATCAGGCCGAACACCTTGTTGACAGTGCCGACTTCGGAAACGCTGAACCCGGCGCCGCGCAATAAAAAGGTGGTTGACAGCGCACCCGCAAAGGCATCGCCCAGCTTGTACAGAACAATCAGCAGCAAGATTGTGATGGCGCCGCGCCGCCGGAAGAATTCGGCCAGCGGTTCCACCACCGCCAGCGCCAACGTTCTGGGCGCCCGCGCTACCTCTTCGGGCTCGGGCGCCATGAGGGTCGCACACGCGCACACAACCATGAACAGGCCCATCAGGAAATAGGTATTGCCCCAACCAAGCCACTGATCGGCAAGAACCAGGGCCAGGCCGCCAGACACGATCATGGCCAGCCGATAGCCCAGTACCTTGACGGCCGCGCCGGCAGCCCGCTCGTGTTTGCGCAGTACGTCGGTGCTATAGGCATCGAAGGCAATGTCCTGGGTGGCCGATAAAAACGCCACTACCAGCGCCAGCGCCGCCAGCGCGCCCAGATTGTTCGACGGCGAAAGCAGGCCCATGCCCGCAATGGCCAGCGCCAAAAGGAGTTGAGTGAAGAAAATCCAGCTGCGACGCCGGCCCAGCATGGGCGGCGCATAACGATCGACAAACGGCGCCCACAAAAACTTGAGCGTATAGGCCGAGCCGATCAAGGTCAGGAAGCCGATATCCTGAAGGGACACATTGGACACAGTGGCCCAGGCCTGCAAGGTGCCGCTCGTCAGGGCCAGCGGCAAACCGCTGGCAAACCCCAGAACCAGCAGGGGAATGACGCGCGGACTGGCATATACATTGGACGAAGAAACGATGATTCCCCCTGTTTTTTTCAAGCGGCCCGTTTGGGCGATTCAAACCGGTACAGGGCCAGCGTACTGCGCCAGCTCGGCAGCAAACGAACTTCTTTGTTGAAATTGAAGGTTGCCAGATGCGTAATGCGCAAATCAAGCGAAGCCGCGAGATCCTGGAAATCTTTGAGCGTGCACAAATGAATATTGGGCGTGTCGTACCACTGATAAGGCATTTCGCCGGTAACCGGCATGCGCCCGCGCAAAATCGACCAGCCATGCGGCCAGTACCCGAAATTGGGAAACGACACGATCCCGAAGCGCGCCACCCGGGCCATCTCACGCAGGATATGCTCGGTATGGTGCATGGATTGCAGCGTCTGGGACAGCACCACCGTATCGAACTGCTGGTCGTCGAACAGCGCCAGGCCTTCTTCGAGATTTTGCTGAACCACCGATACGCCACGCTGTACCGAGGCGATGAAATGCGCACTATTCAGCTCGACCCCGGCCCCTTCGACTTCTTTTTTGTCGCGCAAATAGGCCAGCAGGTCGCCGTCGCCGCAACCCAGGTCAAGCACGCGGCTTTGCGGCATGATCCAGCTGGCAATACGTGCCAGGTCGGGCCGCAAGGGGCTCTGGTCCGCGGCAGATTGAATCGTGGTCACGCTAAGACTCCGGTGGTCGAGGTGCGCTCGGGCAGGCCAAGTTTATACGCAATCCGATCGTAATAACCCTGCACCACGGCATGATAACGGGGGTCTTCAAGCAGAAACGCGTCGTGGCCGTGCGGCGCATCGATCTCGGCATACGTGACCGGCCGCTTGTTTTTAAGCAAGGCACGGACAATCTCGCGCGAACGGGCGGGCGGAAAGCGCCAGTCGGTGGTAAACGAAACCAGCAGGAAGTCGGCGCTGACCTTGTCGAGGGCCTGGGCCAGATCGCCGCCATAATTGCGCGCCGGATCGAAATAATCGAGTGCCCGGGTAATCAGCAAATATGTATTGGCATCGAAATAGCCGGAAAACTTTTCGCCCTGGTAGCGCAGATAGGATTCCACTTCGAATTCGACGTCGTAGCCATAATGGAATTCGCCTCCAGCGGCCGGCGCGCGCTGGGTACGGCCGAATTTTTCGGCCATATCGTCGTCGGACAGGTAGGTGATGTGGCCCAGCATGCGGGCGACCGACAGGCCGCGCTTGGGCACGGTGTTGTGCGCCAGGTAATCGCCGCCGTGGAAATCGGGGTCGGAAATGATCGAGCGGCGCGCCACTTCATTAAAGCCGATATTCTGGGCCGACAGGCGCGGTGTACTGGCAATGACAATGCAGTGCCCAACCCGATCGGGGCAGGTAACCGCCCAGCTCAATGCCTGCATCCCCCCCAGCGATCCCCCCATGACCGCGGCGAATTTTTCTATTCCCAATGAGTCGGCCAGCCGAACCTGGGCGCGCACCCAATCTTCGACGGTCAGAACGGGAAAAGCCGCCCCCCAGGGCTTGCCAGTATCGGGGTGAAGGCTGACAGGGCCGGTCGAGCCAAAACAGGAGCCAATGTTATTGACCCCGATCACAAAGAAACGATTGGTATCGACAGCCTTGCCGGGGCCGACCATATTGTCCCACCACCCCAGATCTTTGGCGTCGTTGGCCGCCATCCCGGCCACATGGTGCGAGGCATTCAGGGCATGGCAAACCAGCACGGCGTTGCTGCGGGCTTCGTTAAGCACTCCGTAAGTTTCAACTGCCAGTTCGTAAGACGGCAAAACCTGGCCGCTGGCAAGCGGCAATGGATCGCTGAATGTAAAAAACCGGGGAGATACAAATCCGACTGAGCCGCTGGGAATGGGGACGTCGGGGGTGGAAGGGGGAAGTATGGGCTGTACGGCAGACGCGGAAACGGGAATATGGGCCATATGGACCTCTTTAGCTGGATTTATGAGGCGCCCGCAAGCAGATCAAGCAAATCGGCGCTGAATCGATGTAGGATTTTATCACTATCCGGCTGCCCAGGCATTGTTTTGTCCTTCTGCGTTTTACCGATATGAATAAAATTGATACATTAGTTAAATAAATGTAATCAAACTTGGCATCGATGTACGGAGAACGGACGCATGAATCCTCTTACCACCAAAGAACTCACCTGCTTGCGCTGGGCGGCAATCGGCAAGACCAGTTGGGAAATGGGAGTGATTCTGGGCATCGCCGAACGCACAGTCAATTTTCATATTCACAATGCCTGCAAGAAACTCCAGGTACACAGCCGGCAGGCGGCTATTACGGCAGCGCTCCAGGCCGGCTGGCTAAACGTACTTACCGAGTCAGCACCAGCGAGCGAAAAAATTCATCCGCTTCCGGCTGCGGGTAAGATCCGGCAGCCGCTGTCACCATACCCTCGACCAGGCCCTGCGGCAGCAACCAAGCCTTAGCTTCGAGCCTGGCAGGCCCTTGAGGCGTTGTGCCGTCGATAGCAAAACGGCTGCCGAAGTCTGGAAGAACCTCGGGTACCGCCACACCCAGGCCCTGGTACAGCGAGCGGATCACCCCTTGGCCGAAATCCCGCCGCAGTTGATCGTTATCGGGCAATCCCGCGGGCAAAGACGCATAGCCCACCGCAAACACCACATCGTTGACCTTGGCAGTCGTCAGGAAAAACTCGACCTGATGGCCGGAGAACTCGAGTTTCCGCTGCTGGGTAACAGGCCTGTCGGGGAAGATCGCCTTGGCCGCGCCGCCGGCCACCCGGGCTTCCCGCCAGTTGTACTGCGGCGAACACCCTGCCAGCAAGGCAAGAAAAATGACAACGATTCCGGCATACCTGAACACGGAACCTCCCTCTGCTGTTTAATTGATGGAAGAATCAGTTTACCGTTCCCTGGCCTGTCATCGAAAGGCCTGCGCTTGACCCCTCGTGCCGTGGCCCCTCTTCACCACAAATTCCGAAACACCCGTAAAATCGCAGGCTGAATTCATAAAAATACTCCTGCGATGACTCTTAGCTCCGAACGCCACGCCGCACTGCGCCAGAACCCCAGGCTGCTCAAAGGTATCTTGCGCGGTATCGAAAAAGAGGGCTTGCGCGTCGACAATCAAGGGGTGCTGGCCACGACGCCTCATCCTGTTGCCCTGGGATCTGCGCTGACCAACCCCCGGATCACGACCGACTATTCCGAGTCCCTGCTCGAATTGATTACCGGCACCCACGACTCCGTCGCCGGCCTGCTGGAAGAGCTGGAAGACACCCACCGCTTTGTTGCGCGACAGTTGCGCGACGAGCTGATCTGGAATCAATCCATGCCGGCGCACCTGCCCGAGGAAGCCGACATTCCAATCGCCTGGTATGGCAGTTCAAACACCGGCATGCTCAAACATGTGTATCGACGCGGTCTGGCCGAACGCTATGGCAAAACCATGCAATGCATTGCGGGCGTGCACTACAATTTTTCCCTGCCCGACGAAATCTGGGAGCACTTCGGCGTCGACGGGTCTTCGATCGAAGACCGGCGTTCCAAAGGCTATCTGGCCCTGATCCGTAACTTTACGCGCTATTCCTGGCTGCTGATGTACTTGTTCGGGGCCTCGCCGGCGGTATCCCGCAAATTCTTGCGCGACGCCAAGCACTCGCTGCTGAGCCTGGACGACGACACTCTGTATCTGCCCTACGCAACGAGCCTGCGCATGAGCGATTTCGGCTATCAGAACAAGGCCCAATCGGAATTGCAGCTCTGTTACAACGATATCGAAACTTTCCTGAACCGCATGTATAACGCGGTAACCAAGCCATGGCCCGCTTATGAAGCAATAGGCACGCACCGCAACGGCGAATGGATCCAGCTCAATACCCATATCCTGCAGATCGAGAACGAGTATTACTCGACCATCCGTCCCAAGCGCACCACCGGACGCTGCGAACGTCCCGCCACCGCGCTGGCCGCGCGCGGCGTGCAGTACATCGAAGTGCGCTGCCTGGATATCGACCCGGAGTCGCCAATCGGCATTTCAGCGCAGACCAGCCATTTCATGGATGCGTTCCTGCTGTTTTGCGCGTCCGAAGACAGCCCTTTCTTCCCCGAAACGGGAATGTGCCGCAATAGCCGCAATAATTTCAGCACGGTAGTGAAAGAAGGCCGCAAGCCCGGCCTGCAACTCGTCAAGGCAGACGCAACCGAGTCAGATCAAGCCATCGGCCTGGTCCAGTGGGGCAATGAGCTGCTCGAGCGTATTTTGCCCTACGCCCAGATGCTGGATGCCGCCCATGGCGGCGGCCAGCACTATGCCCAGGCCGTGCAGGCACAGGCACCCAAGCTTCAAGACAGCGAGCAGACCCCTTCGGCCCGATTGCTGCGCGCGCTGCGTGACGAACGAATCAGCCTGCACGACTACACCCTGCGGCAGAGCCAGCGGCACCGCGACGCGCTGCGGGCCGTTGCGCTCAGCCAGTCCAAGCAGCAAGCGCTTGCCGATTTGGCGGGGCAATCCTTGCAGGAACAGGTCAGGCTGGAACAAAGCGACACCGAAAGCTTCGATGCCTACGTGGCCCGTTACCATGCCGCGCTCAAGCGCCCCTGATCCGGGCACCGTGAATCGACCTGGCCGAATGATCAATTCATCTTCAGGCCGATTCTTTTAATGGTCTTCGACCAACGGTCATATTCGCTATTGATGTAGTCCTGGCATTGTCCCGGCGTTTTCTCCATGACTTCGGCGCCCTGGAAATGCAGGCTTTTCAACACCTTCGGATCTTTCAGCGCCTTCTGCAAGGCCTGATTCAGTGTTTCCAGAATCGCGGGGTCGGTGCCCTTCGGCGCCAATACCGTCTGCCACGTACCCGCGTCGAACCCCTTCAATTGGGGAATACTTTCGCTCAGCGTGGGCACATCGGGCAAGGCAATCGAACGTTTGGCCGACGTCACCGCCAGGGCCTTCACCTGCCCACCCTTGATAAAGGGAGTCGCACTATTAAATGAGCCTGAATACATGAAATTCGTATTTCCGGCGGCCAGGTCGGTCAAGGCCGGCCCGTTTCCTTTATAGGGCACATGCTGGAATTTCAGGCCCAGGGTATGGGCTATGTCCATCGCCACCAGGTGATCGATGGAACCATTCCCCGACGAGCCCATGAAATATTTGCCGGGATTGGCCTTCAGCAATTTATAAAAGTCCCGGGCATTGCCGACATCTATCTTCTTGGATACGAGCAATATCAGCGGCACCGCCGCGGTGCAGCCTGCCGCCACGAACGCCTTCTTGGGATTCAGGTCTTCACGGCCGAACAGCGCCGGCGCGGTGGTAATGGACGAACTTCCGTACATCAGCGTGTATCCGTCAGGCTTGGCCCTGAGCAGCTCCTGCGCGGCAATATTGCCGCCCGCTCCAGGTCGGTTTTCTATCACCATGGGAACTTTCAGCTCTTCGGCCACCTTGCTGAACAGCACCCTGCCAATGGCATCGGTAGGCCCGCCTGGAGCAAAACCGATAATGACCGTTACCGCCTTATCCGGATACTTCGCCTGCGCGCAGCCCTGGAATCCCATCAGGCCCAGTCCAGCCACAGCAAGAGCCATCACCATTTTTTTAAACATTGTCTTCTCCTTTTTTATTGGCATTTGCAAAACAACTCAACAGGACAGCCACGCAGGTTCATGCGCGCCGATCGGCGCGGGCGGCAAGGACCAATAGGCCTGTGTATGGGAAAAATGGGCAACGGGCGGCAATTGTTCCAGGACACCGTAGGCCGATTGCCGCTTCTCCAGAACCGGGTTCAGATGCTCGGCAAAATGCCTGCCCCTGGCCGCTTCATCGATCTCATTTTCCAGCCCCAGGCTTTGCACCCACATGGAAGTCCTGGTCAGGGAGACTTTCACGTGATAGCTGCCGCCCTCGGTGGCCCGGCGGATCAAAGCCAGCATGACGCCGGCCGCTCCCAGATAACCTGTCAGATAGTCGTTCAACAGATACGTGGGCACCAGGCGGGGACGGCCCGACCGACTTTCTTCCAGTGCGATACCGCTGACTACCTGCCCCAGTTGTTCAAAACCGCCGCGTGTCGCCCAGGGACCTTGATCGCCAAACGCGCTGACCGAAACATAAATGATTCCCGGCCGGATCGCCGCGGCCTCTTCAGGCCCCAAGCCTCGATTCTTTAAACTCTGCGAACGCCAGGATTGAACCATGACGTCCGCCCCGACTATGAGCTGCCTGATTTTCCGGCGGTCCAGCTCCGAGTTCAGATCGATGAAGGCCGAGCGCTTGCCTATATTCGTGTCGATCGTTTGCCGGAACGGATCCTGCCGCAAGGGCGGCGACACGCGCAAAACTTCGGCGCCGTGCTCCGCCAGCGACCTGGCCACGACCGGCCCGGCGATAACGTGCCCCATGTCCAGTACGCGCACATTCTCCAACGGCCTGCTCTGCGCCCTTGAATGCTCCACGTCGCTGTCGCCTATTTTTTCGATTTCGATCACCGGTGTCCGGGACAATTGCCGGCCTTGCGGATGCCGCAGCCATTCCTCCCGGGACCGGGCGAACACGCCGGGCAGCTTTTCCCGGGCAAACGCATCTTCCAGATCCTGCGCGTTCCATTTGCGGATCGCCGCCCCCAGGGCATCGGAACTATTGGAGGATTGCAGCAAGTCCAGCACGCCATCCCTCAAATGCGGATACGAACCTATCGGGAAAAACCAGCGCTCATCGGCCGTTTTATAGAAATCGGCCTTCAATTCCGTCAATAAGGACAGAGCGGGAAGCGCATAGCCGCTCTGCTTTTGGAAATGGCCCGGATTCAGCGAACTCGCCGCCTGCATCCAGTCGATGCCAACGACCTGATGCTGGCCGCTTGTCATGTGCCACCACTTCTCGACCGCCAAGGCATAGGCGCCTATGGCACCGGCCGCCGCCACGCTGAGTTTGTGCCGGCTATCGAATGGCGGCACCGAACCAAACAGGCGCAGCCTCTTTGAAGGATCCTCAAAAGACGAATGCGATTCCAGCAATTCGGATATCGACCGGCACGCTTCCTTGTATAACGCTGCTGACTTACTCATCACTGCGCCTTATCGATGCGGGGATGGGAAAGTGTATAGCCCTTCAAAACAAGGGTCTAACATATAATTCATCGTTCTGTAAGATAAAAAATGTCTTAAATGCTAAACAGCAGACTTCTCAAGCAATTTATTGCCGTTGCCGAAGAGCTCCATTTCGGGCGCGCCGCGGAGCGTGTGAATATTGCCCAGTCGCCTTTGAGCCAGGCCATGCAAAAGCTCGAGACTTATGTGGGAACAGCGCTTTTCCTGCGCAACAAACGAGCGGTTTCCCTGACCCCCGCGGGCAAGGTTTTCCTGGACGAAGCGTACCAATGGCTGAAATACGAGCAATTGGCCATCGAGCGCGCGCAATCGGCAAAAAACGGGGAAATCGGCCATCTATCGATTGGTTTCATAGGAAGCGCCGGCTACGGCTTCATGCCTACCCTGATCAACCATTTCCGCCAAAGCCATCCCAGGATTCGGCTGCGCCTTGTAGAAATGACGACCCTGGACCAGCTCGAACAACTCAAGAACCGGTATCTGGACCTGGGGCTGCTGCGCACACCCCTGGCCCAGAAAACATCGCTTATTCAAACCCACCTTTACGCGCACGACAAGCTCATGGTGGCGCTACCCAAGAAGCACCCGCTGAGCGGCCAGAAAACGATAGGATTAAAACAGCTGGCGCATGAATCGTTTGTGGCCTTCTCGAAAGAAAAAGTACCGGCGGCGCATGCGCAAATGATCGCAGCCTGTTCGACGGCGGGCTTCTACCCGGATATCGCCCAGGAATGCAGCCAGGTCGCAAGCGTCATCTGCTTTGTGGCCGCCGGGCTGTCCATTGCCCTCATCCCCAGTAACCTTACCGCCCTTATCCACCCCAAGGTCCAGTACATTCCTCTATCGGACAAAACGCCCTTCCTGAATCAGGAAATCTCCATCGCCTGGCGAAGCAACGACGATAGCCCGGCGCTGGCGTCATTCCTGAAAGCGGCTGGGTCCTTGCAGGAACAAATCGGTACAGTTCGCAAAGAACCCGGGCTGGCGCGCCTCAACCAGGCGCATCGCGCGGAGGGCAGCGTCTAACACCGTTTTCAAACTTCAGTTATCTGGAAATGGCACATTACAGCCCCAATGTTTTGGGGCCGGCCTTTACCACGAGCGACGAAAGGTTTGACGCCTACCGCACCTGATTAAACACTGCCTGCACATCACATAATGTGCTATGACTTGGCTAAGAGGGTGTTACAGTCCATACAAAATCGCTGCGGTAGCTGATGCAGCCACGAAAGCCTTTTTAAGGCCTTGAGAAAAACGACCCTGGAGACATTGTGCGCAAATCCGCCGTCGGCTTGAGTCAGTTGGCACCGCTATTTCTCATCATACTGATCGACAGTACGGGCTACACCATCGTGATCCCGACCCTGGCGGCCTTGCTGCTCGACGAACCGCCCATGCTCATGGGTGGCGACAGCCTCGCCATGCGCTACCTGGTATACGGAATCGCCATCGGCATTTACGAACTGATCATGCTGTACATGGCACCAGTTCTTGGTGAATTGTCGGACCGGCTCGGCAGGCGGCGGATTCTTATTTTGTGCCTGGTCGGAATTGCGGCGAGCTTTCTCCTGATTGCCGGCGCCATCGCGTTCAACCTGATCTGGCTACTCATCCTGGGGCGCATCATTGGCGGCGCCACGGCGGGTAGCCAGGCGGTAGCCCAGGCGGCGGCGGTAGACAATGCGCCGCCGCAAAAACGCCCACTGACCTTGAACATATGCCTGCTGGTCTCGTCCATTGGATTCATCCTTGGCCCCCTGGTTGGAGGCTCTCTATCGCATGACAGCGCCGTACAGGTATCGGATTTCATCCTGCCCTTCCTCCTGACTGCCGCATTGGCCATGGCGGTGCTCGCGCTGTTCTGCTATATGTTCAAGGAACCGCCGGTCTCACGAGCACCCGCAAAAAAAATTGATCTATTCATGGGCGTGCATGGTTTCCGGCGCGCCTGGGGCACGCCCGCCATACAGCGATTGGCCATCATTTTCGGCTTGATGCAGTTTGCCTGGGGTACGTATTTCCTGTTCCTGCCCAGTCTTTTGATTACGCGATTCAACGAAGACACCGGCACGGTATCGCTGCTGATGAGTGCCCTGGGCATCGGCTTTTGCCTGGCTTACGGTGTCGTCCTGCCCTTCCTCCAGCGCTACGTCAGTGCCCGGCAGCTGGCGTCGTGGGGGCTATGGGGCACAGCCGCGCTCATTGCAGTGTCCATTTCTACGCACAGCATGCTGGTGCAAATGGCCATCGCCGTGCCTATCGCTGTCCTGGTATCCGTTGCTTACGGCGCCATCATCGTGCTGTTCACCCATACGGTCGATGAACAGCAGCAGGGCTGGATTCTTGGCATCACCATTTCGATCAACGCCGCCGTATGGGGGCTGGCTTCCATTGCAAGCGGCGCACTCAGCGGCATCAATCCCATCGCGCCATTCCTGTTCGCTCTCGCGGCCATGGCGGCAAGTGCCGTAGCCATGTCGCTTCCCACCAGCCGTCTGGCCCAAACCAAGCAATAGAGTGCCCGCCATGTCTGAGAACTCAAGCTCGAATCCCCCCGATCTGCTGCACCGCATGTTCGAGGCCATGGCTGGCCGCATGCCACAGGCAGTTGCCCTGATCAGTGGCAATACCCAGGTGACTTACGCCGAACTGGATGCCATGGCCAACGGCATTGCGCATGACATCCACCGGCGGCTGGGGGACGCGCCTGCCAGTCAGGCCACCCACGCTCCGCTTATCGTCGGCCTGCATCTTGCGCGCAGCATCGAAGCCGTGGCCGCGATGCTGGGCATCATGAAAGCGGGCGCCGCATGGGTCTCGCTCGATCCCGCCTATCCTATGGACCGTCTCGAATTCATGCTGAAAGACACCGCGGCGCCCATCGTATGCGCTGTCGGCAAGCAGGCATCATCGTCGGGCCTGGGGGGCAGAACGGATGCCCAGTGGATCGATGTCGCCCAGGTATCGCCCAGCACAAACCCCCTGCGCAGCGTGACAGCCGATCCCGCCGACCCCGTGGCCTATGTGGTGTATACGTCCGGCTCCACCGGGACACCCAAAGGCGTGCTCGGTACGCATCGCTCCATGCTCAGCCGCTTTGTCTGGATGTGGGAATCCTATCCGTTCAACGCCCAGGAACTCGCCTGCCTGAAAACCTCCTTGAACTTCGTCGATTCCGTCTGGGAAACCTTCGGCGGCCTGCTGCAAGGCATACCTGGCGTCCTGGTCGATGACGCGACCGCGCACGACCCCCAGGCCTTGTTGTCCTTACTGGCGGAAAGCCAAGCGACCCGGCTGGTGGCGGTGCCTTCGCTGCTGGGGGCCCTGTTCGAAGCCCACGCACAAACGGACGTCGATCTGCCGTCCTTGCGCTACCTTACATCCTCGGGAGAAGCCCTGACCGGCAAGCTGGCGGGCCAAGCTGCGCAGCTTGCGCCCAATGCCGTCCTGCTGAATCTTTATGGCTCATCCGAAATGGCCGCCGACGCAACATGCTCTGAGATTGAACGAAGCGAGCAGGAAGAAGAAGTTGCTTCCATCGGACGCCCCATAGGCCGCATGAAAGTCCATGTGTTGAACGACAAGCTGGAACCCGTCAATGCCGGCGAACCGGGCGAACTCCATGTGTCCGGCCCCGGGCTGGCCTTGGGGTACCTTCGCCGCCCCGACCTGACCGCGCAAAAGTTCATCGCCAATCCTTTCAATCATTCCGCCGACCCCGAGCACGCGAAGCTGTTCCGGTCCGGCGATATCGTACGCCAAGAGGTGGACGGCACGCTGCATTACCTGGGCCGCAGCGATTTCCAGATCAAGATCCGGGGCGTACGCATCGAGCCAGGCGAAGTAGAGACCGCCCTTGCCAAACATCCGGCCATCCGGGCTTGTGCCGTCGCGGGCCTGGACGGCGCGGCAGGCAAACAACTGGTCGCTTTCTACGAGACACGCCCCGGCACCGAACCCGCCGCAGTCATCGCAAGCGAATTACGGTCTTTCCTATCCCAAAGCCTTGCCGCCTATATGGTACCGTCGCGCTTCATCCATATAGAACAATTGCCGCAACTGCCCAATGGAAAGCTCGATCGCAATGGTCTTCGGCTTCCACAATTCTCTGCGGTCGAAGACGCTGTCCAGGTCGGCCGCACTCCCACGGAAACAGTGCTGCTTGCCATCTGGAAGGAAGTGCTGGGGCACGGCAGCATCGATATCGACGACGATTTCTTCGCCGTGGGCGGCGACTCCATACTGGTTGCACGGGTATGCACGAAATCACGCCTTGCCGGATTTTTCCTGAGCCCGCGCGACCTCTATCAACATCCCATCCTTTCCGCGCTCGCCAGGCATGCGGAAAACGCCCGGACAGCCAAATCCACCGATACAAAGACGCCGCAGGGCACGCTGCCTCTCAGCCCGATGCAGCGCTACTACTTCAGCTGGGCCAAACCCAACCCCAACAAATTCAATGTCGGTTTCATTGCGCGCTGCGGACATGTCCTGGACATCCCCACGCTCCAAAGCGCCCTGCGCCGGGTGATACAGCAGCATGATGCAATCCGGCTCAGGTTTGAGCCGGACGCGCAGGGCAACTATACCCAGCACTTCGCATCAAGCGACGACGTCTATACGATTCCCGTCGACCATTTCACGGTCCCCGACGCAGATGCCCCCACCCGGCTGGCCTTCATCGATACCAAGGTTCAACAGCTGCACGACAGCCTGGATATCGCAAGAGGGCCGGTCATTCGGGCTGCCTTCTTTGAAGACCCTGCCAGCCTCGATCATCATTTTTTCTTTACCATGCACGAATTGGTCAGCGACGCCATTTCCCTGCAAGTCACGCTGGAAGACCTGCGCACAGCCTATACGGCGCTCAGCGAAGGCCGCGAGCCGGCGTTCCCGCATAAGACGACCCCTTTCCATACCTGGGTGGAAGGCGTGATCGACTACGCCAGGCAAGGCCAGGCGGCGCAGCAACTGGACTACTGGCTGGAGCAGGCACGCGACACGGCCGAGTTTCCCGAAGACGCCCCCAACGCCGCGGCCCTGCAAAGCGACATACAAGCGCATGCCTTCCAGGTGCTGGACCAGGCCCAGGTGAGCCAAGCGCGCCAGCACTGGGGAGGCATCTTTCAGGCCACATTGGTACATGCCATCGTTGCCGCGCTGGCGATTACCGCGCACCGGATATCCGGCCAGAAAAGCCTGATCTTCCACAAAGTCGCGCACGGCCGGGAAACCTGCATCCCTGAAATGGATGTATCGCGCACGGTAGGATGGTTCATTACCCATACCCCGATCACCGTCAGGCTGGAATCAGCCTTGACCGACCAGGGGCTATCACCCGCGCGGGCCCTGTCTTCCGTATTGGAACAATATCGCGCCATTCCCGACAATGGGCTGGGGCATAGCGCTCTGCGCTATTTCAGCGACGATCCACGCGCCAGGGAGCTGGCCAGGCACGACCAGGTCAAAACACTGTTTCAGTATATCGGCGACGTCTGGGAGGACAATTACGATGGCAGCCTGTTCCTGCCCCCCGACCCCGCGCTCATGGACCTGCCCGATACGGTGGCCGCACAGAACCTTGCCGATTACCACCTGCACGTGTATGCCTACCTGATGGATGGGTGCTTCCGGATGAAGTTCTTTTATACGCGCCCGAACTACCGGCCCGATACCATACAGGCCATGGCCGAGCTATTTTCGGATGCCATCAAAAGCATGTTGCTTGGGCCTGGCTAATGCTGAGCGGCGCTGTGATTCGAGAAGTGGTGCGCCCGACAGGAATCGAACCTGTATCAAGAGCTTCGGAAACTCTCATTCTATCCATTGAACTACGGGCGCAGGGGACGTCATTGTAGCGTGTTTTCATGTCGGCTTTTTTACGCCCTCCCGCACCCTCCCGATCTGCGGGATGTATTCAAAAGAAGCGCAATTCTGCATTTAAGCAGCAGTCTCGGTATAATCGCGGACTTGGGTGGTGAAAAAGCACGTAAACGCTGCTTGCCTCTGTCTTTCAACCATAGTAACGAGCATCAGGCCACGAAGCGCCTTGAATCACGTACACGCAGGATTCGACCATGAACAACACCGAAGAGCATATTGAAGAAACTATAGAGGACCACGAAGGCCTCATAAAAACCCCCAAACAGCTTATCGTGACTGTGGTTCTGGCGTTCCTGATCCCGATCATCCTTATCATCATGCTGGCCAATCTGGTCACCTCCGGCAACAAGGTCGGCGCCGGATCCGACACGCTCACGCCCGCCGCCATCGAGGCCCGCATCAAGCCTGTCGCCAGCTTCGACCTGGTCGACGCCAACGCGCCCAAGGTGTTCAAGACCGGGCAGCAGGTTTTCGACTCGACCTGTACCGCCTGCCATACTGCCGGTGCGGCCGGCGCCCCGAAAGTCGGCGATCACGCCGCCTGGGCTCCGTTCATCAAGACTGGCTACGATGCCATGATCAAGAACGCCATACACGGCATTGGCGCCATGCCTCCGAAGGGCGGCAATCCTTCGCTTAGCGATTATGAAGTAGCCCGGGCAATCGCCTACATGGCCAACAAGTCGGGCGCATCGTTCAAAGAACCTGCGGCTCCCGCCCCCGAAGCCAAGCAAGCCGAAGCCAAGCCTGTTGCAGTAGCCGCCGCAGCACCGGCACCCGCCGCCGCGCCGGCCCCTAAAGCTGAAGCTGCCAAGGTTGCAGCGGCCCCCGCCGCCGAAGCCGCTATCGATCCAGCCGGCGAAAAACTCTACAAAGCAGTATGTTTCGCCTGCCACGCGGTGGGTGCGGCAGGATCGCCCAAGTTTGGCGACAAGGCAGCCTGGGCGCCGTTCATCGCCACCGGCATCGACGCCATGGTTCAGAATGCCATCCATGGCATCGGCGCCATGCCCCCGCGCGGCGGCTCGCAAGCCACCGACGCTGAAATGCATGCCGCTGTCGAATACATGGTGCACGCCGCCAAATAAGGCCGCCCGCAAGGGCCAATGAGTCACCCGGCAAAAAGCCGCTACTTTTCTTCGTAGCGGCTTTTTGCTTTCCGGGGCCAAGCCGCCGGAGCGTGGCCCCCATGGACCTGAAAGCCCGGCTACCGCGCCTTGCAGACGGGCTCGGCGCGCAGCGACAAACCCAGTTGTACACGACGCTGCAGCCACAGGCTGGCACGGTAGCGGTCGTCGCCCGTGACGCGATACATGGCGCGCAGGATTTCCAGCACATGCGCCGAGCCCAGGCTATCACCCATCGACAATGGCCCGCCTTGGGGGTAGCCCAGGCCCAGCGAGACGGCCAAATCGATATCATGCGGTGTGGCAATCGTTTGCTGGGCAATATCGGCCGCGACATTGATGATGGTGGCCACTATGCGCTGCGCCACAAAACCCGCCGAATCGTCGATGACTGAAACAACCGTGCCATCGGACGCAAACAGGGCGTGCGCCGCATCGCGCCACTTGGGCTGTGTAGCGGGCGAGCACATCAATACACGGCGCTTGCCCTGCTCCAGGCCAAAGAAGGTGTCCAGGGCAACCGTGCGCTCGCCATCGAGCTGATGCGAGCCGACCACCGTGGCGGTATCTTCGCCGAAGGGTGTTACCACGATCAGGGCATCGACGGGAGGATGGTCGCTGGCAATGACATTGACGCCCAGCTCTTTCAACAAGGCTGAAGCGCGCTTGTGTCCCGCCGAATGATAAGGAGCCAGCCAGACTTTCAAGCCGCCCACCGTGGGGGGCACCGCCGGCTCGGCAGGAACCTGTTTACGGCCGTCCGGATATGTATAAAAGCCTTCGCCCACCTTGCGCCCCAGCAGCCTGCCCGCAGTGCGTGTGGCCGTGATCGGCGAGGGACGGAATCGGGGCTCGTCATAGAACTGGCGGTAAATCGACTCCATGACGGGGTGCGAAACATCGAGCCCGGTCAAATCGAGCAGTTCAAAAGGCCCCATGCGAAAACCAGCCTGCTCGCGCATGATGGCATCCACCTGATAAAACGGCGCCACCGCCTCCTGGGCCAGTCGCAAGCCTTCGATGTTCATTCCTCGGCCGGCATGATTCACGATAAAACCCGGCATATCCTTGGCGCGTACCGGCGTGTGCCCCATAGCGCGGGCCAGCGCCATTAGCGCATCGCCCGCGGCGGGGTCGCTGCGCAAGCCGTCGATCACTTCGACCACCTTCATCAGCGGCACCGGATTGAAGAAGTGGTATCCCAATACCCGGTCGGGCCGTACGCAGGCGGCGGCAATGGATGTGATGGACAGAGACGAGGTGTTGGAGGCCAGCAGGCAATCTTCCGGCACGATGCTTTCAAGTTTTTGAAACAGCTCGCACTTGACGTCCAGACGCTCTACCACGGCTTCGATGACCAAATCGGCCCGACTCATGGAATGCAGATCGGTGCACGCCTGGACGCGCGCCAGCGATGCGGCGGCGAGTTCGGGGGCAATTTTCCCCTTGCCCGACAGTTTGTCCCAGGTTTGCTTCAGATTATCCCGAGCCGCCGCGACGGCTTCGGCATTCAGGTCGAACAACAGGACTTCATAGCCGGCCTGGGAGGCGATTTGGGCGATTCCACGCCCCATCGCTCCTGCGCCGACTATGCCTATGACTTTAATATTCTTCATTTGAATTCACTCCCAACGCCTCGCGCCCACGCTGGGGCGCAAAATTAACAATAATTCCGTTCTTCAACGATAGCCCAGTTTCCATGCACGCATTGCCGTAAACGGGCCATGCCGACCACCTACGGCCTGCCGATCAACTGGCGGATCTCTTCGTCCGAGCGCCCCAGGCGGTCACGCAGTACTTGCTCGGTATGTTCGCCCAGCAAGGGGGCGGCATGGCGATAATTGACAGGGCTGCCTGAAAGCCGCAAAGGGCTTGCCCCCACCGGCGCATGCCCGGCGCTGCCGTGCGGCAAAGACATGTGCATGCCGCGCGACTGGACCTGGGGGTTTTGATAAACCTGATCGATAGTGTTGATCGGCCCGGCTGGAACGCCCGCCTTTTCAAGCTCGGCCAGCCAGTAGTCGCGCGCCTGCCCTTTCATGGCCTCGACCAACATGGGAACCAGCACCTCGCGATTGATGACCCGACCGGGATTCGTTTTGAAGCGCTCATCGGCGGCCAGATCCGGGCGACCGATCACCTGGGTGTACGCCCGGAACTGGCTATCGTTGCCCACCGCTACAATCAAATGACCGTCGGTGGCGGCGAAGACCTGGTACGGAACCAGGTTTTGATGGGCATTGCCGGCCCGCCTGGGTGCCACGCCGGTGGTCAGGTAGTTCAGATTCTGGTTTGCCAGCATGGCCACCTGGCAATCCAGCAAAGCCATATCGATATGCTGGCCCAGGCCGCTGCGGGTGCGCTCGTGCAAGGCAGCCAGAATGCCCACGGTGGAATACATGCCGGTCATCAGATCGGCCACCGCCACGCCTGCTTTTTGGGGGCCGCCGCCTGGAAGATCGTCGCGCTCACCGGTAATACTCATGAGCCCGCCCATGCCCTGGATCATGAAATCGTAGCCGGGCCGGCTCGCGTAGGGGCCGGTCTGGCCGAACCCTGTAATGGAACAATAGATCAAGGCCGGATTGATGGCCTTGATGCTGTCGTAATCGAGGCCGTACTTGCGCAGCCCGCCCACCTTGAAATTTTCCACCAGGATATCGCATTGCAGGGCCAGTTCGCGAATCAGGCTGGCGCCTTGCTTGGTGGACATATCCAGTGCCACCGACAGCTTGTTGCGGTTGGCCGAGGCATAGTAGGCCGCTTCGGTGGTGTCATGGCCGTTCTGATCCTTGACGTACGGAGGCCCCCAACTGCGGGTATCGTCTCCCGAACCGGGGCGTTCGATCTTGATGACTTCGGCCCCCAGATCGGCCAGGTTCTGCGTGCACCACGGCCCGGCCAGGACACGGGTAAGGTCTAAAACACGAATTCCAGTTAGCGGGGCGGGGCGTAAAGACATAGTGGTTCGCAGATCGTCCGGTTAAAGCGACTATTGTGCACTAACTCTCAATTAAAAGTTTCAAACTGGCATCCGGCACGGCATTGAATGCAAATGCAACCCCGCTGTCTGGCCAAACAGGTTTGGTCCTAGAATATATCCGCCCATAACCGAACACGCCAGAGACAGCCTGTCATGCCACGCACCAGCGCCCCACCCGCTTACGAAAAACCGATGCGAATCTTCGTCGCCTGGCACGGCAAAGTCGGAGAACCGCATCAAAAGGCCCGGCATGATCAATCGTGAATTCCTCAACGATCCCTACCCAGCCTACCGCGCTTTGCATGCGGCCGGACCGCTGCACTGGAATAGGGAGTTCTGCGGCGGCGCATGGCTATTGGTCAGACACGCCGATGTGGCAAGCGTATTGCGCGACCCGCGCTTCTCGGTGCGCCGTGCCGGCGGCTGGGTCAATAGCAGCGGGCTGGAGGCAAGGAACGAGTTGCGCGCCTTCAAGCGCATTTTCGCTCGTTCGATATTGTTTCTTGACGCCCCACGGCATGCGCGCCTGCGGCAGATCATGAGCGCAGGCTTCAAGCCCGCGGCGTTGCAGGCATTGATCCCGCAGATTCAGGCCATCGCGGATGGCCTGCTGGATCAGATCATCGCCGGGGTTCAGTCAGGCGAAACGGAAACGCAGGGCTCCTTTGAAACAACACAATTCGACTTCATGCACGATTTCGCCAGGCCTCTGCCGGCATTGGTAATCGCCGCCATGCTGGGGATCGATGCGGCCGATCGCAACGACTTCGTGGCATGGTCCGACGATATCGCCGGCTTTATCGGCAGCCCGACGCCAAGCATCGAAACCGCCCGGCGCGCCCAGGCCGGCCTGATGGCCATGAGCGACTATTTTCGCGGCCTGCTGGCTCAACGCCGCCTGCAACCCCGCAACGACCTCATCAGCCAATTGATCGTGGCAGAGGCCGATGGCGGGATCGCTACCTCCAAGGAACTGCTGGCCCAGTGCTGCACCTTGCTGTTTGCGGGCCACGAGACAACCCGGAACCTGCTGGGCAACGGCATGCTGGCGCTGCTGGCACATCCGCGGCAATGGCAGTTGCTGCAACAGACGCCGTCCTTGTTGCCCTCGGCGCTGAAAGAGCTGTTGCGCTTTGACAGTCCGGTGCAGTACACCGGCCGCCGCCTCAAGGTCGATGTGGAAATGCACGGCCGGCTGATGAAAAAGGGCGAGCTGGTAATTCCGCTGATCGGCGCGGCCAATCGCGACCCAGCCAAATTCAGCGCGCCCGATCGACTCGACATCACACGCAATGAAGGCTCGCACCTGTCTTTCGGTTATGGCCCGCATGTGTGCCTGGGAGCAACGCTGACGTATCTGGAAGCCGAGATAGCGCTGCGCAGTGTAATGCGGCGTTTGCCGAAACTGCGGTTGGCTGGCGACGTCCAGTCCTGGGGACTCAATGCGGTATACCGCAGCCTGAACCAGTTGCCGCTGCGCTTTGAATGCCGATCCAAGACACAGGCATCGCAAGAACAGGTATCGCATGCCTGACCTGATGGCTCAGATCGGCGATCAATTGACGCAATTGCAGGAGCGCCAGCTATTGCGCAGGCGCCGGACGGTCGAGGGCCCTCAAGGGCCGATATTGAATGTCGGCGACAAGCCGTATCTGGCATTCTGCAGCAATGATTACCTGGGATTGGCCAATCACCCCGCCTTGATTGCCGCCGCGCATGCGGGGCTGGATGCCTACGGCGTGGGTGCCGGCGCCTCCGCACTGATCAGCGGCCACACACGCGCCGTCGAGGATCTGGAAACCGCATTGGCCGAATTCG
Source organism: Paralcaligenes sp. KSB-10 (assembly GCF_021266465.1). Taxonomy (NCBI): domain Bacteria; kingdom Pseudomonadati; phylum Pseudomonadota; class Betaproteobacteria; order Burkholderiales; family Alcaligenaceae; genus Paralcaligenes; species Paralcaligenes sp. KSB-10. The sequence goes on along the minus strand of NZ_CP089848.1, from coordinate 3,969,990 downwards.
TCGGTGCGCCGCGCGCCTTGCATTTTTCGACCGGCTATATGGCCAACCTGGGCATCATTCCGGCCCTGGCCGGCCCCGGAGATACGATATTTTCAGATCGCCTGAACCATGCCTGCCTGATCGATGGCGCGCGGCTGTCCGGGGCGCAGTTCAGGATTTACCCGCACGCCGATGTCGCACGGCTGGAATACCTGCTGAAAAAAAACGCCAGCCCACGAAAACTGGTGATAAGTGATGCCGTGTTCAGCATGGATGGCGATATTGCGCCGTTGCAGGAATTGCTGGCCTTATGCGAAAAATACGACGCCTGGCTGCTGGTGGACGATGCCCATGGCTTTGGCGTGCTGGGGCCGCAGGGACGCGGCAGCCTGGCGCATTTCGGCCTGGCATCGCCGCGCATCCTGTATATGGGAACCTTGGGCAAGGCCGCCGGCGTCTACGGCGCCTTTGTCGCCGGCGACGCAAGCCTGATCGAATGGCTGCTGCAACGGGCGCGCACCTATATATTCACCACTGCCAGCCCGCCTTTGCTGGCCACCACGCTATTGGCCTCGCTAGAGCTGGTGCGCACCGAGGAGTGGCGGCGGCAGCATTTGCGGCAATTGATCGAGCGGCTGCGCGCCGGGCTGGCAAGCTTGAGCTGGCCTGTGCTGCCTTCGCAAACGCCCATTCAGGCTTTGGTGGTTCAAGACAATCGACTCGCGCTGGACCTGATGGAAGGCTTGCATAAACAAGGTATCTGGGTTCCCGCGATAAGGCCGCCGACCGTACCGAAGAAAACCGCGCGATTGCGCATTTCGCTGTCGGCCGCGCATACGGCCGAGCAGATCGACCGGCTTATCGACGGGCTGCACACACTCGCCAAACATTATGGATAAATACACGCAATCGGAATCGCAGTCGGACATGGTGCAACGCAGCCTGCATAGTGTCTGGCACCCCTGCACGCAAATGCAGCATCACGAATCGGTACCGCTGGTGCCGGTCAGCCACGGTCGGGGCGCATGGCTATATGGTTCGGATGGCAAGCGCTACCTGGATGCGATCAGCTCATGGTGGGTCAATCTGTTCGGCCATGCCAACCCGCGCATCAACGCGGCATTGAAAGATCAGCTCGACAAGCTCGAGCACGCCATGCTGGCGGGCTTGACCCACGAGCCGGTGATACGCCTGTCCGAAAAGCTGGCGGCGCTGACGGGCCATGCGCTGGGCCATTGCTTCTATGCTTCGGACGGCGCCTCGGCGGTGGAGATTGCGCTGAAAATGAGCTTCCATGCCTGGCGCAATGCCGGCCACAGCGAAAAGCGGGAGTTCATCTGTCTTCAGGGCAGCTATCACGGCGAAACCATAGGCGCGCTGGCGGTTACCGACGTCGCCCTGTTCCGGGATGCGTACGGCCCGCTATTGCACGGGGCGCACGTGGCCATGTCGCCCGATGCCCGTGCCGCGCAAAAAGGCGAAACAGCCGCCGATGTGGCATACCGCGCGGCCCACGCACTGGAATTATTGCTGCAGCAACGCAGCACCCATATTGCCGCCCTGATTATCGAACCCCTGGTGCAATGCGCCACCGGCATGGCCATGCACGACCCGGTGTATCTGGCGCAGGCACGGGCCTTGTGCGACAAGTACGAAGTCCATCTGATTTTCGACGAGATCGCCGTGGGCTGCGGCCGTACGGGGACTTTTTTCGCTTCCGAGCAAGCGTGCGGCGCAAGCCCCGAAACAGCAGCGGTCTGGCCCGACTTCGTCTGCCTGTCCAAGGGTATCAGCGGCGGTTATCTGCCGTTGTCGCTGGTCATGACCACCGATGCGATTTACCAGGCGTTCTACGATGCCGACACGGCCCGGGGATTCCTGCACTCCCACTCCTATACCGGCAACCCCCTGGCCTGCCGCGCGGCGCTGGCAACCTTGGCGATTTTTGATGAAGACGATGTGCTCAATGCCAATCGCGCGCGGGCACAGCGGCTGACGGCAGCGCTGCAGCCATTGGCCCATCACGATCGAGTGCGCAATTTTCGCCAGCGCGGCATGATCTGGGCCTTCGACGCGGTGATCGACGATGCGGCGGCAAGCCGATTTTCCCGCCGCTTTTTCACCCATGCGCTGCAAAACGAATTGCTGCTGCGCCCGATCGGCCGCACCGTTTATCTCATGCCGCCTTATATTCTGGACGACGCCGAATGCGATATCCTGGCAGCCCGCACGGCTTCTGTATTCGAAAGCACGATCGGCCATGAATAGCCCCGCATGCGCTTATTTTGTGGCCGGCACCGACACGGAGATCGGCAAAACGCTGATCGCCAGTTGCCTATTGCACGCGCTGGCCGCGGCCGGTGTCGCGGCAGCCGGCATGAAACCGGTCGCCGCCGGCGCGGAATGGCGAGATGGCGCCTGGCATAACGACGATGCGGATGCGCTGGCGGCGCACGCCGGCGTGTCGCTGCCGCCGGCACTGGCAACACCGTACCTGCTGCACCAGCCCACCGCGCCGCATATCGCCGCAAAGCTGGAAAACCACCCTATCGAACTACCGCTTATTTTCGAATGTTATCAACGGATTGCCGCACTCGCCGGCGCCGTCGTGGTCGAAGGAGTGGGAGGCTTTCGGGTACCGCTGAACGACACCATGGACACGGCGGACCTTGCCCGGCAACTAGGCTTGCCCGTGGTGCTGGTCGTCGGCCTGCGCCTTGGCGCCATCAACCATGCATTATTGACGACGGAAGCCATCGCGGCGCGAGGCTTGCCCCTGGCCGGTTGGGTCGCCAATACGGTCGACCCGGACCTGCTCAACAGCGAGGCCACTGTCGCCGCGCTGGCCTCGCGCATCGACGCACCTCTGCTGGGCTGGGTGCCGCGAATTTCCGCAGGATCGGCCCCGACCGCGATTGAGCGGGTTGCCGCGGCCGCCCGCTATCTGAATTTTTCAAAACTGCCTGGCTGGCCCACCAATCCACCCTCTATATAGTGATAGAGGGATCCTGAAAGGCCCTGGCCGAACGCAGCTGCACCTAAACCGGGATTCGAAAAGTAGAGTATTTGCAACGTCCCAAAACGTATTAGGGAAAACCCTTGACTATAGATTAGGGTTTACCCTATAATGACATCTGTCAGTACAACCTATAAAGCAGGTGACCAGCATGTCCAGCATTACTTACTACCAATACACTCGTTTAAGCGACTCGCTTGAGCGCAACCTTATGCGCGATGCACTCAGCTGCAACGAGCCGGTTTCGATTATTGCCGTGGTCAAGAATGTATTTTCCAAGGCCAAGGAAGGTTTCATCGACTTCATGGATTTTTGCACGGAAGTGAACAAAGCCATGTCTGAAGCCCGCGCCCGCAGCAGCTTCTACATGGGATCGCAGTGGTAAGTCGTGCTTTGCCTCGCAAGGGTCAGCCCGGTTTTCGATAAAAACTGATCCTGGTGATCGAAAAAACCTGCCTTTAGCGGCAGGTTTTTTTATAGTATGCGCTTACCCCGATCAAGCCTTGCTCAACAGGGCCTTGAGCATGCCCAGGCGCTGCTTGGGGCTGAGCGCCTGAAGCTCGGGATCTTCCTGCAGCTTCAACTCGCCCAAGCCCATTTCATCGATAAAGCGCGAAGGTTCGCGCACCACATCTTCGCGCGCCCGGCGCCGCTTTTTACACCAGGTCAGGTGCAGGCTGCGCTGCGCACGGGTAATACCCACATACATCAGGCGCCTCTCTTCCTGTATGCGCTGCGCCAGCGACTCGGCCGCCTTGGCCGGATCGCCGTCTTCCTCGTCGCGCCCCATATGAGGCAATAAGCCTTCCTCTACGCCCGCCAGGTAGACATGCGGGTACTCCAGGCCTTTTGACGCATGCAGGGTCGACAGCTTGACCGCATCGGGCTCTTCATCCTCGCCGCGCTCCAGCATCGTGATCAGGGCCACATGCTGCACCAGCTCAAACAGGTTCAGGCCGTCTTCCTCGGCTTTGCGTTTCAGCCAGCCGATCAGTTCCAGCACATTCTGCCAGCGCGTCTGGGCCGGACGCTCTTCAAGCGTGTCATACAAGTAACGTTCGTACTGGATTGCGCTCAATAGATCGTCCAGTATCGGCCCCGCGGCCTCGGCGGACGTCACCGCCTCGCCGGCCCGGCCACGCCCGGCGCGCCACTGGATGCGCTGTATGAAAGCGCCAAATACCTGCAATGGCTCCAGCTGTTTCGCCGCCAGACGCTCGGTCGAGCCGATTTCAAACAGTGCCGAAAACAGGGAAATTTGCCGTTCCGCCGCAAATTGCCCCAGGGTTTGCAAAGTTACCTGCCCTATCCCGCGTCGCGGCGTGGTCACGGCGCGGATGAAAGCCGGGTCGTCGTCATCGTTGGCGACCAGTCGCAGATAGGCCAGAATATCGCGTATTTCAGCTTTCTCGAAGAAACTCTGCCCGCCTGAAATCGTATAGGGGATGCGCAAATTCCGCAGCGCCTGTTCCAGCACGCGCGCCTGATGGTTGCTGCGATACAGCACGGCAAAATCCCGCCATTCGGCCCGACGCTCGAAACGCGCCGCAGATATCCTTACCGCAATCGACTCGGCCTCGGCCTCGTCGCTTTCCATGGGAGTAACCTGGATGGGCTCGCCCACCCCCAGGTCGGACCACAGCTTCTTGCCAAAGAGGTTGGGATTTTTACCGATGACCTGGTTGGCCGCCGACAGAATGCGTTGTACCGAGCGGTAATTTTGCTCGAGCTTGACGATTTTCAGGGCAGGGTAATCGGTCGTCAGCTTGGCCAGGTTTTCGACCGTGGCGCCGCGCCAGGCGTAGATCGCCTGATCGTCGTCGCCTACGGCGGTAAACATGGCCCGCTGTCCGGTCAGCGATTGCACCAACCGGTACTGGCACAGATTCGTGTCCTGGTATTCGTCCACCAGCAAATATTGCACACGCGCCTGCCAGCGCTCGCGCACCTGCTGGTTTTGTTCCAGCAAAAGAGCCGGGAGGCGAATCAGGTCATCAAAATCCACCGATTGATAGGCCGCGAGTGTAGCGTTATAGCTGCGATAGACTTTGGCTGCTTCGATCTCGTTGGGGGTCGCGGCAGCGCGCTCGGCGGCATCCGGATCCATGAGGGAATTTTTCCACAAGGAAATCATTTGCTGGACGGCACGCAAACGGCCCTTGTCGGTCGTGGCCAGCATTTCCTGGATAATCGCCAGTGCGTCATTCGCATCGAGTATCGAAAACTGGGGCTTCAGGCTTAACAGTTGCGCCTCTTCACGAAGAAATCGCACGCCCAGGGAATGAAAAGTGCTGATGGTTAGGCCTTTGGCCAGTTTGGAATCAACCAGTGTTTTGACCCGTTCGCTCATTTCGCGGGCCGCCTTGTTGGTGAAGGTCAGCGCCACGATATGCCGCCCCATATAGCCGCATTCGCGCAGAAGATACGCGATTTTCTGTGTAATTACCCGCGTCTTGCCGCTGCCCGCTCCCGCCAGGACCAGACACGGGCCGTTCAGATACAGCACGGCCTCGCGTTGCATTGCATTCAAACCGGTGGCGAGGGTATGGCCAGGAGACATCGCGGGTAACAGGTGAAGGAAAGGTCAATGATACGCGACTGGCCGGCTTAAATTTCCAGCGGGTCCACCTCAAGCTGATAGCGCACTCTGGCTTTTGCCGCCAACTCGGGCAGGGCGGCCGACCATTGCGCCAAAAACACCTGGAGGGTCGGCCGATGGAGGCTTTCGACCAACAACTGCGCACGCTCGATATTGGCCACCCGCACCACTCGCAAAGGAACCGGATCATACAGAGTCAGGGCCGCGCCGCCATCGCCGATTTGTTCCTGCAACCAGACCCGCGCCTGCGCCAGGAAATCCAGAGCCAGCTTCAGTTCGCGGGCCTCGGCCGTCAAGAGCGCCTGAAAAGCACAAGGCGGTAAACCAATCGATTCACGCTCGGCCAGGCTGTACTGGGCGAATCCGGCATAATCGTGCCGCACCAGCGACTGATAAACCGGCTGGTCGGGATAGTCGGTCTGGATAATGACCTCGCCCCCCTTTACATGCCGCCCCGCTCGCCCCGCGACCTGCATAAGCTGGGAGAACAGGCGCTCCGGCGCCCGGAAGTCCTGCGCAAACAGCATGGCATCCGCATTCAGGACCCCCACCAGTCCCAGATTTACAAAGTCGTGGCCTTTGGCGACCATTTGAGTACCTACCAGCAGATCGTATTCTCCGGCATGAACCTTGGCGAACAAGGCGGCCGCACTGCCTTTCAGGCGCGTGCTGTCGGCATCGATGCGCGCGATCCGCGCCTGAGGGAACAGCTCGGCCAGATGTTCTTCGACCCGTTGCGTGCCGCGGCCCATGGGCCGCAAATCCTGATCGCCGCAATCGGGACAGGCATGAGGTGCCTGCACCTGATAGCCGCAATGATGGCATTGCAAACGATGGCGCCGGCCCGAACCCCGATGCAACACGGTATACGCGCTGCAGCGCGGGCACTGGCTGACCCACCCGCAGGACGCACAATTCAGAACGGGAGCATAACCGCGCCGATTCAAAAAAATCAGAGCTTGCTGACCCTGATCGAGACGCTCTTGAATGGCGTCGATCAATTGAGGCGAAAACCCCTGCTGCAAAACCAGCCTGCGGGTATCCACCAACCGAACCACGGGCAGTTCCACCGCGCGGGCCCGGTGCGCCAGCGACAACTTCAAATAATGACCGCGTTCGGCGTGATACCAGGATTCCAGCGATGGCGTGGCCGACCCCAGAATGACCGGCACCTGCCGGTCGTGGGCACGCCATACGGCCAGGTCGCGTGCCGAATAGCGTAAACCGTCCTGCTGCTTGTATGATGCGTCGTGCTCCTCGTCGACGATAATCAGCCCTAGCTTCGGCATGGGAGTAAAAATCGATAAGCGCGTACCCAGCAAAACCTGCGCTTGGCCGCGCTGGACGCTTAGCCAGGCACGCAAACGCTCGCCCTCGGCCAGCCCGCTGTGCAAAACGGCCAAGGCATTCGCGCCGGCCAGTGCGGCCAGGCGCGCGCGCAGCGACTGTTCGAGCTGCGGCGTCAAATTGATTTCCGGCACCATGAACAACACCTGTTGCCCGCGGGCCAGCACCGCCTGGGCCGCATGCAAATACACCTCTGTCTTGCCGCTGCCCGTCACACCATGCAGCAACAGCGTTTTATGGCCGTCAAGAGCATTGATCACCTGAACGGCGTCAGCCTGCTGCGCATTTAAAACCGGGGTCTGATCGGCGGCAATAAGCGGCAGAGCCGGCGCCTTGCGCTTGTCGAGGCGCTGTACCGGCCCGCCCGCGGAACGCTTGCCCTGATAGGCGGTCACCTTGCGCAAACCGGCAGGCAAGGCAGGCAGCATGACTTCACCCAGCGGACGCTGATAATACTGGGCGGCAAACCCGGCCAGCCGAATCCAGTCGGACGGCAAAGGCGGCAAATCGTCGAGTATCTGATCAATGGCCTTGATCTGGGCGGCATCAAACGCCGGGGTTTCCGGGGTGTCGACGACAACACCAATAAGCTTCCGGTGCCCGAACGGCACAATCACCCTCGCACCGATCGGCACCGCCCGATCGGCACGATAATCAAACAGCCCTGCCAGGGGAACGTCAAGCGCCACGCTGAGCCAATGCACTGTGATGCCGGTTTCGCTGTCGATCGCCCCGGCGGCATCTTCGATCATCGGGCCACGTCCAACTTAAAGTGTTTTCTTAAGAAATATGCCGAACACATGAGAATACGCCACCTTTGGCGTTTCAGCCCAAGCCTGTGGATAACTTTGGGGAAAAGGAATATAACAACTCTTGGAAAGTCAACCATCACATTTGCGCAAATCAGCCAAAGGCAATAAAAAAATATTTTTTATTTATATAAAACAATATGTTATGCACACAACCGAAAAAGTAACTAAGGTATGAATGACCTTTGTGCAAAGCAATAAAGTTATGTGTACAACTTCTATCTTCAGCCTATAAAACAAGCGCTTATATCCGGCTTCACCGCAGCATCGGATGATTTGAGCGGCTATAGTTGTGAACTTCATCGACCAGCACGGAAACTGCGTCGGGTGGGGTAAATCGGGAAATGCCGTGGCCCAGATTGAATACATGCCCGCCTGCTTCGACCACGCCGAAATCGTCAATGACGCGACGCGCCTGGGCACGTATGGCGCCTTCGCCGCCAAACAAGGCCATGGGATCCAGATTACCCTGAAGCGCCACGCTATCGGCGGTACGTTGACGCGCCCGGTGCAGATTGACCGTCCAGTCCAGGCCCACGGCGTCGCAGCCACAGGCCGCGATTTCTTCAAGCCACTGCCCCCCGCCTTTGGTAAATACAATAACAGGGACCGCCCGGCCTTCGCGTTGCCGGGTCAGGCCCTGCACGACCTTGCGGGTGTAAGCCAGCGAAAATTCCTGGAACAGGCCATCGGCAAGCACACCGCCCCAGCTGTCGAAAACCATGGCAGCCTGGGCTCCCGCCGCAATTTGCGCGTTGAGATACTGAATGGTGGACTGTGCATTGATGTCGAGCATGCGATGCAATAAATCGGGGCGCCCGTACAACATGCTTTTGATCAGGCGATAATCGTCGGACCCCTGCCCTTCAACCATATAGCAGCCTATGGTCCATGGACTGCCGGCAAACCCGATCAGAGGCACCTTGCCGTCGAGCTCTTTGCGAATGAGCGAAACCGCATCAAACACGTACTGCAAGCGCGACATATCGGGAACTGCCAGCTTTTGGACATCGGCTTCGGTACGCACGGGATGTGCAAACCGTGGCCCTTCGCCCGGCAAAAAATCGAGTCCCAGGCCCATGGCATGCGGGACGGTCAGGATATCGGAAAACAGAATGGCGGCATCGAGCTGAAAACGCTCGAGCGGCTGCAGCGTGACTTCACAGGCGAATTCGGGATTTTGCGCCAGCGCCATGAACGAACCCGCCCGCGCTCGAGTCTGGTTGTACTCGGGCAAATAGCGCCCCGCCTGGCGCATGAGCCAGAGCGGGGTATACGGTACAGGCTGGCGCATGAGAGCGCGCAAAAAGACATCATTTTTTAAAGAAGGCAAAGACACGGCTATCCTTATTCGGAAACAGGCCTGATTTTAACCGTCTGGAGGAATAAACGGGGAGCACTCGCCCCGATAGGGAGCCGCATCGATCTGATGTTTGCGCATGAGTGCCCAAAAAGCGCGCCGGTGTTTTTGCGCGGCGCGGGCCGCCATGGCAATATTGCCCGAATGCCGGCCCAGGGCCGCAGTGATATAGGCGCGTTCGAAACGTTCCACCACCTTGCTTTTCGCTGCCTGGAACGACTCTTTGGAAGTGGCGCAACGCGACGCGGTGGCAACCGCGTAGGCCTCGAGCTCGTGTCCGCCACGCTCGAGTATGGTGGCGCACAAGGCTTGTTCGGTTGCCGAGCCATTCAGACCCGGACCCGCCGGATACGCGGTATGCGTTTCCTTGAGCCGCGCAGCGCCCGCCGGCTCGCGCATTGGGTAACGCCGTTCATCGAGCAGTTGTTCGATTCGAACGCGCAACTCTTCGGGACAAATGGGATCGCGTACAAAATCGGCCAGGCCCAGGGCATACAGGTCATTGAGTGCCGCCGCCTTCAACTGATGGACCAGGGCCAGTACCGGTGTTTGCAAAAGCCCTTGCGCGGCCGATAAGACAGTGCGTACCCAGGCAAGATTGGATTCGGACACAGGAACCAGGCAGACGTCGAAGCGCCGCAACGGCATGGCGACGCGAGCGAGCACCTCGCAGGAATCCGCGCCGCCGGCCTGACTGTCCAGCGCCTGCACATGTACGCGACCACCCGCGTGCCTGCCCAGCCATGGGCGCACCCAGTCGCTGGTTCCTGGAGTACTCAATATTGCACAATCCAGACGTTCTCTCATGAATCCCCTCCTTGTTTGTGGACTGATGAAGCTGGCAGGAACAAGAATAATCAGGAGACCGTGGGCACGGCTATTCGTGAAAGGTAAGCGTCCGGCTAAACCATATTGACACGCCCGCGTAAAGCGGGCGTTGTCGTTTAGTGTGCAGTCGTCGGTCGCCAGTTATGCGGCAGCAGCTCGTCGATGCGGCTCGCCGGCTGTGTGGGCAGGCGCGTGAGTACGTCCTTTAAGTAGGCGTACGGATCATGGCCATTGAGCTTGGCTGACTGAATCAAGGTCATGACGGCGGCGGCCCGTTTCCCCGCGCGCAAGGAACCGGCAAACAGCCAATTGTTGCGGCCAATGGCGATCGGCCGGATCTGATTCTCGATCCAGTTATTGTCGATCGGCAACTGCCCATCATCCAGGTAACGCGTCAACGCCACCCAGCGTTTAAGGCTGTAGTCCAGAGCCTTGGCCGTGGCAGACCCGTCCGGCACGCGCTCTCGCTGGGCCAGCATCCAGGCCTGTAAGGCATCGGCCACAGGCTTGGCCTGCTCCTGCCGTCTTCGCCTTCGCTCTTCGGTAGTCAGGTCTTTCACCTGACGTTCGATTTCATAGAGCTGGCCCATGTAGTGCACGGCTTGCTGGGCAAGCTGACTCTTGGCCGCCACATGCAAGTCGAAGAACTTGCGCCTGGCGTGCGCCATGCAGCCTATTTCGGTAATGCCCTGGGTAAAGCACGCTTTGTAGCCGACGTAGTCATCGCACAGCAGACTGCCTTGCCAATCGCCCAGGAAGCTGCGGGCATGTTCGCCCGCCCGGCCTTCGGTAAAGTCGTAGACCACCGCACGCAGGTCTTCGAATGCACCCGGCGCATAGGCCCACAGGTAAGCCCGATGGGTTTTCTTCGTGCCAGGCTTGAGCATCTGCACGGGCGTTTCATCGGCATGCACGACGCGGTGTGTGAGGATCGCTTCGCGAAGCGCATCGGCCAAGGGCTGCAGCTGCACGCCACACACGCCCACCCATTCGGCCATGGTGGAGCGGGCGAGCTTCATGCCGGCTCGCTCGAAGATTTTTTCCTGACGGTACAGCGGCAGATGATCCGCGTACTTGGCCACCAGTACTTGCGCCAGCAAGCCGGTAGAGGCCATGCCCTTGTCGATGACGTGGCTAGGCACCGGCGCCTGGGTCAGCGTCTCGCATTTCTTGCAGGCCCATTTGCCACGGATATGGCGCTCCACCGTGAACAGGCCAGGGGTGTAGTCGAGCTTTTCGGATACGTCTTCGCCGATGCGCTGCAGCTGGCAACCACATTGGCAAGTTGTACTGTCAGGCTCGTGGCGATGCTCAACACGGGGCAGGTGCTCGGGCAGCGCGGCACGCTTGGGCTGCTGAACGGAGCGGGCGGCCGGTTGGCCGCGTAGCAGATCGAGTTCGGCTTCGATGGCCGCAATATCTGCGCCGACCGTGTCTTCCAACAAGCTGCCTTGCACGCCCGAGAGCTGCTCCCCCTTTTTGCCGAACTGGTAGCGGCGCAGATTGGCAATCTCGTGGGTCAGCTGCGCGATCTTGGCATCTTTGAAGCGGATGTCGTCGCGGTGGCCTGCGAGCATCTGTTCGCGGCGCATCAAGAGCTGGCGTGTTTGTTCCAATTCCTGTTCGTGGCGCAACAACTGCTCGGCCGTTTTAGCCAGCTTCTGCTCGTTCTCGCCCAGCTCGGCCATGAGGCCACGAACCTTCTCGCGCAAGGCGTGTGCATCAAGTTCGTCGAGGTTTTGGGCAGAAGCAATCATAGCCACCAGTGTGCCATGACCTGCTAGGGGTAAGCTATTGGCGGATGCCCCAATTGCATTACAAGACGTCGATGACCCCGCCCGGACCGATGCGCTGCCATGGCAGGCCGATGACCAGCGCCTGCAGTTGTTCATCGGTCAGGGGTACGTCGGGCGAACCGAGTCGTGGCCAAGTAAAGCCTCCCTTATTAAGCCGCCGGGCCGCCAGCCATATACCGATGCCGTCATGCACTAGTACCTTTATGCGGTTGGCCCGACGGTTCGCAAAGAGGTAGGCATGGTGAGGATGGGCCGCACCGAAGACCTTGACCACCCGCGCCAAGGCCATCTCGGTGCCCGCGCGCATGTCCATCGGTTCAACCGCTAGCCATATTTGGTCGACGCGAATCATCGCATCACAGCGCGCAGCCAAGTCGCACACTGTTCGGACTGAGCCATGGGCCAGCGTATCGTGGCCTTCAGGCCGTTGTGCTCGAACTCAATCGCGATGTCTTCGCGGACTACGGCCGTGATTTGTACCGCTTCAGATTGCGCACGTTGCAGCGGTATGAACTGCGCAGCCACATCACGCCGCACAGCGGGCATTGGCGCAGATTCAGGATCGCCGAAGCGCTCATGCTCCTGAATCCATTTGCGAAGCAAATTCGGATGCAGGTCGTGCGCCCGTGCTACAGCCGCTACGGAAACGCCACGCTGCTGACAACTGGCGACGACCTCAGTCTTGAACTCGATACTGAACTGACGCCGTTGGCGCCGACCTTCTTGTGCGGAAAGCTCGTAAGGATGCATTACTCCACCTACTGGGATGAATTACTCCACCAAGAAACTAGTGGAGCCGCCATCCTCTACGATCTGCCGCTCGGCCTCAAGATGGTTTTACCGGACGCATACCGTGAAAGTCTTAAATCGGGAAGTACGTATAGACGAAAGAGCGGGGACGGGGCTCCGCGGGGCCTATTGCTGTGGTTTCTTGCGAGGGCGCCTGGGGCCCTGCCGCGGCGCTTATATGCAAAGGGCGCCCACATGGGGCGCCCTTGCGAATCAACGACGGGCAAAGCCCGGCAATGCTAGTGGCGTATCTGCCTAAGCTTGCGCGCGGCCGCGGCCTGGGCTGCCAGCATGGCCAGCTCGGCTTCAACCACGGCGATATCGGCCTTGTCCTTGGTGTTGCGCAGCGCCTCTTCGGCACGATTGCGTGCTTCGATGGCCTTGGCTTCATCCAGGTCGGCGGCACGAATCGCCGTATCGGACAATACCGTGACCGTACCCGGCTGGACCTCGAGAATGCCGCCCGCCACAAAGATGTTTTCTTCGCCTTTGCCGTCAGCCAGCACGATCTTGACCGTACCGTGATTGATACGCGAGATAAGGGGAGCGTGACCGGGCAAAATGCCCAGCTCGCCCGACTCGCCAGGCAGAACCACGAATTTCGCCTCACCGGAGAAAATCGTTTTTTCCGCGCTGACCACATCAACTTGCAAGTTGGCCATGAGTAATCCTTATTGCAGTTTTTTGGCTTTCTCGAAGGCTTCGTCGATAGAACCCACCATGTAGAAAGCCTGCTCGGGCAAGGCATCGCACTCGCCGTCGACAATCATCTTGAAGCCGCGCAGGGTTTCCGTCAGGGGCACGTACTTGCCGGGCGAGCCGGTAAACACTTCGGCCACATGGAAAGGCTGGGACAGGAAGCGCTGAATTTTGCGAGCACGGGCCACAGCCTGCTTGTCTTCGGGCGACAGTTCGTCCATGCCCAGAATCGCGATAATGTCGCGCAATTCTTTGTAGCGTTGCAAGGTTTGCTGCACGCCGCGAGCCACAGCATAGTGCTCTTCACCCACGACTTGCGGATCGAGCTGGCGGCTGGTGGAGTCGAGCGGATCAACTGCCGGGTAGATACCCAGGGCGGCGATGTCGCGCGACAGCACCACGGTGGAGTCCAGATGCTGGAAGGTCGTGGCGGGGGAAGGATCGGTCAAGTCATCGGCAGGCACGTAAACGGCCTGGATGGACGTGATCGAACCGGTTTTGGTGGACGTAATGCGTTCCTGCAGCTTGCCCATTTCTTCGGCCAGCGTAGGCTGATAGCCCACCGCCGACGGCATGCGGCCCAACAGCGCGGACACTTCCGTACCGGCCAGCGTGTAGCGATAGATGTTGTCGACGAAGAACAGGATATCGCGGCCTTCGTCGCGGAATTTCTCGGCCATGGTCAAGCCCGAGAGCGCCACGCGCAGACGGTTGCCGGGAGGCTCGTTCATCTGGCCGAACACCATGGCCACTTTCGATTCGGCCAGGTTGTCCAGCTTGATGACACCGGCTTCAGCCATTTCGTGGTAGAAGTCGTTGCCTTCGCGAGTACGCTCGCCCACACCCGCAAACACCGACAGGCCGCTGTGCGCCTTGGCGATGTTATTGATCAGTTCCAGCATGTTCACGGTCTTGCCCACACCGGCGCCGCCGAACAGGCCTACCTTGCCGCCTTTGGCGAACGGGCAGACCAGATCGATAACCTTGATCCCGGTTTCCAGCAGTTCCACCGACGGCGACAATTCGTCGAAATGGGGAGCGTCCTGGTGAATCGAACGAAGCTCGGTGCTGTCGATGGGGCCCGCATCGTCGATGGGGCGGCCCAACACGTCCATGATGCGGCCCAGCGTACCCAGCCCGACCGGCACCGAGATCGGTGCGCCGGTGTCGCTGACAGCCATGCCACGACGCAAGCCGTCGGACGAGCCCATCGCGATCGTGCGAACTACGCCGTCGCCCAATTGCTGTTGCACTTCAAAGGTAAGCCCTTTTTCGGCGAATGCCGAGCTGTCGTCTGCCAGCTTGAGGGCGGCATAGATTTTGGGCATGCTATCGCGGGGGAACTGAATGTCCACCACGGCGCCGATGCACTGAACGATGGTTCCGTTACTCATGTCTAGTCCTTGCTAAATATCTTTGACGGGATGCCTTCTGCTTAAACCTTAAACAGCGGCAGCGCCCCCCACGATTTCTGAAATTTCTTTGGTAATGGCGGCCTGGCGGGTTTTGTTGTAAACCAGTTGCAGGTCACCGATGACTTTCTTGGCGTTGTCCGACGCAGCTTTCATGGCAACCATGCGAGCCGATTGCTCGGACGCCATGTTTTCTGCAACGGCCTGATACACCAAGCCCTCTACGTAACGCATAAGCAATTCGTCGATAACGGTTGTCGAATCGGGTTCGTACAGATAGTCCCAGCCGAAATTCGACTTCACCACGTTTTGCTCGTCTTCCTTGGCGGCACCTTCCGTCTGGAATGGATCTTCGAGCCCGTCAGGCAAGGGCAACAGCCGAATGAAGCTGGGATCCTGCTTCATGGTGTTCACAAAACGGTTTGTCGCGATGTACAAGGCGTCGATCTTGCCATCGACGAAAGCATCGATTTGCACCTTGATCGCGCCAATCAGGCGCTCGAGATTGGGCGCATCGCCCAATTGCACTTCCTGCGACACCAGATTCGCGCTGATACGAGCCAGTACGCCGGCACTTTTGTTGCCCAATGCCGTGGCCTGCACCTTGACGCCTTTTTGCTCGAAATCTTTCATGCGGGCAAGCACGAGGCGCATTATGTTGGTGTTCAGGCCGCCGCACAGGCCTTTGTCGGTCGAGACCACGATAATGCCAACCGCAGTCAATTTACCGGATTCGACCGTGTAAGGATGGCGGTAGTCGGGATGCGCCTGCATCAGGTGAGCAGCGATCTCGCGCACTTTAGTCGCATAGGGACGGCCGGCACGCATCCTTTCCTGCGCCTTGCGCATTTTGGAAGCAGCCACCATCTCCATGGCTTTGGTGATCTTGCGCGTGTTTTGCACGCTCTTGATCTTTGTTCGGATTTCCTTGATTCCGGCCATTACATTTTCCTGTCAGGGCGTTGTCGCGGGGTACATTTGCACCCCGCCTTACGTTTGGATAAGTGTAGCGATCGCCACATCACCCTCGCCAGTCAAACTTAAAAAGCACCGTGCTTTTTGAATTCCTGAACGGCGGCAACCAATTCGGTTTCGTCGTCTTTGGAAAGCTCTTTGGTGTCTTCGATGCGTTTGAGCATCGCTTCGTTCTTGGATTTGAGATGATCCTTCAGGGCTTTCTCGAAGCCAAGAACCTGCTCGACGGCAACGTCGTCGAGGTAGCCGTTATTGACCGCAAACAAGGTCACGGCCAGCTCCCAGACCTGCAAAGGCTGGTACTGAGGCTGCTTGAGCAGTTCGACCACACGTTTGCCGCGCTCGAGCTGACGGCGGGTCGCGTCGTCGAGGTCGGAGGCGAACTGTGCAAATGCGGCCAATTCACGATACTGGGCCAAGTCGGTACGAATACCGCCGGACAATTTCTTGATGACCTTGGTTTGCGCGGCGCCGCCCACACGCGATACCGAAATACCCGCGTTGATGGCCGGACGTACACCGGCGTTGAACAGATCGGTTTCGAGGAAGATCTGACCGTCGGTAATGGAAATCACGTTGGTCGGAACGAAGGCCGAAACGTCGCCGGCCTGGGTTTCGATAATGGGCAAGGCGGTCAGCGAGCCGGTTTTGCCCTTGATTTCGCCTTTGGTGAATTTTTCGACGTAATCGGCATTGACGCGCGCGGCACGTTCGAGCAGGCGGGAATGCAGGTAGAACACATCGCCGGGATAGGCTTCGCGGCCTGGAGGGCGGCGCAGCAGCAGCGATACCTGACGATAGGCCCAGGCCTGCTTGGTCAGATCGTCGTACACGATAAGCGCGTCTTCGCCGCGATCGCGGAAATACTCGCCCATGGTGCAGCCCGAATAAGCCGACAGGTACTGCATGGCGGCCGATTCCGACGCGCCCGCAGCCACGACTATGGTGTATTCGAGTGCGCCGAGTTCTTCGAGCTTGCGCACCACGTTGTTGATTGTCGATGCTTTCTGGCCAATGGCGACGTACACGCAGGTAACGCCCTTGCCTTTCTGGCTGATGATGGCATCGACCGCAACGGCGGTTTTACCGGTTTGACGGTCGCCAATGATCAATTCGCGCTGGCCGCGGCCGATTGGCACCATGGAATCGATAGCCTTGATACCGGTTTGCAGAGGCTGCGACACCGATTGACGGGCAATCACGCCTGGGGCGACTTTTTCGATGATATCGGTGGCTTTGGCATTGATGGGGCCTTTGCCGTCGATGGGGTTGCCCAGCGCGTCGACCACGCGGCCGCGCAGCTCCGGGCCGACCGGCACCTCAAGAATACGGCCCGTGGTCTTGACGGGGTCGCCTTCCGATATGCCGGTGTAGTCGCCCAGAATAACCGCGCCTACGGAATCGCGCTCGAGGTTGAGCGCAAGACCAAATACGTTGTTGGGAAACTCGAGCATTTCGCCTTGCATCACATCGGACAAGCCGTGGACGCGGGTAATGCCGTCGGTTACGGAAACGACCGTGCCTTGCGTACGTACGTCGGTCGACGCGCCCAAGCCTTCGATGCGGCTCTTGAGCAGTTCGCTGATCTCTGACGGGTTAAGTTGCATGTTCAGACTCCTGGAATCCTGTTATCTGGCGCGCATCAGGCGGCCAGCGTATCGCGCATGCGGGCCAACTGGGCCTGCACGGAAGTATCAAGTACTTGGTCGCCGACCATGACGCGCACACCACCGATCAGGGAGGCGTCGACAGTCACGACCGGTTTGAGTTTGAGGCCAAATTTTTTCTCGAGGCCAACAACAATTTGCTGAACCTGCGCATCGTCAAGCGCAAACGCGCTTGTGATTTCCGCAAGTGCAGTCCCATCGTGCCGGTTCTTGAGCGCATCGAACTGCTGTGCAATCTGGGGCAGGAACAACAAACGGTCGTTGCCGACCAGCAGCTCGATAAAATTACGCGCCGTCTTCGAAAGCGGCGATTTGATCAGGCCGGCAAACAGATCAGCGCGTTGGGCATCGCCCAGGCGAGGATCGGTCATTGCTTCACGCACGCTTTCTATGCTTGCCACTTGGGCAAGCTCGTTGACCAGATCCGACCACGATGCCAGGTCGGCCTGGTCGTCGCGGGCCGCAGCAAACAACGCTTCGGCGTAGGGTCTGGCGATAGTCGATAATTCAGCCATGGCTTGCCCTAATATTAGAGTTGTGCCTTAAGCTGATCCAGCAGCTCGGCGTGCACTTGTGCGTTAACTTCTCGTTTAAGAATTTGTTCCGCACCTTTGACAGCCAAAACGGCCACATCGGCACGCAAACCTTCGCGAGCGCGTTGAACCTCTTGCGCAGCGTCTTGCTTGGCTTGCGCAATGATTCTGGCTTTTTCGGCCTCGCCTTCACGGCGGGATTGCTCAATTAAAGCAGCGGCTTGCTTCTCGGCCTCTACCATGCGGGCATGGTTTTCAGTTTTCGCAGAAGCTTCTATCAGGCTGATGCGCGCCTGGGCTTGAGCCAAGTCGGCCTTGCCCTTGTCGGCGGCCGCCAGGCCATCGGCAATTTTCTGACGGCGATCGTCCATTGCTTTTGTCAGGGGTGGCCAGATGAATTTCATCGTGAACCAGCCCAGAACAAAAAACACGAGCATCTGGAAAAAGAGAGTCGCGTTTAAATTCACGGTCGTTTCCCTTTAATACTACGATTGTTCAACGCAAACACCACTAGATACATGATGTTCAAACCGTCGCATACTCATACTATGCCAAGTACAACAAACGGTGCTTGACCCGCGAATCGCGGGCAATTCCAATTACCCGACAAACGGATTGGAGAAGGCAAACAACATGGCAATACCAACACCGATCAGGAAGGCCGCATCGATAAGACCGGCCAGCAGGAACATCTTGGTTTGCAGAACATTCATCAACTCAGGCTGGCGAGCCGACGCTTCCAGATATTTGCCACCCATCAAACCGATACCGATACATGCGCCAATAGCGCCAAGACCAATAATAAGACCGCAAGCCAGAGCAACGAAAGCAACGTTGGTCATAACAACTCCTTGGTTAAAAACCGTGTAATCAAAAAGTCAAAAAAAATACACCTTGCAAGATGATCTTGCACCCCGGCCAGGCGATTAACCCTGGCCGGAAAACTATTAATGGCTTTCGTGAGCCTGACCTACATAGACCAAGGTCAGCATCATGAAAATGAACGCCTGCAACAACACGATCAGGATGTGGAAGATTGCCCACACCGACCCTGCTATTACCTGGCCGATCCCAAGCCCGAAGCTCATGCCATTAAATCCGGTCCATGCTCCGCCCAGCAGGGCGATCAGCATGAAAATCAATTCGCCGGCAAACATATTGCCGAACAACCGCATGCCCAATGAAAGCGATTTGGCGGCGTATTCGATGACATTCAGCA
The DNA here is from genome assembly GCF_021266465.1 of Paralcaligenes sp. KSB-10. NCBI lineage: Bacteria > Pseudomonadati > Pseudomonadota > Betaproteobacteria > Burkholderiales > Alcaligenaceae > Paralcaligenes > Paralcaligenes sp. KSB-10. The sequence goes on along the minus strand of NZ_CP089848.1, from coordinate 3,950,962 downwards.
AAAAATTGAACGGCATGAGTACAACGCCCAAGACGCCATGCGCATGGAACGGTGCAGTAAATAAATCTTTGACGAAACCAAGGGGATGCTTGATCTTGATGCCGTAATAGAACATCAGGAGCAACACGCCCAGGGCCATGCCCATGGGTACGTTGAGATCGGCGGTAGGCAATATGCGATGGTAATAAAGTACATCGCCATGATGCGTGCCCAGGCCGGTCATTCTGAAGATCCAGCTCAGCATGTCGATAGGAACCAGATCCAGCGTGTTCATGAGAATGATCCACAGGAACACGGTCAGCGCCAGCGGTGTCATGAAACGGCGCGACACTTCGTTGGGCACAATGCTTTTGGCTTCTTCGTCGACCATGCTGGCCAGCATCTCGACCGACACCTGGAAGCGGCCCGGTACCCCGGTGGTGGCAGACTTGGCGGCGCGCCACAGCACATACACCACAATCAGGCCCATTAGAATGGCCCAGAACAGCGAGTCGTAGTTGACGATATTGAAATCGGCAATAACCGCTTGCTTGGCTCCAATATTGTTTAAATGAACCAAGTGGTGCTGAATATACTCAGACTGAGGCGAAATATCACTAGCAGCCATCTGAACCCTTATCCTGTTAGCCTATACCGAGAGCACAAGGCTCATGAAATCACTACTCGACGCTACCACCGCCTGCCCGGCAGGAGCAGCAGCACATAGCCTTTTAATACACACAGCAGCCCCAGCAAGAAGGCCGGCCAGACCAGCCAGCCGCGAGTCAAATGGACCGCAAGCCCCAGCAGCAGCAAGGTGGAAGCCAGTTTGAACGCCTCACCCAGGAAAAAGGTGAGCTCGCTCGGCTTTCCGGGGCCATACAGCCCCAATAACACCCGCACAGCAAACAACACATTGGGCACAAAGTAGGCTCCCGCCCCCATCAAGGCAGACAGCCCCGCAGCGGAGCCCGCCACCACCCACGAAAGCAAAGCCCCGAAACCGCCCATAGCAAGCTGGGCCATTAAAGCCCGCACTACCCCACGCCCGGCTCCGGTAACCAGAGCGGCGCGATCAGCTTCGCTAAGTTCGAGTTTGGCTTCTGATTCGATGCCCGGCTTAAATCCCGGGGGCATATCCTTTGAAGCCCTGCGCCCCGAATCTACATCTGCCTTGCATTCGCTTCTGTGTTCGCCGCGAGTGTGTTCACCGCCCTTCCCGCTGTTTCTTCCACTGACGTCCACTGTTTCTTCCACTGTCGCCACTGTTTAAACCCGTACCGCCCGATTCTGCCCGCGTACACACCCGCGCCGGCGGCTTTCACTAATTTTGTATTGCCGATTTCGTACTGCGTTTTACCTTGCCGTGTCATATCGTGCAGGAGGTATCTTGCACGTAATAACTTGCTTGATACTTACAGATATATAACCCGCATATGAGCCCCACATAGAAATCCAATACTTGCCAACAACACGGCCAAATATCCGGTTTTATGTGCCAAGCCGCCCGGGATTTTTATTCCGCTGGCGTCAAACTCAGAGAGTATAGCTTGATTTCAAAAGGGTAAGCAACTTGTCAGCTAGCCGTTTATGTAACCTTCACGGTAAATTTGTAGATAAACAACGCTTATATGCATTTTAGCTTTTAGCTATATAGACGGGGAAGCCGCTTACAAAAAAAAGGTCAAAAAAGCCGTCTCGCGACCGCCCCGTCAGAGGCAAGAGACTGCTGCACGATTAGCGGTTCTTGAACTTGGGCGGCCGTTTTTCGGTAAAGGCAAGCATCCCTTCCTTTTGGTCTTCGGTCGCGAACAAAGCGTGGAAATTGCGGCGCTCGAACAACAAGGCGTCGTTCAAAGGGGCCTCGTAGGCCCGATTGACACACTCCTTGGCCATAATGACCGACGACAGGGACATTGAAGCGATAATCGTGGCCGCCTCAAGCGCTTCATCGAGCACCCGTTCGACAGGCACTACCCGCGATACCAGGCCGGCTCGCTCGGCTTCGGCAGCATCCATCATGCGTGCCGTCAGCACCAGATCCATGGCCTTGGCCTTGCTGACGGCGCGCGGCAGGCGCTGCGTGCCGCCATAGCCGGGTATGACGCCAAGCTTGATTTCGGGCTGGCCGAAACGGGCATTCTCGGCGGCGATAATAAAATCGCACAGCATGGCCAGCTCGCATCCGCCGCCCAGTGCGTAACCCGCCACCGCCGCGATAATCGGTTTGCGTATGCGCTTGAGGGCCTCCCAGTTATGGCCCAGATAATCCTGCCCATAGACATCCTGAAAGGTCCAGTCTTTCATGGCGCCGATATCGGCGCCTGCGGCAAACGCCTTTGCGCTGCCGGTCAGGACCATGGCGCCGATATTGTCGTCGGCGTCGAAAGCACGCATGGCTACGGCCAGCTCGTCGATGACCTCGTTGCTTAGAGCATTCAGGGCCTTGGGACGATCAATGGTCAGCAGGCCCACACGGCCGCGAGTCTCTACTTTTACGAGCGGTGCACTCATATTGTCTCCTGCACAGTAAGATATGGAATTGAAAAACCGAACCAATACATTGCGGCCCAGGCCATCCAGTCAAGAATGAAAAAAGAACCCCTACTTTACAGCCTTAGCCCTTTCGACCCCGCCGGACATCGATTCAAGGTGCAATTAAGCATTCAACGACCCGACCCGAAAGGCCAGGAACTGACCCTGCCGGCCTGGATCCCAGGTAGCTATCTTATTCGAGATTTCTCGCGCCAGGTTCAGACCTTGCGCGCCGCCTGCAAAGGCAAAGCCGTGGCCATGCGTAAAACGGGCAACCACAGTTGGCAATGCGCGCCTTGTCAAGGACCGCTGGTAGTCGAATACCTGGTTTACGCCTGGGATCTTTCGGTGCGCGGCGCCCATTTCGACGAATCGCACGCTTTTTTCAATGGCGCCAGCGTCTTCCTGAGCGTCACTGGCCAGACGCATGAACCCTGCCTCGTCCGGCTCAATCCGCCCCCGCACGTCCGCGGCTGGAAGGTCTATACCAGCCTGCCCGCCGCCCATAACCACCCCGAAGCCGCCAGGCACCATGGCTTTGGCGTCTATCTGGCCCCCGATTACGATGCGCTGATCGATCATCCGATCGAGATGGGTACCCCGCAGGTGGCACGATTCAAAGCGCACGGCGCCGAACACGAGATGGTGTTTACCGGCGTGCTGCCCAATCTGGATCTGGAGCGCATTGCCCGCGATACGCAGAAAATCTGCGCCGCACAAATCGCCCTGTTCGAGCCCATCAGCAAAAAGGCGCCATTTCTTGACTCGGCCGAACGCTACGTCTTCATGACCATGGTTACCGGCGACGGTTATGGCGGCCTGGAGCACCGCGCCTCGACAGCGCTCATGGCCGCGCGCCAGGACCTCCCGTCTCTGGACGCCGAGCCGGGCGAAGGCTATCAGACTTTCCTGGGCTTGGTCAGCCACGAATATTTTCATACCTGGAACGTCAAGCGCATCAAGCCCGCGGCGTTTTCCCCCTACGACCTGAGCCGTGAAAACCATACTCGCCTGCTTTGGGTATTTGAAGGCTTCACGTCCTATTACGACGACCTGATGCTGCTGCGCTCGGGCGTGATCAAACCAGACGACTATCTGCGCATGCTGGGCAAAGTCATCAGTACGGTGCACCGCAGTGCCGGGCGCCACAAGCAATCCATCGCCGACAGTTCATTCGATGCCTGGACCCGCTATTACAAGCAGGACGAAAACTCGCCCAATGCCATCGTCAGCTACTACACCAAAGGCTCGCTCGTCGCACTCGGCCTGGATATTGTCATCCGCCAGGGCTCGCAAGGCGCGTACTCGCTCGACGACGTCATGCGTTTGCTGTGGGAGCGCTACGGACGCGACTTTTACACAGGCGGCGGCAAGGGCATTGCCGAAAGATCCATGACCCGCCTCATACGCGAGGCAACGGGAGTCGATGTCGCCGATTTTATCGCCCGCCATGTCGATGGCTGCGAAGATGTGCCTCTGGCTCGGCTCTTGCCCTTGCAGGGCATCGCCATGGCCTGGAAGCCGGCCTCGGGCATTCCCGCCCTGGACGTGCGCACGCGCAGCGTCAACGGCGAAACCCATATCGCCACTGTGTATGAAGGCGGGGCGGCCCATGCCGGCGGCTTGTCGGCCGCAGACGTCATCGTCGCGGTCGACGGTCTGCGGGTAGCCGAACCGGCCAGCCTGGACAAACTGCTGGCACGCCACAAAGCGGGCGACAAAGTGCTTGTCCATGTTTTCCGGCGCGACGAATTACGTGCCTTCACCGTTACCCTGGCCGCGCCCGCGGCCAGCGAATGCCGGCTCTCGTACGCTGGCTAGCGCCAGTTATCGACAATAACAGCGGCCTCGATCGGGCGATCCGCATCCAGCTGATTTTCGATACGGGCCTGTATGGCCTTGGCCGCGGTCACCCCGTCGGCCAGGGCGGTCACGACGCAGGGATGCTGCCGCTGCGCCACTTCGCCTATGGCATAGACCCCCGCACAACTGGTTTCAGCCGTTAGCGCATGCGTGTCCAAAAAACCCCGCACGGAGCGATCCAGCGCAAGATTATCGGCAAAATCCACGCAAGGTTCCCAGCCATAAAAAACCAGCAGCACATCGTACGGCCGATCATTGACCCGCAGCGCCTGGACATCGACCTTGTAGGGCCCGATCGCAATATTGGCGGGTGACACCTGGCGTACAAATTGCTGCTGCGCGCGCACGTGCCTTGCATAAATGTGCGCCGCACTGGCCCCCTTCCCCAGCGCATACAAGGCATTTTCGAAAGCATTGTCGCCGCCGCCCAGAATCGCCACCCGCTTGTCGCGGAAATCGTGCGCCACAATATGTTCGCCAGGGCCTGTCAACACCCGATCGGCGTGTCCGGAGCTGCGCGCGGCGCGATCCAGCTCAGGCAAAGAGCAAGCCTTCACGCCGCTGGCCAACACCAGATAGCGTGCGACCAGCGGCGTGGCGCCACTGCCGCGCGTCACGGCAAACCCTTGCGGGCAACGCTGTATCTGCTTCACCGGGCAAGACAGCAGGACAGGCACGGCGGCCTGCTCCAGGCTCAAGGCCAGATTGTCGGCCACCTGGGGGCCCGTCATGCCAGGCAAAGTCGCATTCCATTCATCGTAGAACGGGTTCGAACGGCATAGCCCGCCGATTTGCGCGCCCGCTTCGACCAGCAGCGGAGCCAGGCCCAAACGCGCCAGCCAGACGGCGCACGACACGCCCGCCGGGCCACCCCCGACGATGATCGCGTCAAACTCCTGAGTCTCTGCTTGCATTCCTGCTCCTGGTTCATCATCTCAAATTGTAGCGAGCCGGTGTCATTCTGGCACTACAATTCAGGCACTTGATCAAGGTTGACCCTATGCCCACCCGTCGCATTTTTTTCTCCCGGCTTGCCCTCGATGCCCATATAGGCATTCTGGAACACGAATTGCGCACCACGCAGCCTTTGCACGTCGACGCCGAATTCGATGTCAATATCACCCAGCAGGTGCACGACCAGAAACTCCAGACCGTGCTCGATTATCGGCTGCTGCGCAATGCCATCGTCGAAGAGTGCACACAGGTGCATGTGAACCTGCTCGAAACGCTGTGCGAAAAAGTGGTGGAGCGCCTGCTGCGCGACTTTCCCGACATCTGTCAGGTTAAAATCCGTATCAGCAAGCCCTTGGCCTTTTCCGACTGCGAGGCCGTAGGCATCGAGGTCCAGCGCAGCCGCTAGGCTCGCCCCTGACCGTCAAGCAACAATCATGCAAACCGATACTCTCATCAATTCCAGCCGTAGCGAACCGACTCCCGACGAACTGCGCCGCCGCGCCCATAAGCAGCGCGTCGATGACAACAAGCTCGCCAAACGCCTGATCCGCGAAACCGGGCGCGCCATCAGCGACTTCAACATGATCGAAGACGGCGATAAAGTCATGGTCTGCCTGTCGGGAGGCAAGGACTCATACAGCCTGCTCGATATCCTGCTGACGCTGAAGGCCCGGGCCCCGATCAAGTTCGACATCATTGCCGTCAATCTCGACCAGAAGCAGCCAGGCTTTCCAGAGCACGTCCTGCCCGATTACCTGAGCGCCCTGGGCGTGCCGTTTCACATCGAAACGCAAGACACCTACTCGGTTGTCACCCGGGTCATACCCGAAGGCAAAACCATGTGCTCGCTATGTTCGCGCCTGCGGCGCGGCATTCTGTACCGCGTGGCGAGCGAACTGGGCGCCACAAAAATCGCCCTGGGGCACCACCGCGACGACATACTGGGCACCTTCTTCCTGAATCTGTTCTATGGCGGCCGCATGAAAGCCATGCCGCCCAAGCTCATGTCCGACGACGGCAAGCATATTGTGATCCGGCCCCTGGCCTACGTGCCCGAAAAAGACCTGATCGCCTACGCGGCCCTCAAGGAATTTCCGATTATTCCCTGCAATTTGTGCGGCTCCCAGGAGAATCTCAAGCGCAAGGAAGTCAGCCGCATGATCGCCGACTGGGACAAGAAATTTCCCGGCCGCTCATGGAATGTATTTGGCGCCCTGTCGCGCGTCGTGCCCACCCATCTGATGGATAGCCAACTCTTCGATTTCGCCGGCCTGCAAACCACGGGCATCGCCGACGAAAATGGCGATAAGGCTTTCGATGGCGACACGTTCGGATCCCCCGCGGCCATGCCCTTCGGCGACGAAGGCGAGGAAAATTCCAACGCCCCGGCCGCAGCCAGAAAAATTACCCTGATGACAGACCTGCGCAAGTTGCCGTAGATGCCGACGGCGGCGTAGGGGTGGCCCTTGCGGCCGCCCATTGTCTATATGTACCCGCCAAAACGGGTGGGCATAGGGCCCCACCCCTACGGCTGCATTCCTTCCCAATGCGGGCCGGGCACCTGGATATCGAATAGTTCCAGCACCCTGGCCACGGTATGGTCGACCATTTCGTCGAGGGTCTTGGGATGATGATAAAACGCCGGCAGCGGCGGAAAAATGACTCCGCCCATCTCGGTAACGGCCGTCATATTGCGCAAATGGGCCAGATTGAAGGGCGTTTCCCGCACCATCAGGACCAGACGGCGGCGCTCCTTGAGCGTCACGTCGGCCGCCCGGGTAATCAGATTATCCGAAAAACCATGCGCCACCGCCGCCAGGGTACGCATCGAACAGGGCACCACCACCATGCCCGCCGTGGCAAAGCCGCCGCTGGCCAAGGCGGCGCCCACATCGCGGAAGCTGTAAACCCGATCGGCCAGGGCGTGGACGTCCTGGCGGGAAATCCCCAGCTCATATTTGATATTCAGCACGCCCGAGGGCGACACCACCAGATGCGATTCCACATCGGGTACGCCGCGCAAGGCCTGCAACAGGTGCACCGCATACGTTGCACCTGTTGCGCCGGTAATGCCTACAACGATGCGCCGGGTCATGGACAGGCCTGGGCATCAACCGCGGGATGATCGCCGACCCGTGCCTCAGGCAAGAGCCCCAGCCTCTTTGAGGGTGGAAAGCAGTTCGCCGTTTTCGCTCATTTCAGCAATGATATCGGAGCCCCCCACAAATTGGCCCGCCACATACAACTGCGGAATCGTCGGCCAATTGGAGTATTCCTTGATGCCCTGGCGTACGTCATCGTCATCCAGCACATTGACAGTCACCAGCTTGGTGACGCCCGATGACTTGAGAATCTGGATGGCGCGCCCCGAAAAACCGCATTGCGGAAATTGGGCGGTACCCTTCATAAACAATACGACCGGATTTTCGGTCACGGTTTGACGAATAAATTCTTGAACGTCGCTCATGATGCTCTCATTTCCACAAAAAAGAAGTTAAATTATAAATATCCACCGGAAACTCGCTCGATCCCGGCCAAATCCAGCCTGCTGGCAAGCCGTTTGAATCCGGCCTGCCTTAAAAACCCACGTACCGCCTCGGCCTGATCCCAGCCATGCTCCATCCATAAGGCGCCGCCCGGCTTGAGCCACTGCCCCGCACCGCCGGCTATGATCCGCAGCGCCTGCAAGCCGTCGGCGCCATCGCTCAAGGCCGCAGCCGGTTCGAAGCGCAAATCGCCCTGCTCCAGGTGCGCATCATCAGCAGCAATATACGGCGGATTGGACACAATCAGGTCAAAAGCCCCTTGCCCCAATAAGGCATCGTACCAACTCCCGCACAAAAATTCGACTCGGGCCGACAAACGCCGCGCATTGTCCTGCGCAAGATCCAACGACGCGCGGCTAAGATCGGTAGCCACCACCTCCGCTCGCGGACACGCCAGCGCGATCGACACGGCAATCGCACCGCTGCCCGTGCCCAAATCGAGCACTCGCGCACCGGGCTGCCCATTCAGATGTTGGACCGCGGTTTCCACCAATAATTCCGTGTCGGGGCGTGGAATCAATACCGCCGGCGACACGGCGAACTCGTGCCCCATGAATTCGCGGAAACCCAGCAAATACGCCATGGGTTGTCCCGCCAGGCGCTGCTCGGCCAGGCGTCGATAGGCCGTCCGGGCTTCGACCGGCAAGGGATCGGTATCATGTGCAATCAGCCACGCACGCGGTACCTGCAACACGTGCCGCAGCAGCATCTGCGCCTCAAGCCTGGGCAAACAGCTTGCCGCCAGCAGATCGCGCACGCTTTCCACGGCCAACCCTTACTCGTCGCCCAGTGCCGCCAACAGCTCGGCCTGGTGTTCGGCCAGCAATGCGCCGGTCAGTTCGTCCAGATTACCTTCCATGATTTGCTGCAGCTTGTAAAGCGTCAGGTTGATGCGATGGTCGGTCACCCGCCCCTGCGGGTAGTTATAGGTGCGGATCCGCTCCGAACGGTCGCCCGAACCCACCAGGCTCTTGCGCTGCGCCGCCTCTTTGCTGTGCTGTTCCTGCTGTTGCTTGTCTTTCAGGCGCGCCGCCAGCACCTGCATGGCTTTGTCTTTATTGCGATGCTGCGACCGGTCGTCCTGGCACTCCACCACCAGCCCCGTAGGCAAGTGAGTGATGCGCACGGCCGAGTCGGTCTTGTTGATGTGCTGGCCGCCGGCGCCGCTGGCCCGGAAGGTATCGATACGCAAATCCGAGGAATTGATGACAATATCGCTTTGCGGGTCGGCCTCGGGCAACACTGCCACCGTGCACGCCGAGGTATGAATCCGCCCTTGCGTCTCGGTTTCGGGAACCCGCTGCACGCGATGCGCCCCCGATTCGAACTTGAGGCGTCCGTACACGCCATCGCCCTCGATGCGGGCAATCACCTCTTTGTATCCGCCCAATTCCGAGGCGCTTTCGGACATGAGCTCGGCCTTCCATCCCTGTTGCTCGGCATAGCGCGTGTACATGCGCAGCAGATCGCCGGAAAACAGCGCACTTTCATCGCCGCCCGTACCCGCGCGAATCTCCAGAAACACGCTGCGGCTATCGTCGGGGTCGCGCGGCAAAAGCAGAATCTGCAACTCGTCGTCCAGCTCTTCCAGCCTGCCTTTGCCCTGCTTCAGTTCTTCTTCACCCAGGGCTTTCATTTCCGGATCGCCCAGCATTTCCTGCGCGGCCTGCATATCAGCCTCGACCGCCGTGTAGGCGGCAAACACCTCCACCACCGGGTCCAGCTCGGCACGTTCGCGCGACAGCTTGCGAAAGCGATCCATATCGCCGGCGATCTCGGGCTCGGCCAGCATCGCATCGACTTCGACTAATCGGCGGGCAAACTGCTCCAAGCGATTGCGCATGGAATTTTTCATAAATTGGAAAGGAAAGGAAAAATGAGAGATGGAAACAAACACGCGCAACAGGACACTGCGGGATCGCAGCTAACGACGGCGGTTCGTATCGGGCAGCAGGCGTGGCAGCAAGGCCAGCAATTGTTCGCGTTCGTCGCCCGCTTCGCTTTGATTCAGCGCCGCCAGGGGACCGTGCAGGTATTTTTGAGTCAGGCCATAGGCCAGTTGTTCCAGCACCAGCTCGGGCGATTCGCCGCGCGCCAGCATGCGGCGGGCGCGATCGAGCTCGGCCAGGCGAACCTGGTCGGCCGCCTGATGCAAATCGATAATGGCCGGCACGATTTCGCGATTTTGCAGCCAGTGCATGAAATTCTGCACCCGCGTCTCGATGATCGCCTCGGCCTGCACCACGGCGGCACGGCGCGCATCGGTGCCGCTTTGCACCATGCGTCCCAGGTCGTCGACTGAATACAGATACACATCGGCCAAGCGTCCGACCTCGGCTTCGATGTCGCGCGGCACCGCCAGATCGACCATGACCATGGGGCGATGGCGCCGCAAGCGCGTAGCCCTTTCCACCATCCCCAGGCCGAGGATGGGCAAGGAGCTTGCCGTACAGGAAACGATGACATCGAAATCGGCGAGCTTATCGGGGATATCGGCCAGCCTCATGGTTTTGGCCGTAAAACGCGAAGCCAGCAAATCGGCGCGCTCCAGCGTGCGATTGGCCACCACCACATGCTTGGGTTTCAGCGCCGCAAAATGAGTGGCACAGAGCTCGATCATTTCGCCCGCGCCGATGAACAGCACGCTGGCTTGCGACAGATCGCCGAACACCCGTTCGGCCAAACGCACTGCCGCCGCCGCCATCGAAACCGACTCGGCGCCTATGGCGGTTTGCGACCGGACTTCCTTGGCCACCGAGAACGTGCGCTGGAATAGCTGATGCAGCATGGTGCCCAACGCCCCGGCCTCATTGGCGGCACGCACCGCCTCTTTCATCTGGCCCAGGATCTGCGGCTCGCCCAACACCATCGAATCGAGCCCACTGGCCACGCGAAAGGCGTGGCGCACGGCTTCGTTTTGCTGATACTGGTACAAATGAGGCCGTAAACTGCCCGCTTCGAGGCGATTGAACTCCGCCATCCAGGCCGGCAACTGCTCGGAGACGTGCGGCTCCGCCGCGCAGTAGATTTCGGTGCGATTACAGGTCGATAGAATGGCCGCTTCCTTGACCGAAGCCCCGAACGCCGAGCGCAAGCCATCCAGCGCCGGCTTGAGCAGATCAAGCGGCATCGAGACACGCTCACGCACCGCCACCGGGGCGGAGACATGATTCAGGCCGAAGGTTAGGACATCAACAGACATATAATAGTGAGCGACGGTGGCAGCCCGCGCGCGTGGTGGACACAGTCCAGACAGCCTAGGATTATAAACCCCCATTGAAATTTATAGAAATTAAGGGTAAACAGGATGGAGGGGCGTTGCACGAAGCGCGGCTTATGATTTTCGTGTATCATTTCGCCTTCTTGTTGGCCTGGTAGCTCAGTCGGTAGAGCAGAGGATTGAAAATCCTTGTGTCGGTGGTTCGATTCCGCCCCAGGCCACCAACGAATTGCGCAAAGCCACTCCTTCAAGGCGTGAGAAAGCCGCTCATCAGAGCGGTTTTTTTTGGTCCACTCATCTACCCTTCAAACTCCTGCAATTCCCGCATTAACGCCGAAGACGGGCGGATGCAAGACGCACCCTTCCACAGACCCCGGCGTAAGGCGGCCAAACTACTCTACCGGCCCCGCAAACAGCGAACCTCGGCGCCATGAATAAAGAATTGCAAATGTCTATGACCCGCGATGGACGGACCTTGGGTCTGGCGGCGATAATGAGCGCCAAAGTCACAGGCACCATGGGTCCATAGGCATATAAGCAGCTTAGCGGCAATGTTTGTGGGATGGACGGACACACGAAAATCTAGCCGGGAGTATATGTATGCGTTTGCGGATGCCAGTGCCGAAACTCAGCCGACGGGCAGGCAAGATACTGGCTGGCGCGGTGTTGACGCTGCTCGTCCTGGCCGGCTTGGCTGCCTGGCTGATGCCCAAGGTGGTACACAATGCGCTGACCCAGGATGTCTCCCAGGTGCTGGGCCGCGAAGTGACGGTGGGCAAGATCACATTCAACCCTTTCACACTCGCGCTGCGAGCGAGGGGCATCACCATAGGCCAGCCCGGGGCGACGCCACTGCTGCAAATCGGCGAAGTCGACCTCCGCGTGGCCTGGCGGTCAATCGTGATGTTCGCGCCGGTCATCGACAGAATCCATATCGATCAGCCTAAATTCACGCTGGTACGGCAGGACGCCACGCATTTCAATTTTTCCGACATTGTCGACCGGATTGTCAGGATGTCGGCCGACAAACCCACCGGATCCAAGCCGGCCAAGACCGGGCTGCCGCGCTTCTCCTTGAACAATATGTCGCTGACCCGCGGCGTCATCAGCCTGGACGACCATGTCACAGGCCGCCAGCAGGTGATCGATCAGCTCACGCTGGGCATACCCTTCATCTCGTCGTTCGGCTACGCCACGCACATCGACGTGCAGCCCAAGGTGCACATGAGCATCAACGGCAGCCCATTCGACCTGACCGGGACGGCACGGCCTTTCGACAAAATTCCCGTGTCCACGCTGAACGTGGTGTTCACGGGGCTGGGACTCGCGAAGTGGGCGGATTTCTGGCCCTTGCCCCTGCCTGTCAAGGTCAAGCATGCCTTGCTCGACTCCAAGCTGCAGGTACTGTTCGAACAGCCTCCCGACGCTGCGCCGCACATTCGCGTACAGGGTGGCCTGGCGCTGCGCCAGCTCGACGTGAGCGAGGCATCGGGTGCGCCGCTGTTGGCCTGGGACGACTTGCAGGTCGGAGACATCGACATCGATCCGAGCACACGGGCCGCCTCCATCGGGACAGTGGCCCTGACAAAACCGCGCGTGGAAATGCACCGCGATGCCAGACAATGGAACTGGCAGCGCGTGGCCGAGGGCTTCGCCAAGCTGAGTGGCTCGTCCGCGCCCGCCACTTCATCACCAGCCAAAGCGGCCACCACATCCGCGTCGGGCACACCCGTGGCTGACACGGTACCCGCCGTGCCGGTCAGCGCCGCGCCTGCCGCACCATCGGCCTGGAAGATCTCCGTCGATGACGTCAAGCTCAATGCCGGCGAAGTACATCTACGCGACGACCCGATCGGCCTGGACTATCCGCTGGGCGGCGTGACCGGCGAGGCCAGGCACATCGCCATGCCGCAAACGGCGGGGCAGCCCATGGCCCTGCAACTGAGCGTGGCCAATGTTCCGGGCGGCGGCTCGCTGCAGATCCACGCACCCGTGGTGCTGCAGCCGCTCTCGGTGAACGCACAAATCCAGTTAAGCGATCTGGCCCTGGCGCCTTTCGCGGCGGCGATACGCCATGTCGCGCCCCTTACCGTGCGCGACGGTCGGCTGAACCTCGAAGGCAAGGTCAATGTGGCGAATTCGCGGATCGAAGCGCGAGACGTGAAGCTCGGTCTGCGCAAGCTCGAGGCGCGCGACGAGACCGTCAAGCCCGGCGTGAACCTGTCCATCGGCTCACTGATGCTGGAAGCCGACCGGCTGGCCCCCGACGCCACACCGACGACATTCGCCTTGCAGGCCGACGGCATTCAGAAACGTGGCACGCTGGCTCTCAAAGGGGTCCTCGTGGCGCAACCGCTGTCGGTAAAGACTTCGGTCAATCTGGCCAATTTCGACGTGGCGTCCCTGGCTCCGTATATCGCTTCCAGCCTGAATGCCACCGTGCGCAGCGTGTTGCTGGGCGCGCGTGGGAGCGCCGAATTCGCCGCGGCGCACAGTGGAAAGCCCATGAGTGTGGACTGGCGCGGCGGCGCGCAAGTCCACGATCTCGACCTCAAAGACCGCGTCAACAAGGCCGACTTCCTCAACTGGAAGCGCCTGGACCTGAGCAACATGCATGTCTCGATGGCGGGGCCGAAGCTCAGCCTGGGCCTGGGCGACATTGTTCTGGACGACTTCTACGGCAACATTCTGCTCAATAATCAGGCGCACCTGAATGTCACGGACATCATGGTCAGCAAGGGCAACGCCGCGGGCTCCATCACGCAGGATACGCAGACACGCCGCAGCGACACCGCCAAGAAAGGGCAGGCCGGGCCTGAAGAACCCAAGGCCAGGGCGGCGAAAAAATCAGTGGCAAGGCCAGAGCCCAGGCGTACCGGCGGTGAACCGGACATCTCGATCAGCAGCGTCAGACTCGAGCGCGGCCGCATGACGTTCAATGATCATTTCGTACGGCCCAATTACCGTGCCGAACTGTCGTCCATTCACGGCACGCTCACAGCCGTGTCTTCGGTCAAGCCGGCACCGGCCAAGGTCAGCGTCACAGGCCGCGTCTATAGCACGGCGCCCTTCTCGGTATCAGGCACGGTGCAACCTTTCTCGCGACATCTGGCGCTGGATATCAAGGCCTCCGCCAAGGGCGTGGACCTACCCAGATTCACGACGTATTCGTCCAAATACGTGGGCTATGCCATCCAGCGCGGCAAGCTCACCGTTGATCTGCAATACCAGATCAAGAACCGTGCATTGCAGGCCAGCAACAAGGTGCAGCTCAACCAGCTCACCTTTGGCAAACCCTCCAACAGCCCGGACGCGCTCAAGCTGCCGGTGCTGCTGGCGGTCGCGCTGCTGAAGGATTCCAACGGAAACATCGACATCGACCTGCCGATCGCCGGCTCGCTGGACGATCCGCAGTTCTCGGTGGGTGGCATCGTCGTGCGGGTGATAATGAACACGCTGGTCAAGGTGGTGTCGTCGCCCTTCAAGCTGTTGGCCTCCGCCTTTGGCGGCAGCCAGGAAGACCTGTCATACATCGACTTCGCACCGGGTAGCGCCGCGCTGGACGACAAGGCAAAGTCCAGCATCGAGACTCTTGCCAAGGCGCTCACCGACCGCCCGGCACTGAAGATGGACATCATCGGCCACGCCGATCCGAAATCCGACGAGACTGGACTGCGCCAGGCCTGGCTGGACGACCAACTGCGCAAGGCCAAGGGCACCGCCAGCCGAGGGCGAACGCCTGATCCCAAGGGTGTTGCGTTGACCGATGCCGACCGCGCCAAGTATCTGGAAAAGGTCTACCGCGATACCAACATCAAGGGCAAGCCACGCAATTTCGTCGGCATGGCCAAGTCGCAGCCCCCCGATCAGATGAAGGCCATGCTGCTCGCGGTTGCCCCCCTGGGCAGGCAGGCCCTGCACAACCTTGCCGAGGCGAGGGCTCAGGCCGTGTATGAGCAGTTGCAGGAGACCGCGCAGAATCTGACCAGCCGAGTCTTCATCGTGGCCCCCAAGCTCGATGCGAAAGACGCAAAGGACGGCGAGGCAACGCGTGTGGAGTTCGCCTTGCACTGACCCGCACTACGGATGTCGAAGTACTCGCGGCGGTCTCCATGATCCAAGGGGGCCAACATCGATCCAAGGCCAATCAGTTATTTAGCATTAAAATTGACATCAGATGATGCTATTATAAATGCGAAACTCAATGGAGGCTTTCCATGCGCACCACTCTTGCTCTGGATGATGAATTATTGGAAAAAGCCCAGGCTTTAACAGGCACGATAGAAAAGACGGCTTTGGTGCGCGAGGCACTCAAGGCCTTAATCCAGCGTGAAAGCGCCAAACGATTGGCCTTGTTGGGCGGGTCGGAGCCATTGCTCGATAACGTACCGCGACGTCAATCGGAGCCGGCGTGATTCTGGTCGATACATCAGTCTGGATCGATCATCTGCGAAAAAGTGATGGTGAACTACAAACGCTTTTGAACGCCGGCCAGGTACTCGCCCATCCCTTCGTGATCGGGGAATTGGCCTTGGGTAATCTGCGACAGCGCGATGTAGTTCTTGATGCCTTGCAAGGCTTGCCGCAAGTATCCGTGGCCACCGAAGAGGAAGTATTGCGCTTTATCGGCCAAAAAACGCTGTATGGAATTGGCATTGGCTACATTGACGCCCATCTGTTAGCAGCCCTGCGGCTTTCACCCGGTTCAAGGCTGTGGACGCGGGACAGGCGCCTGCTTGCCGCGGCAACGCGCCTGGGTTTGTCCATCAGACGAGCCCATTGACGGGACTCTTTGCCTATCAGGCATCATGCCCGGGCTCTTGCCGCCAAGGCCACAGGGCGCCGGGTGCCCAGATAGGTGCCCAGCAAAATACCCAGCAAACCGACGCCATGCCACACGGTAAACGGCTCGCCCAGCAACAGCATGGCAAATCCCACGCCGAAAACGGGAATCCAGTATTGGTACAGCGACGTACGCGCAACGCCCAGTTCGGCGATTGCCCGATTCCACAAGACATTGCACATGGCGGTGGCGATGATTCCCGAAAACACCATCAGGAGCCAGGGCCACGCTCCCGGCGCCAACAATACCGACAGGCCGAGGCCGGCCGTGCCCGACACGAACAGATGCAGGCAAAGCAGAGCCGCCCCTAGCGTGTAGACGATGCTGGTAATGACAAGCGCATTGAATTGCCGCGCCAGCGTCTGGATAAGCATGCCGCCCACGACGAAGCTCAACATGGAGCAGAAGACCTGGAGGTCGCCCCGGCCGGGCCCCGACAGCGCCGCATCCTGGCTGCCGAACACCACGGCGAACACGCCGCCGAAACCCAGGGCGATGCCAAGCAGCCGGATGCCGGTCAGGGATTCCCGAAAGACCAGGGCGGCCAGGGCAGACGCCACAAGCGGACTCAAAGCCATGATCAGCGACGAATTGGTGGCACTGGCGGCATGCATTCCCGATGTAAAGAAGACCTGGTTGCCATAGACCAGGAAGGCGGCGCACAGAACGAAACGCAGCCACTGGCCGGCCGATATGCGCAACAATTTCACGGGCCGGCGCGACCAGACCAGGCTCATGTCGATGACTGCCGCGGCCAGCACCATGCGGAAGCAGGCAATGACCATAGGATCGAAGTAATCGGTCAATACCTTGATGGCGGAAATATTCAAACCCCAGACGGCCATGGTGCCAATCAACAGCAACTGCGTTCCGATCGAATTCATTTAGGGGCTTGTGTGCGTTACGGGCTTTCCGCAAGCATATCAGGTACGCCGAGGATTGGCATGCGGACAGTCCGCGCAAAGGCAGTTGTCCGGTGGACAAGGACAGGCAGGCAAGTGTGCCGCAACGGTTTGAAACACTGGAAAATTGTCTGAAACCTTTGCGTCAGCGTCGCAGTTTCAGCCCGGCCGACATCAATTTTCTTATCAAAAAACGGGTTTAAATTAATTAGATCGGCAACCGGTCTGTTGCTAGCATTGAGGTATCTATTCAACAGGTGACAGCATGAAAAAGACAGAGCGGCTTCGCAAGCTTATCAATGCGCCGGAAATCCTGGCTCTCCCCGCGGTACACGACGGATTCAGCACGCGCATCGTCGAGCACAGCGGCTTTGCGTCGGCGTTCATCACCGGCAGCGGCGTCAGCGAGTCGCGGCTCGGCCAGCCCGATGTAGGCATTATGGGAATGGAAGAAAACGTGGCCGCGGCAAGGGCTATTGTGGCGTGTTCAAACCTGATTCTGATTGCCGACGGCGACACTGGCTACGGCAATGCCATCAATGCCTTTCATACGCTTCGCGCATTCGAGCAGGCCGGTGTCGCCGGACTGATGCTCGAAGACCAGGTTTGGCCGAAACGCTGCGGACACATGAAAGGCAAAGAGGTCATCCCACTTGATGAAATGGTCGAAAAAATCCATGCCGCGGCCGAAGCGCGCGTCGATCCGGATTTTGTAATCAAGTCGCGCACCGATTCGCTGGCCACGCACGGCATCGACGAAGCCATCAAACGCTTGAACGCCTATGCAGACGCCGGCGCCGACCTGCTGTTCGCCGATGCGCTCATAACCCGTGAGCAGATTTCGCTGGTGGCAAAGAACGTCTCGAAACCACTATGCGTAAACATGGGTTTCGGCATACGCCAACGTTCCACCACGCCCTTGCTATCGGCGGCGCAATTGGAGGAGCTTGGCGTATCCGTCGTGATTTTCCCACGGATGCTGACTGCCTGCGCACTGATGGGAATGAAACGAGGGCTGGAATTGCTGCAACAGTCGCTCAGCACCGGCGAGGTGGTCGATCGCCCCGACGCGCTGGTTTCGTTCGAAGAGTTGAACGAGATCATGGGGATGGCTCAGATCAAATCTCTTGAGGAACGGTACCTCACGCCATCGCAGAAAGCAACGAAGTATAAAGGCCAGACGGCCGGGCCGGTCAAGTGAGCGTCCAGGGACGAGAAAACCGATTGCCGCCCGGCGCGGTGGATACCCATGCCCATGTGATGCGCAGCGATGCCGAGCTGGTCGCCGAACGACATTCGGCGCCGACGCGCGACGTCACGCTCGACGATTTTGTTCAGGTGCTCGACAACCATAAGGTCAGCTTCGGCGTGCTGACGGCACCGAGCTTTTACGGCACTGACAATACGCTATTACTCGACGCGATCGCACGATCGGAGGGTCGTTTGCGCGGCACGGTCATTGTCGATCCATCCATCTCCGCCGATGCGCTCAGCCGGATGCGGGCCGCAGGTGTCTCCGGCATTCGTCTCAACTGGATCCGGCGCAAGGCAATTCCCGATACGTCGAGCCCTGAATATCAGCATTTATTTGGATTGGCCAGCGATCTGGGCTTGCACGTGGAGCTGTTTATCGAAGGCGACCTGCTACCGCTTATCCTGCGAGACATTGCCCGCAGCAAGGCGAAGATCGTCATCGATCATTTCGGCTGCCCCAACCCCGATAAAGGCGTGAACAGTCCAGGCTTTACCTGCCTGCTGGACGCCGTCAGCGCCGGCAACACGTGGGTGAAACTGTCCGCACCCTATCGCTGCGGAGGGGCCGACCCGCAAGGGTATGTCGACGCACTGCTCGCCGCCGGCGGCGGTGAACGGCTGGTATGGGCCAGCGACTGGCCATGGGTGAGCCACGAAAATACGGTAACTTATGCGCAATGCATCGATTTGCTGTGGCAATGGGTACCCGATTCGCGCATCCGCCATCGCATCCTCGTCGACACAGCGCAGCAGTTGTTCGGGTTCTAGTCTCAGCCCTCAGCCACACGCGCTACTCATGACGACAGCCTATCGACACGTTCGACCAGGCTGCGCTCATAGGCGTCCGCCCGATCTAGCCCGATCAGCGCCTGTCGCTCACCGAACGTCATCATAACGTCGAGCAGGCTCTCTGTAGTGCCGGCCGAGCGCAGCACTGCCAGACCGCGTCGGATCGCGTAGGCTCCAAGATAGAGCGCGGCGTTGGCATACAAGATGATTTGGAAACCCATGCCGAGCAACTGGTCCGCGGGCAATAGCGGGGTCTTGCTGCGTTCGACCATATTGGCAACCAATACCGTCCCCCGAAATGCTTCGCCGACCCGCTGCAATTCATCGACACTGCGCGGTTGCTCGAAAAATATGGCATCCGCACCAAGCTGCAGGTACCGTCGAGCGCGCTCCAGGGCGGCATCGAACCCCTCAACCGCCCTCGCATCGGTGCGCGCGATAATCAGGAAATCCGGATCGGTGCGCGCATCGAGGGCGGCTTGCAGCCGATACTCCATCTCGCGCGCCGGCACCACCGATTTTCCATCGAAATGGCCACAACGCTTGGGAAACAGCTGGTCCTCAATATGGAGTCCCGCCGCGCCTGCGCGCTCGTATGCGCGTACAGTACGCCGGACGTTCGCCACGCCGCCAAAACCGGTATCGCAGTCGGCAATGACCGGAACCGAAACCGCGTCGGCGATGCGCTCGACCTGGCTCGCCAGCTCGTTCAAGGTCACGAGCCCTATGTCGGGCGCTCCGAGATAGGCATTTGCCGTGCCACCGCCGGTCACATACACCACGGGGAAGCCAGCCTGCTCGATCAGCCGCGCGGTGAAACAATCGGTTGCACCCGGTACGATACCGGGGCCACCGGCCGCCAGAATCTGGCGTAACTGCGTAGTGCGCGCAATGCGCTTGTTGCCGGGCTCTGTCATGAGAACTCCTTAGTCATTATTTTTTATTGCCGATCCCGAGCTTCTTCACGACTTGCCCCATTGCCGCATATTCGGAATCGATCACCTTGCGCATTTCCGGCCCGCTAGTTCCTTGCACGTCGATGCTTTGCGCTTTCATGAAGTCGACGAAGCGCTTCGTCTGAGCGGCTTTACGAAATGCGCTTTCCAGAATGGCGAGGCGGTCGGGGGGAATGCCCTTGGGCCCGATAATTCCATGCCACAACAGTGTTTGTTCGCCCGGAATGCCCAGGTCGGTCAAGCTTGACGCTTCGGGCAACGAATCTACCCGTTTGACCGATGTGACGATCAGGCATTTCGCGGTCTTGTTGCGGACATATGGCAGAATCGGTGTGATCGAACCGCCATATATATCGATCTGGCCACCCAGGAAACTCTGCAAGGTTTGGCCTGCCCCGCCGAACGGAATCGATCGCATCTTCACGCCAAGTTTGAAGAATATGCGTTCCGCCGCAAGCTGAATCGTCGCGCCGACCCCATCGGTACCATAGGTGAACTTGTCGGGGTTCTTCTTCAAATAGTCGATAAATGCCTTACCGCTGTCGGCCGGAAAGGCGGCCTTGGCACACAATACGATCGGCGCCGAGTCGGTTAGTGAGATGGCGACGTAATCATTGGGGGTATACGGCGCAGGCAAGGTATAAGGCGTCATTGTCAATGGCGCATTCCAGATTCCACCAAGCGTGTAGCCGTCCGGTGTGGCGCGCACCACCGACCAGGTCCCGATTTCGCCGCCTGCGCCCGGGCGATTCATGATCACGATCGTCTGCCCCAGAATGCCCCCGGCAATCTGCGCCACCATCCGCAGCGCCACATCGGTACCTCCGCCCGGCGGCGTCGGAATAATGAGACTGATCGAATGAGACGGAAATTTCTCTGCGCGCGCGGCAGCAGGTAAAAACAGGTTCACCGCCAGTACGACGGATAGCAACAATATCGACTTACGCATTTGCTTGTCTCCAGTCTTGTAATTCATCATTTAGACATTGCACGGATAGTCGGTTGTCATCGATACATAGTGAATCGGGTGACAAGCGAAATCGAAAATACCTCTAATGCCGGTCAAGTTTCATCAAGGCCGCTCCGCGATCGCCGCGTTCACGGCATCGATCAACGCATCGATGCTGGGCGCATGCTCCAGACCTTCGATGGCCAGCACCAGTGCGGCCCGGGCCGCATCGGAAACACCGGCCTCCTGGCACAAGGCGCCAGCCATTCGACCCGCGGCGTCCCAGGTCAAATCGAATGTCAGGCTATTTTCCGTTTGTCCCCACTCATCCTGGGCTGCCCCATCGGGGTCAGTCAAGACGATTACCGGGTGATAAGGCGGCCGCGCAGGATCCGACACTATCCGAACCAAGCTCACTTGACGCAGAACCGCAGGGGCGGTGAATTCATGCATGCCTTCGTATCCAACGACGCCTGTCGTCCAGGCCAGCGCAGCACAAAACGGGGCACTCATGAATGTCTGCGAGAAAGTTTGAAACGGCCCAGCGAATCGCACCCCCACGAAATCGGCCTCGAATGGGTTCATGCGGATCGTCATGGCTTGCGGTGCCCAATTTGCCGCACGAGCACGCAAGGTCAGCACGCCGTGGATCACACTGCGATGGAACTGGCAGGTCGGATAAGGTTTGTAAGCAACGCGCAGCATTTCGAACTCACGTCCGAGCCCCTCTTCGATACGCTCGTCGTACCGTTTTTCCGTCCCGCCATAGCTTTGATAGAAACCTGCGGCGCCATCGAGACTACTGGCCGCGGCGGCCGCGCCAGCCGCCGCGCAATAGGCCGCGCTGATACCGTTTCGGGAGGCGAAGCCCGCGTGCAGCGTGTACTCCTCGGTGCCCGCATTGACGAACTCGCGCAAACCGCAGGCGGTGTTGGCGGCTAACGCGAGCGCGTTGTGCGTGCGCCCCTGATCCAACCGCATTAAACGCGCGGCGGCCGCCGCCGCGCCGAACACACCATAGAGCGGCGTAGTGCGAAAGCCACGCCTACTGGCGTCACCCGCGTGGTCTCGTCCGATTCGCAGCGCAACTTCATAGCCGGCAACTACGGCGCACAGCAGTTCGGCTCCACGGACACCGAGCCGTTGCGCAACAGCAAGTGCCGCCGGCATGACAGCCACACCGACGTGGCCGGCCGGATGTGCGTCTTCCTGCACCCTCGCGTGAAACAACGCCGCGTTGCAAAATGCCGCATCGCCCGCGGAGATCCGCTTTGCATCAATGAAGCGGGTCGCTCTGAAACGCATGCCGGCATCGCCTTCGCTCTCGCCATCGACCGCTGCGGCGGCGATTCGAGAACCGTCGGATTTCGTGGATGCAATGGCAACTGCCAGGCCATAAAGCAGGCAAGCCTTGGCCTGATCGATCGCCACGGCCGGCAGCGCATTGAGATCGAGTTCGGCCGTGAAACGCGCCAAGGCGGCCAGGCCTGCGCCAGGCAACAGCCGGCGTGGCGACTCAAGCGGCTGATTCATCACGCACCTCGACAATAATGTTCCTGTGCATATCCAGAGCGGCGTTGCAGCCGGGTGGCACGATGACGCTTGTATCGTATTCCTGGATGATCACTGGCCCCTGGCGCGCTTGCGCAGCCAGTGCCGCACGAGGAATCACCGCTGTACGGACAGTCCCGTGCTGCGCGCCGAAATACACATTGCGCAGCACCGGCTCGCCGACGGCCCCTGGTTCGTCCGCCCATTCTCCAAAATCCGATATAAGCCGCGACACCGATGCGATCAATCGCACGGTCACCAGTTCAAACTGCTTATGCGCAGATCGATGGCCATAAGTTCGCTCGAACTCAAGCTCAAAACGCTGCTCGACCGCGCGCAGCTCTTTTTCAGTCAAGGGCAGGCCGGCAAGCGGCAGGGTTATCTCGGACGATTGCCCCTGGTAACGCAGATCGGCAAACGGCGCTGTAATCACAGCCGTCTGGTCGTAGCCTTCCTGAGTAAGCACGCGCACCAGTTCAGCCCGCATTTCTTCAAGAACGGAATTGATGGTCGTGAGATCGGCGTTACGGGTAGACGTCAGCACAGTTCTCGCCGCATGCTGTTCCACATCGGCGCGCAACAGCCCGAACGCGCTGAATACGCCAGGTGCGGGCGGTATGATGACCCGCTTGATGCCAAGTTCACGTGCAACCCCCACTGCGTGGATCGGGCCGGCACCGCCGAACACCATCAGCACAAAGTCCCTGGGGTCGCGCCCACGTTCGACCGAAACCGATTTGATCGCGCGCACCATATTTGAATTGGCGATGAGGTGGGCGCCGTACGCCGCATCGAGCAGCGATAGTCCACTTTTCTCGGCAATGTGTGTGCGCACGGCCTGCTCAGCGAGGTCGCGTTGGATCTTCAGCGATCCTCCAGCCAGCGAATCGTTATTCAGATAGCCGAGCACGAGGTTCGCGTCAGTCACCGTCGGCAAAGTATTACCCTGCCCATAACATGCCGGCCCCGGCACCGCGCCCGCGCTGCGTGGTCCCACCCGCAGCGAGCCGCCGGCGTCGATCGCGGCGATGCTGCCGCCGCCCGCGCCGACTTCCGAAATATCGATTACGGGGATACGCAATGTATAACCGTTGCCGCGCATCAGGCGGCTGCTCACGGAAACGGCCGAACCGACCTCGTACTCCGTCGCGCGAAGAATCTCGCCCTGCTCTATGATCGATGCCTTGGTCGTGGTGCCGCCCATATCGAGCGTGATAATGTCCGGATAGCCGCAGTCGATCGCGAGCCGCGCGGCCGCGATAACACCCGCCGCGGGCCCCGACTCGATAATCGTGACAGGTCGGGACCCGGCAACGGTCGCACTGATCAGCCCGCCGTTGGACTGCATGACCAGAATTGGCGCCTTGCTGCCCAGATCGTCAAGGCGGCTGCGCAGAATCGTTAGATAGCGGGCAATCAGCGGCGCCACATAGGCATTGACGACCGTCGTACTGGTACGCTCGAACTCGAGAATCTCCGGCAATACTTCGTGTGACAGCGAAACGTATACTCCAGGCAGATGTTCGCCCAGATACTTGCCAACCGCTTTTTCATGATTTGCATTACGGTATGAGTGCAGAAAACAGACGGCAATGGCTTCGACTTCATGAGCGCGCAACTGCGCGACAAGCGGCGCCAGGTCAGCCGTGCTGAGCGCAACCAGAACGGCGCCCTGGGCATCGAGCCGCTCGCTCACGCCAAGCCGCAGTTCGCGCTCGACCAGCGGCGGCGGCTTCTGCCAGCCAAGGTCGTACGACATCGGAATGCGGATGCGGCGCAACTCAAGCACATCGCGAAAACCCTCCGTGGTCAACAACGCCGTCCGGGCGCCCTTGCGCTCGAGAATGGCGTTGGTCGCCACCGTGGTCGCATGCACCACTTCGCCAATTTTCGCAGGCGATAGTCGATATTCGGTACAGAACGCCGAAATTCCATCGATGATCGCTCTTGAATAGTCAGCGGGCGTCGACGGCACCTTACGCTTGTGCAGACTTCCGTCTGGGCACGCAAAGACCAAGTCGGTGAAGGTTCCGCCGATATCGGCGCCCACTCTCAATGGCTGGGCCTGGTTCATTGTTGAACGCCTTGCATGTCACGAACAGCATGCAGAGCGCGCCGCGCCTCACTGGTCGCCGCTTCATCGACTCGCCACGGTGTATCGCGGATGACAACACCATATGCACTTTTGGCCGCTTCGATGGATACCTTGCCGTTGCGCACGTCGAACAAGACGGCGGCAACGTCGCGTTCGAGCGGATCGCCATAGCCGCCGCCGCCCGCCGTGCGATGGCGAAAGCCCTGGCCAGACGCGAGCGAACGTGTGAACTTCGTGGCAATCTGCCGCCAAGCGCCATCTTCTTCCAGCAAATTGTTCGATGATGTTCCGGGTTGACCCGCCGCGAGCCCGAACGGCGGGTATCGGCGCCGATCCGAACGCAGCTGAAACGTCGCCCGTTGTCCAAGAAAACGCAACTGCCGTTCGATCGCAAGCCCACCGCGCCAAGTGCCCGGCCCCCCGCTGTCGGTAACGAGTTCGTAGCGCTCGATACGGATCGGCGCAGTGTTTTCGACCATTTCGATGGGCGCATTGCTGATATTGGCGGCCGGGTTTGCCACCCCGTCCACCCCTTCGCGATGAAAGCCGCCGCCCCAGGCGCCCATTACGGCCTCGCGGAACAGCACGAATTTTCCGTGTGCGTCGTAACCGCCAATGCTGTAGCTGGTGGTACCGCCCTCTCCCGCGGCACGCGGCTTGAGCGGAACCGCCTGGGCAAGCGCTCCGAAAGTTGCATCGATCAACCGGAACCCGCTGACGCCGCGCGCGGCCACAGCGCCGGGTCGTCTCGGATTGAACAGGCAGTCGTCGGGCGCCGTGACGGCGATCGGCCGCATGAAACCTGCATTATTGGGCGCGTCAGAATCCATGATCGAACGGATCGCAAAGTAGATCGCCGATTTGGCGAACGACAATGTCGAATTGATCGCGCCGCGCACCTGTGGCGAACTGCCGGTCAGATCGGCAGTCAGCGCATCACCCGCAATGTGCAGCGTGACTGTCACCTGGACCGGCTGATCCGGATCGATACCGTCATCGTCGAGAAAATCGGTGTAGGAATAGGCACCGTCGGGTATCGCCGCAATGGTTCGACGGCACTCTCGTTCCGAATAATCGAGCAATGCGTCGAAACAGCGCTCGAGCTCTTCCACCCCGTAGCGCTGCGCCAGTTCCTGCATGCCGCGCTCGGCGATCCGGCAAGCCGCCTCTTGCGCACGCAAGTCGCCCAGGATAACGTCGGGCACGCGCACGTTACGAGCGATTATCTTCAGCAGCGTCATGTTGACCATGCCCTTGTCATAAAGCTTGAGCATCGGAATCTGCAGGCCTTCCTGGAAGATCTCGGTGGAATCGGCCGCGCTGGAGCCGGGCACGCGCCCACCCATATCGTTATGGTGCGCGACCAGCACGCCGTAACCAAGCAGATGCGTGCCGATAAACACCGGCTTGAACATGAAGATGTCGGGCAGATGCATGCCGCCCTGATACGGATCATTGGTAACTACAATATCGCCGGGCGAGAGCGTAGCGCCATATTCGGCAAGCACCGCGTCCATCGCGTCGGGGATGGATCCCAGGTGCAGTGGCAGGCTCAGGCCTTGCGCGATTAGCCGGCCCTTGCAGTCACAGAAGGCGCTGGACAAGTCCATGGTGTCCTTCATGATGGACGAGTACGCAATGCGCACGACTGTCAGCACCATTTCGTCCACGATCGAACCGATCGAATTCTTGACTAGCTCAAGACGGACAGCATCGATAGGGGCGGGCGCCAGCGCCTGCGCAGTTTGAGCCCGCATGCTCTCCTCCTTTTTAGTTAACTGATTGATCTTATTCGGTTAGCATCAGGCAATCAAATAAATGTTTTGCCCAGAAAATATAGGATTCTCTTATGCGGCGATATACCCTCATCCAGCTCGATGCGCTGCGCTGTATCGTGAATCTCGGCACCTTTCAGGCCGCGGCCGATCATCTCAATGTGACGCAGCCGACGATCTCGCTACGCATCCGCGAACTTGAGTCCATCGTTGGATACCCCTTATTGCGACGATCGGGCGGAAAAGGCGAGCTGACGACGGAAGGCAGCATTTTCTATCAGTATGTCGAGCGCCTGATGAGAACGCTGGACGAGATGGACCGGCGCACGCGCACGCGCGATCCGCTCCAAGGCCTGCTGCGCCTGGGAGCTTCCGACACTTTCGCCATTAGCTGCCTGCCGGAACTGCTGTCGAAACTGGAGACGATCTACCCCAACCTGCGGGTCGAATTGACGATCAGGGACAGTACAAGCCTTGCCGAATTATTGAATGCGAAATTGCTCGACATGGCTTTCATGGCAGAGACGCCCATGGAACCGCATGTAAGGGTTCATCCGCTGGCGAATTGCCCGCTCGCCTGGTTCGGAAATACGCATCAGCGCGAATCGGACGCACCTATTACCGCAGCCGAGCTGGTCGACCGGCGCTTGATGACCCTACCTTTCAATTCGCCGCTGAATCGGATCATGGTGCGATGGTTCGAGGCCAGCAACCAGCCAATTCCACCCTTCAGCATATGCAACAGTCTTGCGATGGTATTAAGGCTCACCAATGCAAGCCTCGCATGGAGCATCTTGCCGGTATGCTTCGCACTGTCGAACGAGACAAGCATTCTTCCTGCGCCCATCAAAGTCACACCCGACCTGCCCACGCTCCGGCTATGCAGCGCCCATCTGATCGAAGGCCCGGCAGATACGCTTGCACCCGTCGTCGACCTACTTAAGGAAATTATTCTGCATAAACCGGGACTGATTCCGCTAAAATGAAAAAGGGAGTTGGGCCGCGTTCCCTTCCTTTGTTACCAATAGCGGGGCCACGACCACCGTCCATGCGTCTGTTTTATTCCGCGTCAGCACATTCTTAACGTGCCGGCATTCGCCAAGAAAAAAGCTCGGCACGAAATAGACAAACGCGCCGAAGTCGATAGCGGCAAAAGCATCGTTGACCTGGCGCGGCCATAGCGCCCCCGGGACATGCCATTAACGCAACATTGTCGACATGGCCGAGAGGCTGTTCAGCGTGCGAACGGCCGATTCGACCTTATCGGTATTGAATCGAACCACCACACCGCTTACGCGTTCGATGGACGGCAGTTGGCAGAAGAGGTCGGCCATGCCGCTCGAGGTCACGGTCAGCACACAATTGATCGGCGGCGCGATCACGAACGGCTTGAGGCTTGCGATGCGCGGCATGGCTTGTTTGGCCGCCAAGCGTATCGCCGCCTGGGCGGCGGCTGGAGTCAGGCTGCACCCACTGTTCAAGCCGAAAGCCTCTTTGGTCTGGAACCACGAGGCCGTCGCAAGCAGATCGGTATTTTCTTCGATGAAGCGGTTATCGCCCGTGCCCAGCGCCACAGGCACTCCGTATTCGCCGGCCAGGGCCGCGTACAAACCCGGTTCACCCAATTCGAGATCGTTGATGACGACGCGGGCAAACGCAAAGCTGCTGATGGTATGGGCCAAGATGCCCCGGCCCTGCGCCCTGGAATGGTAGCCGATCATGAACACGGCATCGCAGCCCTGCTCAAGGCCCGCCATCATGCCCAGATAACGCGGCTTGCCCTGTATGCAGCGTACCCGCGCATCCAGATGGTCGGGCAGCAGGTTGCGGAAATTCCCATGTGAATCGTTGACCAGCACCTCGCTTGCCCCGCCTTCGAAGGCTCCCAGGGCTGCCGCGTTGGCTTCCTGAGTCATCCACAAGCGCGCCCGTTCATATTCGGGATTGCCGGGCCGTGTTTGCTCGGCATGAAACACACCGGCCACTCCTTCAATATCCGTTGAAACCAAGATTCTCATGTCTGACCCTGTATCTGTGTCTGCTGTGTCTGCGCCAGCCAATGCGGCCAATCGGGAATGAATTCAGTGATACCCAAACGCCTATTGCCGTCTCGCCCTGTTACCGACGCGGCGCTCCATAAGGCATTCAGGATGGCCTGTTCCACGGCTTCCGCACAGGCCTGGAACAAGGGATCCAGCAAGACATCGTGCAGCATGGGCACGCCGGGCATGCCCCGTTCGGGTGTATGGGGAACGGTATAGGAGGTGGAAAAAGCCAGGGCCAGATCACCGCTGCCATGACCGAAGACCGAGCCCGTCCGGGCCAGGCCCACCCCGGCACGCAGGGACAGGCGGCGCAACTGCCGCGCATCGAGCGGAGCATCGGTAGCCACGATGAGAATGATTGACCCTTTTTCAGGGCTATCGTCGTATTGATCGGCGGCCGCTTGCAAAGTCCGGCCGACCGCCTGCCCTGCCACGGTCAGCATGGGCAGCTTGCCGAAATTGGCGAGCACCAGCGTGCCCACGGTATAGGCGGCATCCATTTCTTTAATCGGACGGGTCAAGCGCGAGGCCGAGCCTATACCGCCCTTAAGCTGGAAACACGACATCCCGCGCCCGGCACCCACCGCTCCTTGTTCGAAACCGGATTGAGCACAATGGCAGGCAGCCAGGTAATCGCGTTCGGCCACGGCCATTGCCTGGATATCGTTAAGATAGCCATCGTTGCATTCGAATACCAGGGGGTTGACCGTAGGCAGCTCCCGGCCAATTTCGGGATTGGCGGCAATGGCCTGACGGATCTGGGCCTGTGCCACGGAGGCCACGCCAAATGTATTGGTCAAGGCAATCGGTGTTTCCAGCACGCCCAGTTCGCCCAGTTGCAAAAGGCCTACGCTTTTCGCAAAACCATTCAAGACGGTCGCGGCGGCGGGAACCTTGTCCCTGAACATATCGCCGGGGTGCGGCCTGATCACCGTTACCCCGGTTTGCACCGCGGCGTCGGCCAGCGTCGCATGGCCCACCGTGACGCCGGCCACATCCGAAATCAAATTCAAGGGACCTGCCTGCAATACCCCGACGCGGGGCGCACCTGTTTTCATGTTTTTACCGAATTTCCTGCTGAGTTTCATGTATCGAGCTTGGGGTCGAGCGCATCGCGCAGGCCATCGCCCAGGAGATTAAAAGCCAGCACCGTAAAGAAAATGGCGAGCGCCGGGAAAATGGCCACATGGGGAGCCAGCACCATATCGGAGCGGGCCTCATTGAGCATGGCGCCCCATTCAGGGGTGGGGGGCTGGGCGCCCAGTCCCAGGAACGACAGGCTGGCCGCCGTGATGATCGACGTGCCCACGCGCATTGTTCCATACACGACAATAGGCGAAATCGTGCCGGGCAGGATGTGACGGAAAATAATGGTCCAGTCCGACGCCCCGACACTGCGCACGGCCTCTACATAGGTCATGTGCTTGATCGACAGGGTATTGCCGCGCACCAGCCGCGCAAACGCCGGAACGCTGAAAACGGCCACCGCGACAATCACATTGGCCATGCTCGAACCCATGGCCGCCACCACGCCGATCGCCAGAAGAATTCCGGGAAACGCCAGAAGCACATCCGCAATACGCATAGTGATGCGTTCCCACCACCCTTCATAGTAGCCCGCCATCAGGCCGAGGAAGGTGCCGACGACGCCGCCCAGCGCGACCGAAAGAAAGCCGGCCGCAAGCGAAATCCGCGAACCCATCAGGATGCGGCTGAAAATATCGCGCCCCAGGGAGTCCACCCCCAGCCAATGCAAGGCCGACGGTCCGGCATTAAGAAAATCGTAATCGAAAAAGTTTTCCGCATCGTAGGGAACGATCCACGGAGCAACGATCGCCACCAGGATCAGCAGCACCAAGAACATGCCCGCCGCCACGGCCAATTTCTGCTTGCGAAATTTCCGCCAGCATTCGGACCAGGGAGTCCTGACGGTATTGGATATCGGCGGCGGGGCCAGAATATCTTTCTGAACAATCGTGCTCATCATTGGCCTCACTTGTACCGAATGCTCGGATTAATAACGCCGTACAGCACATCCACGACTAAATTAATCAATATGAATTCAAAGGAAAACAGCAACACCAGCCCTTGTATGACCGGGTAGTCGCGCATGGTTACCGCGTCGATCAGCAGGCTGCCCATGCCTGGCCAACTGAACACCACCTCCACGACTATGGATCCGCCCAGCAGGAAACCGAACTGCAGGCCCATCATGGTAACCACCGGAATCATGGCATTGCGCAAAGTGTGCTTGATCACCACCAGGGTTTCGGACAGGCCCTTTGCTCGGGCGGTGCGCACATAGTCTTCCTGCATGACCTCGATAAACGAAGCCCGCGTAAACCGCGCCATCACCGAGGCCACGGCCGCGCCCAAAGTGATCGACGGCAAAATGTAATGGCTAGGACTGGAAGCGCCTACCGTGGGAAGCCAGCCCAGTTGCACCGAGAATATCTGCATCAGCATCATGCCCAGCGCAAAGGCTGGAAATGAAATACCCGATACCGCCAGGGTCATGCACAATCGATCGGGCCAGCGGTTGCGCCATACCGACGACACAATACCGATCACCATTCCGAAAATAACGGACCAGGCCATGCTGAGTATCGTCAGCCACAGGGTAGGCATGAAACGTTCGGCAATCACCGTGGCCACCGGACGCTTCGTACGCAATGAAGTACCCAGATCGCCGTGCAGCAGATTGTCGAAATACCTGACGAACTGTACCGGCAAGGGCTTGTCCAGCCCCAGTTCCTGGCGAACCAGGTTAACGGTTTCCTGATCGGCGTCCTGGCCAGCCGCCAGTCGGGCCGGATCGCCGGGCAGCATACGAACGAACAAAAACACCACCAGCGCAACCAACAACAAAGTTGGCAGCATGCCCAGAGTCCGTTTGACTATATAAATAAGCATCTTGGTCTCTGTGTACGGGAATCAATCCCGTACACGTATCGCAGTGACTATTGTTTCAGATCAATACCGCGGAACTCGAATGAACCATCAGGCATGGTGTACATCCCGGTCAGGTTCTTGCTTTGAGCCGATATATTGCTGGGGATGGCCAGGAAGGCCCAGGGCGCGTCCTTCCAGATCTTTTCCTGAGCATCCTTGTAGATGGCCGCTTTTTGCTTGCGGTCGGTGATGACCAGTGCTTTGGCGATATCGGCATCGACGGCGGGATTCTTGTAATAGGCCGTGTTGTTCAATACCGGAGGCCATGCGCTGGAATCGAACAGAGGCCGCAGCGCCCAATCGGCCTCGCCGGTCGACGAAGACCACCCCGCATACAATATGCGTACCTGGGCATCCTTGGGATTCTGCACCGACTGCACCTGCTGCACGCGCTGCCCCGACTCGAGCACCTGGAGCGACACCTTGATGCCGACTTGCGCCAGTTGCTGCTGCACGAACTGGACCACCTTGACCGATGTGCCATCGTTATAGGCCGACCACAAGGTGCTTGTGAAGCCCTTCGGATAACCCGCCTCTTTCAGCAGCTCGCGAGCCTTGGCCGGGTCATAAGGCCACGGTTTCATTTTCACGCCGTAATCCACGCTTTCAGGAACGACGCCTTCCATCGGGCCGCCGTAGCCGCCAAAGGCCACTTTGATCAAGGCATTTTTGTTGATGGCGTAGTTGATCGCCTCGCGCACCTTGAGGTTGTCGAACGGCTTTTGCAGCATATTGAACGACAGGTATTTCACCGAGATCGATGGGCTGTCCGTCACCGTCAACTTGGGATTTTTCTTCAGGATGATCGCCTGCTCATAAGGCACCGGGTAGACGAACTGAGCCTCGCCCGTCTGGATGACAGCGGCGCGCGTGTTGTTGTCGGTTACCGTGCGGAACGTCAAGTTGTCGATTTTCGGATAGCTTTTGTCCCAATAGCCGGCGAACTTCTTGACCTTCAGGTATTCGGACGGCTTCCAGTCCACGAATTCGAAGGGACCAGTGCCCACCGGATGAAAGGCAATGTCCTTGCCGTACTTCTTGAGCGCCGCTGGCGAAATCATCATGGCCGACGGATGCGCCAGCGAATTGATGAACGGTGAAAACGGTTCGGTAAGCGTGAACTTGACAGTGTAGGGATCGACGGCCTCAACGCTTTTAATGCGGTTGAATTGGTTGAAGCGAGCCAAGTGATTGGCCTTGTCCATTACCCGGTCGATATTCACTTTGACCGCTTCGGCGTTGAAATCGGTGCCGTCCTGGAACTTGACACCATGCTTCAGCTTGATGGTGTAGACCAGCCCATCGGCACTCACGTCGTAGCCGGTGGCCAGCAGATTGACGATTTTCAAATCCTTGTCGAAGGCGAACAGCCCCTCGTAATAGGATTTACCCACGGCCATGCTCAATGTGCTGTTCGTGTTATAGGGATCCAGCGAATCGACCGCAATCGGCACCGCTACGGTCACGTCTTTCGATGCCAGCGCGGCAGGGGCGTTGAATACGCCAAATGCCAGCGCCGCCGCGGCGATCAAGCCAGTCGGTGTAAATTTTTTCATCATCACAACTCCTCCAGAGCGTTTATCAAAAAATGACAAAAGGGGATGGCCCTCTTTTTATGAACAACTCCCGCCCACTTCGTGGCGAGCAACAAAATGGTCTGGCCCGAACTGCACCAGCGGCATGACCACGGGTTCGTCGCCCACCTTGCGTATGGGGCTCGGGATCTCTCCGGTCAACAAGGTGTGCGACATATGGCGGCGGCCGGGATCGGCAATAGGCACTGCCGACATCAGTTTTTTCGTGTAGGCATGTTGAGGATTTTCGAAAATGGCCCGACGCGGCCCTATCTCGACAATCTGCCCCATGTACATCACCGCGACGCGATGGCTGATGCGTTCGACCACCGCCATATCGTGCGAAATAAACAGGAACGCAATGCCCAGCTCGTTCTGGAGCTCGATCAGCAAATTCACGATCTGCGCCTGTATGGAGACATCCAGAGCGGAGACTGACTCATCGGCAATCACAACCTTCGGATTCAAGGCTAATGCCCGGGCGATGCAGATGCGCTGGCGCTGACCACCCGAAAACTCATGCGGGTACCGATGCGCCATCTCGGGCGGCAAACCGACCCTGCGCATCAGGCGCTCGACCGTGGCCTGCGCCTGGCCGCGCGTGGCAACCTTATGGATCAGCAAGGGCTCCATAATGGAGAATCCCACCGTAAGGCGTGGATCCAGCGACGCAAACGGATCCTGGAAAATAAACTGGATATTGCGCCGCAAGGCTTGTAATTCCGAACCTTCAAGATGGTCGATCTGACGGCCATTGAATGTGATCGAGCCCTGCTGGGTTTCCACCAGACGCAACAGCGAACGGCCAGTCGTTGATTTGCCGCAGCCTGATTCGCCTACCAAGGCCAGGGTTTCGCCCGGGAACAGATCGAAGCTCACCTGTTCGACCGCATGCACCCGGCGCTGCACGCGGCCGAACAGGCCGCCACGCACGTCGAAACGCGTAACCAGGTTGCGCACCGACAGAACCGGAACGGCCTTGTCGACAGCACCTGTCGGCTCCGCCGGCCTTTGATCCGAACCAGGCTGCGCGGCTGTGTCACCGGCCGGTTTGAGTTCAGGTTCAAGACCCGCCTGCGACTCAATATTCAACAATGGAAACGGCGCAGGGGAATCGGTGCCGTTCATGGCGCCCAGGCGCGGCACTGCCGCCAGCAGCGCCCTGGTATAGAGGTGCGCCGGCGCGGAAAAAATAGTCTCGGAAATGCCCTGTTCGACTTTATCGCCGCGATACATCACCAGAACGCGATGCGCCACTTCGGCCACCACCCCCATGTCGTGGGTGATGAATATCACTCCCATGCGCATCTCTTGCTGCAGCTCGCGTATCAGTTGCAATATCTGCGCCTGGATGGTCACGTCGAGCGCCGTCGTGGGCTCGTCGGCAATCAACAAAGCCGGCTTGCAGGCCAGGGCCATGGCGATCATGACCCGCTGGCGCATTCCTCCCGACAACTGATGCGGGTAACGACCCAGCACCGAACGGGCCTCGGGAATCCGTACCCGCTCGAGCATGCGCAGCGCCTCCGCATTGGCTGCCGCCGCATCCATGCCCTGGTGCAGACGTATCGATTCGGCAATTTGCTCGCCAACCGCAAATACCGGATTAAGAGAGGTCATGGGCTCCTGGAAAATCATCGCCATGTCCGCGCCGCGAGCGGTGCGCAAGATCGCCGGGCTGGCCGACACAAGATCGAGCACAGCCGAATTGCGCCGCCGCAATAATAAAGAGCCGCCTGTAATCCTGCCGCCGCCATGCTCGACCAGGCGCATCAGCGCCAGGGACGTCACCGACTTGCCCGACCCGGACTCACCGACGATAGCCAGCGTCTCTCCGAAATCAACATGAAAGCTCAGCTTGTTGACAGCCTGGACAGTCCGTTGAGGCGAGACGAACTCCACGCTCAGATCGTTGACCTGCAACACCCGGTTATCGGGAAAGTCGCCGCCCGTACCGGATTGAACCAAGGTGCCCTGCACAGCGTCGGCGCTCATGGCCACGGCTACCTGTAAATCGCGACGAAGGGTTCTTCGCCCTGTCGCAGATAGCCGCGGTACATTCCCTCGGTATTGAACGGCATCGTTACATTACCCTTGCCGTCCACGGCGATCAGCCCGCCCTGGCCCTGAATGGCCACCAGCTTTTCATGCACGACCTTCTCGGCCGCCTGTTCAAGGCTCAAGCCCGCGTAGTCCATCAGGGCGGCCACATCGTAGGCCGCAACGACACGGATGAACATTTCCCCCGTGCCGGTCGTGGAAACGGCGGCCGTGCGATTGGCCGCGTAACAGCCCGCGCCGATAATCGGCGCATCGCCCACGCGACCGATCTGCTTGTTGGTGACCCCCCCGGTCGAGGTGGCGGCGGCCAGATTGCCACGGACATCAATCGCCACAGCGCCCACCGTGCCGAACTTGCGATCGGGATCGAGCGGCGCCTCGGCTTGGGCCTGAACCCGAGCCGCATCGTGGTCCAGAACCGCCTGGCCTGGAAATTCGTTTACGACGCGCAGCCACTGTTCCCTGCGTTGCGGCGTGGAAAAATAATGATTCTCGACCATTTCAAGGCCTTGCGAAAGCGCAAAATCTTCGGCGCCCCGGCTTACAAAGAAAACGTGGTTGCTATGCTCCAGCACCGCCCGTGCGGCCAATACCGGATGCTTGATGTGTTCCACATTGGCAACCGCACCGCTGTTGAGCGAGGCGCCATCCATAATCGCGGCATCGAGCTCGTGCGTGCCAGCGCTGGTGAACACCGCCCCCTTGCCCGCATTGAACAAAGGGCAATCTTCAAGCAGGCAAACCGCCTGGGCCACGCAATCCAGCGCGCCGCCCCCTTTGGCCAGCACAGCGTGGGCCGCACGCAGAATGCCATCGAGCGCCGCGCGATATTGGCGTTCGGCCTCGCTGGACATGACCGCGCGCGACAGGGCGCCGGCACCGCCGTGAATGGCCAGTACGGGCTTAACCATTTGAATCTCCTTCGAATACCAGCCAGGGCATGACCGACACCGCCAAACCGGTGGCGGACTCAAGAGTATCTTTCGCCTTGTATGCGGTGGCGGCGCACAGGGCTTCCACCAAACCCAGCGCCGCCGTTTCGGAGGTGGCGCTGAAACGGCGCTCGCTGCCGGCATACAACACGACAGAAGCATCCGGCGCAAGAGGCGATGTCGGCCGGTCGGTCAACAGCAGTAACGAGGCGCCCGCTTTCTTCGCGGCACGCCCCAAGGACACGGTATCGGTCAAGTACCGCGGAAAAGTGATCGCAATGACCAGATCCCTGGACGTCAACCGGGACATCCGGCGGGCCGCATGCGAGGCGCCGCCGGCGGTAGCCAGGCATTCGACGTAATCGCAAGACGTGCACAAGCCCCTTTGCAACAGGGCCGCCAGAAAGCCGCTGCCGCCGAATCCGACCGTGAATATCCGTTCGGCCGATAGGATCAGGTCGACAGCGCGCTCGCAGACCTTGGGGTCGAGCTTGGCCTGGGTTTCCTGGAAATTATGGATGTCTTCCTGCAGCGATGCCAAAAAGACCTCGGCCACCCCGGCTGGATGCGCCAGTTCGGAGCGCAGCTTTTCGATGGGTGCCAAAGCCGCCTGGAACCCACGTGCCAGTTCGGCGCGAAAATGCGGGTAGCCCTGCAAGCCCAGATGCCGCGCAAAGCGGTTTGCCGTGGCCACCGATACCTCGACAGCACGCGCAAACTCGTCGATCGTCATGGTGGCGACCTTGAACTGATGGGATAGCACGTAATCGGCCATGCGCCTTTGCGTGCTGCTCATTGTGGCGGAAGTCTTTAGAACGCGATCCGCAATCGTCAAGGGGGTTGAAGCCATGGCGTATGAAAACCCTTGCTTTGGTTTATGTAATTTAATTTACACGAATGATAAATTAAGAAAATTCATTTTCATAATGGGGTTAACCACTAATGCCTGGCACTCTGTTTGCCTAGTTCGTATATTCAAATCAGCCAGACGGCACACTAGGCATGGGTCATGTTTTAATCCACGGCACGCTGTCGATAAACAGGAGAAATCGCAATAACCAAGAACCAGGCCCTGCGCGCCGCTTTGTCCAACGGCAGGCTTTTCACGGCAATGTCGGCGCACAACCCTCTTGCGGCGAAATTGGCCGAGGAGGCCGGCTTTGACGGTATCTGGGGCAGCGGCTTCGAGCTCTCCGCCAGCTATGCCCTGCCGGATGCCAGCATCCTTTCCATGGCAACCCATCTGGAGATGATGCGCGCCATAGCCTCCGTGGTGTCGATCCCCCTGATTGCCGACATCGATACGGGCTTTGGCAACGCTGTGACTGTCGGCTACATTGTTCCGCAGTATGAAGCGGCCGGGGCCTCCGCTATTGTCATGGAGGACAAGACTTTTCCGAAGGACACCAGCCTGCGCGCGGAGGGGCGCCAGGAACTGGTGCGCGTCGCCGAATTCCAGGGCAAGATCGCCTGCGCGATCGCTGCACGCAAAGACAAGGATTTCGCGGTGATAGCGCGAGTCGAGGCGCTGATCGCCGGCCTGGGCCAGGAAGAGGCACTCAAACGTGGCCTTGCCTATGAAGAAGCCGGCGCCGATGCGATCCTGATTCATTCAAAGCAGCAGACCCCTGACGAGATACTGGCTTTCATCCAGGCATGGCCGGGCAAGATTCCCCTGGTGCTGGTGCCCACCGCCTACCCACAGCTCACGGAAGCCGATATTGCGGCACTGGGCAAGGTTGGCATCGTGATCTACGGAAATCATGCCATCCGTGCCGCAGTGGGGGCAATGCGAGCCGTATTCGCCCAGATTCGCCGCGATGGCGGCATCCGGGAAGCGGACAAGACCCTTCCTTCGGTCAAGGAGATCATTGCCCTGCAAGGCGATGCACACATGCGCGACCTGGAGAGCAGATTCCTTCGGTAATTACCAAGCAATCATTGATCCGGCGGGATTCCCAGCCAACGCAATACGCCCAGACCCGCCGCGCGGCCGCTGGCAAAACAGGCGGTCAACAGATAGCCGCCGGTCGGGGCTTCCCAGTCGAGCATCTCGCCCGCGCAAAATACGCCCGGTAAAGCCAGCAACATGGAGTCCCGGTTCACTCCATCGAACTTCACGCCGCCGGCCGTGCTGATCGCCTCGTCCAAGGGGCGCATGCCGTGCAGCCGCACCGGCAAACACTTGATGGCCTGCGCCAGAGTTCCGGGATGATCAAAGGCCGTTCTGGGCAGGCATTCACGCAGCAAACCGACCTTGACGCCGCGCAAGCCCAGGCGGCTGCCAAGATGGCTGGACCAGGATCTCGCTCCGCGCGGCCGGGCCACTTCAGCCAGCACCTGAGCCGGATCGCGCCCCGGCAGCAAGTCAATGTGCAATACCGCGGCCTCTTTGGCCAGCACCGTGGCGCGCAATGTTGCCGACCAGGCGTAGATCAGCCCGCCTTCCAGGCCATCGGCCGTTACCATGCACTCGCCGCGGCGCATGCCGAAGCCGCCCGGTGCCATGGCAATCGACTTCAGTGGCTGGCCGGCAAACCGTTCGGCAAAATAAGGGCTCCAGTCCGCCACAAAACCGCCATTGGCAGGCAGCAGGGGCGCCACGGAAACCCCTTTCTGCGCCAGCGGCGCCTGCCAGGCTCCGTCCGACCCGAGCCGCGCCCAACTGGCTCCGCCCAAGGCCAGCACCACCGCTTCCGCACGGCGTGTCACGATACCCTGGGGCGTATCCAGTATCAGGGCGCCATCATCGGCCCAGCCGCGCCAGACATGCCGCGCATGCACCGCTGCACCGCCGGCGCGCAGCCTCTGCAGCCAAGCCCTCAGTAAGGGAGCTGCCTTCATCTCTTTGGGAAACACGCGGCCCGACGATCCGACAAAGGTTTCTATCCCCAGATCATGCGCCCATTGCCGCAAAGCGGTGGCGTCGAACTGGTCCAGCCATGCCGACACGTGCGGCGCACTGTCGCCGAACCTCGATCTGAATGCGGCATCCGATTCGCTATGCGTCAGGTTCAAACCGCCGCGGCCGGCGAGCAAGAACTTGCGGCCCACTGAAGGCATCGCATCGTAGATATCGACACGCACGCCGGCCCGGGCCAGTGTTTCGGCCGCCATCAAACCGGCGGGCCCACCGCCTATTACGGCTACGGAGCGAGAAGACATGTCATGGAAGGAAATAAGTCCGGCCAGAGAAGGCCCTGGAAAAATCGTACGGTAGCATAATAAAGCGAAAATTCGGCAGCAAGAGACGGGGTGTCGACCGCCGGCCATTTCCGTAGACTGTATGGCACTCGGAACAGATTTCAACGGAGCTCCATCCTGAACATCACAACGGCCCAAACCTTTTCTGAACGGCAGGCACTGCAAGCGATTCCCGCAGGGCAGGCCGCCGACGAAGCATTTTCCGCCGCACAGCCCAATGACATAAAGCTGCGCATCAATGCTCTCGACTGGAATGCCGCGGCGCATTCGCTGGATCAATACGGCAATGCGGTGCTGCCCCGGTTGTTGACGCCTGCGGAGTGCCGGGCGGTGGCCGCGCTGTATCCGAACGACGCCCTGTATCGATCCCGCATCGTGATGAGCCGCCATGGATTCGGCCGCGGCGAATACAAGTATTTCCGTTATCCGCTGCCTGAGCCAATAGCCCGGCTGCGCTCGGCCATCTACCCGCATCTCGTGCCGATCGCCAATCGTTGGAACGAAGCCATGCGCATTGCAGTACGCTTCCCCGATGCGCATACGGACTTCATCCGACGCTGCCACGAGGCGGGCCAGACTCGCCCGACGCCGCTGCTTCTGGAATACGGCCCGGACGATTACAATTGCCTGCATCAGGATTTGTACGGCGAACACGTGTTTCCCATACAAGTGGCGATTCTGTTATCGCAACCGGGCGAAGACTTCGAGGGCGGCGAATTCGTCATGACCGCCCAATCGTCAAGCCGGCCCGCTCGCGCCGATATCGTCGCCCTGGACCAGGGAGACGCCGTAATATTTACCGTCAACACCCGGCCGGTGCCCGGAAAACGCGGCATCAGCCGACTTGCGATGCGTCACGGTGTAAGCCGGGTGCTGTCGGGACGGCGCCATACACTCGGCATTATTTTCCATGACGCGCGGTGAGGCCGTTCGTGACACTTGATCTATTCGAATTCGACTCCACCCTTTCCGGCACCGAGTGCATGGGCAGGCAGGCCTGTGTGTTGCGCGGCTTCGCCGTGCCATGCGCGCCCGATTTGCTGTCAGCGCTGGAGACCATTCAAAAATCCTCGCCATTTCGCCATATGGTGACACCGGGCGGATACCTCATGTCGGTCGCGCTGACCAACTGCGGGGCGATGGGCTGGGCCAGCGACCGGCATGGATATCGTTACACGCGGCAAGACCCTGAGTCCCGGCAGGCCTGGCCGCCGATGCCCGACTCTTTCCTGCGCCTGGCGCGCACTGCCGCGACGGAAGCGGGATTCGCCGATTTCGAACCGGATGCATGCCTCATCAATCGCTATCTGCCCGGAACGCGCCTGTCGCTGCACCAGGACAAGAATGAAAAAGATCTCGAAGCGCCCATCGTTTCGGTATCGCTGGGAATTCCCGCTGTCTTTCTTTTCGGCGGACATGAGCGCGGCGACAGGGCCGCACGCGTGCCGCTCTTTCACGGCGACGTGGCCGTGTGGGGCGGAGTCGATCGCATGCGCTACCACGGCGTGATGCCGCTCAAAGAAGCGGACCATCCTTTACTGGGCGCCCAACGCATCAACCTCACCTTTCGCAAGGCGGCTTAGGCCTGTATGTACCACTGCGCGCAACTATCGTCCGAACTGGACAAGCAGGGCAGCGCCGTCATTCCCGGCTTGCTGACCGCTGAAGAGTGCCTGAACCTGAGCAGCCTGTACGAGCGCGCTCATTCTTTGCGCGCCCGCCCCGGACCGGCAGCCGAGGGCTTAAGCCTGGAGGAGAAATACTACTTCGATCCAGCCCTGCCCGAGCCGGTCCGCACTTTGCGCGAGTATCTCTACGAACAATTGGCGCCCATTGCCAATCGCTGGAAGACGGCAATGGGACATGCCGGAGTCTATCCGGCTCATCTGCAGGCATGGCTGGACCAGTGCCGTCGGGCGGGACAAACCCGTTCCTTGTCCGCCTTGTCGCGTCATGGCGAAGGCGATTACGAAGCACTGCATCGGAATGCAAACGGCACACTGGTGTTTCCCTTGCAAGCCGTCATCCTGCTATCGGAACCGAAACGCGACTTTACCGGCGGCGAACTCGTCATGACCGAACAGCGTCCGCGCATGCAATCGCGCCCTATTGTCTTGTCCCTGCGCCAGGGCGATGCGGCCGTGATTGCGGTGCATGACCGGCCATTTCAGGGAGCCTGCGGCATCTACCGCGTAACGCTGAAACACGGCGTCAGCCGCGTACGATCAGGCCGGCGCTATGCCCTTGATCTGTTGTTTCATGACGCGCCCTGAGGGCACTCCGCAGCCTAGGTTCGCAAAACCCGATCGCTCGCGACGGCAAAATAAAACCACTCGTTGCCCGGCAAGGCTTCCGGGTTGGGGAAAACCACAAAACCGTCGCTCGGCGCCCGAACTTCCTGGCCCGCATGCCGGCGGCCGATGAGCTGACCTTGCTCGACCGGATCGAAACTCGCCCAGGCGCGCGCGAACTCATCATCGGCATGATCGCGGTCGATCACATCCATCAGGTGCAGTATCTGGAAATCCTTGCGTGGCGGCGCCAAGGGCAGCGGTGCCATTTCAAGCAAGGCCAGGGTTTGCCGGATCGCCTGATAAGCCACCGCGGGAGCGTGCGGATCGTCGTGCTGGCCGCACTCCAGCGTAACGCCATATCCGCCCCGGGTACGCAGATATTCCACC
The DNA here is from genome assembly GCF_021266465.1 of Paralcaligenes sp. KSB-10. NCBI lineage: Bacteria > Pseudomonadati > Pseudomonadota > Betaproteobacteria > Burkholderiales > Alcaligenaceae > Paralcaligenes > Paralcaligenes sp. KSB-10. Next base: position 3,909,302 of record NZ_CP089848.1, on the reverse strand, counting down.
GTGCCTGTGCCGTATGCCGCATCGAGCAATTCGGGCGACGAAGCAGGCCGCTCGTGACGGCGCCGCCGCACCCCCTGCTCGTAGGCTTCCATCCAGCCTTCCAGCACCCGCCTGGGCCCCAGGTGGGCAGCCAGGCGTTCTTCCGGCTCGGCCAGCGAAAACGGCTCAAGCGCACCGTGGTTGTTGCGCGGCCCCAGCATCACGAACGGCTGGCCGGCGGTATGGAAGGAATGCAGGTCCAGCAGTACTTCATGTGCTTCCAGCAGGGGGCACAAGGCATCGGCCACCCTGTCCTCGAAGTCTTGCGGATCGGCGCAACGGCGCAGGTTGCGATTGAGGTTGCGCTCTCCTTCGCGGGCGCCACGATGGTACGCCATGGGATTGGTGACGGGCAGCAGGCTGAGGCGGCCGCGCGTAATGGCCAATTCGCCGCTTTGCAGCTCATCGAGCACACGCTGGATGGCGCGCGTGCCACAGGTTTCATTGCCATGCACGGCGCCCAGCACCAAAAGCGATGGCCCGGGCCTCAATCCGACAAACTGGTGTACGCGCAGGTGGGTGGGTTTGGGCGGCATTGTCATGGCTCAGGCTTGTAGTTGGGAAGAATTGGGCACAGTGTCATGGTTCGGTGGCAATACGCATTTTTCAATAAACGGTAAACGGCTATTCCGGCGGGCGGGCACAAAGCCCGTCCCTACCAAAGCACTTGGCCCGGCCACGCTACCGTGTATCGAATTTTCTTAGTATACAGAGGGTCGCCGTTTAATCACATTCAGCCATGCTGGATCATAAAGCTGCCGGGTTCAGGCAAAAGATCCCGTTAAACGGCCAGGCTCCGCAATTCGTGCTGCGCCGCGGTAGCCAGGAATTGCCGCATTTTCTCCAGAAAGGCCGGCGTTGCCGTTTCCGGAACACGCCGCATCCATGCAAGGGCTTCAGGCATTCTGCCGCGCCCGGCCAGCAGGCGCGCATAGTTGAACTGGCCGCGAAAATCGCCGCCTTCGGCGGCCAGGCGGTAGTATTCAAGCGCAGTGTCCGCGTCGGGATCGGCCTCCCATCCGTCTTCGTAAAAGCCTCCCAGAATATTCAGCGATTTGACATGACCCAAATCGGCGGCCTTTTTCAGCCAGGCCAGGGCTTGCACCCGATCGGCTTTTACGCCGCGCCCCAGCGTCAGGGAGGTGGCATAGTTGTACATGCCCCAATCCAGTCCATATGCAGCCGAGCGCCGGAACCAGTATGTTGCAATGGCCATGTCGGCTTCAATTCCCCAGCCATTTTCATAGCAGCGCCCCACCAGATTCATGGCCATTGTATTGTTGCGGCGAGCGGCGGCCTTGAACCAGTGCAGCGCCTGCCCAGGGTTGGCTTCGACGCCTTTTCCTTGCAGGAGCCGCTGGCCATAATGAACCTGGGCCTCGACGATTCCATGCTCGGCGGCGGTGGCCAGCCAGCGGGCCGCTACCCGCGGCGGGCCATCGAGTATGGCGGCAAACTCTTCGGCGGTGGCCGCGTTGAATTGTTGAATGCTTATTTTTTCCATGGGAAGACCGGATAATCGCGGCGTCAATAAGCCAGGCTCACATTAAGAATCGCGGATCGCCCGGGAGCAATGCTGGCGTAGTGCGCGGCATAAGCCTGGTCGTAGTAAGTCTTGTTGAACAGGTTGAATACGTTCAGCTGTACGTTCACATGCTTGTTGACCTGATAACCCGCCATGGCATCAAAGCGCCAGTAGGCAGGGATGGACGCCGTATTGGCGGCATTGCCATATTGCTTGTCCACAAAGTACGCGCCGGCCCCTACTGTGAGTTTTGGCAGGACTTTGTACGTAGTCCACAGGCTGAAGCTGTTTTCGGGCGTGTTCGGAAAGCGATTGCCCTCGTCCATGGCGACGCCATCGTCCTTGATCTTGCTGTTCAGATAGGTATAGCCGCCGAACACATTCCATTTGGGGGTAATCGCTCCTGAAATACCCAGTTCCAGGCCATCCACCTGTTTTTTACCCGCCATGGCGTAATTGCCGTCTGGCATGGTGATTCGCGCATTGACGGTCTCTGTGCGGAAAATCGCCGCGGTCAGGCTCATGCTTTTGTTCAGCACATCCCATTTGGTGCCGATTTCGTAGGTCTTGTTCTTTTCAGGCGCAAGATCCGCAGCATTGAGCCCGACGCCATTACGGCCAGGGGTAAGGGATTGCGATTCGCTGCCCTCGCCCAGGGTCGAGTTGGCGGGCGTCGAGGAAGTCGCGTACGAAATGTAAATGCTGCCGTTCTCGACCGGCTTGTACACCAGGCCCAATTGGTAGTTGAACAGCGTGTCGTTGCGGCGGATGACGGCGAAATTATTGGCCGGAGTATTGGTGAACTCCGTTGAATAATCGTCAATCCGCGCGCCGATGCCCGCTTGCCATTGTTTGTTGAACTCAATGGTATCGAAAGCATAGATGGATTTGGTCGTGGTTTCGGATTTCGTATACGCCCCCGCTGCCCCGCCATTCAAGGTGTTTACCCATGGATCGTCCGGATTCGGACTGTACAGACTGGTGCAGTTGTAGGCCGAGGCGGCGCCGATACCGGCATTGCAGCTTGTTCCTGAGCCGCGATTGATATTAAGGCTATCTTTGCGCCCCCGCTCCTGCGACAGTTCGATACCGGTATTAAAGCTGTGCTTGAGTGATCCGGTGGAGAATTTGCCCACGAGCTCAGTCTGGTTGGCCAGGCTGTTTACATCGCTGACACGGGTATTGGCGCGGCGCCATACTTTGCCGTTCAAGACATTGCCCTGGCTGTCGTCGGGCTGCGTCCAGACATATCGCTGATCGGAATAGGTATAGCGGGTCGTGTTGCGCAATGTCAACTTGTCGGTGAAGTCGTGTTCGATCCCGATGGTGGCCATATCGCTGGTGGTTTTGCGGAAATCGCTGCTCAGTCCGTAAAAATTGTTGCGATCGACATTCGCGGGGCCGGTCTCCGAAATGCCCATATAGCTGCCGTCGCGCTTAACCTTGCCGCTGGGATACGCATACGGAATACCGCTATCGGGTACATCGTCGGTTTGCAGATGGTAATAGCTGAGCGTAACGCGGGTAGGAGTGTGCAGCCCGAACGTAATGGTGGGTGCCGCGCCCCAGCGTTTGTTATGGACCGTATCGCGGCCCGCCACATCGGCATCGTGATACATGGCGTTCAGGCGAAAGCCCGTGGTGTCGGTCAACAGCCAATTGCTGTCCACGGTGCCGCGATAATAATTGTCGGTGCCGATTCCCAGGCTTGCGTTGGTGAAATTCGCGGCCTTGGCGGTCTTGCTGATCAGGTTGATGCTTCCGCCGGCGCCACCGCGGCCGCCGTAGGCGCCGTCGGAGCCTTTGACGACTTCAACCTGTTCAAGATTGAACACCTCGCGCGTAGTCGAACCGATGTCCCGCAGGCCATCGATATATGTGCTGGCCTGCGCGTCATAACCGCGGATGAAAGGACGATCGCCCAAGGGGTTGCCGCCCTCGCCCGCTCCGAAGGTAATCCCGGGAGAATTGCGCAATACATCAGTCAATGAAGACGCAGCCTGATTCTGGATCAGCTCTTTGGGGATGATTTGAACCGATTTGGGCGTGTCGACCAGGGGCGCCGTGAATTTTTCCGAGGCTGATTGCTTGACGTCATACCCACCCGGCATGTCGCCATGCACCTGTACCGGCGACAGCTCCGCCACGTTGTCAGCCCCTGTTTTCTGGGCAATCGCCGAGAAGGAAGTCAGGAACAGGGTCGGTGTCGCAAACGCTGTGGCAAGGCCTCCCGCCATATGGGCCCGCAAGGAAGAGGGGGGACGAATCTGATCAGACACTTGGCTTTTTCCGTATTAGATATGAGAATCATTATTATTTAGAATTACGCATTCTAACGGAAAAGTCACAAAAAGTGACTACCCACTGAAAATTTTCTGAAAAATAACTGGCTGCTTCAATGCCGAGGAGAAAACTTGCCGCGGAATCGGACCAGAAAGAAGGCCTGCACAAAATCAGGGGTCAGGAATGGCCTCTCGATTCTGCAGACTAATGAACACCCGGCGAACCATTCGCAGGGGAACGCCGCAGCTCACCTGCGGGACAGGGATGCCGGCGGCTAAAGAGCCAGCCTTCGCTCCATGCGGTCCAGAGCACGGACAAATATCTCGGGCTCGTTTCGGGCACGCGCCAGCACGAGCGCCCCTTGAATGACGGCCAGGATTTCCTCTGCCAGCTCCTTGGCGACAGCATCGGCGCGGCCAGTGCGCACCAGCGCTTCGTGCAGCGAATCGGCCCAGGCGGCGAAGTATCCATCCACCTGCGCGGCAAAGCGGTCCCGCTCGCAGCCAAGCGCGAAGACGCCAACCAGGCAAACTTTGCGCCCAGCCAGGAAATAGCGCCGTACCTCGTCAAACATGGCGGCGATGCTTTTTGCCGCGTCATTGCCGGATCGCAGCGGGTCGAAAACATGGGCGCGGAACCAATCGTCGATTTCGCCGAGGACGGCGGCGGCCATTTCTTCCTTGCCACCAGGGAAAAAATGATAAAGGCTGCCTTTACCTAATTTGGTGCCTTCGGTAATCCGGGCCAGGCTGGCGCCCTCGAATCCATAAGCGCGGAAAATTTCCGCCAGTACCGGTACCACGTCGCTGCGCTCGGCGATCATTCTTGCCATGATGTGTTAGCCAAATTCCAGAGGCCGGCCTTTGCCGGACCGACTTCTTGTTGATCTGCTTCTCCGAGCGGTGCGGGAACCGCCCGGCCGCTCGAACCCTATCAAAGACCAAGTTCGCCAAGCCCAGGATGATCGACGGGGCGTGCGCCCAAAGGCCAGTGAAACTTGCGGTCCGATGCCTTGATGGGAAGGTCGTTGATGGACGCATGGCGGTTCTTCATCAGGCCGGATTCATCGAACTCCCAGTTTTCATTTCCGTATGAGCGAAACCAGTTGCCTGAATCGTCATGCCATTCGTAAGCATAACGCACCGAAATCCGGTTGCCGCCAAAAGCCCACAGTTCTTTGATCAGCCGGTAATCAAGCTCCTTGGCCCATTTTCGATTCAGAAAGCCGACCACCGCCTCGCGGCCATGGGCGAACTCGGATCGATTGCGCCAACGGGTGTCGATTGAATAGGCCAGCGAAACCTTTTCCGGATCGCGCGAATTCCAGCCGTCCTCGGCCTGCCGTACTTTGAGCGTGGCCGATTCCTGAGTAAACGGGGGGATCGGGGGACGAGTCGTCGTCATGGCATTTACCTTCCTAGTCAGTGAAAGAAAGCCAATTGTACTGATAGGTACTTATTTTACCAAATGGTACATAAATCAATTGCCGGAAACAGGATTGAGTACAAAATCGAAATCCAGCGTGTAGAACGGCTTGTCGCAGCGCTTGCCATCGGGCCCCATGCCCGCCGGGTGGCGGACCCAATCCGCAATCAGGGACGATCGCACACCGAACACGGTATCCGAATCGAGATAGTCGCCGCCACGTCTGAAGACATGCGTCACCAGCCGTTCGAAACCTGGCGCCGTAATCATGAAATGCAGGTGCGCGGGACGCCAGGGATGCCGGCCCAGGGCGTCGAGCATGCGGCCGACCGGTCCATCGTGAGGAATCGGATAGCATTCGGCCACAATCGACCTGAAATGAAAATTTCCCCGCGCATCGGCATTCAGCACACCACGTCCTTGATGCTCTTTCAGGTCCGGGTTTTGCACATCATAAAGTCCCTCTGCATCGGCCTGCCAGACTTCGAGCGTGGCATTGGGCACCCCTTGGCCATCGATGCCGACCACTCGGCCGCTGACAAAGCACGGCTCGCCTTTCATGCCATTGCCGATGTCGTCGCCCAGCGCGTAATGCGGCGCACCTTCCACATGGAACGGGCCAAACACCGTCGCTTCGGTGCAGCCGGCCGGCTTGCGGTGATTCTGCGCCGTTACCAGCGTCGACAGGCCCAGCGTATCCGAAAGCAGGATGAATTCCTGGCGCGAATCGCTGCAGGAATGCCCCACCTCGGTCAGGAACCGGATCGCGGCCATCCATTCCGGCTCTGTCAGTTGAACCTCGCGTGCAAACGAGTGCAAATGCCGCACCAGGCTGTTCATGATTTCTTTCAGCCGCGGGTCGGTGGCATTGGCCTGGCGGGCCACTACGGCTTCGGTGATGGTTTTTTCATCGAGATTATGCATGTCATTCATTCCAGAAACTTCTCATGATGATTTTTCAAGCCGGGCGCGTGCCGTCGAAGGCCGCCTGCAATAGTTCGCGGACGGCGACGCGCTCGATCGGACGCGGATTCCAGTAGGGGTTGGCCAGTGCAATATCGGCAGCCCGATCCAGGTCTTCGGCCCGCATGCCGAGAGCACGCAACGACGTAGGCGCCTGGTGCCCGCGCGCCAGATCAAACAGGGCAGCGGCAGCGGATGCGTCCGGCCGATGCAGCGCGCGTGAAATGCACCGCATGGCATCGGGTGCCGCCTGGCTGTTGTAGGCAATGGCATGCGGCAAAACCACGGTGTGGGTTTCCGCATGCGGCAAATTGAAACTGCCTCCCAGGGTATGGCAAAGCTTGTGGTGCAGGGCCATGCCCACGCTCCCCAGCACGGTGCCGCATAGCCAGGCCCCATACAGGCATTCGCCGCGCGCATCCAGATCAGTGGAAGATTTCGCGATCTGGCCCAGGCCATCGGCCATGGCGCGGATGCCTTCCTCTGCCATGAGGGACATCACCGGATTGCCATCCCGCGCATACAGTCCTTCAGCCGCATGCGCAATGGCATTGATCCCGCTCGTCACCGACAGACCCACAGGCAATCCCACGCTCAATTCAGGATCGTAGATGACGGTACGCGGCAAGACACGAACATCGCGGCCGGTTTTCTTGATGCCAGCCTCGGTCAGGCCGAAGATGGGGGTCATTTCGGAGCCAGCATAGGTAGTGGGAATAGCCAGGATCGGCAGGCCCGAATCCAGGGCAATCGCTTTCCCCAGGCCTGTCGTGGAGCCGCCACCCACGGCCACGGCACAGTCCGCCCCAAGGCGGCGCGCCGTTTCCCGCGCTTCGCGCACGGTATCCATGGGTACATGCATCACGGCCCGATCATAGATACCGGCCGCGCGAGCCCCTAGTATCTGCGCCACATGCTCGGCCTGTTTGCGCTGACCCGGCGTGCACAACACCAGCGCGCGATGCGCGCCCAGCAGATCGATTTCCTGTTCCAGCGCGCGCAAGGCACCCAGGCCGAATATCACGCGCGAGGGCTGCGAGCTATAGACAAAACTTTTCATTATCGTGCGAGGCCTTGGTTTATTTTGCTTTTTTCGCCGCCCGTTTTTGCATGAACGCCTCGACGGCCTGAGCGTGGTCTGCCGTCTTGTGCGCAATGGCTTGAAAGGCGGCCGATATCTCAAGCAGCGTATCGAGCCGACTATGCTGCCCTTCACGCAACAGGCGCTTGCTCATGCGAACCGCTTCGGGCGGGTTGGCTGCAATGCGCAACGCCATTTTGTGGCATTCGGCCAGTAATTCGCCTTCAGACACTATCTTGGAAATCAATCCCCATGCCAGGGCTTGCTGCGCGTCGATCGCGTCTCCGGTAAGCGTCATTTCGGCGGCGCGCGACATCCCGATCAGACGAGGCAGGAACCAGGCCCCGCCATCACCCGGCACAATGCCGAGTTTCACGAAACTTTCGGCGAAAACCGCCCGTTCACAGGCAATGCGAATATCGCACATGCAGGCCAAGTCAAAGCCGGCCCCGATAGCCGGCCCGTTGACCGCGGCAATCGTCGGCACTTCCAGATTGTATAAAGCCAGAGGCAATCGCTGTATGCCTTGCCGATATTCGTGGCGCAACGCAGCGCTGTCGAACTCAGGCTTGAGCTGCCGCTCCATTTCGGCAATATTCCCACCCGATGAAAAAGCCCTGCCCGCTCCGGTAATAATGACGGCGCGCACGGCCGGATCGGCCTCGATACGCTGGAATGCCGACAGGAATGCATCCACCAGCGTGTTGCCCGTCAGGGCATTGCGGGTTTCCGGATGATCCATGGTCAGTGTCACAATGCCATGGTCATCCTGCCGGAAATGGAGTATTTCACTCATGCTGAACCCTTGTATTGAAAATATAATGCGATGCTACACCTCACCGGGTAACCATGATAGATGCGCCGGACCTCATTGAAATCCAGGCGGAAGATGAAGCGCTGCGCCACGAAGTACGGGCGTTTCTGAAAGAAAGCGCAAAAGCGGTTCTATTTGCCGCGCATTTGCAAAGCCGGGGCGTTTTTCTGCAAGGCTTGAGCGAGCCTGATTCAGGCTCGAACCTGGCCGGCATCAGGACACGGGCCATCGCGAAGGAAAATGACCGGCTGTTGAACGACGCCATCGATCTGGCCGAACTTGCCGCGGCAAGTTATGCGCACTTGCCCGCCGGCCTCCCGGCCGAGGAGCCGCGGCCTAGAATCGATAACTTGCGCTGGCAACAATGCTGCGCTGTGCCCCATACCAGCAATCGCCGCGACCCAGGCAGGTACTGACATACGATTTATTGAACATGTTGTTGACGTTCAAGGCATAACGCCATGACGGGGTTTCGTAGGCAAGCATGGCATCGACCAGCGTTACCGCCGGCGTCTTCGGCGCATGACCATCCCTGAATGAGCTTAGCCAGCGCACCCCGGCACCCACCGAAAACCCGCTCACCTGAGCTATGGAGAAGCGGTACTTGCCCCATACCGAAGCCTGATGGCGAGGGATGCCCTCCAGCTTGGAATCCAGGTCTATATAGCTGTAGTTGGCAATGACGCTGAATTTGCGTCCTATTGCTGTCTTGAGCTCGAGCTCGAGGCCTGTGGTTTTGGTTTCACCGGTTTGAAGCCGATTAAGCGGATTGCCGGGGTCATTGACTTGCCGGTTCTCTTCCCGCAGTGAATAGGTGGCGACGTTGAACATTGTCTTGCCGTCATGCGACTCGTATTTCAGGCCCCCTTCGATCTGCTTGCCACGCAAGGGCTTGTAGCGCTGGTTATAAAAATCCAGCCCAGCCACCGGAGTGAACGACTCGCTATAGCTGACATAGGGCGAAAAACCATTATCGGCCGCATACATCAAGCCCAAACGCCTGGTTGTTGCGGTGCTGACTTCGTCGTCCTGACCCTCCAACGCGGCCACCGAACGGTCGTAACGCAGGCCGGCCACCACAATCCAGTTGTGGCCAAACTTCAATTGATCATGGATATACACGCCCGTATCCGTTTGCCGGGACACCGGATCGTCCGTCATCGCCGGCGGCGTGAAGCCTCCGTATACCGGGCTATATACATCGATCAACGGCACCGTCCCGCCCAGGTACACGGGTGTGTCGTAGCCCGATTGTTTCGTTTGCTTGGCGCGTGCGGCATCGAAACCCACCAGAATGTGGTGCTGAATGAAGCCGGTCTGGAATTTTCCTTCCAGGTGCTGATCGGCCGCCACCATATTGACCCGTGTCAGCGTGGCGTCGGCAAAACGCCCGAACAGGCGCTTGTTTACAGGGTCGCCAGCCCAACCTCCGGGCAAGGTAAAAGAATCGCCGTACAGGGTGCGATAGTCGACCTTGTTCTTTACCCAGCGGAAATTCTGGCGCACCGTCCAGTTGTCATTGAATTTATGCTCGAACTGCCAACCGAAGGAAGATCGCGTGGAGTTGTAGCGATCCCAGTCGGGCTCTCCGATGAATCGATGTTCGGGTATGGCGCCGTTCGGATTGTCGAGCACCACGCCTTCCCAGGGGAAAAACTGTGAACTCGAACCCGACTTGTCGCCCTGCCACAGACCCTGCAAGGTCAAGGAAGTGCTGGCACTGGGGCGCCACATAAGCGAAGGCGCGACCATCAGGCGATCATCGGGCACATAATCGACTTGTGTATCCGCTTTCCTGCCCAGGGCCACGATGCGATACAGCCATGTACCGTCATCGGTCAAAGGGCCGGTCAGATCGGCCTGTATTTGCTTGCGGTTATTGCTGCCGTAGCTGACCCCGACCTCTTTTTGTGATTCAGGCAAGGGCAGCTTGCTGACCATATTCACCACGCCCGCGGTGCTGCCCTGCCCATACAGCATGGATGCCGGGCCTCTCAGAACCTCGATACGCTCCAAAGAATAAGGCTCAGTGCGGGTTGTGCTGGTGTACCAATTGTAGTTTTGCCGCAAACCGTCCAGATAGACGCTGGGCTCCGACCCCCTGATCCGAAATGAATCGGTTCGCGAATCGAGACCATAGGCATCGGATCGCACACCCGCCGCGTAGTTCAAGGCATCCTGAAGACCTTGCGCGCCCTGATCGGCGATTTCGTCGCGGGTGACGACGGTGACGGCTTGCGGAGTCTCGATAAGCGGCGTATCGGTCTTGCTGGCTGTCACGGCATTCCTGGCGATATAGCCCGAAACCGGCGTTGTTGCGGTTTCCGGCTCGCCCTGGCCGGTAACCGTGATGGTTTGCAGCGTTGCCGTACCGCCCCTGCCTGCGGCGTCGGTGCCTTGCGCGGCAACGGGCTGGCTGAACACGGCCAGCACGGAAAAGACATTTACGGCAGCCAGGGCGACGACCCTGGATCGAACGGGGACTGCATGGCGCATCGTAATTTCCCTTTTTACCGGCTACTTTTGGTTTTGATTTTTATCAAATGATAACTATTATCATAATCATTTGCAATAATAAAACAAACAGGAGTACGACCCTCAATCGGGTATGCTTGATGTTTTGCAAACACCCATACGCCACAATCGCAACGTGAAAAGACCGGTTCCCGCCTGGATCATTCCTGTCATCGCCATCCTCGTCCTGCAGACCACGACATCATTCCTGAGCCGGCTGATACCCATTATTTCCCCTGTCCTGACCCAGGAATTCGGCTGGAACGGCAGCTTGATCGGATACCTGACGACAGCCAATACGGTCGGCGCGCTGTTGATCCTGGTGGCCGGCGCGGCCCTTATCCGCTACATCGGCGGCATCCGCACGGTGCAAATCGGCTTGCTGCTGGGAGCCATCAGCGTTGTCCTGTTTTTCTTTCCGTCCATCACTCTCGCCCTGGTTGCCAGCTTTATGATTGGCCTGAGCTACGGCGCCGCCAGTCCCGCGGGCAGCGAAATACTGCAGCGATTCAGTCCTCCGGAAAGCAGAAACCTGGTGTTCTCCATCAAACAGGCAGGAGTGCCGCTAGGCGGCGTTATTGCCGGCCTGGCAGTTCCCCCGCTGGTCGAACTGACGGGATGGCGTATCACACTGCTGATCGCCGCCGTGTTCGTGATCGGCATTACCTGCCTGACCTGGCGCCTGAGTGCTCGCGTGGACGAGCCGACCGCCACCCAAAAGACTTTCGCCTGGAGCGCCCTGCTTTCCGCCCGAAACGTTGCCATTCCCTTGCGGTCGCTGGCACGCGGACAAGGCTCGTTAAAGCTGTCAATGGCCGGCAGCCTGCTGGCTGCAACGCAAAGCTGCTGGTTCACCTTCTCGGTGATCTATCTCGTCGAGCGTCTTGACCTGTCGCTGAACATGGCCGGCCTGGTTTTCGCGGTCATGCAGGCCACGGGCGTAGTGGGCCGAATCACCTTGGGGTGGATTGCCGATCGAAGCGGATCGGCAACTCTCACCTTGTCGCTTGCCGCCATCGGTTCGAGCATCACGACCGCACTGCTGGGGTTCAGTACCTCCGAATGGCCGCTGTGGGCCATTATCGCCATAGCGGCTGCGGCCGGAGCCACGGCCGCCAGCTGGAATGGAGTCCAGATCGCCGAAGTGGCCCGCCGCTCGCCCGCCGGGATGGTGACGGAGACCGCCGCGGGATCAGCCATCCTGATTTACATGGCCAACATGATTGCTCCTGCGGCGTTTGCGGCGTTCGTGGCTGCCACCGGCCATTTTGACCAGGCCTTCCTTGCCGCGGCCGTCTGCAGCCTGCTGTCGTTGGTCTTTCTTGTGGGAGTGGACAAACAAACCAAAACCGTGGGCAACACTGCTTGACACCGCAGCACTTGAGTATTTTTGGGTTGAGTGTTTACAGCACTCGATGGATTGGTAGCTTTGGTATTTAAAGACGCCGTCTATCGGGGCTTGGGGTCAGGACCGGCACGGCGTGCTTAATCCGGATCTACCTCGTCCAGGCGGGCGTCGGGCCAAACTCGCTACGCCCCGCGGAGCGGGGCTACGCTCAAACATGGCCCGACGAAAGCCCCCGCCTTCCCTACGGTAGCATCCGGCGCACGCCTTACGCCGGTCCTGACCCCAAGCCCCGATAGACGGCTCGCGTTACGGCTTGCCTGGAATGAACTTGCCCGCCTCAACGTATACCTCGATGCATGACCTCAACGTTTCTCTCGGTGCATGTTTCTCTCGGTGCATTACCCAGCGCTGCTCTCTATGCATTGCCTCAAACGCGAGCCGCAGGGTGGGCGGTGCTGTGCAGGCCGGCGGTAGTCCAGCGCCGGGTGCTGACGAAGGGAAGGCGGGGGCTTTCGGCGGGCGCTGTCTGAGCCCGGCCTCGCGAGGCCGGGCGAGTTCGCCCGACGCCCGCCTGGACGAGGCAGACCCGGGCAGTCGGGGTGCGTAGCACCTCGACCGCTGGACGTGCCGGACTGTACAGCACCGCCCACCCTGCGGCGTCTTTATAGAACTACGTCCGCCTATACAAACAACACAGTCAAAGCGAATAGCTCAAGCCAGTAAAAAGGCAGCCCAAATTCACAACCCAAGCCTAGAAACAGCCCAAAACGAAAGCCACTAAAACACGTTCAGCCAGTAAACGCCTGAACCAAAAGTGCCCTAGCAACGCGCCGCCATCCAGAAGAACGACGCTACCGCAACGGGTATTGCCAAAGCCAGCCATGCGGCCCAGTGCCACAGGCCCGTGCCCAGCAAAGCGGCCAGCAGGCCGAACAGGGTCAGCACACCCAGCAGGACAGGTGCGGCCCACACACGCACAAGCATCGTGTACCCACTCATGACGTTTCTCGACGCATAGCGGGAAGCGCGGACTGGCGCATCAGGGCGGCAATGCGGGCATTGGTCGTCTTGCGCCGCGCCACCCACAAATAAAGCCCGCTGACCAGCACCACGATAGTCATCAAATCAAGCAAAGCCCAGAGTATCTTCAAAGGCATGCCGCCGTAATCGCCAAAATGCAGAGGCCGCGATAGCTCCAGCGCCGTCAAGTACCACGGAGGGTGCGCAATGGCCGTTATCCGCCCGCTGCCCGCATCAATCAGCACCGGTGTGAACAAGTGCGAAGTCACCGGCGTGGCGCCTTTCAGCCATACCATGTAATGGTGCGGCGTCGAGAATTTATTGCCCGGGAATTGAAGACTGATAACGGAATGCCCCGGCAGAGCGCGGCTGGCCGTATCGCGTGCGGCCTGGACCGACGTCAGTATCCGGGGCGGCGTTTCATCCTTGTAGGCAGTCAGCAGGCCGGCAACTTCCGTGGCCTGCCACAGGCTGAATAGCGGTGTCGCCAGTTCATTGATCACACCGGTTACTCCCACGATACCGCCCCATGTCAAGGTAACGATGCCCAGTAAATTATGCAGATCGAGCCATTTCAAGCGCCGCGACCGAGCCGCCCGCACCGCGCCGAACGGCAGCTTTTTCATGAACGGCCCGTAAAGCACCACGCCAGAAACTATCGCCACCACGAACAGCAGGCCCATCAAACCCAGGAACAGCTCGCCCGGCAAGCCGGTGAACCAGTCCACGTGCAGGGCCAGCATGATCCCCATGAACGTCAACTGCTCCTGAGACGCCAAAGGCCCGTCTTTCAACAGCTCGCCCGTATGCGCATCGAATTTGACGGCATGGCTCAAACCGGGGGCGGACTCGTACGACGGGGCCATCCCCACCAGCACGCGCGGCTCTTCATCATCCATAAAGACATAGTTGATGACTTCTTTCGGATACAGCGCGCGGGCTTTCTCCACGATCGGATCCAGATTGGCGGGCGCGGTGTCGGCCGGCACGACCGCATACGGCCTGCCGTCATCCAGCCAGCGATCGATTTCGTGATGAAATATCAAGGGCAGGCCCGTCAGGCAGATGACCAGCAAAAACAACGTGCAGACCAGGCTGGTCCATTTATGGATCCCATACCAAGTCTTGAGAGTGGAAGCTGTCGTCATGAACCAGGCTCGCTAAAAGTCGGTGGCCACGGATTGCGCCCGGCATGGGAAGTGGCCCGGGGCGGTTCGAACGGCGCACGCGTCATCACTGCACCATTCCCATGCTGACATTGCGCGCTGCAACCGCTCTTCGACCTCATGCCTTCCTTTTTTATAAATGCATTTGATAATCGTTCGCATTCTATTTAAAGGAAGAGCATATGTCAAACTGAGACGACAATGGCGCCTGGATCGGTATCTGCGCCCACGCAGCGGCGATCCGCGCTCGCGCTCGTCCCGCTACAATTTGCAGGCACGCCATTCTTCTACGTCCAGGCCTTTTCATGTCAATTTTGTCAAAGCAGGAATAAAGCATGACCAGCAATGCCAATATGCTTTTCGGGCGATTACGGCTCAGGCAACTGAATCTGATCATTGCCATAGGCAAGCACAACTCCTTGCGCAAGGCGGCGGCGGAATTGGCCATGACGCAATCCACCGCCAGCAAGGCGCTGCACGAGGCCGAGCTGATTCTGGGCGACAAGCTGTTCGAAAGACGGCGCGACGGCCTCTACGCCAACCGATTCGGCGAATGCGCCATCAATTACGCGCACGTCATACGCAAGGACATCACGGCCCTGTCCGATGAGCTCGCTGAAATCAAGACCGGCAGCGGCGGCAAAATCAGGGTGGGAGTCATTATGGGCGGAGTGCCTAAAGTACTTAAGGACTCCATCAATCATGTCTGCGGCATGAACAAAGACATTGTGGTCGAAATATACGAAAATACCAGCGCCATCATGCTGGCCATGCTCAACAGCGACAAGCTCGACGTGGTCATAGGCAGAACCAGTGTCAGCCAGCATGCCGACAACTACGACTACATGCACCTGGCCGAAGAAAATGTCTCAATCGTGGTGGGCAACGGCAACCCTCTGGCGCAAAAAGCGGATGTCGCCCTGCCCGACCTGAAAAACTCTCGCTGGATAGCCTATCCCAATAGAACCCCGCTTAACATTCTATTGAAGCAAGAACTCGAGCGCGCCGGCATCAATGCCTTCGCCAGTCCCATAGAAACAGCTTCCACTTTCATCACCATGACTTTACTAAGCGACAGCGACGATTTCGTGGCGCTGATCCCGACCGACGTGGCTTCGTTTTTTGCCAATCATGGCCTGATCACCATTCTGCCCATACGCCTGCCGTCGCGCTCGCAGCCTTTTGGCCTGATCACCAGAAAGCAACGCAACCAGACGCGCGCCGCCAAACTATTCATCGATGCCATCCTGCAGGCGCGCACCCTGCCCGCCGCGGCGCTTCCGGGCTGAGCACGCGCCTGGGTTTACCTGGCCCAGCGCAATACCAGCGGATCCAGTCTTTTGGCCGTTTCGATCAAGCCCGCGCGAACCTCTTCGGACATGGCGGGAAATGGATGCCTGCCGTTAGGCGCTTTGATAATGCCACCCTCATGCATCAAGGCCTTGCTGGTCAGAATCCCGCTCTGGCGGTTTTCGTAATTGATCAGCGGCAGCCATTGCTGATAGAGCGATACGGCCTTTTCCCGATTGCCGGAAAAATAACTGTTGAAAATAGTCTTTATTCCATCGGGATAGCCTCCGCCCGTCATGGCGCCCGTTGCCCCGGCATCAAGATCGGGAAGCAGGGTAATGGCCTCTTCGCCGTCCCAGGGGCCTTCAATGCTGTCGCCGCCCAAGCGTATCAATTCCCGCAGCTTGGAAGCCGCGCCGGGCATTTCGATTTTGAAATACGAAACGTGCTCGATTTCTTTAGCCATTCTGGCCAGGAATGCCGCGGACAGATTCGCACCGCTCATGGGAGCATCCTGGATCATGATGGGGATGCTGCTGGCTGCGGAAAGACGGTCGTAGAACTCGTAGATCTGCGATTCGTTACAACGTATCGTCGCTCCGTGGTAGGGCGGCAGCAACATGACCATGGCGGCGCCATGTTCTTGCGCATGCCTGTTGCGATCCCGGCAAATATCGGTGCTGTAATGGGAGGTCGTCACAATGACCGGAATACGGCCTTTGACATGAGCCAATATGGTTTCGGTAAGGATTTTTCTCTCATCATCCGTGATGGCGAACTGCTCGGAAAAATTGGCCAATATGCTCAAGCCATCGGATCCCGCATCAATCATGAAATCGACGCATCTTTTCTGCCCTTCGAGATCCAATTCCCCGTTTTCGTGAAAAATCGTAGGGACAACGGGATACACACCCTTGTAGCGGGCCTTGCTGTATTTTTTATTCATGAGAGTCGAGCTTCCAAACAATAGAGAAAAATTCAAGAGTGGCCGTAAATCCGGGCGAACCTTCAGGTAATGACGCTTAATTGCCAGGGAACGAATTCATTCTGCCCGTAGCCATGGATTTCGCTTCTGGAGCGCACGCCGGATGCGCAATCCAGGATCATCTGGAACAACTCGCGGCCCAGTTGTTCGATGCCGACACCGTCATCGATGACGGAACCGCAATTCATGTCCATATCATCTTGCTGGCGATTCCATAAAGCGGTATTGGTCGCCAGCTTCAAGGATGGCGACGGCGCGCAGCCGTAGGCCGAGCCGCGGCCGGTGGTGAAACAGATCAGGTTGGCTCCTCCAGCGACTTGGCCTGTTGCCGAAATGGGATCGTAGCCCGGGGTATTCATGAAGACCAGGCCGCTCTGCGCCACAGGTTCGGCATACTCGTAGACTTCCATCAAGCCCGTTGTACCCGCCTTGGCAACACCTCCCAGCGATTTTTCCAGCACCGTGGTCAGCCCGCCCGCCTTGTTGCCGGCCGAGGGATTGTTATCGAGAGCGGCATGATTGCGTTCGCAATAGTCTTTCCACCAGGCGATCTGATCAACCAGTTTCTGGCCCACCTGCGGACTCACGGCCCGACAGGTCAGCAAATGCTCGGCCCCATAGATTTCCGGAGTTTCGGAAAGGATCGCCGTCCCACCATGGCGAACCAGCAGATCGACCGCAGCGCCTAGAACCGGATTCGCGGTGATCCCCGAATATCCGTCGGAACCGCCGCATTGCAGCCCGACCTTGATATGGCTGGCCGGCACCGGCACCCGGGATACCTGATTAGCCGGCTCGAGCATCTCCTTGATGATCTGGATGCCTTTGGCAATGGTTTTGGTGGTTCCGCCGGTGTCCTGAATATTGAAGGTATGCAGGCGCTCGTCTTGAATCAGGTTCTGGGTTTTGACGAGCGTCGATATCTGATTGGTTTCGCACCCCAGTCCTATGATCAGCAAACTGGCAAAATTGGGGTGCCGCGCATACCCGGCCAGGGTTCTCTGCAGCACGGCCAGCCCTTCTCCACCGGGATCGACGGCGCATCCCGCCCCATGCGTAAGGGCGACCACGCCGTCGATATTCGGATAAGGCGTCAGAATTTCGGGGTGTATATCGCGCCGGAAATAATCCGCAATGGCGCGCGCCACGGTGGCCGAGCAATTGACCGAGGTCAATATGCCTATGTAATTGCGCGTCGCGACCTGGCCGTTGGCCCGGACGATGCCCTGGAAAGTGGCTTGCGGACTGGCCTTGTCCTGCGCGATGTAGTCCTGCGAAAAGCGATAGTCCTTGTCGAATTCGCCTATCGCTATATTATGCGTATGGACGTGCTGGCCGGCCGCAATGGGTTTGCTGGCAAAACCGATGATCTGGCCATAGCGCCTGACGGCCTGCCCTTGCGCGATGGGCCTGATGGCCGCCTTGTGGCCGGCGGGTATCAGGCCCGACACGGTCACTCCGTTGACAAGCGGCGCGCCCCCGATCAACTGCTCAAGAGCCACGACAACATCGTCGGCTTGATTCAACAACAGGAATTTGTTTTTTTTCGACATGATAGCGATCGCGCGTGGCGGGCATGAGCCTTGCCATCGAGGCAAGGCCCTGTCCTTTATTTCAGCATTTCTGCCGGCAGGGATTGGCCGATAAAGTATTTTTTGTAAATGTCGTTGAGCTTGCCATTCTTCAGGTTCTTCGACACCCACTGATTTATTTTTTCCTTCAATTGCGGCTCGTTCTGACGAATGCCCACGCCCATCGGAAAACTGATAGCCGTATATTTATAGACAATATCGCGCTTGGGATTGGATTTATGGATTGCCGGCAAGACGCTGCTGGCGGCAACGATATAGTCTTGCTGGCCCGTCAGCGCCGCCGTATTGGTCGTGGCATCGTCCTCGTAGCGCACAATGGACACACCGGGTACATCTTTCGTTTCTTTGGTAATGGCCTGATCACTGGTCGTGCCGCGCGTGACCGCAATCGACTTCCCAGCCAAGTCTTTTGCCGACACCACTTTTGCCGCCTTGGGCCCACCCACCACAACGGGCACCACGCCATAGGGCTCCGAGAAATCGATGACTTTTTTTCTTTCGGCTGTAATCGAAAACGACGCCATGATCACATCGACCTTGTTGGTGCGCAGGAACTGAACGCGGGTCGGCCCGGTAACCGGCACCACCTCCAGCTTGACGCCCAGATCGTGGGCGAGCAAATGAGCCGCATCGATATCGAAACCGGTTTGTTTGGCGTTGTCGTCGACCATGCCATAAGGAGGCGCGCTGATATCCACGCCGACAATGACCTTGCCCCGTTTCTGTATTGCCTCCAGGGTATTCGCCTGCACGGCGGTAACGGCCGCCATCAGGCATGACGCGCCCAATGCCCACATCGCTATTTTTTTGTTCAACATGCTTATCTCCAGATAGTAGTTAATCGCTCGTTCGGCCTTGCCCCAACACCGCATCGACCGTATACGCGAAGCTGGCAATGCGCGCGGCCGCCGCGGCGATGAAATCAAAGGCCATTGCTGATGAATTGCCTCAATTCGGGTGTTTGAGGATTTTTAAGAAGGCCGGCATCTCCCGCTTCCCATACGACGCCGTTCTTCACATAAAGGATTTGATCGGCAACCGCTTGCGCGAAAGCCATTTCATGCGTAACCAACACCATGGTCATGCCGCTGTCGGCGAGACTTTCTATCACCTTCAGGACTTCCCCGGTTATTTGCGGATCGAGAGCCGAGGTCACCTCATCGAACAACATGAGTTGCGGCTGCATCGCCAACGACCTGGCAATCGCCACGCGCTGCTGCTGACCGCCCGACAGTTGGTCGGGATAGGCCCGGGCCTTGTCTGCCAGCCCCACCTGGTTCAACACGTGCGAAGCCAGCTCCTGGGCCTCCTTGGCCTTGATTTTCTTTACCTTGCGTGGCGCGATCGTGATGTTCTGCTCGACGCTCAAGTGGGGAAACAGGTTATAGCTTTGGAACACAATGCCCACTTCCTTTCTCAAGCCGAATATGTCGCAGTCGTTCTTGTGCAGATCCCGGCCGCAGACATGCAGCTCGCCCCCGTTGATGCCCTCCAGGCCATTGATACAGCGCAGGGCCGTGCTTTTGCCGGAGCCGCTCTGGCCGATCAGCGCCACCACATTGCCTTTGAATACATCGAAGGTAATGCCTTTCAGGACTTCGTCCTTGCCATAGGATTTCTTTACGTTCTTGAAGCTGACAACGGGATTCATGTTGGGATGGCCTTTAATTGGTTTTATTTTTTAATTTTTTTTCCAAGCGATAAGACAACAGGGAAAGCGGGTAGCAGATGATGAAATAGATAAGCGCCGCCACCGTGAATACCGCAAACGGCTTGAAGGTGGAGTTATTGATGACGCGCGCCGAATACGTCAGGTCAAAAAAGCCGATCACCACCGCATACGACGAATTCTTGACAATCTGGACCAGAAACCCGACGGTGGGAGGAATCGCAACCCGGAATGCCTGGGGCAGAATGATGTAGGCCAGCGTCTGCAGGGTATTGAACGCCAGGCAATTCGACGCTTCCCATTGAGTCACGGGAATCGACTCGATACAGCCCCGCCATATTTCGCCCAGGTAGGCGCTGGAATAGAACGTCATGGCCAGGCCCGCCGCGACCAGCGCCGGCAAATCGTAACCGGCTATGCTGATGCCGAAATACACGATGAACATCATGACGGGCAATGGAATGCCCTGGATCAGCTTGACGTAAAGCCCGCTCAGCTCGCGCAACAAACGGTGTTTCGATGCCCGCGCAACGGCCAATGGCAGGCCTGCAATAGTGCCGCCGGCAAACCCCAGCAAGGACAGCACAATCGTCCAGCCCGCTCCGCGCAGAACAAAAAACCATTGGTTATAGGTAATTCCAAATATCACGACCTGTACCCCCGGCTCATTTCTTGCTGCTCTCGTTCATGCGTTTTTTCCTGGGAAAGGCAAGGTCGTGGCACAGATTCATCACAAGCCGCAACAACCACGACAGGAATAGATAAATGACCGCAATCACCAGGTAGACCTCGAAACCGCGGAAAGTCTCGCTTTGAATCTGATAGCCGATCGCCGTCAGTTCCTGCGCCGATATCTGCGACATGATCGAGGTCGCCAGCATCATCAGCACGAACTGGCTGATCAGCGCCGGATACATTTTTTCGACCGCCTGGGGCAAAACGATATATCCCAGAATCTGGCCTTTGCTCAGGCTCAGGCAAGCCGCGGCCTCTTTTTGCCCCTTGTGGATGGAGTCGATGCCTGCCCTGACGATTTCACAGGTGTAGGCGGAGGTATTGATCGTCAGCGCGACGATGGCCGCGTAAAAAGCCGGCACTCGTATCTGAATCGCCGCCAGGCCGAAAAACAGCCAGAATGTTTGTACGACCAGGGGCGTATTGCGTATCAGATCGACAAATGCCGCGGCGATTTTTTTCAGGAAATTGCCGCCTTCGGTCCTGGCCACTGCCAACGCCACGCCCACCAGAAAGCCGAGCACCAAAGAAAGCGCCGACATTTTTATGCTGAGCCAGGTGCCCTTCAATAAATCAGGCCAAAACCCGCTCAGAAAACTGAAGTCGAAACCATAATCCATATTTTTATTCGTTTGCTGCCTGTATCGTGCTTGCTGTTTGCTTACCCTGACGATTCAAGTTTTACGTATCGGCGTCTCGCCGTCTATTGAATAATTCCCAATCTGCGTTCGCTTTTTGGAATGTCTGATAATGTGCCAGTGAGCCGAATGCTGATAGCTAATTTTCCACCCCTGAACCAAGGGTTAACCATAGGATCAGACAGGCGAGGCTTTGCTTTCCTAGTACTAATACTTATTGCTTTTACTGTAGGAAGCCGCGCAAACGTGCGAGTTTCGCGTCAGGCAGGCGCCTGAATCAGGCCGCGTGCCGCCAGATTGCGGTACAAGGCCCTTACGCCGAAATTCCATGGCGCAATGGTGGTGGACAGTTGCACCGTATTGACCAGCGAGCCGAGCGACGAGGTGGCAATCGTGACGCGGTCGCCCAAGCGATGGGTGAATCCGCTGCCAACGGCGGCCCGATCCTTGATCGGCGAAAACATGGTGCCCAGGAACAGCATGAAGCCGTCGGGATACTGATGATGCGCCCCGCAAGTTTGTTGCACGAGATCCAGCGGGTCGCGGCTGATTTCCCGCATATCGCTGATCCCCTCCAGCACGAAGCCGTCGCTCTCACCTTCGATCAGCAGCGATACCCGGGCCTCGCGCACCGTATCAATCGAAAAATGGTCGTCGAACAATCGGATGAAGGGCCCGATCGCGCACGACGCATTATTGTCTTTCGCCTTGCCCAGCAGAAGCGCGCTGCGCCCCTCGATATCGCGCAGATTGACATCGTTGCCCAGGGCAGCCCCAACCACGCGGCCATGCTGGTCGACGGCCAGCACGATCTCGGGTTCCGGATTATTCCAGCTGGAATCCGGCAGCAGACCAACCTGCGCGCCAAACCCCACCGCCGACATCGGCTGCGATTTGCTGAACACTTCCGCGTAGGGCCCAATTCCGACTTCCATGTATTGCGACCAGGCATTGCGGCGCTGCAGTTCTTCCTTGAGCGCCTGAGCCTTGGCCGAACCCGGCTTGATACGCGATAAATCGCCGCCGATCAATTCCTGGATTCGCGCACGGATTTCAGCAGCATCGGCGGCATTGCCGCGGGCTTGCTCTTCGATCACACGCTCCAGCAAACTGACCGCGAACGTGACGCCGCAGGCTTTGATAGCCTGTACGTCGCAGGGTGCCAGCAAAGAAAGGCCGCGGCCGCTTTCCGTGCCCAGCAATGCCGCAATCGGCCCCAGGAACTCTCCCGAGGCGGATCGGGCCACGGCGACCGCATCGTCCCGATCAAGCAAGTCGGCCATGGTCGGCGCGTGCGAGCTGATGTCGAAGACGTCTCCGTCGCGCACGGCAATCACCGATGGCCCAGGTATCGGTCCATCGCGCCAGACTCGCCCTACCAGGGTAGCCCGGTCGGCATCGGCAGGCAGCAATTCATGCACGGAAAATTGTTTCATGGCCAAAGCAAGGATGTTCAACAACACGAAAACAGCAGAGTACTACAGCTTCCCTGCCAAGATGTGGCTGGGCGAATGCGGAGCCCGCGGCCCGCGGCCTAAACGGCGGCGACTGAACCTGCAGAACCTGCCACACGGCCTTCGATCGGCGGCGCGGTGACGATCGATTTCAGATCGGGCACCGAATGCGTGAGCCGGCTTGTATCGGGAACAGGCCGGCGCAATTCGTCGTGGCCGGCGAAAGCCTTTTCCATGGCCCTGCTGGCCCCGAGAACAAAGGCGTCGCGACGGAATTTGCCCACCACCTGCAAGCCAAACGGCATGCCCGCATGATCGACGCCACAGGGCAGGCTCAAGGAAGGCAGCGCAGTCAGGGTCACGGCATACGTAAGCGCCAGCCAGCGATAATAATTTTGCTGCTGCTCGCCGTTGACCGTCTCCGCATACAAAATGGTCCAGGGAAATGGCGTCACCGGTGTTGTAGGCGAAAGAATGATGTCGTAGCCAGAGAACGTGTCCTGGAAGCGGTTCAGGATTCGCGTTTGTTCTTTCTGTGCCCAGGCGCTGTCGAGCAGAGACATCGCCGCGCCCATCTCGTAGTTGGCCCGGGTATTGGGGCCCAGGCTGGCCGGATCTTTGTCGTATGCGTCTTGAAACCCGGCCACAAAGCTTTCGGCGCGCAGTACATCGAAGCAGCGATGCACGTCGCCCAGGTCGAACCGCAGCTCGTCGCATTGCTTGAAAAGATGCTTCATGGCGCCGATTTTTTTCTCGAAGACACGGCGTATGTCCTTGTCGACGGTGCAACAGCCAAAATCCGCGGTCCAGCCCACCTTCAACGCACCAAGATCCACCTCGGGCAAGCCGATGAATGCGAGCGGATCGAGTTCATAGCTCAGCGGGTCGCTCTCCGAAACGCCGGCGGTCGCCGCCAGTTGCAGGCACGCTTCATCGACACTGCGGCCCATGGGGCCCACCACCGATAGCGGAGTCCAGCCCAGCAGCCGGCGAGAATTCGGCACCAACCCGGGCGATGGCCGGAATCCGACCACGCCGCATTTTGCCGCCGGGATCCGCAAGGACCCACCGGTATCGGAACCGGTACAAACCGGCAACATGTCGCAAGCCAGGGCGGCCGCGGAACCGCCTGAAGAACCGCCCGCATTCAAACTTGTGTTGAATGGGTTGCCCGTGGCGCCCCAAACCGCGTTGCGCGTATTCGCGCCCGCACCCATTTCAGGCACATTGGTCTTGCCCACCACAATGGCGCCTGCCGCGCGCAGCCTCGACACCAGCACATTGTCGGCGATGGGTACATTGCCGCGGAACAAGGGCGAGCCATAGGTAGTCAACAAGCCTGCAGTCGCCTCCAGATCTTTAACCCCCATGGGCAAGCCATGCAGCAGACCAAGCTTTTCACCCTTGAGCGCCTTTGCCTCGGCCGCCTTGGCTTCTTTTCTGGCACGCTCGTAGCACGTGGCGGTAACCGCATTGACAAATGGATTGATCGCTTCGATTCTGGCAATGCAGGCTTCCAGCAATTCCACCGGGGAAATTTCCTTGCTGCCTATCAGGCGACGCAGCTCATTCGCCGACTTGCTCACCAATGTGTGATTGTTGCTCATGGTTCGATGATCCTGAAATGATGGGATATAACGGAAGCCGGCAATGCCGGATCGGCGCTTACTCTACCTTGATATGCGCTTTTTTGGCCAGATCCTTCATTTGCAGGCTCTCGCTTTTGATCAACTCGGCAAGCTGCGCCGAAGAGCTGTAGGCCGGCTCGGTGCCGACCGCAAGAAACTTGCTGCGCAATCCCGGATCGTCGAAGATTTTCGATGCCGCGGTGTCGAGCCGGGCCTTGACGTCGGCCGGCAAGCCCTTGGGAGCCACCATGGCTATCCAGGTATCCATATTGGTTGGAGCGCACCCGCTTTCGCCTACAGTAGGTACATCGGGCAGGAAGGGCGAACGCTTGCCTGACGTAACCGCGATGCCTTTCACCTTGCCCGCCTTGATTTGCGGCAAGGCAGCCGACACGGTATCGACTGAAAACGGAATCTGTCCACCGATCAGATCGGACATTTCGGGCGAGCTGCCCTTGTAGGGCACTTGCTGCATCGTAATGCCGCAAGCGTTCATGATCAGCTCTCCGGCAAAATGGGAAGTCGTACCCGTGCCGAAAGTGCCAAACGAATATTTGTCGGGCGTGGCCTTGACCGCCACAACCAGTTCTTTCAGGTTGTTGACGGGAACCTTGGGGTTGGCGAGCAATATCAGCGCGGTTCGGCCAAAAATGCCGACCGGTTCAAAACTCTTGCTTGAATCGTAAGGTAATTTGTCGTGTATGGCGGGATTGACGGTAAAGGTCGAGCCTGAACTTACCAGCAGCGTATAACCATTGGGGGCGGCATGCGCAACGTATCCAGCCCCTATGATCGTGCCGGCGCCCGCCTTGTTTTCCACGATAACCGATACACCCAGCTGGTCGCCCAGGCCCTTGGCTATCAGGCGACCCAAAGTGTCTCCGCCACCGCCGGCCGGATATGGAACAACCAAAGTTATGGGCCGCGAAGGATAATCCTTGGCCAATGCAACGCCTGCGTTAAGCAGCAAGGCACCGAGAACAACGCCCTGCAAAATACCGACACAATACCTTTTCAAAATTGGTCTCCGTTTAGCAGAATAATTGGCCGGCGCCCAAAGCGGCGCGCACGGGGTAGTCAACTTCGCAGTTTACAGGCTCGGCGGTTTCGTAGATACGGTCGCGGAAGTCAAAAGACTGTAGCGTAAAGCTGGCTTCGTAGCTGCTCATGGGTTCGCATAGAGGCGGGCGCCTTGTGCCTGTCCGCCGCGGATACGACGCCAATGGGCGCCTAATATGACAAGGGGCGCACTTGTGCGCCCCTTGTCTAACCATGAACCCAAGGAATCAGGAACATGCCTTGCCGTGGTCGGCGTGATTGCCCTGGGCCTTGGCCTGGGCTTCGGTCATGTATTCGCCCGCCTTGGTCTTCCCATACCATTTGCTGCCCGCGCAATGGTAAACCTTGCTGCTGCTGTTGACCCAGACTTTACCGGCCCCGCCGCCCGCGGCAGCTGTAGTGGGCATGGTCTTGCTGGCGGCCGTGGGCGCTTTTGGAGCTGCGGCAGGCGCTGTTGCGGCGGTGGCAGCGGCAGCACCCGCTGCGGCCGGTGCTGCGGCGCCCCACTCTTTGACGCCCTTATGGCCGCGGCATGCGCCTTTCTTGGACGTGCCGGTAAAAGGGGTGCCGTCTTTGCAAGTGGCGGTGACGGTCTCCGTGCTCGTAGCCGCCGCCTGGGTGGTAGCCGCCATGGAGGTGGACGAGAAGCCGATTGTTGCTGCAGTCAAGACCCCGGCAGCCATGGCACAGGTTTTCAGAAATGTATTCATGTTTTATAGCCTTCCAGAAAATTGATGGTGCTCTCGTTGGTCGAAACGACCACGCATATCGTATCGTAAGGCGCGCCTTGCCGTGTTACCAAAGAAGCTCAACTACGTTTAAATTGCAACACGGTGTAGCACCCGACTTCTAATGGACAAAGTGCGTATAAATGAACAGCACGATAATCGCGCCGATCACAGACAAAATAAAACCCGCCGGATGGAAAGAAGAACCTTCGGCAGGCTGGCTGAACAAGCGGCTGATGAAGCCACCGACAAAAGACCCCACAATGCCCAAAATACCTGTTAGCACAAGGCCCATATGCTCACTTCCGGGGACGACAACACGCGCTATCAAGCCGACCACAATACCGACCACGAACATCCAGATATAGTGCACCATTGTTTTTTCTCCTGATGGTTGAAAGAAAGGTATCGATGCACGTGGAATAATAAGCCCGCCAGTCAAATGATGGTATTAAAAAAAGTAAAGTTTTACTGACATCAAGCTGACAATCCCTTGCTGCCCGTTTGGCCCGGCCGGCCATCGCCAAGCCGGGCGACGGCCTTAACTCAGTACATGAACGGCCTGCCCGCCGGCCCACGCGGCAATGGCTTTGACGGCGCTCTGATAAAACGCCTCGAAGTTTTCGCGGTTTACATAGCCCAAGTGTGGCGTAAGCAGCACGTTATCCAGCCTGCGTATTGGATCGTCTGCCGCCAGCGGTTCTTCGGGGTAGACATCCAGCCCGGCGCCGGCTATGCGTTTGTCTTTCAGCATGCGATACAAGGCGCCGGCGTCGACAAGGCCGGCACGCGAAGTGTTCACCAAGAATGCTCCCGGCTTCATGGCCTGCAGCAATTGGGCATCGACCAGGCCCCGGGTGCTGTCGCTGAGGATCAGATGCAGGCTGATCACATCGGCCTGACGAAACAGATCATGCTTGTCGACGCGCGTCACACCGGCCCGCGCAGCCCGCTCATCGGTCAGGTTGGGGCTATACGCCAGCACAGCCATGCCGAATGCCTTCCCGACCGTGGCCACGGCCTGGCCCAGCTTGCCCAGGCCCACCACGCCCAAGGTTTTGCCGGCCAATATGGCGGGCATTCTGGTTTGCCACAGCCCGGCACGCATGGCCTGATCTTCGGCAACCGTATTCTTGAACAGGCCCAGAATATGCGCCCAGGCCAGTTCCGCCGTTGCATTGGCGGCCTGGAGACTTCCCGGGGCACCGCACACGACAATGCCCTGCGCAGTGCACGCCGCCATGTCTATGCTCAGATTGCGCATGCCCGTGGTAACCAGCAAACGCAGCTCGGGCAACAACCGTATCAGTTCGGCCGGAAACGGAGTGCGTTCGCGCATCGCAACGATGACCTCGAACCCCGCCAGCGCGGCCGCCCGCTCTTCCAGCCCGGCGGGCAAGAGTTCGGTAAATACAGTCAGCGCGGCGTCGTTGCCCAGCGCAGCCCAGTCTATGCCGTTTTGGGCGGCTTGCAGGTAATCGTCGAGTACAGCTATTTTCATGGTGTGGCCCGGATTGATGGCACCCGTAAGGGGTGCGGGTTTCAGTAAGAAAGGATCTACTCGGGTTTCATCCCCGATTCGCGAATAATCTTCGACCAGCGGGCGCCGTCCGCCCGCACGAACTGGGCGAACTCAGCCGGAGTATCGCCAATGGGGGTAACGCCTTCATTGTTCAGTGTCTTTGTCATGCCGGGCGAATGCACGGCTTTCACCAAGGCTTTATTCAATATATCGATAATGGGCTTGGGCGTTTTCGCCGGCGCAAAGACGCCGTACCATACGGTGGCCGAGTATCCGGGCAGAACATCGGCGATCGAAGGCAGCTTGGGCAGCTCCGGCGACCGTTCCGGCGTGGTTATGGCGACTGCCTTGAGCTGGCCGCTCTTGACGTACGGCATTCCGGAGATCACATCGGAAAAGGTCATGGTTACTTCACCACTCATGACGGCCAGGATTGCCGGCCCTGTTCCCTTGTACGGGACGTGCAGCATATTGACTCCCGCCATGATCTTCAGCATCTGCGCCGCCAAGTGCGCAGTACCGCCGATGCCGGACGACGAAAAGGTCAGTTTCCCCGGTTCGGCCTTGGCCATCGCGATAAGCTGCTGAATGGTGTTGATCTTCGATGAGGGCTTGACGAGCAAGATAGCCGGAATATTTGCGATCAGCGTAATCGGGGCCAAATCTTTCAGCGGATCGTAGCTGAGCTTTTTCATCAGATAAGGCGCGACGACGATAGGCGAGGAGGATGCCAGTATGAGCGTGTAGCCATCGGCAGCCGAGTTCACGACCGCTTCAGTGCCGGCCACGCCGCCCGCGCCCGGCCGGTTTTCCACCACCACCGACTGGCCTATCGTCTGGGATAGATACTGCGCGACCAGTCGAGCCATGATGTCGACGCCGCCACCCGGCGCATAGGGAGCAATGAGGCGGATCGGCCTGCTGGGATATTGATCTGCGAATGATGGGCTGAAGGGGCCCAGAACCAATGCGGTAAAGATTGCCACACGACCAAGCCATTTCATGCCTATCTCCTTTGCCGCCTCGCATTCCGACGCAAATCGTTGTGCCATTCTGAGGACGTTGCGGGCTTCGTTTTTATTTTATAAAACAGCCTGAAAAGTGTACTCCTTTATGTACCGTTTGAACTAAAGTAGCGAGTGCAATGCCGTGAATTTTCGCCATGCAATCCGAGACGGAATGCCAATTGCCCCGATCCGCCCAAAAAGGAGAAAAAAGTGCTTTTGATCGACAACAAGGTTGTTGAACGTGTGCTGAACATGAGCGACTGCATTGCCGCTCAGGAGGCTGCGTTCGCATCGCTGCTTACAGGCGGGGCAATTGGCCGCCCACGTATCGATATGTATGTTCCCTGCGATCAGGACAATGGCTACTATCGCTATGGCTCCGTGGAAGGCACCAGCGACGGCATACTTGCCGTGCGGCTCAAATCCGACATCCTTGTCTGGCCCAAGGCGGAAGGCAAGGCGGGCAGCGAGCAGAAATTCTGCATCGAGCCCGGAACCTATTGTGGGCTGGTGTTCCTGTTCAGTACTGGAAACGGCGCGCCGCTGGCATTGCTCAACGACGGCCACTTGCAGCATATGCGGGTGGGGGGAGCGGCGGGAATCGGCACGCGGCTCCTGTCACGAGAATCCTCGCGCGAACTGTGCATCATCGGTTCGGGCGGTATGGCCCGCACATTTTTCCAGGCGATCACGGCTGTGCGCGATATCAAACGCGTCCGCGTCTACAGTCGCACCCGCGCCAATTGCCTGCGCTTTGCAAAAGAGATGTCCGAGCATTCCGGCATCGAGGTTGTGCCCATGGATTCGGCGCGCACCGCAGTGCAAGGCGCCGACATTGTCGCAACCTGTACCGACAGCATGACCCCGGTCATAGAAGCCGCGTGGCTGGAACCCGGCATGCATGTGGTGGCACTGGCGCCTCGCGAACTCAACCAGGAAATCGTCGATCGCTTCGATGTAAAGATACAGCAAGGCCGGGAAGATTTGCCCATGCCCGAAACCGAGCGTTTCAGGAAGGGAATTTCCGGCAGCCCGGGTGCGTATGTGGCCGGCTCCGAAGAAGAGCAGATGCGCCTGCCCAAAGCCAGGCACCAGCGCATCCAGACAGAAAACTGGCCCATCTATACCGACGTGATTTCCGGCAAGGCGCCTGGCAGAGTCAGCGACGACCAGATTACCTTCTACTACACGGTTGGCAACTGGGGGGTTCAATTTTCATCCGTGGGCGGGCTGGTTTACCGCAAGGCCAAGGAACAGGGGCTGGGCACGGAGCTGCCGCTTGAATGGTTCATTCAGGACATCCGCAACTAAGCGGAACCCTGGCCCGCGGCACATAAACGGCATTCACCGCCGGCCGGGTTTTTATGCCGGCCGCATTGCCTCGGCTGCGGCACCCTGCCCCGCAATACGGCCAAATACCGCACCCGACACCAATCCCGTACCGCTAGGGTAATTGAAATAGAAAAGGCCGCCGACCATTTCACCGGCGCAGAAAAGGCCCGGCATCGGCGTCAGATTCACGTCCAGAACCTGCCCGTTGTCGGGCGATATGCGCAAGCCGCCAAAAGTGAATGTGATGCCGCAGGTGGTGGCGTAGGCATGATACGGGGGTGTATCGAGCGCTTGCGCCCAATTGGATTTCGGCGGTTCTATGCCCTGCGTTGCGCGTCCATCCTTGATGGCCGGATCGAAGGGAACATCGTCGCGAACGGACGCGTTATACGCGTAGGCCGTTTCCAGAAACGCCTTGGCGTCCACGCCTTCAAGCTTCCCGGCCAGTTCTTCCAGCGTATCGGCGCTGGCCTTGGTAATCATCTTGACGCGATATTCGGACCGCAGCAACTGATTGATCTTGGAATCGAACACCTGCCACGCGAATTGCCCCGGCTGTTTAAGCAGCTCGCCGCCGTACTTGGCATAGGTAAACGAATGAAAATCGTAGCCTTCATCGACGAAACGCTTACCTTTGGCATTGATCAGCAGCCCGAAAATATAGCTGTGCTTCTGGAATTGATCGCCTACATTGACATCGCCGAATTCGGGCGCGTTCAGGTCCCATCCGGTAGCGTGGCATCCAGACCAGTTGCCATAGGGGGCGGCACCCATGTCCAAGGCCATCTTCAAACCATCGCCCTGGTTGAAACGCGAGCCACGCACCTTGGCCAGCTCCCAGCCTGAGCCAAGATAACGCGTACGCATCTCGGGATTGGCTTCGAAGCCGCCGCAGGCCAGCACAACGGCTTTGCCCAGGAAGGTCGCGGGCCGGCCGCCCTGATTGGCCTGCACGCCGACGATGCGTTCATTTTCCATGATCAGCGATTTGGCGCGCGTGCGATAGTGGACCGCGATGCCCGCCTTGCCGGCGGCGCGGTCGAGGTACTGCACCAGGCCGGCGCCACCTCCGGACACTTCAATGGGCAGCCTGCCGAAGAACTTGCGCCGGCCATTGACCATGACCGACTGGCGGCCGTAATTGGGAACGAATTTCACGCCTTTGGTGCGCAGCCAGACCATGGTCTGGAGGCTTTGCGTAACCAGAATTTCCGACAGATGGGGGTCGGTGCGGTAATTGGTCAGGCGAAACAGATCATCGAAGAACTCGTCGGTCGTGTTGGTAAAGTAGTCGCTGCTGGCGATTTCTTCTTCGCTAAGATCGGTAACCAGCTTCAGGTCGTCCACGGATGAATAGGCAAAACGCATCACGCCGCCCGCAAAGCGGCTATTGCCGCCGGATTCGTCTTCCGCAGCCGCTTCGAGCATGGCGACGCTCGCGCCGGCGTCCCGTGCGGCAAGCGCGGCGCATAGTGCGGCATTTCCTTTACCGACGACAATCACATCGTACTGATAAGTCTGGTGTTCCAATTCAATGTCCTCATTCTATCGTTGCGCCATGAATCAGCGCGGTAATTTCGTCCACTCGGACCAGGGTTTCAACGCGCTCGACAAGATCGACAACCGCAGCAATGGCATCGTCGCGCAGGACGGTTGCGGCGCATAGGCGAAACTTCTCATGCAATCGATCTGCAGGCAGCGGGTTGGCGGAAGTGCGGCCCAGCGGCTGCTCGACCTGCGACGTCAGCACACGGCCATCGCGTAAAGTGATCCGCACCAGCCCGCCGAAATGGTTATCCGCGGCAAAGCCGCCGGCGCCGGTCTGGTCGTACGCCGCCACATGAACACGTTGCAACAGGGAGCGCACGCGAGAATCTTCGTGGGCATTGCCGTTGAAGTCGGCAACCCCGACGTGGCCATCGATCAATGCGCGGGCCAGCACGTACTGCAAACTGAATTTCGCATCCAGCGGGCCGGATGGGTCGGGCCGGTTGGTATGAGCCAACCGGCGCCCATGAATCGACGCATCGATACGGGCAACGTCATCGGGACGCGGACTGTGCAAGCGCACCAAGTCGAGCATTGCGTCGAGTGCCGGATGCGTGCTGCCGCAACAGGGGTATTGCTTGATGGCAATCCCGGGTTCGACGATATCCAGCGGATTCGCCCAGGCTGCCAGGGCGCGTTCGACATCGTAGGTGCCGGGGCCATTGAATACATCCAGAAACCCCTGCTTGTGCTCAAAGACATTGCCTGCGTTGGCGGTAAAGCCATGGCTTGCCAGGCGTGCGGCATACAAGCCATTGCGGGCGCAGTGGCCGACATGCAAGGGCTTGGTCATGGTGCCGAAATTCGCCTTGATGCCGGAGGCAAACGACGCGGCCAGCGCCAGCGCGGTGGCCGTGCCTTCGGCATCCAGGCCCATCAGTTTTGCACAGGCCGCCGCGGCGCCGAACGTGCCCATCGTGGCAGTAGGGTGCCAGCCCTTGGTGTAGTGATGAAAATTGACTGCCAGCGCAATTTTCGTTTCGACTTCGAAGCCGACCACATAAGCGGTCAGAAAGTCTTTGCCTGAACTGCCCAGATGCTCGGCCAGCGGCAACAGGGCCGACAGTACCGGGGCGGAGGGATGGCCGCCCAGCGTGTTGTTGCAATCGTCGAAATCCAGAGCATGCGACGCGGTGCCATTGATCAGGGCCGCATCGAGCATACCGACGCGGCGGGAAGTACCCAGCACCAGCGCCGGCCCTTGCGCCGGATCCAGGGCGCTTGCGGCAAGCCGGGCGGCATCTTCACGGCTGCCCGCAAGCGTGACGCCAACGGTGTCGAGAATCCCGACTTTGGCCCAATGCACGGCCATTTCAGGGACGTTTGCTTGCGAAAACGCGGAAACCCGCGCGCCAAGCTCGCGAGCGAAACCGCCCCGCGCCTGCATGCCGGCGATTGAAGGTGCTTTTTTAAGCGCACCCATCATGTATGTATTCCAAGCTGGGTAATCAATTTGCGCCACTTTTCTACCTGGGTGTGAATGTGGGCGGCAAACTGCGACGGGGTGCTGCCCACCGGATCCGAGCCATCGACCCGCATCCTCGCGGCTATGTCCGGCAGCTTGAGAATGTGGACGATTTCATGATTCAGCTTATTGATGATGGGCGCCGGCGTCCCGGCCGGGGCCAGCATGCCATACCAGTCTGTGACCTCGAAGCCCGGCACCCCCGCTTCGCTCATGGTCGGCAGTTGAGGCGATGCCGCCGATCGCTTGGCGGTCGACACGGCTATTGGCCGCAACCGTCCCGCCTCGATCAGATTGTTGGCCTGCAGGCGTGTGCTGAACAGCATATCGATTTCGCCGCTGACGACCGCTGTCATGGCGGGCGAGCCGCCCTTGTAGGGAACATGGGTCAGGGGAATCTTGGCCAGGGACGAAAACAGGGCGCCCGAAAGATGGCTCAGGCCACCGATACCCGACGATCCATAAGTCATGGGCTTGGAGCGACGCTTGGCCAGCGCGATCAGGTCCGCCACGGTTTTCACGGGCAAGGCGGGATTGACGACCAGCAGGTACGGTTGCGCGGTGATCTGGGTAATCGGGGCAAAGTCCCGAAACAGGTCATAAGGCAGCTGATGTCCCTGGAGTGTGACATTGACAGTGGCGCTGGCCGTGATCATCGTCAAGGAATAGCCGTCGGCGGGCGCTTTGGCAACCAGGGCCAGCCCTATCGTGCTATTGGCGCCGGGGCGATTCTCGGGAACAACGGATTGCTTCCAGGCTTCGGAAAGTTTCTGGCCGACCGAACGGCCAATAATGTCGGTGCCTCCGCCCGGCGCGAAAGGAATGACCAAACGTATGGGATGAGACGGATATTTCGCCGCCGCCTCCTGCGGCTGCCCGAATGCGTCCGGCATTGCGCCAGCGATTGCCAGCCCAACACCCAGTTGATTGAATTGCCGTCTGTTCATATCTATCCGCTCCTTGTCTCGTAAGTGGTTTTAATCTGTGCGGTGTGCGAAATCAGCCTGAGTCGGCCGAGTGCAAGACGATAATAGAATACCACGGTATACTATTTTTTGTGATCAGCTCTATGGCTAGCGCGATTTGCCAATGCGTTCCGTTTATTCATCTCTCACTTGACCGAGCCCATGTCTTCCAATACCACCACCCTCTCAGCAAACCCCTATACCCGGGGTATCGCCGGTTTCGTCTCAGGCCTGCAGTACGAAGCCATTCCACCGGAAGTCCTTACCCGCATAAAACTTCTGATGCTGGACTCCATCGGTTGTGCCATTTACGGCGCGAACCTGCCGTGGACGCGCATTTTGCAGAACGTATTGGGCGCGGTCGACACGACACGCCACTGCACAGTTTGGGGAACCGGCCGGAAGCTTTCGTCACCGCATGCCGCCCTGGTCAATGGCACGCAAGTCCAGGCCTTCGAACTGGACGACGTCCACCGCCAGGGCGTGCTGCACGTCGGCGCGGTGGTGCTGCCCGCCCTGCTCTCGATTGCCGAGTCGCGCCCGGGAATGACCGGCCGCGACTTCATTACCTCTGCCGTCGCCGGCTACGAAATAGGCCCGCGCGTGGGCATCTGCATGGGGCCCGAACATATCGCGCAGGGCTGGCACTCGGGGGCAACGTTGGGAGTATTCTCCGCGGCGGCCGGTGCCGCGCGCGGCCTGAAGCTGGATACGGACCAAACAGTGCACGCGCTGGGCATCGCCGGCACCCAGTCCAGCGGCTTGATGGCGGCGCAATACGGCGCGATGGTCAAGCGCATGCATGCCGGCCGCGCCTCGCAAAGCGGTCTGTACGGCGCACTATTGGCCGAACAAGGTTTCACCGGCATCGTCAATGTGCTGGAAAGCGAGTACGGCGGCTTTTGCAGCACCTTTTCGCGCTCGCAAGACCGCTTCAAGCTGGAAGAGCTCACCGCCGGACTGGGCCAGACCTGGCAGACGATGGGAGTAGCCCTCAAGTTCTACTCCTGTGTGGGAAGCAACCACAGTACCCTGGATGCAATCCGGGCCATACAGGCCCAGCGGCCGTTTGGCGAAGCCGAAGTGGAAAAGATCGTGGTGCATGGCTCGCAGGTGACGATGGATCACGTCGGCTGGAAGTACGAACCGCAGGGCCTTACCTCGGCCCAACTGAATCTGCCTTATTGCGTGGCCACCTGGCTGCTGGACGGCGACTGCTTCGTCGACCAGTTCACTGAAGACAAAGTGGCCGACCCCGAACGCATGCGGGTCGCCGAGAAAGTCCAGGTCATGCACGATGCCGCCATTACCGCGAAAGGCTCGAAATTCCGCCACATGGTGCGGGCCGAGGTCTTTTTCAAGGACGGCGCGCGCCTGGAGCACACAGTAGAAGCGGGGCGAGGCAACGAAAGAAATTTCGCCAGCGAAGCCGATATCGTCGAGAAATTCGACAAACTCGCATCGCACGTCTTGCCGAAGGCGCACATTGCGAAAATCCGCGACTGGATGCTGACCATGGAACAGCAAAGCGATGCGGCCGAACTGGCACGCCTGCTGGCCAAGCCATGACCACAGCGGCGTCGGAGCTTGCGCAATTTGCCGCCGGGCTGAGCCTTGAAGCCATACCGGCGCCCGTACAGGAGCGCGCCAGCGCCTGTATTTCCGACACCCTGGCCTGCTCGGTATACGGCAGCCGATTCCCATGGAGCGCGGCAACGGCCGGCTATGCGCGTCGATATGGCGCGGGCGGTCCCTGCACGCTGTTCGGTCTGAAAGAGAGCGTTTCCGCCCCGAGTGCGGCATTCGCCAATGCGGCGTCGGCGCATGCTTTCGAGCAGGACAGCTTGCGCTTTCCGGGGGCCGGCGTGCACCCGGGCGCGGCGCTGGTACCGGCACTGGTCGCCGCTTGCCAGGAAACGGGCGCCAATGGGGCGATGGCGCTGACCGCCTTCGTCGCCAGTTGCGAAGTGCTGTTCCGCATCGGAGCCGCCAGTCATCACAGCAGCGAAAAACTCGGTTTTCATGCGCCGGGACTGACCGGCCCTTATGGCGCCGCGATTGCCGCCGGCCTGATCTATGGCCTGAACGCCGTTCAGCTCGGCCATGCACTGGGCGTTGCAGGCTCAATGTCCGGCGGGCTGCTGGCCTTTACCAAAGCGAAGCACGGGGCGACGGTCAAACGGCTGCACATGGGGCGTGCCGCCGAAGCGGGAATTGTAGCGGCGCGTCTTGTGGCCGACGGCTACACAGGGCCGGAAACCATACTCGAAGGGCAATTCGGCTTCCTTGAAACATACTGCCGCAATGGCGATCCGGCACTTCTGACCGCCGGGCTGGGGCAGGAATGGGAAAGCCTGAAGATCTGCATCAAGCGCTATCCCTGCCACGTCACCGCGCAACCGTCCATACAGGCTTTGCGCGAACTCATGCGCGAACACGGCTTCAGCGGCGACGATGTCATTGGCTTGTCGCTATCGTGCAATGAAAAGGTGGCAAGCCATCACGATATCCGCGAACCGGGCGATGTCATGAAGGCGCAGTACAGTGTGCCGTTCTGCCTGGCCCTGGCCTTGCACAGGGATCCGGAAGATCCTGATTCCTTCGACGAATCGGCATTGGGCGATGCGTCCATCCGCCGAATATGCCGCGCAATCGAACTGCGCCCCGCGACAGGCCTGCCTTCGGCATGGAGCGCCCACCTGGCTGTTACTTTGCGCGACGGCCGCAGCTTCGAAACGCTGGCGAGCAGCTTCAGGGGCATGCCCGCGCATCCCCTGTCCGAACCCGAGCAACATCGCAGATTCCTGCTTCTGACGCAAAAAAACATGGGGGAAGCGGCCGCCTCGGCCTGGTACGGCCAGCTTGCGGCACTAGGCGCGCAGCCACGCTTTCCAGTGGGCGATCAAGCCGCGGGCATTTAAGCGCGCGGCGGCTTGGCGACGGGCCGCGGAAGGCTGCGGCGCCGAACCTCGTCGATCAAGATAGTGTGCTGCACCTTGGTTCGCGCGCGCAATGCGTTTTGTACGTGGCGCACGGCAATTTCCTTGGCAGCCGCTTCATCGCGCCGGGCAATGGCATCGCTGAGTTCGCGGTGTTCGGCCACGACCTGTTCGCGCCGCTCTTTGATAACCAGTGTCGATACATTGCGATACGCCGTTAGCGTGTCGGCCGTCAAGAGCAGGAATTTCAAGAGCAGTTGATTGTGAGCCGCCCGATAGATGACTTCGTGGAAGGTGCGATTGTGCTCGTACATTTGCTGCGGGTCTTCGGTGATCCGTGCCTCCGCCTCCACCAGATGCTGCAAGGTGGCGACCTCGGCGTCGGTGGCCTGCTTGGCGGCCATGGCCGCGGCGGCGCCTTCCAGCAATTGACGCACGGCGTAGAGTTCCTGCACCGCATTGTCGTCGATCGAAGCCACGACCAGACCTCGACGCGGATGTTGAGACAAGAGCCCTTCGTTTTCCAGACGCCGCAACCCTTCGCGAGCGGGAGTGCGGCTGATGCCCAGCCACTCGGCGACTTTGTATTCGGATACGCGCTCGCCCGGCTTGAGATCATTGGCCAGAATGGCCTCTCGCACCGACTCGTAGGCAAGGTCACCCAATAATAAATTAGCGTCGTTTACTTTCTTGATCATTGGCAAGTCAATTAAATTGGACTTCTGATTTAGTCCTGGCGGCTGCGGCGCCAAGTGCTTCACACCGGTGACCAACACATGCAACGATACACCGCTACAGCGAGAAGCATAATCGACTTTACCCGATTGCGAATTTACCGGCAGGCGCCGGCGACGGCGTAGTCAGCGGCACAAGGCCTTTTTGTGCGGCTGACTACGCTGGGGGCTGGCAAATTCTACTCTTTAAATCGGCTCGAACCAATTTGGCTGCATGCCAGCGGAGCGGCCGCTGGCCACAGCAAACGAATTCAATATTATTATTTCTTTCAGGCATCTGGCCAGTCGGAATACCGATGCCTGGTTTGCGCAAGCCCGCGGCAAACGCAAACTGGGCAGACAGCATGCGCTGTCGTTTATTCCGGCTTGAGACCCGCCGCTTGTACAACTTTTTTCCAACGAACGGCTTCATCCTCAACCAGCTTTCCATATGCAGGGCCTGATTCCGGCATAATGTCCGCGCCCAAACCTTGCAAACGTTTGATCAAGGCGGGATCTTTCATGGCCACCGCCGCCGCGCCTTCCAGCTTTTTCATGACGTCGGCAGGCGTGCCGGTGGGAGCATGCAGGCCAACCCAGCCAAATACTGTCGCTTTTGGATAGCCCAATTCGGCCACGGTAGGCACATCCGGCAACACGGACACACGCTTGGGGCTGGTGACCGCAAGAGCGTGCAATTTTCCGGCTCTCACTTGAGGGAGAGCGGATGGTAGCGACGGCGTGGCGATCTGCGCTTCACCAGTAACGGCGGCCAGAATGGCCGGCCCGGCGCCCTTGTAAGGCACATGAGTCCATTGCAGACCGGTTTCCATGCGCAATGCCTCACCGGCGAGATGCAGTGGCGAACCAATTCCACCCGAACTAAAATTGAGCTTGCCAGGCTCCTTTTTGGTCAGCGCAATCAGATCGGACAATGAATTGACCTTCAGTGCCGGAGTGACCACCAGGAGATGGGGCACCGTGACGAATAACGATACCGCCTGCAGATCCTTTAGTGTATCTATCTGCATGCGCTTGTACAGGCTGGGCGCGGTTGCCAGGCTGGCATCGCTGACCAGCAAAGTGTACCCGTCCGGCGCGGCGTGGGCCACATACGTCATGGCAATCTGGCCCCCCGCGCCGGCCTTGTTTTCCACTACGATCGACTCTCCCAACGCCTTGGACATGGCTTGCGCGATATTACGCGCCACGACATCGGTGGTTCCGCCGGGAGGATAGGGCACTACCCATGTGATCGGCCGTTCGGGGTAAGCAGCGG
This sequence comes from Paralcaligenes sp. KSB-10, assembly GCF_021266465.1. NCBI lineage: Bacteria > Pseudomonadati > Pseudomonadota > Betaproteobacteria > Burkholderiales > Alcaligenaceae > Paralcaligenes > Paralcaligenes sp. KSB-10. The sequence goes on along the minus strand of NZ_CP089848.1, from coordinate 3,870,576 downwards.
CCTGGGTCGCTGCGGGCACACATGCCGCAAAAGCGAACAACGCGGCACACGGCAGCAATTTCGCAAATTTGTTCATATTCTGTCTCCCAATATTATTTCGTTGCCGGCGGGCCGGCCCGATACTTCATAAAGCAGGCTGTAAATGCCGAAACCTTCTTCGCTCCAGCCCAATTCCGCAAGTGCTGTTGTGGATAAAAGCGCTGCGCGCAGCGGGAGAATCTCGGCTTGGCGTGTGGCCTCGATCAGCAGCACATAGTCAGCGGACCGATCCTGCTGCCCAACCGCGCGTACTGAATCCATGCGGGCGCGCACTTCGGGTGCGGCCTCCATCCAATGAACACCCACGATACCGTGCCGGCGCAGCAGCGCAGGCACCTGTTCATCCATGGCGGCGGCAAGCCCGGCCGGATTCGCGCCTGAGGCCTTAAGCCGCAAACTGGCCATCACAGCTCCCAAGCCCCTCCCCATGCTGGCCCTCACCCGGAAAGTGTTGCGCACGACATTGGAAAAACCGGCGCGAATACGCTGCGACTGATCGCTGATTTTCCCGACCAGGCTCAGATAGCCCTCGCTTGCCAGCGCCTCCGGCGTCGATGCCTCGAACATGGAAAAATAAGCTGGCTCCCCTTCCAGCGCCTGGTAGCGGCGAGCTCGCAGATACCCGCCAGTGTCGATCCGGTCGGGCAAATGCTCGTCGACATACCATCCATCTGTTTCACGGTCGAGTTGGGCTGCAACATCCAGCCAAAGCGCCAAAGCGCCGGATCCCATCAATGCACTCATTTCGTCTCCTTGTGCGGCTCTATGTCTTGATTCATTCGGCCTTGATTCCTGCCCCTTTTATGACCTCGGACCAGCGATCGAAATCGCTATGTATAAGAGCGGCGAATGCCTGCGGCGTCATGCTCATCGTCTCGGCACCGACCGCGGCCAGCCTTTTCTTTATGTCGGGATCGGCCACGGCCAGGAGAAGCGCGCGATGCACACGATCCACCACAGCGTCAGGAGTGCCCGCCGGCGCCAGCACACCGTTCCAGGTTGTCACGACCAAGCCCGGCATACCGGCCTCCTTGGCGGTGGGTACATCGGGCAGTGCGGGCGAGCGCCGTTCGCCGGTGACTGCCAGGGCCTTGAGCTTGCCGCCCCTGATCATGGTGATCGCCGACGGCAATGTAGCGAACATCGCATCAACCTGGCCGCCGATCAGGCCTATCAACGCCGGTCCGCCCCCCTTATAAGGGACATGCAGGATATTGACCTTGGCCAGCGACTTGAAGATTTCCGCCGTCAGGTGATTCGTACTGCCTACGCCGGACGATGCGAAAGACAGGCTTTTTTTCCGGGCCTTCGCCAGTTCGATCAACTCGGCGAACGACTTGGCGTCCGTCATGGGGCTCACCACCAGCACATTGGGAAATTCGGCAACCGGCATGATCGGCGCGAACGATTTGACCGGGTTGTACGGCAATGACTTATATAAAGTAGGACTCATTGCAATTTCATTCGTCGTACCAAACAGCAGCGTGTAACCATCGGGCTGGGAATTGGCAACCAATGCCGCGCCTATCGTTCCAGTGGCTCCCCCATGGTTGTCGACGATGACCGGCTGCCCCAGCTCCTTGCTGATCTTGTCGGCAATCGGGCGCGCGATCAGATCGGCGACGCCTCCAGGCGGGAAAGGAACAACCAAATGGATGGGCCTGGTCGGGTAGGCCTGCGCCTGACAAGCCAGCGGAGCCGCAAGCAGCGCTCCCAGCAAAGCAAAACTGCCGCAGCCGCGCCTGGAAAAAAGTCGGAACATGGATGTCTCCTTATCGCACTATGCGTTGTATGTTTTATGTTCAATTGAGAGGAAACCGAATCGGCCGGCTATGGAGCAGCCAGCAATTCGGTCAAATCACGCAAGTCGGCACAGTCCTCCAGACCGTCCACTGCATCATGCAGCGCCTGCGCGCGGCGCCGGGAAAGAACCGGTGCCGCGTAGCCGTAAAACTTGTCGGCCAACTCACCGGCATCCAGGGGAAACCGGGGGTGGCCCGGTGGATAGGGGCAACGATGACTACGCACTGTGCCATCGCGCATATGAAGATCCACGGCGCCACCCGCGGCCTGCGGCCACAAGTCATTCAAAGCGGGGTCTTCCGCCAGCTCCGTCCTGGCGAGCAATTCGCGCACCGTTGCGTCGGTCAGCCTCGCATCCGAGAATTGCGCCTCGCCGCACGCGCCGTCCAGCAGTGCGATAACCGTGCAATAGTAAAAACTGTGCTGGGCGCTTTCAATGCTGGCGGGATATCGACGCCCGGGATGGGCCGACGGAGTCCCCAGGGCAAAACCTGGTAGGTGTACGACTATTCTTTCGATATCGGCCGGGCGAGGCGCCGCGGCGCGATGCAGTTCAATCGCCGCACGTATCGGCGCCAGCGCCGTGGCGACCGCAGGGTATGGCTTGACACTGGTTTCCAGCAAATAATATCGATGACCATCTGAAACCGGCGCGGTCAGCGCCTCGAAATCCACGTGGCCGGCCACACTGGCTGCCCAGCCGTTCGCGCCTTCCATCAAGGGGAGCGGCCCTGTTACGCCATGGCCCGCCAGCAACGCGGCCTCAATGCCGGCCTTGGCGACCCAGGCTTCGGCTGTTGCCTTGATCATGGAAACCGCACCGCTTTGCAATTGCGCCAGCGTGTTCTGATGGGTGCCCGCTATGGCCATGGCGTGCGCCGTGCGCAAGGGATCGTCCCAACTGAGTCGCGCAGCCAATGCCGCTGTTGAAAACTGCGCATTGGTGCCATGATGCCAGCCGCGCCGCCACAGCGATGGTTCGCCCGCAAAATTGCATAAGCGCAAATGCACTTCGTACGCCGCCACCAGTGCGGCCAGAAGATCCTTGCCGCTGCGGTGCTCGCGTTCACCCACCGCCAACGCCACTGCCAGGTTGCCGCTGGGATGCGCCGGATCCCGCGCGAAGTAATAATCGTTGCTGTCCAAATAGCGCAGCAGGCTGCCATTGACGAAAGCGGCCAATGCCGCCGAGGTTTTTCCGCCAATTCCTATCAGCGTGGATTGCGCCGAACCGCCGCAATCGGCGGCCATGCGACGGACTGCTGTGCCGACATCGCTGTGCATGCCTCCATAGGCGCAACCGAGCGTATCCACGATCAGTGCCTTGGCGGTCGTGACGACCTCCGCGGGCAACTCGTCGTAGCGCACCGAATGCACCAGCCCAGCCAGATTCTCCAGCACCGTGGGCGCATTCAATTCGGGTTTTGTGGGCAGGGCATTCATCGTCAAAATGCGAAGCGGCTGGAGCCGCCGTCGACCGGGATGACTGTGCCGGTGACATAGCCGGCCAGGGGTGATGCCAGGAAAACCGCCACCGCAGCGATTTCCTCGGGTTCGCCGAAGCGGCCCAGGGGAATTTCAGCCTGTGCGTATTCGCGTTCGCTTTCCGCTGTGGGATAGCGCCGCAGTATTTGCTCGCTGCGGATACGTCCAGGCTGCAGGCAATTCATGGTAACGCCGTCTGCCGCGACTTCGCGCGACAGCCCCTTGGACCATACGTGCACGGCCGCTTTGGCGGTGAAGGCGGCATTCAGCATTCGCGGTTCCGACGTGCCGGTGAATGTGATAACCCTGCCCCATCCTTGCTGGCGCATGCCGGGGATGATCGCATGCGTCAGTTCCCGAATGCGGAAAAAGTTCAGTACCATGCCTTCCGTCCACTGCTCTCGAGTGGCATCGAACTGCACCGGCCGACTCGCGCCCGCCGCATTAATGAGAATATCCACATGGCCCAGCAGCCGCTGTGCCTCGGCGGCTACCCGCTCGGGAGCGTCTTCATCGTAGAAATCCGCCTCCAGGGCGGTAATCTTGCCGCGGCCTTGCCCGGCGACTTCGGTCGCGAGCTTGTCCACCAATTCCTTGCGCCGCGCCACCCCCACCACATTGACACCGGCCAGGGCCAGCATACGCGCCGTGGCCCGTCCTATGCCCTGGCTGGCGCCAGTGACCAACGCCGTGCGTCCTGCGAAGTTCAATTCCATATCCGGTTCCCTTGTTGTAATGACGCGGCGGCGTTTGAACCGCTCTGTCTCTGCTGCTATTATTTCACTATAATGTCCATTCAATGAGACAATGGTTCAATTAATGATAATTATTGACGCGATGACCTGGTTTGTCAATGCCAGGAAATGACGGTTGCATAACGAGTCCCTACAATTCGTGGAGACCAATCAAAGAGAGAGCAGGCGGTAATGGAAGAAACAGGCAAGACCAGGTCTGGCCCGGCGCGCGCAGCGTCGCCCGGCTTGGGAAATGAAGTGAAAGAAACCAGCACCGTCAAACGAATATTGCTATTGCTGCAGTGCCTGGTGGATTATCCAGGTGAAACTGCCCAGAGCCTGGCACAGCGCCTGAATTTGCCGCGCAGTTCGGTTCACAGGCTATTGGCCACTTTATGCGCGAATGAATACGCGCGTCACGAATCGGCCGGTGTGTTCGGCCCGGGCCTGGAGCTGTACCGGATGGCAGGCAAGCTCGGCACACGGATGTCGTATGGCAAGCTGGCCGAGCCCTATCTGCAGGAACTCTCGGCGCAATTTAACGAAACCTCGCTTCTGACCTTGCTGGAACGCCAGCAACTGAAAATGTTCCATGCCGCCAGCGGTTCGCCAGCCGATCCGATGCGCTACAACATCCGGCTCAACGCTTTGGAACCTCTGGTATGGGGAGCAACGGCACGGGTGCTGCTGGCACACTTGAGCGAAGAGGAAATCAGCCGGGCCATAGCCAAAAAGGAACTTTCTCCCGTACTGGGTCTGATTCCGGACGAAACCGAGATAAATGAATCGCTGCAACGCATCCGCGCAGACGGCCATGCCATTACGCACTCGCACCGCACACCCAATACGGTGGGCGTTGCGGCGCCGTTTTTCAACGGCGAGGGTGAGATAGTCGGTAGCCTGGGCTTTCTGATTCCCGAGTTTCGCTGGACAGGAGCTCACCCGGACAAGGTCGTCCAGGCTTTGCTGCATGCCGCCGCCGCGTTATCGCAGCAATTGGGATACTTGCATAAATAAACCGCGAGCCGAGGCGCCGGCAGCCTCACTGGCCTGGATCCGACACGGCGATCCAGGCGTCCATGGATACGCCGCACGGCGTATCCGAAACCGCTTACAAAATGGTCAAAGTCACATCGATATTGCCGCGTGTGGCATTCGAGTAGGGGCAAACAATATGTGCCTGCGCAACCAGCGATTCGGCCTGCGCGCGCTCCAGCCCGGGCAGCGAGATCCTGAGCTCGACCTCAATGCCAAAGCCGGTGGGAATAGGCCCTATGCCGACAATGCCGTTAACCGATACATCGGCCGGCAAGGCAATTTTTTCGCGATTCGCCACAAACTTCATGGCGCCGAGAAAGCAAGCCGAGTAGCCCACGGCGAACAGTTGCTCGGGATTCGTTCCCTTGTCTCCGGCGCCACCCAATTCACGAGGCGTCGTAAGCTTGACATCCAGTACGCCATCGGAAGAAACACCGCGGCCGTCTCGGCCTCCGGTCGCAGTGGCGTTGGAACGATAAAGGACTTTTTCGATTGACATGGTGGTGCTCCTTCAAGAGATAAAGATTCAGCCTGGATGACAGGCCGCAAACAAGGCCATTAACCGCCTATTTAAATAGCCAACAATTTAATAGCAAACTATTTAAAATTCAAAAAACAAGCAAGGACTGCAAACCCACTATCTTTCCGCCCGCACGAATCAGGGGCAGAAAAAAACGCTCATACATTTTTCACGAGCTTTTGTCGCAACGCACCCAACTGCTGCGTCATCGCCACGAGTTCCGCGGGCGAGCATTCGGTAGCGCAAATAACGCTATCGGGCACTTTCTGCGCCTTCTTGCGCAAATTACGCCCCGCCGCCGTCAAGGCCACAATGACTTGCCGTTCGTCGTTGATATCGCGCGTGCGCGAAACAAGCTTCGCCGCCTCGAGGCGCTTGAGCAAAGGCGTAAGCGTTGCAGAATCCAGAAACAGGCGCTGGCCTATATCGGATACCGTAATACCGTCGCATTCCCACAGCACCAGCATCACCAGATACTGAGGGTATGTGAGATCAAGATCGGCCAGCACCTTGCGATACACCTTGTTCATCGCCAGCACCGTGGAATACAGTGCAAAGCACAACTGGCTGTCGAGCAACAAGGACCGATCCGCACCGGATTTGGAAGACGACCTGGAAATCTGTTTCGCGCTCATGATGTCAAAATGGTAGCAATTTCACTATTTAATGTCAAGCTATTTAATAGCACACTACTCAAATGAGGGAAACGCAAAAAATTTCCAATCCACACATCTCGCCATAGACCGAAACACACCTCATCCGCATCCCGCATATCCCCCCCGCACAGCACACGCCGGCGCCAGCGGCCGTCCGGTCTGGCCAGGCGATCTTGAGCCCGCCGCGAGCGGAATCCGGGACGGGGGTGCAAGGGAGCGTTGTTTGAGCGGGACGTTTGCGAACAGCCGGGGGCTGTTCGCTCCCGCGAGTTCGCGACCGCCCCGGCCCGGATTCCGCTCGCGGGAAGTCCCGGCGAAGCCGGGACCGGGCGAGGTGAGCCGGGCCAGAACGGGCGGCCGTTGCCGCGACTCAAAATACCAGCAGCCCCCACGGAAACACAAATCAACTTACTTCAAACTAGCAAGCTTCTGCTGCAAAACATCCAGAGGCAAGGTCCCATTCACCCGAGTACCGTCGGAAAAAATAATGGCCGGAGTACCCTGCACCATCAACTTTTTACCCAGCGCCAGAATCTGGTCTATCGGCGTATCGCACTGCGCCTGCGCAGGGGCCTTGCCATCGACCATCCAGTCGCTCCACGCGGCGGCCCGGTCTTTGGCGCACCAGACATTGCGCGCCTTGTCCGCCGAATCGGGAGTCAGGATCGGCAGCAAAAAGGTATACACCGTAATGTTATCGACGCCCTTGAGTGTCTGATGCAGGCGCTTGCAATAGACGCAATTGGGATCTTCAAAAACAGCCATCTTGCGCGCACCGCTGCCCTTGACCTGTTTAATTGCCAAATCGAGCGGCAAAGACGCGAACGGAACCTCTGAAAGCTTGGCCAGGCGCTCGGACGTCAGATCGACACGAGTCTTGGTGTCGATCAGTGAGCCCTGCAGCAAATAGCTGACCTTGGCATCGGTATACACCACATCCATGCCAATCTGCACCTCGTACAAACCGTCGAACGGCGTGGCGCTGACGGCGGTCACATCCACTTCCGGGAATCGGGCGGAAAATGCCTTCTTGATATCGTCAAGCACAGCACTCCCTTGCGAGGCAGGCACCGACTCGGCCAAAGGAGCCGCTCCGGGTACCGGCGCGGCCTGAGCCTGCCCGGGCAAGCTGAACAATCCCAGGCCGCTGCATGCCACTGCGGCCAGCCAGCCCGATAAACGCATATTCATAAATTCTCCTTTCCAGCGCATCACCCGCGCCCTAAAAATTACTGACCTGACGCGCCGCCGATCAAAAGACGTTTGATGAAAGGCAAACGATCGACACACTGCATACCCGCATTGCGCATCCAGGCCGCCGACGCCGACCGGGCTGCGAACAAGCGATGCAAGCCGTCGGTCGCCAGGCTCATGGCCAGAACCGGTTCGGCACGGGCACGGCGGTAGCGTTGTAACACACGCATATCGCCGACCTGGCGATAGGCTTCTTTTTCTGCCAATACACGCAACAGCGTCTGCACATCGGCCAGGCCCAGATTCAAACCTTGCCCCGCCAGCGGATGCACGCGATGCGCTGCGTCGCCGGCCAATGCCACCCCGGGCGCAATCATGCCGCTTTGCTCCAGGAATAAAGGAAAACCCAAAAGCGCGCTGCGTACCCGCAGGCGTCCCAGACGATTGCCGCTTGCGGCCTGCAGCCGCGCTTCCAGCGCTGCGTGACGTTCAGGCTCGGGCAGTTTCTGCAATTCTTGCGCCAATCGCTGCGGCATGGACCAGACCATGGAAACCTGATGACCTTCCGCCGTATCCGGCATGGGCAGCAGAGCCAGAACCCCTTCGGCATTGAACCATTGCAAAGCAGTTTGCTGATGGGACAACTCGGCATTCAAGTGCGCCACCAGGCCGATCGCATGATAGGGCTTGGAATCGAGGTGGATGCCCGCCGCCGTGCGCACCGGCGATTTGGCGCCATCGGCCCCGATCAGCAGATCCGCGGCAAAGCGCTGGCCAGATTCGCCCAGAACCGTGCCAGCCTGCAGCTCGCGAAACTTGTCGTCATGCCAGCGTATTCCATAGACCTGCACCGCCTGTTGCAGCACACGCTCGAGTTCGCTCGATTCGACTATCCAGGCCAAAGTTGTTTGCGCCGCCTGCCAGGCCTGAAGATTTACCCGGCCATGGGCGTCGCCATATATTTCCATCGCCTCGATCGGCGTCAGGCGTCCGGCGTCAAGCATGCTCCAGACACCCAGCCCAGCCAGGAATTGCTGGCTGGCGGCGGAAATGGCATACACCCGCGGGCAGTAGACATCGGCCGCGGGCGGCGGCAGCGCTTGCCGCGGCCCGATCAGCGCGACGTCATGGCCGCCCCTGGTCAAACCCAGGGCACATGCCAGGCCGACGATACCGCTGCCGCAAACAACGATAGATTCTTTGCTCATCGTGCCGAGGGAGCTCCCGCCTGCCTGGGCCATAAAACCCACATTTCGCCGCGCTGCTTCATGCGCCCCGCCCGAGCACCGGCCTCGTCGCCAAAGCCCCAGTAAAAATCGGCGCGGCCCGCACCTTTAATGGCCGCTCCGGTGTCCTGCGCAAACACAAGGCGTTCGAGCGGACGATTCGTCGCAGGATAGCTGGTGCTTAAAAACACCGGCGTACCCAGCGGCACGAAACTGGTATCGACCGCAATCGCGCGCTCTCCGATCAAGGGAATGCCATAGGCGCCGCGCGGCCCCAGGTCGGCATCGCTTACCGCCTCTTCGTTAAAGAACACCAGCGCCGGATTGGCGTTCAGCATTTCCTGTACGCGGCCGGGATTCTGCATGGCCCATGCCTTGATGTTTTGCATCGACGCCTTGGCCAGCGGCATTTGCTTCTGGTCGGCCAGCCATTTACCTATCGAGGCATAGGGCCGGCCGTTGTGGTCGGCATAGGCCAGGCGTATGGTTTCGCCCGAAGGCAGCAAGGCACGGCCCGAACCCTGGATTGTCAGGAAAAAAGCCTCGACAGGATCGTTAACCCAGACGATGACCGGCGGCTGCCTGGCCGACGAAGCGATTTCCGCCCGGGTATCGTAGGGCACCACACGCTTGCCGACCAGCTTGCCGCGTACCCTCTTGCCGGCCAGCTCGGGGTATACCGAGCCCAGATCGATCGTCAACAGATCATCGGGCGGCGCATAAAGAGGCCATTGATACGGGCCTTCGCGGGTGCGCGAAGCATGAACCAGAGGCTCGTAGTAGCCGGTGACCGTATTGACCGCTGGGTGCCCGGTACCATCGAGCAGGCGCCAGGGCTGCAACTGGTCCTGCAAGAACCGGCGCACTTCGGCCGCGTTGGGCGTTGCCGCCGTCATGCCCGACCGCTGCGCCGCGGCGCACACCGGCTGCCAGGCGCGAGGCGTGGCGCGCGCGGGCAATGCCAAAGAGCCCGACACGGGCCGCATCAGCCCCTTGCAATTATTGACGAAGGCTTTCCATACATGGGACAGATCGTCGCTCTGCCAGCCCGGCAGGGCCGCCCATGTGGCAGGCTGGAACCTGCCCGCCAGGGCGCGGGGCGCGGTGTCGTGCATGGCAGCCAGATCCGGCACCCGCAAAGGTTGTTCCGCAATGCCCGGCGCGTGGCCGGCACCGGATACCGGCGCCTCGTTGCCGACAGGTACCGTGCTGCACGCCGCCAAAAGGGCCAGCAGGACAGAAGACAGCAGAATTCTTTTCATGAATGAACAATGACCCCAGTGATACGAAATACGATTTAATGCAAGGTGCGGGGCATGGCCAGGACGAACTCGCTTATGGCGACTTCAAAGGGAATGCCATTTTCGCCGACACAATGATAGGTGCCTCGCATCGTACCGATAGGCGTGGGCAAAGGACAGCCGCTGGTGTATTCAAATGTTTCTCCGGGTGCAAGCAGAGGCTGCTGCCCCACCACTCCCAGGCCCCGGACTTCCTGCACGCGCTGCTGGCCATCGGTGATGATCCAGTGGCGGCTGATGACCTGGGCGGCATGCTCGCCTTTATTGGTAATGCGCACCGTATAGGCAAACACGAATTGCTCTTCGCCGGGTTCGGATTGTTCCGGCAAGTAGCTGGGCGTGACGGTGACGGTCAAGTCGTAAGGTTTCACGAGTAAGTTCCGAATTAGACGATTCAGCGGTATAAAAGGGCATTCAACGCCAAGCTGCAATAATGGCACACTATTCTCGACTCCTTTTCTGAACCAGGGATTTAGTTTACGCCTATGTCTACCTCCGCCAATCGTATTGCCCCCAGCATTCTGGCCGCTGATTTTGCCCGCCTGGGTGAAGAAGTGCGAGAGGTGACGGCCGCCGGTGCCGACTTGATACATTTTGACGTCATGGACAACCATTTTGTGCCCAATCTGACCATGGGACCCATGGTGTGCGAGGCCATACGTCCCTACACCACGATCCCGATCGACGTGCACCTGATGGTTGAACCGGTCGACGCCATTATCCCGCAATTCGCCAAGGCCGGCGCCAACATCATCACTTTTCACCCCGAAGCGTCTCGCCACCCCGACCGCACATTGGCCCTGATCAAAGAGCACGGCTGCCAGGCGGGAATGGTATTCAGCCCCGCCACACCGCTGAACTGGATGGACTATGTCATGGACAAGCTGGACATGGTGTTGCTGATGTCGGTCAACCCTGGCTTCGGCGGCCAGCGATTCATTCCCAGCACCCTGGTCAAGCTTGCGCAAGCCCGGCAAAAGATCAAGGCCTGGCGCGACAATGGCGGCCAGCACATCGCCCTGGAGGTCGATGGCGGCGTCAAGATCGACAACATCGCCGCCATACGCGCGGCCGGCGCCGATACTTTTGTAGCCGGATCGGCGATTTTCGGCCACCCCGACTACCAGGCGATCATCAGCAGCCTGCGCGCGGAGATCGTCAAAGGCGAATCGCTTTCGGTCTAGGCCATCAATTCGGGACAAGGTCCCGAACAACCTCTTCGGATTGCCGCCTTGTCTCGGCAAGAACATAGTCGATCAGCAGACGCTGTTCGACAAAAAGCGAGTTCCCGGAGATTTTCTTGGCCTCGGATTTGGCCGCCGCCGCAAACTCGGCAATCTGATGGCTGGAATACGGCAGCGCCGTATTGATCTGGACGATACCCAGCGAGACTCCGACCAGACCATGAAAAACGGCAGTGCCTTGCCGGTTTTCTGTAATGTATCCACCGGCCGCCAAATGGCTGTCTTTATATAAATGCGCCGTGGCCCCGGAAAATTCACCCAGGATTTTCCGGCAACGTTCAAGCCAATCCCTGCTTTTGAACACCACAATGAAATCGTCGCCTCCAATATGCCCGACAAAATCGGCCTCGGAGTCCGTGTGTGCGCGCAGCAGGCCGGCCGTTATCCGTATGACTTCATCGCCTTTGTAATAGCTGTAAAGATCGTTGAAGGGCTTGAAGTTATCCAGATCGCAATAACACACCGCGAACGGCTCTTCGTTCAACAGCAGGGCTTCGATATGCTCGTTGATCGGCACATTGCCCGGCAATTGCGTGAGCGGATTGGCATATCGCGCCGCATGGATCTGCAACTGGGTAATTTCACGGATCAGGTCCAAACCCGTGCCCACGCCGATGAACTGGCCTTGTTCAATGATGATGAAGCCTTCGGATAAATGATGCGGATTGGCTTCCGTAAACAAATGGCCGAGATCTTGCAGACTGGTTTTATGATCGACAATCAAGGGCTGGTTTTCTATGAACTGGGCGCAAGGCTTGGCGCCATACAGTTCGCGATGATAGGGACGAGCCAGACGATCCAGCATGCGAAGACGCTGAATCAAGCCAATGGGCACACCGTCCCGAAGAACGGCCAGCACCGGCAGGTCGGGCTGCTGCTTGAAGATTTCATACACATCGTTGGTCGGGGTCGAGTCGGCAACGGCGGGAACGGCACGCAGAATCTTCCTGACGGTCGCGACGCTTTTGCCGACCTCGCTGCTCGGCGAACTCCCAACGGACCTTGCGGGCCCAAACAGGCGCAGCGTGGCGGACGGCAGGACGGAAGAGGGATTCAAGCTCGGTCGCGCCAGCAAATAACCCTGACCATACTGTATGCCCAGATCGCGCACCGCGGCCAATTCCGCATCGGTTTCGATCCCTTCGGCAATCACCATGGATCTGGATTGCCGGGCGATTTCGAAAATGGAACGGACAAACTGGCGTTTGATCGCATCGCCATCAAGGCCCTGAACAAAGTATTTATCGACCTTGACATACTCCGGCCGCAATTCGGACCACATGCGCAAGCTGGAAAAACCTTCGCCGAGATCATCGATGGCAATGCGCAAGCCCAGCCTGCGATAGTCCGAGGCGGCCTGGCGCAGCAATTGATAATTCGAAGTAGGGTCGGATTCGGTCAACTCGATGACGATATTTTCCGGAGGCATGCTGCCAAACCGAGGACCCAGCAATGCGGCGCAATCGCCGCGAGCATGCAACAGCAAGGCATCGGGACTGGCGTTTAGAAACAATTTGCCCGACAGCCCAAGCGATACGAATTTGTCGATATGGACTTTTCTGCATAGCTGCTCGAGTTCGATGGTTTTGCCGCAACCGCGCGCAACCTTGAAAAGCGTGCTGGGCGCATGCAAAGGGGAGTCGGAGGGCCCCCGAATCAATCCTTCGTATCCCATGATCTCGCCGGTACGAAGATCCACAATAGGCTGATACAGCGGCGTCAACGCCTGTTCACGCAGAACCCGGTGAAAACTTGCCAGCATTTGCACGCTCTCTTCGCGTCCGGCCCCGCTACTGGGGAAGACTGTTTCATACTTGATCAGTGTTGCTGCCATGACAATGTTGAATCAACCTTGAGAATAATCCGCCTTGCACTACCGATACACACGCCAGGCGGACAGCCCTCCGGCTACAGCAGCACCTAGACCCGCCATCCAGCAAGCCGGTATGCGAACAAGCCGCGCCACTGTAATCAGGGCTTGTTACAAAAACATGTCAATCCGGCACGTTTTCAATATTCCGGCATGGCCGCAAAGCCGCCGTCGCCCCAGACTGCGGGCAATCCCATTTACAATTAACGGCGGGATCAGCCCCGAATTTATCGATTCGGGAAAATATTTGCAGTATCGACTGTGTTTACCGGGATATTCCATGTCTTTTTCAGCAGCGCTTCTCGATCTGGACGGCACCTTGCTCGACACCATCCCCGACCTTGCCGACGCCACCAACGCCATGCGCGCCGACCTGGGCCTGGCGCCGCTACCCCAGGCCATCATCGCTACCTATGTCGGCAAAGGCACCGAAAACCTGATCCGCCGCGCCCTGTCGAATACTGCCGGCGACGAGGCAGCCACCCCGGAAAAAAATCGCCTCGGCCTGGAGTCGTTCGCGCGCCACTACCGCCAGTGCAACGGCAACAGGGCCGTCCTGTACCCCGGCGCGCTTGCAGGCCTGCGATCTTTCAGAAAACAGGGCGTAAAGCTCGCCATCGTCACCAACAAACCCACCGAATTCACACGGCCCCTGCTGGAACGTGCGGGCATTGCCGACTTTTTCGAGCATATCGTCTGCGGCGACACGTGCTCCGAGAAGAAGCCACACCCAATGCCCATGCTGCACGCCTGCAAACTGCTGCAGGTCGACCCCGCACAGGCCCTGGCCATAGGCGACTCCATCAACGACGCACAAGCCGCGCGCGCGGCAAAAATCACCGTCCTGGCCGTGCCCTATGGCTATAACGAGGGCCAGGACGTGCGAACTCTTGCAGTCGATGATATAGTGTCGTCTATCGAAGCGGCCGCCCGGTGGGCGGCTGACCACCGAAGCCAGACTCAACAACACCAAACAACATGACTGCTGCCCTGTCTTATTACCCTGCACCCAGCGCCTATTGGCGCTGGTGGTGTTTGTGTTCTGGGTGGCGGTAATCCTCTCCCGGCCTTCAAGACTCCGTCTTTTCGTGCCGACAGCATTACCCGAAAAACAAAGCCCGGAACCAGAATTGGCCGGGCTTTTTTGATTCCTGTCCGGCCTGTATGTAAAGCAGCACCACATCGAGACCAAAATGACAGAAATCGAATTCAAAGCGCTTGCCGCCCAAGGCTATAACCGGATCCCCCTCATTGCCGAGACCTATGCCGATCTGGATACGCCGCTGGCCATCTATCTCAAGCTCGCCCATGCCGGCCCCGAAGGTGGGCGTAACAGCTGCCTGCTCGAGTCGGTGGTGGGAGGCGAGCGTTTTGGGCGGTATTCATTCATAGGGCTCCCCGCCAAAACCGTGATTCGCGCCTCGGGCAACCTTACTGAAGTCCTGCACCGGGGCGAAGTGGTCGAAACGCACGAAGGCGATCCCCTGCGTTTTATCGAAAGTTACCAGCAGCGTTTCAAAGTAGCGATCCGCCCAGGAATGCCGCGCTTTTCAGGCGGCCTGGCCGGCTATTTCGGCTACGATACGGTTCGGCATATGGAGCCCAGGCTCGGACCCGCCGTCAAGCCGTTCCCGGCCGGACAAGAGGGCGGCACCCCGGATATCATGCTGCTGCATATCGACGAGCTCGTTATCGTCGACAATCTGGCCGGCCGCACCTACCTGATTGTCTACGCCGACCCGCAACAGGCCGAGAGCTATGCGCTGGCCAAACGCCGCCTGAGGGACTTGCGTGAAAAACTGCGCACGCCGGTGGTGATCCCTTATGCTTACGCCAGCATGCAAACCGATAGCCGCCGCGACTTCAAAAAACAGGACTACATCGCCGCCGTGCTCAAGGCCAAAGAATACATTGCCGCCGGCGACCTGATGCAAGTCCAGATAGGCCAGGTGATTGCCAAGCCGTTTCGCGATTCACCCCTGTCGCTCTACCGCTCCCTGCGGTCCCTGAATCCCTCGCCGTACATGTACTACTGGAATTTCGACGAGTTCCACGTCGTGGGCTCATCGCCCGAAATCCTGGTGCGCCAGGAAATCGTCGCTCAGGAAGACCACCAGAAATCCGAAGTTACAATCCGCCCCCTGGCCGGCACCCGCAAACGGGGCGCCACGCCCGAGGAAGACGCGCAGCTTGCCAAAGAGCTTCTGGCTGACCCTAAAGAGCGCGCCGAGCATGTCATGCTGATCGATCTTGCCCGCAACGATGTCGGGCGAGTGGCTGAAATCGGCTCGGTCAAGGTCACCGACACCATGGCCATCGAGCGCTACTCGCACGTCATGCACCTGGTCTCCAATGTCAGCGGCACCCTGCACGAAGGCATGAGCAATATGGACGTGCTGCGCGCCACCTTTCCGGCCGGCACACTCACGGGCGCGCCCAAAGTGCGGGCCATGGAAATCATCGACGAACTCGAACCCGTGCGTCGCGGCATCTACGGAGGGGCCGCCGGCTATCTCAGCTACGGCGGCGAAATGGATGTCGCCATTGCCATCCGCACCGGCATCATCAAGGATGGCATGCTGTACGTACAGGCAGCGGCGGGCATTGTGGCCGACTCCGACCCTGAAAAAGAATGGCTCGAAACCGAGGCCAAGGCCCGCGCCGTGCTGCGCGCCGCAGAACAAGTGCAATTCGGCCTGGACGAACCCATCTGATTGCACAGGCATCGCCTCAAGGAGAAACCACATGCTGTTGATGCTCGATAACTACGATTCGTTCACCTATAACCTGGTGCAGTATTTCGGGGAGCTGGGCGAGGACGTCAAAGTCATACGCAACGACCAGGCGACCGTCGCCGAGATCGCCACTCTTAAACCCAATCGCATCTGCGTATCGCCCGGCCCCTGCTCGCCGGCCGAAGCGGGGATTTCCATTGAACTGATCCGGCATTTCGCCGGCAAGGTGCCGGTTCTGGGCGTTTGCCTGGGGCACCAGGCCATAGGTGCGGCCTATGGCGGGAAAATCGTGCGCGCCAAGCAGATCATGCACGGCAAGACATCCGCCGTGACCCATACCGGCACCGATGTGTTCAAGGATTTACCCTCTCCGTATACCGTGATCCGCTACCACTCCCTGGCCATCGAGCGCGACACGCTGCCCGACTGCCTGCAGGTGACCGCCGAGACCGAAGACGGCGAAATCATGGGTGTGCGTCACAAAACCCTGCCGGTTTACGGAGTACAGTTCCATCCAGAATCCATCCTGAGCGAGCACGGCCACGCATTGCTGCGCAATTTTCTTACGCTATGACCCAACGGAGAACATAATCATGACCATAACTCCCGCCGAAGCGCTGGCACGCTGCATAGAGCACCGCGAAATTTTCCACGACGAAATGCTGCACCTGACACGCATGCTGATGCGTGGTGAACTGTCGCCGCAAATCGCCAGCGCCCTGCTGATGGGATTGCGCGTCAAAAAAGAAACCGTGGGCGAAATCACGGCAGCCGCTCAGGTCATGCGCGAATTTGCGTTGCCGGTCGCCACACCCGATCCGGAAAACCTGCTCGATATGTGCGGCACCGGCGGCGATGGCTCGCATACCTTCAATATTTCCACCGCGGCCATGTTCGTGGCCGCCGCCACGGGCGTCAAAATCGCCAAGCACGGCAACCGCAGCGCCTCGTCCTCATCGGGCAGCGCCGATGTGCTGGAAGCACTGGGCGCCAATATCGCGCTGAATCCCGAGCAGGTTGCCCAGAGCATTGCCCAAACCGGAATAGGCTTCATGTTTGCGCCGGCCCATCACGGGGCCATGAAAAACGTGGCGGCAGTCCGCAAGGAACTGGCGGTCCGGACAATTTTCAATATTCTCGGGCCGCTGACCAATCCGGCCAATGCCTCCAATCAACTCATGGGCGTATTCCATCCCGATCTGGTCGGCATCCAGGTGCGCGTATTGCAACGCCTGGGCTCCAAGCATGTTCTTATCGTGCATGGCAAGGACGGCATGGACGAGGCCTCGCTCGGAGCATCCACGCTGGTGGGCGAACTCAAGAACGGCGAAGTCCGCGAATATGAGATCCATCCCGAGGACTTCGGCATGTCCATGGTATCCAACCGCTCGATCAAAGTGAACAATCGCGAAGAATCCGCGCAGATGGTTCTCGAAGCCCTGGAAAACCGTGCCGGCACGGCTCGTGATATCGTAGGCCTTAATGCGGGCCTGGCCATCTATGCCGGCAACAAGGCCGATTCCATCAAGGAAGGCCTGGCTCTTGCCTTTGAAGCTATTGCCAATGGGGCGGCGCGGGCCAAACTGGAAGAGTTCTGCACCTATACACGGAAATACAGCGCATGAACGATATTCTCGCCAAGATTCTCGCCACCAAGAAAATAGAAGTCGCCACGGCGCGGCAGATGCGCAGCGAGGCGGACCTTTTGCGCGAAGCCAAGAGTCGCAAAGATTTGCGCGGCTTCGTACGGGCCATCGATGAAAAGGTCGCCCAGGGAAAGCCCGGAATCATTGCCGAAATCAAAAAAGCCTCGCCCTCCAGAGGGGTGATACGCGAGAACTTCGTCCCTGCCGACATCGCCGCCTCGTATGCCGCGCACGGCGCCGCCTGCCTGTCGGTGCTCACCGATGTGCAGTTTTTCCAAGGCTCCTACGATTACCTGCGGCAAGCCCGGGCGGCATGCTCCCTGCCGGTCCTGCGCAAGGATTTCATCATTGACCCCTACCAGATCATCCATGCCCGCGCGCTCGGGGCCGATTGCATCCTGCTGATCGTCGCCGCCCTCAGTCCGCACCTGTTGCATGAACTCGAGGGCGTGGCCATTGAGCTTGGCATGGACGTGCTGGTTGAAGTGCATGATCGTGCCGAACTGGATCTGGCGCTCGAACTGCAAACACCGCTGCTGGGCATCAATAATCGCAATTTGCGCACATTCGAGACCACCCTGCAAACCACGCTCGATCTCTTGCCGGCCATCCCCGACCATAAGCGGGTAGTCACCGAAAGCGGCATACTCACACGGGACGATGTCGCGCTGATGCGCGAACACAAGGTCGACGCGTTCCTGATAGGCGAAGCCTTCATGCGCGCCCCCGAACCCGGCATTGCCCTGCGCGACCTTTTTGCCTCGGAATAAAGAGCTGGCAATGTATATAAGCCTCGCACCGGCATAGAATGGCACATCCGCCTATAAAACACTTGGGGACATGTCCATGTTTACCGCCGCCGAATCGGATCCCAGGCTAAGCAAAGAACAGGCTGAGCCGCTTGAAGCGAAACTTCGCACGGCCTTGCTCAAGGCGCAGTATGCGCGCCTGCAAAAGACCCAGCGTTCATTGCTGATTGTGATCGCCGGCATCGATGGCGCCGGCAAAGGCGCCGCGGTCAACCTGATCAATGAATGGATGGACGCCCGTCATATCCGAACCATGGCGTTTGGCGCTCCCACACCCGAAGAACTGCGCTACCCGCCATTATGGCGCTACTGGCAACAATTGCCGGCCAAAGGCCGCACCGGTATCGTATTCGGCTCCTGGTACCAGCCATTGCTTAAAGAAGCCGCCAAAAGAAAGCCCGACCAGGGCAAAATCCAGAATCTCGCCCAGGCAATTCAGGAATTTGAATCGATGCTGGCCCAGGATGGCGTGCAAATCGTCAAGCTCTGGTACCACCTCTCGCGCAACGCCCAGAAAGAACGGACCGACAAACTCCTGGGCAGCCCGGACACCGCCTGGCAGGTTCGCCCCGGCGAACTGAAAGTCCGGAAAAAATTCAATCGCCTGCGCGGCGCCGGAGAGCTCGCCATTACCCTGACCCAGGCCGATCATGCTCCCTGGCAGATCATCCCCAGCGCCGATCCCGATGTGCGGGCCGTTGCCACCGGCCAGGCCGTCCTGGCAGCCCTCAGGCAACGGCCCGCAAGCCGCTCCGAGCCGAGTCCGCAAAAGAAAATGACCTCGGCGGCCGAGGCGGCGGCTGTGAACAAAAAAACACCTCGGCGGCTGGAAAACCTGGACTACACAGCCCGGCTCGATGGCAAGGAATATGACGAGCAGTTGGCCGCCTGGCAAAGCCGGCTGGCCGGGCTGGTGCGGCACGATAAATTCAAGACACGGTCCCTGATACTGGCATTCGAAGGCCAGGACGCAGCCGGCAAGGGCGGTGCGATCCGCCGCGTGACACACGCGCTCGATGCCCGCCAGTATCATATCCATCCCATTTCCGCCCCCAGCGACGCGGAGCTCGCCCACCCTTATTTGTGGCGGTTCTGGCGTTCCTTACCTTTGCCAGGCAGAGTCTCGGTTTTCGATCGTTCCTGGTACGGGCGCGTGCTGGTCGAACGGGTCGAGAAACTTATCGCACCGCAAGACTGGCAGCGAGCCTACTCCGAAATCAATCAGTTCGAAGCCCAGCTCAGCAATAATGGCGCCATCATCGTCAAATTCTGGCTGGCCGTGACCGCCGACGAGCAGCTCCGGCGCTTTCATGAGCGCGAAGAATCTCCATTCAAAAACTTCAAGATCACTCCCGACGACTGGCGCAACCGGAAGAAATGGCACAGCTACGTGCAGGCTGCCGACGAAATGCTGGCGCGCACCGACACACCCCAGGAGCCGTGGCACGTGCTGTCGGCCAACGACAAACAGCACGCCCGCGTGGCTGTCCTCAGACACATCGTTGAAACTCTTGAAAAAGCGCTGGGCAAGGATAAAAATTGATACCGGCAATCCTCTTGCACATCTAATTATCAGCAGCCACAAATAGCCATGACGACAACCGGCAACTGCCCCTTGTGCCGCAACCCCGGCGACGACCTGCTTTGGCAAAACGCTCAAATGCAGGTGATCTCCGTGGCCGATTCGAACCACCCCGGCTTTACCCGGGTAATCTGGCGCGATCACGTCAAGGAAATGAGCGACCTGTCCCCGCGCGAGCGCCAGGACTTCATGGAGATCGTGTGGCGGGTGGAACAAGCTCAGCGGCAATCCCTGAACCCCGACAAAATCAATCTGGCCCAATTCGGCAATATGGTGCCGCACCTGCATTGGCATGTCATCCCACGCTGGCAGGGCGACAGCCACTTTCCGGAAGCGATCTGGGCTTGCGCACCGCCTCGCACCACGGCGCAAATCGACGCCTGGCAAGAGCAAAAAAGCCGGATCGACCAGCAAATTGCCGGCTACCATGCCAGATTGATCGCCATGTTGCCCAGCAACCAGGTCGCGACGGACCCCGCAAGCATGCCCAATACCCTTGATCCCGCCCTAGCGCAAAACACGCTGGACAGTCCACTGCTGACCCATCTGCAAAACCTGGACGAGGTCTGGAAGGAAACCCTGCGCATGCCCGAGCCCAAGGCCGCCTTGCGGCAATTGTCGGCATTTCTGGCCGCCCGGCTTGCCGCGGGCGCGGAAATCTACCCACGCTATCCTTTCCACGCGCTCGATTACGTACAACCCGATACGGTCCGGGTCGTCATCCTGGGACAAGACCCCTACCACGGCCCGAACCAGGCGCAAGGTCTGGCGTTTTCGGTGCCCGATACCTGCCCGTGCCCGCCCAGCCTGCAAAACATGTTCAAAGAACTGGCTCTCGAATACCCGGGCTTCGATGGTGCCCGCAACCGCAATGCAGGCAAGACCCAGAACAATAAACCATCTGGTTCTACGGGAATGGGCCACGACCTGTCGCCCTGGGCCGAGCAGGGTGTGCTGCTGCTGAATACGGTTCTGACCGTTGAGGCGCGCCAACCGGCTTCGCACGCCAGGCAAGGGTGGGAAGCCGTGACCGACGCCCTCATCAGCCGCGTGGCCCGCAGCCCGCAGCCCAAGGTATTCATGCTCTGGGGGTCGCATGCGCAAGCCAAGCGGCAGCTTCTACCCAGCAATGGACCCCACCTGGTCCTCGCGTCCAACCACCCCTCGCCTCTATCGGCCCTGCGGCCGCCCAAGCCGTTCATAGGCTGCAATCATTTCAAGCTGGCCAATGAATGGCTGGCCCAGCAAGGCCAGCCTCCCATCGACTGGACAGGAACCGCCGCAGCGTAGGAGTACCTCTGGTGGCCGCCCGCGGCTGGCGCCTATTGTCATTACCGCAACGGGCGAGCCTTGTGCCCGCCCACCGTCCCTGAAAGGCAATCCAATTTTTTCAGGGCCGAACGTCGTGTGGTTACAACATGGGGGGTTTCCCTTATTCGCAAACACGCTTATAATTTCCGCACTGCAACATTGACGCGTCGACATTTTTTTACAGCTTAGATGCTGTGTCTCAGCAGTTGACTGACTTATCAGCACCCATGTCGAACGCCATCGCTCCCTGACCCCCGAGCCTTTCGCCGCCTGCTACTACGGTACACGCTGCACTCCAGGTTGATTCGGTCGGCACGATGCTCCAATCAACCTGCGCCATATCTCATTTGAGACGGCGCTATGTGTATGCGCCGTTCAGTCGGCAAAGGATCACACATGTCTTTCGAAACCCTGGGTCTCGTACCCAGCCTCTTGTCCGCCGTTCTGAAAGCCGGCTTCACCGAACCCACTCCAGTCCAGGCCGCCGCCATTCCCAAGGCGCTGGAAGGCCGCGACCTGATGGTCTCGTCGCAAACCGGCAGCGGGAAAACCGCCGCTTTCATGTTGCCTGCGCTTAACCGGATTTCCCTGACGCCCGCCAACAAAGGCACCGGCGTGCAGGTTCTGGTACTGACTCCGACCCGCGAACTGGCCATGCAAGTCGATGCCGCAACCCGCTCTTACGGCGCTCACCTCAAAGATCTGCGCACCACGACTGTCGTCGGCGGTATGCCCTACGGCGCTCAGCTCAAGGCCCTGTCGCGCCGCGTTGACGTGCTGGTAGCCACTCCGGGACGCCTGATCGACCATCTGCAATCCAAACGCGTCAACTTGTCGACCGTGCACACCCTGGTGCTGGACGAAGCCGACCGCATGCTGGACATGGGTTTTATCGAAGATATTGAAGCCATTGTTGCCCGTATTCCCGAAAACCGCCAAACGCTGCTGTTCTCGGCCACGCTGGACGGCACGATCGCCCGCCTGGCCGGCAAAATGATGCGCGACCCCCTGCAGATCGAAGTCTCGGGCCACAAGCAACAACACACCAACATTACCCAGAACCTGCTCTACGCCGACGACAACAGCCATAAAATGCGCCTGCTCGATCATCTGTTGCGTGACGCCAATCTGGACCAGGCGATTGTCTTTACCTCCACCAAGCGCGGCGCCGACGATCTGGCCGACCGCCTTTCAGGCCAGGGCTTTTCGGCTGCGGCATTGCATGGCGACATGAATCAGCGCCAACGTACACGCACGCTGGGCATGCTGCAAAAGCGCCAACTGCGTATCCTGGTGGCAACCGACGTGGCCGCCCGCGGCATCGACGTGCAAGGCATCAGCCATGCCATCAACTACGATTTACCGATGCAGCCTGAAGACTACACCCACCGCATTGGCCGTACCGGCCGTGCCGGCAACAGCGGTCTGGCCTTTACCCTGGCCGTTCACTCGGAACGCCACAAAATACGCCGCATCGAACATTTTATTGGCCAGCCTATTCCACCCCAGGTAATCGAAGGCCTCGAGCCCAAGAAAACCGTGCGCCCCACTTACACCGATCGCAAGAGCAACGGCAAGAGCTTCAGCGGCCGTGGTGGTTTTGGCGGTGGCAAGCCCAGCTACGATCGCAAGCCTGGTGCAAGCCGCCCTTACGGCGACAAACCGGCCTACGAAGGCAAGCCGCGTTTTGGCGACAAGCCGGCCTATGAAAGCAAGCCCCGGTTTGGCGACAAGCCCGCATACGAAGCCCGTTCGGGCTTTGGCGGCGACCGCCCCGCACGCAGCGGTAACGGCGAACGTGCCGGCTTTGCCGACCGCGCTCCTCGTAGCGAACGCCCCAGCTACAACGACCGGCCACGCGCCGACCGCCCGGCATTTGGCGCCCGCCCCGGCTCCGATGCGCCGCAACGTGAAACGCGTGCCCGCACCGATCGACCCAGCTTCGGCGACAGGCCGGCGCATGCCCGCCCCTCTTTTGGCGACCGGCCGGCCAGCGCCAATCGCGACTTCGCTCACAAAGGCGCAAGCAAGCCCGACAGCCGTCCCGGCACACGAGAGCGTGCTCCCGCCCGTCCTGGCTTCGGTGCCAGGCCAGGCGCCAGCCGCGGCAAAAGCGCCCCTGCCACAGGCGCGCATAAAGCCCGAAGCTTCAGCTAAACCACGGCGCAATGGACTCGGCGCAATCCGGGTCCGCACCGCCAAAAGGCTCCGCTCCACGCGGGGCTTTTTTTTTGCGCTATAAAATGCAAGGCAGCCAGGCCAGGCCTCCCCGGCCCGCCCACTGCATTCGATTTTTTACCGATCCCGATGAAACAGCTTGTCCGCAAACCTCTGTTATTAGCCATGCTGCTGACTCTCCCCCTGTGGATTGCATTCGGCAATTTCATCGTG
The DNA here is from genome assembly GCF_021266465.1 of Paralcaligenes sp. KSB-10. Classification (NCBI taxonomy): domain Bacteria; kingdom Pseudomonadati; phylum Pseudomonadota; class Betaproteobacteria; order Burkholderiales; family Alcaligenaceae; genus Paralcaligenes; species Paralcaligenes sp. KSB-10. The sequence continues at coordinate 3,846,992 of NZ_CP089848.1, read as the reverse complement.
GCGGTAACCATAGCGCTTCTGCTCGCCTTCCTGATTGCCATGTGCTACGCGCTCTACACCTTCAAACATTCTGCCAATAAAAGTACTCGACCGGACAACCATGACGATTAACCCTCACCCCGCCATTCCCTCGGGCCTGCCCGCGCTGGATCCCGCATCGCGCCAGCACCAGCGGGCGGTGGAGGCCTGTCTGATCCGGAACATCGAAGAAGCAACCCTGGGCTTCCTGCCGTTCGAGCAATGGATGAACCTGGCGCTATATGCCCCGGGCCTGGGCTACTACGCCGCCGGCAATACCAAGTTTTCCGGCGACCTGCCCACAGGCGATTTCACAACCGCTCCGGAACTCACCCCCCTGTTCGGCCAGACGCTGGCCCGCCAGACGGCACAAATATTGGCCGCCAGCGATTCGAACCGGGTGCTGGAGTTCGGCGCCGGCTCGGGAGCTCTGGCAGCGGCACTGATCCCCGCCTTGCGGCAGCTCGGCATCGATGTGGACTACCAGATACTTGAAATCTCAGCCGATCTGCGCGCGCGCCAGCAACAGAACCTGGCCGGATCGGGCGCACCCATTACATGGCTGGATCATTTGCCCGAAACATTCTCAGGCTGTGTCATTGCCAACGAGGTGCTCGACGCGATGCCCGCTACCTTGTTCCGCTGGGGGCAGAACGAAAAACTGTATGAAATCGGGGTCAGCCTGAGCGCCATCGACGGCGACATCAGCACCATGACGCTGGCGCAACGGGCTACCCGGCTGGCCCATGCCGGACACGCAGGAGGCACCGAACAGCCGCAATCCGGCCCATTGCCCAACGCCGATGCCCAGGCTATCAATCGGTCACCGACAGATGCGCCCCCCCCGGCGGTGCCGTTCATCTATGTCGAACGCCTTGCTTCGCAGGCCTTGCAACAGACCGTGGCACAACGCATGCCCGCCCTGGCGGGGTATCAATCGGAAATCAACCTGCAGGCCGAGGCCTGGATCCGGCAGATGGGAAGCTGGCTCGAACGCGGCGCCGCCCTGCTTATAGACTATGGCTTTCCGCAACGCGAGTACTATCATCCGCAGCGGGCGACAGGCACGCTGATGTGTCACTTCCGCCATCACGCGCATAGCGAACCATTGCTGCACGCCGGTTTGCAGGACATCACGACTCATGTCGATTTCACCGCCATGGCCGATGCCGCGTTGACAGCGGGCCTGGACGTGCTGGGCTATACGTCGCAGGCGCGGTTTTTAATGAATGCCGGCCTACCGCAGTTACTTGCCCAGCTCGATCCCAGTGATGCGCAGCAATACGCCAGGGCCATGGCGCCTGTGCAAAAACTGATTGCCGAGACTGAAATGGGGGAATTGTTCAAAGTGCTGGCCATAGGCCGCGGCGTCACCGGACCGTTGACGGGCTTCGCATCCGGCGACCGTCGGCATCGCCTGTAAATGGGCGGGTGTGGGTGGAGGCCAGGTTGAGGAGCAAAGCGACGATCTGGCCGGAATCCATACCCGCCCATCGCAGCGCACGAAGCCAAAAGCGCGCCGAACCAAACCAAGCCGCATTAAGCAACCCCCCGACTACTCTCCAGCGCTTCCAAGCGCGCCTCGCGCAATGCCGCCTTGATTTGCCCGGCCTGGCCGCCACACGCCTTCGCAATGGCTCCCGCGTCAACCGATCGAACCGCCGCCACGCGCTCTTGCCAGGCAGCCAGATCAACCATCGCCACACAGGCCGAGGCATTGAGCAGATCCAGGAAACGCGCCGGCTTGCGCAAGGCGTCGCAGTGTTCGAGGAGGTCCAGCCATCCTTCAGGAGCGCTGCCGTTTCGCGCATCATGGACCGCCGCCACTACCACAGGCAACAGGCGCGCATAGTCCCGGCATTCGGTCGGAGCGCGCAAATGTGCGGCCAGGCCCTCGGGCCGCGCCGACAAGCGGCAGAGCAAGGCAAAGCGCGAGGCAAGCGGCAAGCCCGCGCGCGCCGCCGCTGCCAGTTGCCCATCGATCTCATCGTTGAACACCAGGCCGGGCATAACCCTGGCCAGGGCGCCCGTGGACTCAAGCACCTGGAACATGCGGCCCGGATGCCCCGTCATCAGGCCCTTGACCATTTCACGCCACACCCGTTCCGGCACCAGTGCATCCACCTCGCCATCAGTCACCAGTTTGCGCGCCAGCACCAGCGTTTCAGGCGCGATGGAAAAATCGTGGAAACGCGCCGCGAAGCGGGCCAGGCGCAGCAAGCGCACAGGATCTTCCACAAAGGCCTGTCCGACATGGCGCAGTACCTTCGCCTTCAGATCCGCTTGCCCGCCCAGGGGATCCACCAGATGGCCGTCGGCCGCCTGGGCGATGGCATTGACGGTCAGGTCCCGCCGCTTCAAATCGGCATCCAGCGTGACATCGAGCCCGGCGTAGAATGTGAAACCCTTGTAGCCGCGCCCCGACTTGCGCTCGGTGCGCGCCAACGCATATTCTTCCTTGGTTTCCGGATGGAGGAAAACCGGAAAATCGCCGCCCACCGGAATGAAGCCGCGCCTGGCCATCAATTCCGGCGAGGCACCCACCACTACCCAGTCGCGGTCGCCGGCAGGCAGGCCCAGCAAGCGATCCCGCACCGCGCCTCCGACGATATAAACGTCGAGGCCCTGGGTACAAGAGTCATTGTCGGTCTGGCGTGTGCTCATTATTCAGTGGTATGTGGCGGGCGGATCCCGTAAGGCCGGCCTTGTGCCCGCCAGGTCTACGGCAAATCGACCTTCTCATTGGGCTCGGGGGAAATCACCCCCAGCCTCGCTTTCAGGGAATGCGGCTGGCCCGTGAACATGGCGGAGTAATAAGCGGCGTTGGACATCACATTCTTGACATACAAACGCGTTTCGGTGAAGGGTATGGTTTCGGCAAAGATCGCACCCTCTACAGGGCCGCTGAGTTTGGACCGCCATAGCACCGAGCGCCGGGGTCCGGCGTTATAACCCGCCGTGGCCAGCACCTGCGAGCCGTTCAGGTCTCGCAGCACCATGCTCAGGTAATTGGTGCCCAGCACCGTATTGGTGTCGAAATCGTTGACCGACGAAGGCGTAAAGTCGTTCATGCCGATCTTGCGCGCCACCCAACGGGCTGTCGCCGGCATAAGCTGCATCAGGCCCGAAGCCCCGACACTTGAGCGGGCATCGGTAATAAACCGCGACTCCTGGCGTATCAGCCCGTATACCCAGGCCGGATCCAGGTTGATCAAGCGCGCCTTTTCGGTAACACGCCCCTCGAAAGGCGCAATAAACCGCTGCTTGAAGTCGATTTCCTGTTTGGTTTTCAACGAGGTGTTCACCACCCGGTCAAAAATCTGCTCCTGGCGGGCAAGCTCGGCAGCGGCCAACAGTTGACGGTCGCTCATGCCGCGGAGCGTGTAGTTCCATTCCGGAACTGCCTCGGGACGCCATCCCAGGCGAAACAGCTTGATGGCCCGCAGCAAGCCCGTGTTGGATCTCGCGACGTTCAGCTCCAAGGGTGTTACCGCGGGCGGAGCGGGCGGAATTGGTATGGGCCGGCCCAGCTCTTCATTGGCCAATTGGCCGTAAAAATTCAAATCTTTTTCTATCGACACATAGCGCGCCTTGGCTCCCGCCTGATCGCCCTGCGCCGCCAGGGCGCGTCCGTACCAGTAGGTCCAGACCGGCTCGGCCTGCTGCGCAGCCGACATTTTACCGATAGAGCGCTTCACTCTTTGCCAATCGATTTTGCCTTGCCGCAACTCGATGCGAACTTCCCAGGCGTGGTTGTAGTCGGTCATGGGCACATTGCCCGAACGCCGATACCACTGCACAGCCTGGTTTTCGAGATTAAGCGCGGACATCAGCCCGAACTGCCCCCATACCCATTCGATATTGGCCTTGGGCAACACCCTGGACCATTTGCTTTCGACATAGTCGGCCGCGGAGTCTCGATCGGAACTGCGTGCCAGACGCGCCAGGGCCAGCGTGACAAGTTCGATTTGCGCCTGCGATCCAGGCGCCTTCTGCGAAGCGAGCCACTGCTTGGGGTTTTTCATAAGCGCCCGATACGCGACCATTTCGGACGGGGAAAACATTTCATCGGCCAGTCGCTGCGCATCGCCGGTTTTATTGTTTTCGATTGCGGCGCGCAACATGGGCTCGAGCTGCGACCATCCCACCACTTTGCTGGTAACGAGCAAATCAAGCAAAGCCCAGCAGGTGCGTCCCGGCGCGAACGCCGCCACCGCCTGTGCCGCGGACACCCGCTGCCCCGTCATGGCCTGCGCCTGCAAGCGGGCGCATTCGACTTGCGCATTACTGACCACCACAGGGCCCAGGCGATTTATCGTTGCATAGTCGCCGGTGCGGGCCGCGGCAAGAATCCAGTCGGCCTTGAGGCGATCAGCCAGATATTCATCATGGGTGGTCGACAGGAACTGCTGCAGCTCGGCGGTAGGCGCCGGTACCGTGGAATCCTGGAGTTGTTGGCGCAAATACCAGTAAGTGGGGTAATCGCCCAGCAATGGATCGCCCTTGGCCTGTGGCACCAACGCGGCGAGCCTGTCCCATTGCCGGCTCTGCATGGCGGCACGCGAATCAATCAGCGCCTGCTCGGCGCCGGGCGATGCCGCTAGTGAAGGCAAGGGCGCAGGCGCCGAGGGCAAGATCGGCTCGAGAGAGGCTTGCAAGGACGGCGGCGCCGTGGTGGCGCTGGCGGTGTTGTCGGGCAGCTTTGCACCCGCACAGCCGGCCAGACCCAACGAAAGCGCAAGCCACCAGCTCCTGCGCGACAGCGTGCGAAAGGTTATGCCGGAAAGATTTTGCTTTTTCTGATACCTTTGTCTTTGCTTCAATAACATCGTGTCCCGACCCCGATAACATCACCCATGAATAACAGCATAGAGAATACCGCAGTCCCTCTCCGGGCGCGACTAAAACAGTTGCGCACCGACATGAGTCCCATTGATCGGCATCGGGGAGCCCTGCTCATCAGAGGGCGCCTGTTTACATGGCTGGCCACAACGCGCGCCGCCCTGCGGCAGGCCAACCGGCCCGCACCCCGGCACATTGCCGCATTCTGGTCCCTGGAAGAAGAACCCGAGCTCCAACCCTTGCTGCATCAATGGGTGGAGGAGGAAGGCCTTACGGTGTCTCTGCCGGTGGTGGCTGCCCCGAACGCAGCGCTGGAATTCCGCCTGTGGACACCCGACACCCCCATGGCCACCGGATCCTACGGGATTGCCGAACCGCAGGGCGCACCCGCTCCGCCTCCGGATCTGATGCTGGTGCCGACTTTGGGCTACACCCGCCAGGGCGATCGCGTCGGCTACGGCAAGGGCTATTACGACCGCACCCTGGCCGCGCTCAAGTCGCAATCCCATCGCTGCACGACCATAGGCATTGCCTGGGCATGCGGCGACCTGTCGAACCAAAGCTATGTCCCCGCGGCACACGACATCCGGCTCGACGCCATCCTCACAGACAAAGGCTGGGCAGTACCGGCGCCTATACTGGTTTAAGACGGCCCAGAGGGGCGGCCACCAGGGCCGCCGCCCCCGCGTCTTAAGAACGGTATCTACAGTTCAGCGCAAACCGCGATGAATGGCCTGGGTTACATCGGCGTTATTAAGCGTATAAAAATGCAAACCCGGCGCCCCCTGGTCGAGCAGACGCTGGCACATCTGCGTAATCACATCGACCCCGAACGCCTTGATCGACGCACGATCATCGCCAAATTCAGCCAGGCGCAGACGGATCCAGCGTGGAATTTCCGCTCCGCACATGGTCGAAAAACGCACCAGCTGCGAATGATTGGTAATCGGCATGATGCCCGGCACAATAGGTATTGAAACCCCTTTGGCCTGTGCCCGATTCACGAAATCGAAATACGCATCGACATTGAAAAAATACTGCGTGATCGCGCTATTCGCCCCGGCCTGCACCTTGGTAACAAAATGGTTCAGATCGTCGAAAGACGTGAGCGCCTGCGGGTGCATTTCCGGATAAGCCGCAACCTCGATATGAAACCAGTCGCCGCTGTGTTCCCGGATGAAACTCACCAGATCGCTGGCATAGCGCAGTTCGCCCGCGTCGCCCCCCATGCCCGACGGAATATCGCCGCGCAAGGCCACGATGCGCCGGATTCCCGCGGCGCGGTAGGCGTCCAGGATTTCGGTCAGCACTTTGCGGCTGGAACCTATGCAAGACAGGTGCGGAGCCGCATCGTAGCCCAGGTTCTGCATCAGGCTTATCGTGTCGGCCGTACCCGAGCGGGTCGAGCCCCCGGCGCCGAAAGTGACGCTGACATAACTGGGCTGCAAGGCCAGCAACTGCTTGGCCGAGCGCACCAGTTTTTCTTGTGCCGCAATATCGCGCGGAGGGAAAAATTCCAGGCTGATGGCGTGTTTGAAACTCATTGACCCAACAACCTCGACAACAGCCCCGAAACGATGCTATAGACAAACGCCCCCAGCACAGCCCACCAGAAGCCGTTGACGTGGAAGCCTTTCAGGATTGAACCCGCAAACCAGAATACCAGCGCATTGAGCACCAGTAAAAACAGGCCCAGCGTGACTATGGTTATCGGCAGCGTCAGCAATATGAGCACCGGCTTGACCAGCGTATTGAGCAGGCCCAATACCAGCGCGGCAATGAGCGCCGACCCGAACGACGAAACAGTAATGCCAGGCAAGATATACGCCACGACCAGCAGCGCAACCGCGTTCAAAATCCAGACCAGAATGATTTCCATCTTTGACGCTCCGTTTTAAGGCATCAGCCGCAAAATGCGGCAGACAACGCCGCACCTTGGCATGAATGCCCCGAGTTTAATAACGGTAGTGATCCGCTTTGTACGGACCGTTTACCGGCACACTAATGTAGTCGGCCTGATCCGGACGCAACTGGGTCAGTTGCACACCCAGTTTTTTAAGATGCAGGCGTGCCACTTTTTCGTCCAGATGCTTGGGCAAGACATAAACCTGGCCGGTTTTATAAGCCTCGCCGCGCGTGTAGAGCTCGATTTGGGCAATGGTCTGATTGGTAAACGAGGCCGACATCACAAATGAAGGATGGCCGGTGGCGCAACCCAGGTTCACCAAACGGCCTTTGGCCAGCAAAATGATACGCTTGCCGTCGGGGAAAATCACGTGATCGACCTGGGGCTTGACCTCTTCCCATTGCAGATCTTCTATGGCTGCCACATCGATTTCATTGTCGAAGTGGCCGATATTGCAAACAATGGCCTGATCTTTCATGCGATCCATATGCTCGCGCGTAATGACGTGATAGTTGCCGGTGGCCGTCACAAAGATGTCGGCATGGCCCACCGCCTCGTCGAGCGTGACGACTTTATAACCTTCCATGGAAGCCTGCAAAGCGCAAATCGGATCGATCTCGGTAACCCAGACCTGGGCGCGCAAGGCCGACAAGGCTTGGGCGCAGCCCTTGCCCACATCGCCAAAACCGCAGACCACGGCAACCTTGCCCGCAACCATGACATCGGTGGCGCGCTTGATGCCATCGACCAGCGATTCACGGCAGCCGTAAAGATTGTCGAACTTGGACTTGGTGACCGAATCGTTCACATTGATGGCGGGAATGGCAAGCTCGCCTTTCTGGGCCATTTGGTACAGGCGATGCACGCCGGTCGTGGTTTCTTCGGTAACACCCTTGATTTCTTTCAGGCGCGTGGAATACCACTTGGGATCGGTCTTGAGCTGGGCCTTGATGGCCGCAAAAAGTACGCGCTCTTCTTCGCTGCCTGGCTTGTTGAGCACCGCCGGATCCGATTCGGCCTTGGTGCCCAGGTGCAGCAGCGTGGTGGCGTCGCCGCCGTCGTCCAGGATCATATTGGCCTGCTGGCCCGGCCATTCGAAGATTTTATGCGTGTATTGCCAGTAGTCTTCAAGCGTTTCGCCCTTGACGGCAAACACGGCCGTGCCGCCGGCGGCGATCGCGGCGGCGGCATGGTCTTGCGTTGAAAAAATGTTGCACGATGCCCAGCGCACCTCGGCTCCCAGGGCAACCAGGGTTTCGATCAGCACGGCGGTTTGAATCGTCATGTGCAAGCTGCCGGCAATACGTGCCCCTTTCAGGGGTTGCGCGCGTGCGTATTCCTCGCGGGTTGCCATCAGGCCAGGCATTTCGGTTTCGGCGATGGCGATTTCGCGGCGGCCCCAGCCTGCCAGGCCGATATCGGCAATTTTGTAATCGGAAAAAACAGTTTCAGCGACAGTGTTCATGGTTCTAATCCAATAAACCTGTACGGGGAAAGGAGCAAAGATACGGAACTGCCCACCTTCGCCTGCGGTACAGGAGATGATGAGCGCCGTTGAATCGAGAAACGTTTCCTGAGCCTAGCGGGCGTGTGGACTATGCGGCCCAGACCCGTCGCAGCGCTCCTCAGGAAAGTCGAATTGTAGCGCAGTCGCGCCGTTTTTTTCAGCCCTTGCGTCGTGGGTAGCCCTGCGCCTTGATGCGCAACCAGATCGCGCTTTTTTCCTCATCGGACAGGAAAACCCAGTTGGCGACTTCCATGGTGGTACGTCCGCAACCCCGGCATATTTCGTCATACAAGGTAGAGCACACCGCCACGCAAGGCGAATCGCTGGGCTTGAGACTACGGCTGCTATCGGGATTGAAGATCGTGTCAGCCAAAATGAAAACTCCTTCCAGGCACTGCCCGAACGCGCACCCCGACAAAGGGGTGCGCTCCGGATTACACCGCCAGCTTGATGGCCTGCTTGAGGAGCAGGACCTTGTCGGTGGCTTCCCAGCTGAATTCGGGCTCGGAACGTCCGAAGTGCCCGTAAGCAGCTGTTTTTGCATAAATGGGGCGAAGCAGATCGAGCATTTCAATAATGCCGCGCGGGCGCAAATCGAAATGTTCGCGGACCAGGCGGGCGATTTGCTCGTCGGGGATAATGCCCGTGCCTTCCGTATAAACAGTGATATTAATGGGTTCGGCCACGCCGATGGCGTAGCTGACCTGCACCTGGCACTGGCGCGCCAGGCCCGCCGCCACGACGTTCTTGGCCACATAACGCGCCGCGTAAGCCGCCGAACGGTCGACCTTGGAAGGATCCTTGCCCGAGAAAGCGCCGCCGCCATGAGGGCAGGCGCCGCCGTAGGTGTCGACGATGATTTTGCGGCCCGTCAGGCCGCAATCGCCCTGTGGGCCGCCAATGACGAACACACCGGTAGGATTGACCAGGTATTTGGTTTTGGACGTAAGCAGGCCGTCGGGGAAACTGGGCTTGATGATTTCCTCGATTACCGCCTCTTTGATCTCGCTTTGCGAAATATCGGGCGCATGCTGGGTGGACAGCACCACGGTATCGACTTCGGCGGGCTTGCCATTGACATAGCGGAAAGTGACTTGCGACTTGGCATCCGGGCGCAGCCACGGCAAACGGCCGTCTTTGCGCAACTCGCTTTGACGCTGCACCAGGCGATGCGCATACCAAATAGGGGCGGGCATGAGATCGGGGGTTTCGTCGCAGGCATAGCCGAACATCAGGCCCTGGTCGCCGGCGCCTTGGTTCAACAGCTCTTCCGGGCTGCGATCCACGCCCTGGGCGATGTCGGGCGACTGCTTGTCGTAGGCCACCAGCACCGCGCAGCCTTTGTAGTCGATACCGTATTCGGTATTGTCGTAGCCTATGCGCTTGATGGTGTCGCGCGCAACCTGGATGTAGTCGACATTGGCCGTAGTGGTGATTTCACCGGCCAGCACGACCAGGCCCGTGTTGCACAATGTTTCGGCGGCCACTCGGGCGTGAGGGTCCTGGGTAAAAATGGCGTCGAGGATGGAATCGGAGATTTGATCGGCGACCTTGTCGGGATGGCCTTCGGAGACCGATTCGGAGGTAAAGAGAAAATCAGTATTTGCCACGGCAATACGTTCCTTGAAATGGCTGCATGAACAGCCTTGAGGTTGAACGGTATGCGTTGCACCTCGGGTAGCGTATAGCATTGAAACGGGGCGCGACGCTTTAGCGGTTTTTAGGCCAGGCCATTCTTGCAAACGGCACGACCATCGCTCCGCAAGTTGTCGGTTAACTCAGCGATGAAATGTATTTTAAGCGAAAATACAGAAAAATGCGTTTTTACACTGATTCTAAAAGGGTTATTGTCGTTTTATGCTGCTGGCCTTGTTCCGCTTGCTCGCCGCCGTGCCTCTGCCCATACTGCATGGCATAGGCCGCATCGGCGGCCGCCTGGTGTATGCCTTCCCGGGAAAATACCGTCGGCGCCTGCAAAGCAATGCCCGGCAGGCAGGCTACCCGGGCGCGGCCTTCGCTCGCCAGGCTGCGGCCGAAACAGGCGCCATGATCATGGAACTGCCCAAGGTCTGGCTGCGCAACCGGCAAAGCCTCGACAAAGTGGTTACCAGCGACAACGCCGTGGTCGACGCCGCCCTGAGCGAGGGACGCGGCATCTTGTACCTGACCCCTCACCTGGGGTGCTTTGAGGTGACCGCCCGCTATCTGACGCGCCACGGCCCCATCACCGTCATGTTCAGGCCGCCGCGCAAAGCCTTTTTGGCGCCGGTCATGGAAAGCGCCCGCAATACCCCGCAGCTCAATGCCGTGCCGGCCAATCTGCAGGGCGTGCGCGAGTTCGTTCGAGCCCTGAAACGCGGCGAGGCCGTCGGCATGCTGCCCGACCAGGCACCCGGCAGCGGCGACGGGGTCTGGGCGCCTTTTTTCGGTAAACCCGCCTATACCATGACCCTGGCCGGCAAACTGGCCGTCCAGACCGGCGTGGCCGTCATCCTGACGGCGGGCGAACGCCTGCCCTGGGGCAAGGGCTGGCGCATCCACTACCTGCGGTTGCCCGAACCTTTGCCTGGCGATGCGCATGAACAGGCGGCCCTGATCAACCAAGCCATGGAAACCCTGATCCGCCGCTGTCCCAGGCAATATCTGTGGAGCTATAACCGCTACAAAACACCAAAAGGCGCCCCGCCACCCCCTCAGATCCAATGAAACATGACATTCAACAAACTGAATCTGCTGAGAGCGATTTTTTCCTATTTCGGCCGGTGCGGCAGCGCCACCCGGCGGCGCTGGGGGCTAGCCCTCGGCTGGCTCACGCCCAAACTTCTGCGATCCCGGGCTCATATCGTCAGGACCAATCTGGCCTTGTGTTTTCCCGACAGCTCCGCCGCTGAACGGGAAGCCTGGCTGCGGCGGCACTTCTATTTGCTCGCGCAGTCGGTCATTGATCGCGGCCTGTTCTGGTTCGGCCGGCCGGAAACCATTCGCGAAACCATACATATCACGGGGCTGGAACACCTGGAACAGTTGCTCGCGGCCAAACGCCGCATCATCATGCTGGCGCCGCACTTCATCGCCCTTGATGCCGCCGCCACCCGCCTGTCGGAGTTCCTGCTGCATTCCGCTACCCTGTATACGCCGCAAAGCGACAGAGACGTCGATCAACTGGTGCGCGAAGGCCGCGGCCGCTTCAACGACGTGCGCCTGGTCAGCCGCAAAGACGGCGTACGCGGCCTGATTCGACAGTTGCGCGCCGGTGTGCCAATCTATTACCTGCCGGACATGGATTTCGGCCGCCAAGGCGCCCTGTTCCTGCCTTTTTTTGGCGTCCAGGCCGCAACCATTCCAGCGACGGCGCAAATTGCCAAATCGTGGCAGGCGGCGGTCGTACCCATTGTCAGCAAGCTGGACCTCGAAACCGGCCGTTATACCGTTCAGGTGCTGCCGCCGCTCGAAGACTTTCCGGGCGAAGAAAGCCTCGAGCACGCCACGGGGCGCATCAACCACCTGATCGAAAATTGGGTCAGGCCGGACCCTCCCCAGTATTATTGGGTGCACCGACGATTTAAAACCCGCCCCGAGGGCGAAAAAAGATTCTATTAGGCGATAATCTCGAACATGATCTGGAATTTCTCGAAAATGCACGGAGCAGGCAACGACTTTGTCGTGCTCGACGGAGTGCGTCAACATTTGGAAATGACGCCCGAACGCGCGCGGGCGCTGGCCGACCGCCATTTCGGCATCGGCGCCGACCAGCTTTTGCTGGTCGAGGCGCCCAGCCACCCCGAAGCCGATTTCCGCTACCGGATTTTCAACGCCGACGGCGGCGAGGTCGAACATTGCGGCAACGGAGCGCGCTGTTTTGTGCGTTTCGTGCACGAACAGGGCCTGTCGGGGCGCAATCCGCTGCGCGCGGAAATCGCCACCGGCCTGCTCGTACTCAACCAGACCGACAATGGCGACGTTACGGTAGAAATGGGCCAGACTCGTTTCGAGCCGGAGGCTCTGCCGTTCGATACCCAGGGCCTGCAATCCGCGCCCAGCGGCATCGATACAATCTGGACGCTGCCGCTGCCCAACGGCAGCGCGGTGGAACTGTCGCTCGTGGCCATTTCCAACCCGCACGCGGTGCAGGTCGTGGCCGACGTCAATACCGCTCCAGTTGCCACCCAGGGGCCGCTTATCGAAGCGCATCCGCGTTTTGCCAAAAGAGTCAATGCCGGATTCATGCAGGTCGTAGACCGCCACACCATCAAGCTGCGGGTCTATGAGCGCGGTGCCGGCGAAACGCTGGCTTGCGGCACCGGCGCCTGCGCGGCTGTGGCGGCCGGCATACGCCGCGGCCTGCTCGACAGCCCGGTTCAGGTCCATACCCGGGGTGGGCCGCTCACGGTTGCCTGGGATGGCGCCGGACTCACCATGAGCGGTCCGGCAGTCACCGTATTCAAAGGCCAGATCGACATCGACGCCCTGACCGCCACCTTTAACTTCAAAGAGCCATCACCACTATGAGCGCCGAGAGCATTTCCGCCGAAGACATCGCCCTGTTCCTAAAAGAAAATCCCGACTTCCTTCAGGATCACGCCGAACTGTTCGCCAATCTGCGGGTACCGCATCCCCACGAAACCCGTGCGATCTCGCTGGGCGAGCGCCAGATCATGACCTTGCGCGCCAAAACCAAGGAACTTGAATGGCGGCTCTCAGGCCTGATCGGCAACGCCGCCGGCAACGAAAAGATCGGCAAATCCCTTCATTCCTGGTGCTGCAAAATGCTGGCCGAGACCGATCCGGTTCAGATCCCCGGGCACATTGTGCGCAATCTGAGCGATCTCTTCGACTTGCCCAGCGTCGCCTTGCGCCTGTGGGATTTGCCCAGGCTGGTCGACAGCGAGCTGACCCAGGACGTCGGCAACTCGATCAAAGACTATGCGGCGGCCCTGACCCGTCCTTACTGCGGTCCGCTACAAGACCAGGAAGCGGCAGGATGGCTGGGTACGGCTCCGGCATCGCTGGCTATCATCGCGCTCAAGCCGATCGGCGCCGACACCCCCTTCGGCCTGCTGGTCCTGGGCTCGGACGACCCTGCCCGCTTCACCGACGACATGGGCACATCGTTCCTGGATACCATCAACGAGCTGGCCAGCGCCGGCCTGAGTCGCCTGAAAGGCGAGGCATGAACCCCCGAGGCACTCCATGAGTCCATCGAACTTGCTTTATTCATGCGGTGCCGGGGCCTAGCCCATGTCCGCCCTGCCTGCACCCATGGAGCAATGGCTGACGCACCTGGGGGCCAATCGCCGCTATTCCTCTCATACCCTCGACGGATATCGCCACGATCTGCGCCATCTCGTCGAGTGCCTGCCCGACACGCCCATCGAACGCGTCACTGAAAGCCACATCCGGCAATCGATTGCCCGTTTGCACGGACAGGGGCTGAAACCGCGCAGCCTGGCTCGCGCGCTGGCCGCCTGGCGCGGCTTCTACCAATGGTGGTCGCCGCAATGCGGGATCGCCAGCAACCCGGTTGCCGGCATACGCGCCCCCAAGGCTCCGCGCAGCCTACCCAAAGCCCTGTCCGTCGAGCAGGCCCAGGTACTGCTGGACCATCCCGGCTTGCCCGACCCCAACACGCCCACGGAACGCCGCGACCAGGCCATGTTCGAAGTGCTGTATTCCAGCGGCTTGCGGCTGGCCGAACTGGTCAGCCTCGACGTGCGCTACACGCGGGCCGAGGGCTATGAATCGCAAAGCTGGATTCTGCCCGACGAGCACGAAGTCATCGTCAAAGGCAAAGGGGGCAAGACACGCAATGTACCCCTAGGCGGCAAGGCAATCGCCGCAATCCGCACATGGCTGGAGGTACGGCATCAGTTTGTACCGCCCGGCGCCGTTGCGCCCTTACCGGTTCGCACCAAGGATTCTGCCGCCGCACCGCGACCTTCCGGCACGGATTCCGCGACAAGCGCAGTCGGCGACGCCGCCGCCCTGTTTCTGGGCACCCGCGGCAAACGCATTTCGCCCCGGGTCGTGCAGTTGCAGCTCAATAAGCTGGCCACCAAAACTGGCCTGCCGGTACACGTGCACCCCCATATCCTGCGCCACAGCTTCGCGAGCCATTTATTGCAGTCGGCGCAAGACTTGCGCGCCGTGCAGGACATGCTCGGCCACGCCAATATTTCCACGACCCAGATTTACACCAAGCTCGATTTTCAACACCTGGCCAAGGTGTACGACCAGGCGCATCCGCGCGCCAATCGCAAGAGATAGACGCGCACAAGCCGTAGCTCCCGCGAAAAGCAAGCCTGTGGAACCTTGTCGCAAAACACCTCTACGGAATTTTTGCGACGAACCATCCCACGGAGCCCGGCATATTATTTCTGCTTGGGATCCAATGCGTAGATCAGTTTCCCCGCATTCCATTCAAACATGCCCAGGTATGTGCTGGCCGGCTGATCACCTGGGGCCAGGGCGTCGGAATACAGCACCCCGCCTATCTTGGCGCCCGTTTCGCGGGCAATCTGCCGGACCAGCTTGGGGCTTGTGATGTTCTCGACGAACACGGCGGGAATGTGATTCTTCTTGATCTGATCAATCAGCCTAGCCACCTCTTTGGCCGAGGGTTCGGCCTCGTTGGAAATGCCCACCGCCGAAATGAACTGGACGCCGTATGCCAGCCCGAAGTAGCCAAACGCGTCGTGCGATGTCACCACCTTGCGCCGCGCCTCGGGAATCGCCGCCAGCGCCTGCTTGAGCTTGGCATCCAGGCTTTTGATTCGCGCCGTATAGATCTCGGCGCGGGCCTTGTAATCGGCCGCATGCGCCGGATCGACCTTGCTCAATCCGGCGGTAATATTTTGCACATAGACAAGGCCGTTGGCCAGGCTCTGCCAGGCATGCGGGTCGATGTTGCCATAAGCCGCTTCGCGGGACGGCTCATCGTCAACCTTTTCGGCCGCATGATGCCCGTGCGCCTTGACCTTGGCATTGTGCCCGGCATGGCTCGACTTCTCACGCCGCTCTTCCGCCGCTTCGAGTGCCTGCTCGGCATCGCTCAAAGTACGCGGCGTCACCCCTTTGCTCGCCACCACCTCCAGGCCATTGAAGCCCGAGGCCTTCACGAGGCGCGGCATCCAGGTCTCAAAGCCCAGCCCGTTCACGAACAGGATCCGGGCCTGCGCCAAGGCCTTTGAATCCTTGGGCGTCGGCTCGAATGTATGCGCATCGCCATTGGGACCCACTATCGTGGTCAAAGCGATATGGTCGCCTCCGATCTCGTGCACCATATCGCCCAGCACCGAAAAACTGGCCACCACCCGAAGCGGCGCCGGTTCGGCGGCACGGGCCAGAGAACCGGCCAGCAGGGCAACACTGGCCAGCGCTGCCAGCACGCAACGGCGGCGCGCCGCGACGCGTGCATCCACTACAAGCTTTCTCGACATAAGGACTCTCCGTACTGTAAAAACAGACTGAACATCGGGCTACTCCGAAATCCGGGACAAACGGCGATGCCTGGCGCGCATTTGTCGCGCCGCCTGCAACAAACCACCCAGCGGCCCCAGGGCAACCGACAGAAAATAGATCGCGCCGGCAGACAGAATAATCGCCGGCGACGCCGGCACATTGGCGTGGTAGGAAATCAACAGACCAAAATAAGACGAAAAAGTGCCTATGGCGCCGGCCAGCACCATTTGCCGGCCCGCCGAACGCGCCCAGAAACGTGCCGCTGTGGCCGGCAGCATCATGATGCCCACGACCATCAGCGTACCCAGCACCTGAAAACCCGCAACCAGGGTCATGACCAGCAATACCAGAAACACCATATGGCTGAGCGACCCGGCGCCGCGCTCCGCGCGCAGAAAGCCCGGGTCGAGACATTCGACCACCAGCGGCCGGAAAATGATGGCCATCATCAGCAGAGTGATGCTGCTGCTGATGGTAACCAGCAGCAGGGAGGCATCGTCCAGCCCCAGGACGGTGCCGAACAAGACATGAATCAGATCCATGTTCGAACCGCGCAGCGACACCAGCAATACTCCCAGCCCCAGAGAAATCAGATAAAAGGCAGCAAAGCTGGCGTCTTCGCGCAAGGGGGTCATGCGCGCCACGGCGCCCGCCAGCATGGCCACGACCAGGCCGGTCACCATGCCCCCAATGGTCATGGCACTCAGGGACAGGCCCGCTGTCAGAAACCCCACGGCGACACCCGGCAGGATCGCATGCGCCATCGCATCGCCCATCAGGCTCATGCGACGCAACACCAGGAATACACCCAAGGGCCCCGCGGCAAACGCCAGCGCAAACGAACCCGCCAAGGCGCGGCCCATGAAGCCATACTCGACAAACGGCCTGAATAACCAGTCGTACAACCACATTTTAGTAGTCCCCCGCGCACAAATGGCGGGCCAAATGCAGGTTTTCCGGGGTCAGGACCTCGGCGGTGGCCCCCCAGGCCACCGATTGGCCCGCCATCAGCAAGGCGCGCGGGAAAGACGCCCGCACCATGTCCAGATCATGCAAGACGGCAATCACGGTGCGGCCCTCGTTGTTCCAGCGCTGCAGCAGCGCCATCAAGTCGTCGGTCGTAGACCGGTCCACGGCCGCAAAAGGCTCATCGAGCAGCAAGGTTTGCGCATCATGCAGCAACAGGCGCGCAAACAGCGCGCGTTGCAGTTGCCCACCGGACAAGGTTCCAATAATGCGTGCCCCAAAATCGGCCAGGCCGACCGTTTCAAGCGCCTGCCGCACTCGCTCGTGCTCAACGGCATCGAAACGCCCCCATGCGCCGACACGACGCCATGCCCCCATGGCGACCAGATCATACGTGCTGATGGGAAAACTCCGATCCAGCTCGCCCACCTGCGGCAGGCAGGCCATTTCGTTGCGCGCGTCGTCCATCAGGCGAATCTGGCCCCGCAAGGGGCTGAGCACGCCCATGATGCCTTTGACCAAAGTGGATTTTCCGGCCCCGTTGGGGCCTACAATCGCCGTCAGGGAGCCCCGTTCGAAAGCGCCGCTGACATCGCGCACGGCAACCCGATCGCGCCATCCCAGCGACACCTGATCCAGCTCGATTACCGTGCTCATTGCGGCGTCAACCTGGCCACCAACCCATGGCCCAGCCTGTCAGCCCCCACATGAGCACGACAACAAGGGTCACACGCGCCACACGCTCGCCGCACGACGCGAGAAGCCCCGAGCCGCGGTAGGAGGGCGGATGGCTGGAATGAACAGGAGGAGACGGCATGGCGATGCGAAGAATTGAAGAGTATGTTTGTTATGTTATAACATAACTATTCTAACACTACGCTGACGATGACACCTCAAGCACCGGATGCCCTGTCGTTCAATTCCGCGGCCGGGGCCGGTATTGCCGTCAATCCATTCCTATGCCAGATCCGCGCCTCACACCCGCCGCCATTGCCAAACAGCTGAACACAGCCGAATCCCTGTGCCTGCAACGCGGCAAACGCCTTACGCCCATTCGGCGCAAGGTTCTGGAAATCCTGTTGCGCCAGCAACGCAGCCTGAAGGCTTACGAACTGCTGGATGAAATACGGCATATACAAAGCGGCGCAGCGCCTCCCACGGTATACCGCGCACTGGATTTCCTGGTTGAAGAAGGACTGATACACCGGCTGGACGCCATCAATGCCTGGGCCGCCTGCCTGGATGCCGCCGGCGAGCCGCACGATCTGTTGATCATTTGCACCCAATGCGGTGCCGTCGCCGAACTCAGCGATCCGGCCCTGAGCCATCAACTGGCCCAGAAAGTGGCGGGCGCCGGCTTCATATTGGCCAGCCATGAAACCGAGCTGCGCGCCCTGTGCAAGCGCTGCCACACCCTGACGCCCGCCAAACCGGCGCATGCCCACTGATGTCACTAATCGCTTGATTTAATTGCATGATTTCCACTAAAGAGTAAGCAAACGGGGTTTTATTTGCTCTAAAACGCATGCTGTGCTGTAATCGCATGTTGAATTTTTTTCGCGGTACAAAATTAACGGTAGCCGCCACACTGATTTGAGCGTCTTCTATTTTTTGACCCGCGAGTAGCGAGGCCCATGATGAAAACCGCTCCCAATCCGGACAAAATGGTACCGGTTACCATTCTTACTGGTTTTCTCGGTGCAGGTAAAACCACCCTGCTGAAACGCATCCTGACCGAATACCACGGTCGCCGCATTGCGGTCATCGAAAACGAATTCGGACCCGAAAGCATCGACAACGATCTTCTGGTGCAGGATAGCGACGAGCAAATCATCGAACTCAGCAACGGCTGCGTGTGCTGCACAGTGCGCGGCGACCTGATGCGCACCCTGAACGACCTGCGCATCAAGCGTGAAGAGGGCACCGTTACGTTCGAGCGCATCGTGATCGAAACCACCGGCATGGCCAACCCAGGCCCCGTGTGCCAGACTTTCTTCATGGACGACGACATTGCCGACTACTACCGTCTGGACGCCGTCATTACCGTCGTCGATGCCAAACACGGCATGGAAACCCTCGACAAACAGGAAGAAGCGCAAAAACAGGTCGGTTTTGCCGATCGCATCCTGATTTCCAAGAAAGACCTGGTCAACGAAGTCGATTACCAGGCATTGCGCTCGCGCCTGGTGCACATGAATCCGCGCGCCTCGATCACTCCCGTCAATTTTGGCGAAACCGATATCAAGGCGCTCCTCGATATCAGCGGCTTCAATCTCAATACCATCCTCGACATCGATCCCGAGTTCCTTGCCGAAGAGCACCCGGATGCAGCTCACGATCACGATCATCACGACCATGACCATGACGACGATTGCGACGACGAGCACTGCGCACATCACCACCATGATCATCATCATGCCCACCACGATGACACCATCGGCGCCTTTGTTTTCCGCTCGAACAAGGCTTTCGATCCGGAGCGCCTGGAAGAATTCCTAAGCGGTATCGTCCAGGTTTATGGGCCTGATCTGCTTCGATACAAAGGTATTTTGTATCTTAAAGGCATCAATCGTCGTATGCTGTTCCAAGGCGTGCACATGATGATGGGGGCAGAGCCCGGAAAGCCCTGGATGTCCAGTGAAAAACCTAATACCAAAATGGTATTTATCGGCCATAAACTCCCCGAAGAAATTTTTACCCGGGGCTTAGAACAATGCCTGGCCTCATAGCGAACCACGTCGCCGGAGATAGCGACACGGGTTACGAGAGCCAACATCACATATAAAAAGGGGTACACCATGGTAAGCAAATCTGCAGCCACCGCCGTTCAGAATCACCTGCTGACAGAAAAAGAACTGTTGGCCATGCCTGAATCGGACTACATGAACGAAGCCCAGTTGGCGTTCTTCAAAGACCGCTTGCGGCAACTGGAACAAGACATCATCAGTAATGCGGGTACCACTACCGAAAACCTGCGTGAGACGCAATTCGTGCCCGATCCGGCCGATCGCGCCACGATCGAGGAAGAGCACGCGCTTGAGCTGCGCACCCGCGACCGGGAACGCAAGCTGCTCAAGAAGGTGCAACAATCGATCACGCGAATCGATTCGGGCGAATACGGCTGGTGCGAAGAAACCGGCGAGCCGATCGGGCTGGCCCGCCTGCTGGCCCGTCCCACCGCCACGCTGTCGCTCGAAGCCCAGGAACGGCGCGAAATGCGCCAAAAGCTCTACGGAGATTGATTCCGGGCGGGTTCGCATCGCTGGGGCTGATCCAGCCGGTTCGGTCCGGGGTAGTTGCGAGCTGAATATTGCTGTGTAGAACTTGCAGCGCAGGGTGGGTTTCTAAAACCGCGACCTCGGATGGAGCAGTTCCCCCCAGCTCGATGACCCACTCGCTTGCGCGCGCTGCCCCATCCTCCCCGCTCGGCCATAGACGAACGGTTATGGGCTCCTAGAGCACAAAAGGTCAGATTATCGTTCTACGCCCTGTGCCAGCTTCAATAAGAGCAAAGAGTGTGGGCGATCCCCCGGAGGTGAGTGTAGGAACCGGAGGGGGATGCTCAGCCTGGGCCGCGAATTTAGAACCCGTCCCGTCACCGGCCTCGGCCCCGTCATTACAAACCCCGCACTCGCGCAAAGCAGCGTATCGGGAAGGATCCCACCTCCCCTTGAATTTTGGGCTTTTACCCCCATCTGCTAGGTTCAAAGGAAGAAATCCATGGAACAATTTCACGCCACAACCATCATCAGCGTTCGCCGCGGCAATCAAGTGGCCTTGGGCGGCGACGGCCAGGTGACCTTGGGCAACATCGTCATCAAGGCCACCGCGCGCAAAATCCGCCGCTTGTATCACGACAAGGTGCTGGCAGGTTTCGCCGGCGCGACCGCCGACGCATTCACCCTGCAGGAACGCTTCGAAGCCAAGCTCGAAAAACACCAAGGCCACCTGATGCGAGCCGCCGTCGAACTGACTCGCGACTGGCGCACCGATCGCGCGCTGCGCCGCCTCGAAGCCATGCTGATCGTGGCCGACAGCGAACATACCCTGGTGCTGACCGGCAACGGCGATGTGCTCGAACCCGAACACGGCATGGCAGCCATTGGTTCGGGCGGCGCCTACGCGCAATCGGCCGCCCTCGCCCTGCTCCACAACACCGACATGGCGCCAGCCGATATCGTCAAGAAATCGCTCGAAATCGCCGGCGATTTGTGTATTTACACAAATCAAAACCACATCGTCGAAACCCTTTAAACGCCGAACACCTGTCACCATGTCAGCTACCACCATGACTCCCGGGGAAATCGTCTCCGAACTCGATAAAAACATCGTCGGGCAAAACCGCGCCAAGCGTTCCGTTGCCGTTGCCCTGCGCAACCGCTGGCGGCGCCAGCAAGTGCCCGAACCTTTGCGCACCGAAATTCTGCCCAAGAACATCCTGATGATCGGGCCCACCGGTGTGGGCAAAACCGAAATCGCGCGCCGCCTGGCCAAGCTCGCCAACGCGCCATTCATCAAGATCGAAGCCACCAAATTCACCGAAGTCGGTTACGTGGGCCGCGACGTCGATACAATTATCCGGGACCTGGTTGAAATCTCGATCAAGCAGACGCGCGACATTGAAATGCGCCGCGTACGCAGCCTGGCCGAAGACGCCGCCGAGGATCGCATACTCGATGTGCTGGTCTCGCCGCCGCGCAACGCCCACGGCGAACCTGAACGCGAAGACAATGCTGCGCGGCAGACGTTTCGCAAGCGGCTGCGCGAACACAAAATCGACGATATGGAAATCGAGATTGAAGTGGCTCAAATGGCGCCGCAAATGGAAATCATGGCGCCTCCCGGCATGGAAGAAATGACCGAGCAGCTCAAAGGCATGTTTGCAGGCATGGGGCGCGACAAAAAGAAATCACGCAAAATGCCCATCAAAGAGGCCTTCAAGCTATTGACCGAAGAAGAAGCTTCGCGACGCATCAACGAAGAAGATCTGCGCACGGTTGCCGTCACGAATGCCGAACAGAACGGCATTGTCTTTCTTGATGAAATCGACAAAATCGCTTCGCGCCAGGAGCACGCGGGCGGGGATGTGTCGCGCCAAGGCGTGCAGCGCGATCTGCTGCCTTTGGTCGAAGGCACCACCGTCAACACCAAATACGGCGTAGTGCGCACCGACCACATTCTGTTCATCGCTTCGGGCGCTTTTCACTTGTCGCGCCCGTCGGACCTGATACCGGAACTGCAAGGCCGTTTTCCGATCCGGGTCGAGCTCGATTCTTTATCGGCGGAAGACTTCGTGCGCATACTGTGCGACACGGACGCCTCGCTGACCAAGCAATACAGCGCGCTGATGGCCACCGAAGACGTTACGCTTACGTTCACTGACGAAGGCGTAAAAAGATTGGCCGAACTGGCCTTCGATGTCAACGAACGCACCGAGAACATTGGTGCCCGACGCCTGTATACCGTCATGGAAAAGCTGCTCGAAGACTTGTCGTTCGACGCCACCGCAAGCAGCGGCCGCAATGTCACCATCGATGCCGCTTACGTGAACGACAAGCTGGAAGAAGCCGCGAACAGCCAGGACCTGGCACGGTATGTGCTGTAGCCGATCAGTTGGATGCCTGGGTCGCCGCCCATTGCGCCGCGACGATCCAGGCACGGCGGAGGCGGGGATGATTTTTGCGGTGCCGCTTACTTCTTGATTTTCGTCACCACATATTTGCCATTGTCGCGCTTGGCGGTAAAGCTGACCTTGTCCCCCGCCTGTATGCCCTTGAGCAAGGCGGGATCGATCTGATACACCAGCGTCATGGCCGGTAATTGCAGATCGGCGATCGCACCATGCTTGATTGTGATTTTCCCTTCGGCGGCGTCGACGCGGCGCACCTCGCCCGAAGCACTGGCCTCCTGGGCGATTGCGGTCACGGAATAAGCCGAAGTCAGAACCAAACCGGCAGCGATTGCCTGCTGCCATCCACGATTCGATAAAGACATACTTTAAACTCCTTGTTGTATAAGCCATGGACGGACACAAGAGCCGCCCCTGCTATGACTCGCGCGCCGGAAAACGGTTCCCTGCCGACTCGACGAACGGAAGATCGCGCCCTTCCAATACAATAACAAAACAAGCCTCAACCCAAGCATAGCGCCAAACAAAGGAACAGGTGTGAAAGACGTAAACAGCGGTTACCAGCCTCAGGCGCCGGCCAGCTACACGCCGGCCAAGCACGGATCAATGCAGGAGCATTACCATCTGCGGCCCGCCCGCGAACAGGACATCCCTCACATACACGCGCTGATGCTCGAAATGGCCACATTCGAGAAACTGACTGAAATATTCAAAGCGAACGAAGGCAGCCTGCGCAACAGTCTTTTCGGCCGGCATCCCGCGGCGAACTGTCTGGTCATCCATGCCGAAGCCGAGCCGGACCGGCCGGTCGCCTACGTTATGTGGTTTCACAATTACTCCAGTTTTCTCGACAAACGCGGTCTCTATCTCGAAGATATTTACGTTCAACCGGCGCATCGGGGAAAAGGCCTGGGCAGCATGGCTTTAAGGCACCTTGCTCGGCTTGCCATCGAACTGGATTGCGGCCGCTTCGAATGGACGGTGTTGGACTGGAACCAGAATGCCATCGATTTCTACAAACGCCATGGCGCCGAAATCCTGCCCGACTGGCGGATCGTCAGGGTCACGGGAGACGCCCTGGGCCGCCTGGCCAAACAGTAGATACCGAGATTGATCCCTTAGCGGATCCGGGCATCGATCAACTGGAAACGCGCCGGCTCTCCGGGACGTTCATAAACCTGCCAGCGCACCGCATCGGCCCCGACGTGCATATCGGCAGTGGCCATGGTGTTTTCACCGTCGCTGTCATCGAGCGCGTTGCGATAAACAGGAAAGTCCGCGTTGCGCTGATCCGCCAGGATCGCCAGAGGATCCTGTGCCGTGTCCAGCATTGCATCGCCCGACTGCTGGCGACACAGCGACGACTTCGTAATAATCTGCGGAAAATCACGCATCGAAGCATGTATTGCATGATTGGCGTGCAAAGAGGGAATCTGCACAGGCTGGCTGGAAACACCCATCGTGCTGAACTCCACGCTTAGCAAATCCGGCTGCCCGCGCTGCGCCAGACTTAAATGGAAGCCTCCCGCCCGAGGGATGGTGCGCAACAAACTCAGCGCCGCAGGCACACTGCCCTGATCCAGCACCGCCCGTGTCAACACCATGCGCGGTACGCCCACGGCCACCTGGCGCCAGCGCAGATTATTCACCGTCATGACCAGGCCGGTTTCCGTTACCGCAAAAGTATGTCCGGGAATAGAAGCCGGATACACAAAAGACGCAAAATGCGAGCCCTGGTCGATTGCGATTTCGGCAATAGCGCAATGCCCCGCAAACGCCGGATCGCCGTCTTCATTATGAGTAATGCGCGGGCCGCACGCCAAAGGTACTTGCACCGTAGTACAGCCATCGGGAGCCATGGCCCAGACATCGCCGCGGCAATTCCACAACACCACTTCTTCGAGCGGCAGCTCAAGCCCCGCGGCCAATCCGTCGAGCTCATTCCAGATCGAAGGAAAATGTTCTCGCACCATCGCCGACATGGCGCGCGCCTGCAGCGTGCCTTTCCATGCCATTACACTTTGCCAGGCATGGGACGAAACCAGATGGGCGTGTGCCGCTTCGGCGCCGAACTTCCCCAGCGACTGGCCCACGTCATAAGGAGAACCCGACAGCTGAATCAAGGACAACATAAAAAAAAACCCGCTTGTAACCTGTAAATATTATAAATAGGCACCGGTCTGATGCAATTGTGTTTCGGCCAGCTCGATCTCGCTGACCGCCTGTTTGCCGCTTTTGACCATCAACTGTTCGATCAGCACCTCGATCAGCGCCTGCGCGGCCGCCACAGAGGGGAAGAACGATGGTGTTTCGGTTGAAAACAACAACACTCCATCAGCCTCGTGGGCCATGGGAGCAAGTACGCTATCGCATATCGCAAGCACCTTGCAACCCGCTTTGTGCGCCGCCTGCGCCACCTGCAACGCCTCTTGCGAATACGGCGCGAAACTTATCACTACGACCGCGTCCGCCGCATCCAGCGCACGGACTTCCATTTCCAGCGTGCCGGCATCGCCGCGCAACATAAGCACCGAGGGACGGAACAAGCGGTACAAATAATGGAATGCAAAGGCCGGCGCAAAACAGGATCTGAAGCCCGCCACATGCACTCGACGAGCCTTGAGCAACAAGTCGACGGCCCCCGGCAGCCGCTCGCCGTTCAATTCATCGAGCAAGGCCAGATTGCGCGCTTGCGAAGCCAAAGTCTTGCCCACCATCGTGCGCGGATTCTTGGACCGGACCACTTTCCTGGCCTGCATCGTATAAAGCTTGGGCGTTTGCCGAAAAGACTGCACAAACACCTCTTTCAAGGGTTCCCAGCCCTCGAATCCCAGATGCTGCGCCAAGCGCACCAGCGTAGCCGGCTGCACCCCCGCCTGCCCGGCAATCTTGCGCATGGAGGCGATAGGCACTTCGGCGGGAAAATCGATCAGATACTTCGCGCCCACCTGAAATTGCTGCGTCATGCGCGGGAATTCCCGCTGCACCAATGCAACCAGTTCGTCGAGATGTTGCGGTGGATTATTCTCGTTCATAAGATATGTAAAAAAACAACGGTTGGCGAAAAAACCCGGAATATCGAGCCATGGCTGTCGTCTCCATGGCAAAACCAGCCCACGCGAAAGCGGGTGCAATGAGCATGCCACGAATCGCCTGAACAGGTGCAAGCGATAGCGCTATTAGAGTCGAGCGCATAAAAATGCCGCCGTCAAAATCGTAACAACCTGCACCCGTCACTGAGCAGGCCGCATATGCCGAGGGATTAATCGTATTGATTTATTTGTTTCTTTATATATTATATAAGAAACAATTGTTGAATTCATCTTTAGAGCAAATCATGACGCACGTTTTCCACCGAAATCCCAAACAACAACTCGATTTTGCCGTTCGGGGCCAAGGTATAGAACTATTCGATCAGCACAACAGAAGCTACATCGACGCCTCCGGCGGCGCCGCGGTATCGTGCCTCGGCCACGGCCACCCCGCCGTCATCAAGGCCATCAAACAGCAGCTGGACCAGCTTGCCTACGCCCATTCCTCATTTTTCACTACGCGGCCCGCCGAAGAGCTGGCCGATTTCCTGCAACAGCACTCGCCCGGCGATCTGAACCATGTTTACTTTGTATCCGGCGGATCGGAAGCCGTAGAAGCTTCCCTCAAGCTCGCCCGGCAGTATTTTGTGGAAATCGGGCAGCCTGCGCGCAAACACTTCATCGCACGGCGGCAGAGCTATCACGGCAACACCCTGGGCGCCCTGGCCATTGGCGGCAACGCCTGGCGCCGCGAACCGTTCTTGCCACTGCTGGTTCCCGCCCATCACGTTTCGCCGTGCTACGCCTACCGCGACCAGCTCGCGACGGAAACCGAAGAGCAGTACGCCGCGCGCCTGGCCGATGAGCTGGAACAAAAAATACTTGAACTCGGCCCTGAAAACGTGGCGGCCTTTGTGGCGGAAACCGTGGTGGGCGCCACCGCCGGCGCCCTGCCTCCGGTCAAGACGTATCTGCAGCGCATCCGGCAAGTCTGCGACCACCATGGCCTCCTGCTGATTCTCGACGAAGTCATGTCCGGCATGGGCCGCACCGGCCACCTGTTTGCCTGCGCCGAAGACCAGGTCGTGCCCGACATCATCGCTATTGCCAAAGGCCTGGGCGCAGGCTATCAGCCCATAGGCGCCATGGTCGCCAGCGACCGGATCTACGACGCAATCGTCGCCGGCAGCGGCTTTTTCCAACACGGCCACACCTATATGGGTCACGCCACCGCCTGCGCCGCGGCATTGGCGGTTCAACGGGCCATACAGGCCGACAATCTCCTGGCCAACGTACAGGCACGCGGTACTCAGCTGCGCGCCGAACTGCACGACGCGCTCGATGCCCACCCCAATGTGGGCGATATACGCGGTCGCGGACTCTTCACGGGAATAGAGTTCGTGCAAGACAAAAACACCAAGGCCCCGATCGACCCGAAACAGAAACTCCATGCCCTGCTAAAAACCCAGGCCATGGCCAACGGCCTGCTGATGTATCCGTCCGGCGGCACCATCGACGGCAAACAAGGCGATCACGTATTGCTTGCCCCTCCCTTTATTTGCACCGGCGCCGACATCAGTGAAATCGTAAATCGCCTCACCCAGACGATAAAAGAAGTCTTACCGCAGAAATAAAGCCGTGCAACACGGCAACAAATCCAAAGAATTTACTTTCCGTAAAACAGGAGACAAACCATGAACGCAGCAAAATCATCCTTCAAGGCGGCATTGCTGGGCACAGCGCTAGGCCTGCTCTCCGTTGCGGCCTGCGCCCAGGCCGCGATAGATGTCAGCAAAAGCCCCACACTCAGCAAGATCAAAAGCAATAACATTCTGGTCATCGGCCACCGAACTTCGTCGATCCCCTTTTCCTATTATGACGAGAACCAGAAACCCATCGGTTTCGCGCAAGACATTTGCAACAAGATCATCGCCAAGATCAAGACCGATGTGGGCAAGCCGGACCTGCCGGTGCGCCTCATGCCGCTGACGCCCCAGAACCGCCTTACGCTGGTCCAGAACGGCACGGTCGATCTGGCCTGCGGCGTGGCAACCAACCTGAAGTCGCGCCAGGAACAGGTTCAGTTCGCCGATACCTATTTCGTCGCCGGAACCCGTCTGCTCGTCAACAAGAAAAGCGGCATCAAGGATTTCAAGGACATCCATGGCAAGTCGGTGGTGACGCTGGCTGGCACCACGTCCGAAAAGATTCTGCGCAAAATGAATGACGACGACAACGCCAACATGACCATACAGAGCGCCAAGGAATACGCCGAGGCCTTTCTCATACTGCAGTCGGGACGCGTGTCGGCCTTCATGATGGACGATGTGTTGCTGTCGGGCGCGCGCACGCTGGCCAAGAACCCCAACGACTGGGAAGTCGTGGGCACATCGCAGTCCGTCGAGCCCTACGCCTTCTTCATGAAGAAAGGCGATCCGGTCTTCAAGGAAGAAGTCGACGGCGTGATAACCGGCATGATGAAAGACGGCGAAATGGCCAAGCTGTACGACAAATGGTTCATGAACCCGGTGCCTCCGAAGGGCGTGAACTTCAATATGCCCATGAGCGATCTGGTCAAGAAAGCCTATGCCGAACCCAACGACAAAGCCGTAAACTAAACAGACGACATCCTGTCACCGGTGCCGGGCGGGTCCGGCACCGTACCGTATTGCGAGCGCACTATGTCATATCACTGGGATTGGGGTGTATTCCTGCAACACGCCTCCAAGAACCAAACTTTTCTCGACTGGATGCTATCGGGGTTCGAAGTAACCCTGGCGCTGGGCCTGTCGGCATGGCTTATTGCGCTGGCGCTGGGAACCCTGCTGGGCGTGATGCGCACTCTGCCCAGCCGCAGCTTGCGCGCAATCGGCGCTGCTTATGTCGAACTGTTTCGCAACGTGCCGTTGCTGGTGCAGTTTTTCATCTGGTACTTCGCCATTCCCGAAATCATGCCGTACGGGGTCGATTTCAAGCACTTGCCCCCTTTTACCCAGCAATTCATCGCCGCCGTCGTATGCCTGGGCGTATTCACGGCGGCACGCGTCTGCGAGCAGGTCCGGTCCGGCATCAATTCGCTGCCCCGCGGCCAGAAATACGCCGGGCTGGCCATGGGCCTGACCATGATGCAAACCTACCGCTACATACTGCTGCCCGTATCGTTTCGCATTGTCCTTCCTCCCATTACCTCCGAATTCCTGAATATCTTCAAGAACTCGGCGATCGCCTCAACCATAGGGCTCATGGAACTGGCCGCGCAAGGCCGTCAACTGGTCGATTACACCGCGCACTCATACGAATCGTTCACCGCCGTCACACTGCTGTATGCCGTCATCAGCGTATGCGTGATGGCCGTCATGTGGATGGTGGAAAGAGCGTGCCGCGTCCCTGGCATGTCGTTAAGGAAATAAACCTCGATGATTTTCGGACTCGATTTCACCTGGCTGAATCCAAACGCGTTCAACCTGCTTGGCCGCGGAATGCTGGTGTCGCTGCAGATCACCTTCGTTGCCATGGCGGCGGGCATTGTCTGGGGCACGCTGGTTGCGCTGATGCGGCTGTCCTCCTACCGAATACTGAACGTTGCGGCCGCCACTTACGTTACCGTGTTTCGCCTGGTGCCCCTGGTAATGGTGCTGCTGTGGTTCTTCCTGATCGTTCCAGACCTGTTCCAGTCGCTGCTGGGCATATCGGCCGCAACCGATATGCGCATGGTGTCGGCGCTGGTGGCCTTTGCCCTGTATGAGGCCGCCTATTATTCGGAAATAATCCGCGCCGGCATTCAAAGCGTCTCGGGCAGGCAGCAACACGCCGCCTACGCCCTGGGCATGACCTACGGGCAGTCGATGCGGCTCGTCGTCCTGCCTCAGGCCTTTCGCAACATGGTGCCGCTGCTGCTCACCCAAGGTATCATCCTGTTCCAGGATACTTCGCTGGTGTACGTGATAGCACTGGCCGATTTTTTCGGACAAACCTACGGAATCGGCGAACGCAATGGCGACGTGGTAGAGGCCCTGTTCTTCGCCGGACTGGTCTATTTCATTATTTGCTATACGGTATCCCTGGGTGTACGGCGCATACACGGCAGGGGCTGACCGGGCCGGCGCGGACCCAACGCAATCAATTCTTCTTACCCTATATATTCCCATCGAAAGGACAGACATGGCCCGCCTTCCCTATGCCGACCTCACAAGCCCGGCAGCCGCCCCACTGGTAGATCAAATCGTTGCCGAACGCGGCAGTGTCCTGCATCTGTATCAAATGCTGCTGCACAGCCCCGACATAGCACGAGGCTGGCTCAATCACCTGACAGGTATCCGGCTGCGCAATTCGATCCCGGGCCAACTGCGCGAAATGATCATCATGCGCGTGGCGCTGCTCAACGGCGCGCCCTACGAAGCCGATCAGCACGCGCCCATCGCGTTGAAAGAAGGCATGAGCCAGGCCCAGCTCGACGCCCTGAACGACTGGGAAAGCTCGACGCTGTTCAGCGAGCGCGAACGCGCGGTGCTGGCCTACACCGATGCCATGACCCGCCATGTGCAAGTGCCCAAGGAAGTCTTCGGCGCGGTCCAGCCCCATTTCGACGCCAAGCAGCTTGTGGAGCTCACCGCCACCATCGCCACCTACAACATGGTCTCGCGCTTCCTGGAAGCGCTGGATATTCATTCCGACGACAAACGATAGGCGCGTCGATGGCGGGCGACCGCAAAAAAGGTCGCCCCTTGCCAGCACATTCTCAAGATCCCCCGCGTCCCTCAATATCCTGGCGTCCAGCCTAGGGGTTTATCCCATTTACATCATTCTTTCAGGCATGAGGCTCTTCTTTTCCAGGAAATCTGGCTAAGCTTATGCTTTGCCGGCCGATTATTTAAATAACAGCGCCCAAGCGCGGACCAGTAGAAAAGGAATTGCCTTGCCATGCATATCCACAAGGCGGTAAAACTCTTTATTCGTTTCTTGCACATTATTGATTTGTTCTTTGCCCAAGGAGCCACCATGACATCCCGCAAAACCCTGCTTGCCGCATTCCTGACCTTGACGCTCGGCTGTTTTGCGGCCGTCAGCCAAGCCGCCTCCGATACCATCCGCATCGTCACCGACCCCACCTTTCCACCCATGGAATTCACCAAAGACGGCCATCGAACCGGCTTCGACATCGAGATTACCGAAGCCCTGGCCAAAGAAATGGGCAAGAAAATCGAATGGACCGACATTGACTTCAAGGGCTTGATCCCGGCGATTGTGTCGGGCCGTGCCGATGCCGCCCAGTCGGCCATCTACATTACCGACGCGCGTAAAAAGGTGGTCGATTTCACCGACCCCTATTACGCCGGCGGCCTGGTCGTTCTAACGAAAAAAGACGGCCCGATCAAAACCCTCAAAGACCTGGACGGCAAAAAAGTTTCGGTGCAGGTCGGCACCAAATCAGTGAAATACCTGCAAGACAACTACCCCAAGGTAACGCGCGTCGAGGTCGAGAAAAATGAAGAAATGTTTAACCTGGTCAATGTCGGACGCGCCGATGCCGCCGTCACCGGCAAGCCCGCGGCCAAGCTCTATGCGCAGCACAACCCCGCCCTGACGGTTCTACCCGAGCAAATCACCACCGAGGAATACGGCATCGCCGTCAGCAAAGACCAGCCCGAGCTTACCAAAAGCTTCAACGAAGCCTTGAAACGCATCAAGGCCAACGGCACCTACAAGAAAATCGTCGACAAGTGGTTCGAGGCCGCTCAATGAACTTCGACTTCACCCCGGTCCTGACCGACTGGGTATCGCTGCTGCATGGCGCCACCGTCACCGTCGAGGTCACGGTATGCGCCCTGCTGCTGTCCTGCGTGCTGGGGCTGCTCATCGGCATAGGCCATTTGAATCCGCAACGCAAGGTGCTGTACGGCGTGTGCAGCGTTTATCTGTCCTGCTTTCGCGGCACCCCCTTGCTGGTCCAGCTCTTCATCTGGTTTTTCGGTTTGCCGCGCTTCGGTATACTGCTGCCGGCCTTCGCTTGCGGGATGCTGGGACTGGGCATGTATTCCGCTTCGTATGTGTCCGAA
The DNA here is from genome assembly GCF_021266465.1 of Paralcaligenes sp. KSB-10. Classification (NCBI taxonomy): domain Bacteria; kingdom Pseudomonadati; phylum Pseudomonadota; class Betaproteobacteria; order Burkholderiales; family Alcaligenaceae; genus Paralcaligenes; species Paralcaligenes sp. KSB-10. Next base: position 3,815,578 of record NZ_CP089848.1, on the reverse strand, counting down.
GTCGTGCGCGGTGCGATCCAATCGGTCGACCGCGGGCAAATGGAAGCCGCGCGGTCCCTGGGCATGTCGTCGACCCAGGCCATGATGAAAATCATCCTGCCCCAAGCCTTCGTGCGCATGATTCCCCCCTTGGGCAACGAATTTATTGCGCTTATCAAGAACTCGGCACTGGTATCGCTGGTCACCATCCACGACCTGATGCACGAAGGGCAAAAGATCATCAGCGTTTCCTATCGATCACTGGAAACCTACCTGGTCATCGCCCTGGTTTACTGGGTCATGACCTCCGTCACCACCCTGGCGCTGCGCCGTATCGAACTCCACCTCAAAGCCGGAGGAATGGTGCAATGACCACGCCCGCCATGATTAAAATCAGCCAGTTGCATAAATCCTTCGGCAGCAACCTGGTACTGAAAGGCATAGACCTCGAGGTCGACCTGTCTCAGGTCGTGGTGGTCATCGGCCCCAGCGGCTCGGGAAAAAGCACCCTGCTGCGTTGCTGCAACGGCCTGGAAATCGCCCAGCAAGGCACCATCGATATCTGCGGCCAGCGCCTCACCAACAACGGCACCATGCTGGCCGAGAAAGACCTCAATCGCCTGCGCACCCAAGTCGGCATGGTATTCCAGTCGTTCAACCTGTTCCCGCATTTAAGCGTATTGCACAATGTCAGCATCGGGCCCAAGACGCTGCGCGGCATGAGCGCCGCGCAAAGCGAACAGCTGGGCGAAGCGCTGCTGGCCAAGGTCGGCCTGGCGGAAAAATCATCGGCCATGCCGGCCAGTTTATCGGGCGGGCAAAAACAGCGCGTGGCCATTGCCCGCGCCCTGGCCATGGAGCCCAAGGTCATGCTGTTCGACGAGCCCACCTCGGCGCTCGACCCCGAACTGGTGGGCGAAGTGCTGCAGGTAATGAAGCTGCTGGCCAAAGAAGGCATGACCATGATGGTCGTCACTCATGAAATGGCCTTCGCCAAAGAAGTTGCCGACACCGTAGTCGTCATGGACGGCGGACGCGTCATCGAAGCCGGCGTGCCCGACGTGATCTTCAAAAACCCCAAGGAAGCCCGCACCCGCCTGTTTCTGCAAGCCATCCTGAAAGACACCGCATAGAAGCGGGCTTGGCACCTGCGCAATCCCCTCATGGTCGCGCCAGCTTGTAAGCATGCAAAAGGTCCGCCCGTAACCATAAAAAACGCAGGTTAACGACGATACAAAAAACCTAAACGCAAGCGGGGGTGGCGGCCCAGGCGGGGTGGGCGAGCTTGAGTCCGCCGCGGCCGCAGCCTGGATCGGGATTCAAGGGAGCGGTTGTTTGAGCGGGGCGCTTGCGAACAGCCGGGGGCTGTTCGCTCCCGCGAGTTCCGCGACCGCCCGATCCAGGCTGCGGCCGCGGGCAGTCCTGGCGCAGCCAGGACCGGACGAGGCGAGCTCCACCCTGCCTGGGCCGCCACCCCCGCGCCTTAAGAACACAAATAGCCGCGACAAGACAGTCCCCCCTATAGGCGGCCACAAAGCCCCCCCACGAGACCTACGACCGCGTACCCAGCAAGCGACTGTATTCGGCAAGATAGCGTTGCGCCATGCGCGCGGAATCATGCTCCAGCATGACATAAACCTGCGCCTTATCGATAAGGCTCTTGCGCAATGCCGCGTCGTCCAGCACACGGGCCATGGCGGCGGACAGCGCCCGATAATCGCCTACTTCGCACAACAGGCCGCGTCCGCCGGCCAGACTTTCCTTCAAGCCGCCGGCATTGGTCGACACCACCGGCACCGCATACAAAAACGCATCCAGCACGCTGGTACCCAAGGCCTCCTGCCGCGAACTCAGCACAAACAGACTCATGATGCGATACAAGTCTTCGACACGCTCCTGGAAACCAGCGAACAGATAGTGCTTTTCCAGACCCAGCTCCTTCACCAGGCTGCGAGCGGCCTGTTCGGCGTCGCCGCCGGCACCCAAATGCACAAATACAAAATCGTCGCGCCGCGAACGCAAATCATGCACGGCGCGAATCAGCGTGCAAGGGTCCTTTTCACGAGTCAGGGCGGCCGCGGTAGCCAGCACACGCTTGCCCTTCAGGCCATACTGGGCGGAGAACGCCTGGACATGGGCCAGATCGAGCGTTCTGGCCATAACGGCGCTGGGGATCACGACAACATCCAGGCCAAGGCGGCGCGGCTCGGCCGCCGCCGCCGCGCTGATCGCAACCAGCCTATCGGCGCGACGCCATTTCCAGGCGGTCTTGCGAGCCCGCTTGCCCAGGTCGAAGGCAGTCCGCCGGGTAAAGACTATGGGCCGGCGCAGCCACAGCTTGAACACCGCCAGCCACGTAATGGTATTGGCCGTTTGCGCATGCAGGATGTCGAAGCGTCGGCCGCGGCTCAGCAAAAACCAGCACAGGCCCCATACATTGGCATAAGCATGCACGGCAAAGCCATCGGCCCGCGCATGGCGCGCCAGCTCGCCATTCAGGCGTGCAAGCAGCGCAACCTCGTGCCCGGCACTGCGGAATTCCTGCATGCACAGCAGAGTCTGCCTCTCGCCACCGCGCCAGCCCCGCTCGAAATTTAGTTGCAGGATACGCATAGGCCTTATAAATCCAGATCCGCAACAGGGTTCAAATGGCGCACGATATTAATGAACAAGGCCGTCACGGCACATACAATCGCCGCTACGACACCCAGCATGGCGCCATGCGCGGCGCTGGACGTGAACGCGATGGCGACCAGCGCCGTGCCGGAGCTTTGGCCAAATACGCGCGTGGTGGCCTGCATGCCGCCGGCCGCCCCACTGCGATTCCTGGGAGCCCCGGCCAACATGGCGCGATTGTTCGGAGTCTGGAAAAAGCCAAAGCCTACGCCTCCAAAGAACATGGCCCCCATGACCCAGCCAAAACCCACATGCAAAGGCAAGAGAATCGTGATTGCCAGGCCGAGCGCCATGCAGCCTGCTCCGATGGCGCACAAAATGGCTACCGGAAACCTGTCTGACATCACGCCCGCTATGGGCGCCATGATAGCCACGGCCAGGGACCAGACCCCCAACAGCACCCCCACTTCGGTATAGCTATGCCCCATGACTTTCTGGAAATAAAAAGGCAGGGACACAAAGGAGGCCATTTGCGCGGCAAACGAAAAGGCCGACGCCGCCACGGCAAAGGCCACAGGCTTGATGCGCAACAGATCGACAGGCACCAGCGGCGCCGTCTGGCCGCGCGAGCGCTGCATCAGCACCCAACCGGCCAGGCCGGCGACAGCCAGGCACCAGGCCGCATGTATTGGATCCTTGACCAGGGCGTCCAGGCCAACAATGGACAGGCCGAAGGCAAGCACGCTCAGCGCGCAAGCCACCCAGTCGAAGCGCACCTGATTGCGCGGCACATCGGGCAAGAACCGGATGCCCAGATAAGACAGCAGACAGATCGGCACATTGATCGCAAAGATCCAGGGCCACGAGGCCACGCTCAGGATAAAGGCGCCGATCGTGGGCCCCAGCACCGACATGACCCCTACCAACATGGCATTCAGGCTGATGCCGAAGCCCAGCTTGCGCAAAGGATAAATATTGCGCACCAGGCCGCCGAACAGGCACATCAGCATGGCGGCGCCCAGGCCTTGGGCAATCCGCGCGGAAACCAGGCCGACGAGCGATGTCGATAAGGCACACGCCAGTGAAGACAGCATGAACACGGTAATGCCCAGCCCGAACATGCGCCGGAATCCGATGCGTTCGGCCACCGCCGACAGCGGCAGCAAGGACACAACGACCATCAGGCTATAGGCGATGACCACCCACACCACCGACGCCGGGTCGATGGACAGTTCGTGGGCAATCGTGGGCAAAGCCACGTTGGCGACCGTCGCGTCCAGCGTCGCCACCGACATGGCCGACATCAGCGTCAATACGGCCCAGTAGCGCCTGGGCGCGTCCAGACCGTCGGCCGACGACGTTTTTTTATGAGAACCAGTAGAGTCGGCCACAATCAGGATTTTTTGCTGGGACGGGCCCAACCCGCGATGGTTTGTTGAGCCGGGCGGGAAATCGTAAGCTGCTGCGCGGGGGCATCGCGGGTCAGGGTGGTGCCGGCACCAAGCGTAGCCCCCTGCCCCACGCGCACCGGCGCGACAAGCTGCGAGTCGGAGCCGATGAACGCATCGTCTTCGATGATAGTCTGAAACTTGTTCACGCCATCGTAATTGCACGTGATGGTGCCCGCGCCAATATTGACCCGCGCACCCACTTGCGCATCGCCGATATAAGCCAGATGATTGGCCTTGGAGCCCTGGCCGAGGCGGCTTTTCTTGATTTCCACAAAATTGCCGACGTGGGCCTGCGAACCGATATCGGCCCCCGGACGCAAACGCGCATAAGGGCCAATACGCGCCTGGTCGGCGACTACCGCTTCCTGGATATGGCTGAATGCATCGATATGCGTTCCGGCTCCGATGCGCGCATCTTTAAGCACGCAATGCGGCCCGACACGCACCCCGTCGGCCAGCTCGACGCACCCTTCGAACACGCAACCCACATCGATGAAGACATCGCGTCCGCAAATCAGCGAACCACGCAAGTCGAAACGCACCGGGTCGGCCAGCGTAACACCTTGTTCAAGCTGGCGGCGCGCCTGCTCGCCCTGCCAGATGCGCTCGAGCTGCGCCTGCTGCACGCGGCTGTTGACACCCAGCGTTTCCCAGGAAGCGCCGGGCTGCGCGGCATTGACGGCGACACCGTCGTGCACGGCCAAGCCGACCACGTCGGTCAGGTAATACTCGCCTTGCGCATTTTTGTTGTCGATGCGGGACAGCCAATCTTTCAGGCGTGCCGTCGGGGCTACCAGAATCCCGGTATTGACCTCATTAATGGCGTGTTCCTGAGGGTTTGCGTCTTTGTGCTCGACAATGCGCTGTACCAGTCCCTGGGCATTGCGTACAATGCGCCCGTAGCCGCTGGGGTCGGACAAGGTTTCAGTCAGCACGGCCATGCCATCGGTGCGCGCTTGGAGCAGGCGCTGCAAGGTTTCGGTTTGCACCAGAGGCACATCGCCATACAGCACCAGGGTGGCATCGTGCGCATCGTGCTGTTCAAGCAGCAGCGGCACGGCTTGCTGCACGGCGTGGCCAGTACCTTGTTGCGGGCGCTGCAGCGCGAATTGCAGATCGGCTTGCCCGGAAAAATCGGCCTGCACCCGCTCGGCGCCATGGCCGACCACCACCACAATGCGGTCGGGGTTCAGTCGACGAGCATTGTCGAGCACATGAGCCAGCATGGGTTTGCCTGCCAGGGCATGCAAAACTTTAGGCAGGTCGGACTGCATGCGTTTGCCGAGGCCGGCAGCCAGAATAACTATATTTAGCATTGGATAAGTCGATCAATAAAAAACGAATCGTGGAAAACAAACATTAACCGATCGGGCCTGCGGACGCAGCACGCCCGCAGGCCGCATCATGTTGCCTTTGCGTATGCGGCCTTGCCGCTGCGTTACCGGCGCATCAAGGATTCGCCTTCCTGGCAGCCGCGGCGCGCTTGCGGGGTGCCCGCGGGGACGACCCCGCGGGCTTGGCTGCTGTCTTTTTGGCCGCAGGCCGATGTGCTGTTGAATCGGGCGAAGCCGCCGATGCGCCGGCCTGGGCCGCGGCAGCCTCGGCGCCCTGCATGGTTGCGGCAGTCGCCGCCGCCAGGCTGTCGAACTGTTTTTGCAGCATATTCCACCAACCCTGAGTGCTCGACTGGATGGCGGCCAGATCCGGTTGATCTGCCTGCGCCCCGGGTTCACTCTTTGCACTGTCAGCTTGGGCCTGCGGCGCGGCGGCAGGCTTGTCTTTTTCGGCAGCGGGCGCCTGGGCGGCCGACGCACCGGCCGGCTTGAGCCCCAACGCTACTTCCAGCGGTGAAGGCCCCTGTGCAGACGCGACGCCAACGCCCCCTGCATTCATAAAGGTTTTAAGAGTGGCGATGGTGGCCCGCTGCACTTCCATGCCTTGTATAGTGCTGGAAAGCATGGACAAATTCATGCGCAGCCAGTTTTCAACGGTTTGCAGATCGGCAATACGGCGATCCAGATCGTCAAGACTCGCCGGAGCCGCCATGGCGGACTGGCTCAAGCCGCCAGGACCCGACATGCCTTGCCATGCCTGCCGCATCATTTCCAGGCTGGCCATCAGGGGGTTTTTCCCCAAGTCGCCGCTCTGGCCCAAGCCAGGTAGAACAAAAGGGTTACTATTTTGCGTGGTCATGACGGCTCCTAGTCACTACAAATGCTCCCAAACAGCAGTGTCGTAAGCTTAAACTGAACTCTGCCCCAGCGTCTAATCCTTAATCTCCATGAAAACTTCCTATACTCTGGCTGAACTGGAATCGGCGATCAATTATTGGCGGACGCGCTCACCCTCGGCCGGGGACGAGCTGTCCTTGTGCCCGGAAGCATCGGCCCTGGCCGAGCCTTATGCCCTGATGATTTTCAGCGCGCAACGCGAGGTCGACACGAACACGCTGGGGGCCGCCGCCCAGAATGCCCTGGCCGTCTGGCACGAGCAGCAGGCTTCGTAAAGGGGCTTTACGCCACTCGTTCAGGCCGGTGCATCAACCGCGAAGCCCACAAGGAACGCCCCTGCCGGTGCGATAGAGCCTTGGCAGGCTCAGGCGTTGCCGATCCGCTTTTTCAAGCCTTCGAGTATGACCAGCTCAGCTTCCAGTGTGAATTCACCGGCTTTGATGAGCGACCAGATTTCGTCGACCGGGGCGTTGCGGATTTCGCTGACTTCGCCGTCCTGGTTCTCGGGCTTGACGGAATCGGCCAGAACACAATCGCTGACCAGCACGTCCTCGACCTGATAACCCTCGGGCAAGCGCCTGTGCATGCGCATGATCATGCGCAACGGCGAACGGCCCTCAAGCTCGGCGGGCACCAGGCCGGCCTCTTCGTTGCTCTCGCGCAACAAGGAATCATCCAGGCTTTCGCCGGCGCCCACCAAGCCTCCGACCAGGGTATCCCACAGTCCGGGATTCGTGGCTTTGCTAAGCGCACGACGCGCAATCCAGAGATTTCCCCTGAGCGTCCAGGCATTCAAATGCACCGCTCGCGTCAGCAGACCCAAAGGCCGCATGGCCGCTCGCTCGATCGCAGAGAGGGTGCGCCCCTCGCCCACGACATCGAGCAGCTCATCGCGCCATCCGCGCGCGCAGCCGGCGTCTCGCAAGGTGACGGCAACCCGCGCCAGTACCGCCTTGAGGGGAATGCGCTGCGATGAGGCCGCGGTGATGTGAACCGCTTCGTCTTCGACATGAACCCCGGGTAAGCCCACCAGCGCATGAGTGGCCTTTGCTGTAACCCAGCCCGATACGCGCCCCGACACGGTAAGCGGGCGCGACCCCTTTGGGGGCAATTGCTGAGCCTGATGTCCAAGCTGTTGATAACGCTCGTTAATCGCCGAAGTAAACGAGCCGACGTGTAAGTCATTCATGTAATAATTGTAGTGTAAGCGTGTTGTCAATGGCACAACTTGCATGGAATTGAAACGGGCATCCGCTGACCGGGCAACGCACGATCCTCGCATGTTCGCTATAATTCTGCGGTCTCTAAGTAATTCGAGCGGGCAGTCTGAGGCGCATCTTTTTCATGCCTGCCATCCAATCATTATGTGTTCTCCGGAAAAGCCTGTGATTGCTGCACGTCTTTTTTTGGTGAAAACACGCCGTATTTCGAGGTCAGAATGAAGAAGTTGAGAGGGTTACTGGGCACTGGCGCATTGCTGCTAGCGGGCGTTGCCAGTGCGCAGGTTAAAGATATGCCCGGCGGCCCCAAGGTCAATCAGCTCAACCTCCACCAGGGGGTAACAGAAATCGCTCACGATGTGATGTGGTTGCACTGGATGATGCTGATTATCTGTACCATCATTTTCATCGGTGTGTTTGGCACGATGCTTTATTCCATCATCATGCATCGGAAGTCGCGTGGTGTGGTAGCCGCCAAATTCCATGAAAACACAGCCATCGAAATCGCCTGGACCATCATCCCTTTCCTCATCGTTATCGGCATGGCCTTGCCTGCGACCCGCACCGTGGTCGCCATGAAAGACACCTCCAGCGCCGACCTGACCGTCAAGGTAACGGGCTACCAGTGGAAATGGGGATACGAATATACCGACGGCCCCGCCGCCGGCGTCGAGTTCCTGTCGAACCTGGCCACGCCCCGCGAACAAATACAGGGCAAGGCGCCTCGCGACCAGTTCTACCTGATGGAAGTCGACAAGCCCATGGTCGTCCCCGTCAACAAGAAAGTTCGTGTCGTGCTTACCGCGGCCGACGTGGTTCACTCCTGGGCCGTGCCAGACTTCGGCGTCAAGCAGGATGCCATTCCCGGCTTCCTGCGCGATACCTGGTTCCGTGCTGAAAAAGTCGGCACCTACCGTGGCCAATGCTCCGAACTCTGTGGCAAAGATCACGCGTTCATGCCTATAGTCGTCAAAGTCGTGTCGCAGGCAGACTACGACAAGTGGGCCGCCGACCAGAAAAAAGCCATGGCCAGCGCGGCTGACGACCCCAACAAGAAATGGACCAAAGAAGAACTTGTCGCTCGTGGCGAAAAAGTATTCGGCGCCAATTGCGTTGCGTGCCACCAGGCCAACGGCAAGGGCATCCCCGGTACTTTCCCGGCACTGGACGGCGATGCGAAATTCGTGCTCGCCCCCATGAAAGGGCAAATCCTTACCGTGCTCAACGGCCACCCCGGTACCGCCATGGCGGCCTGGCGCAACCAGCTGAGCGATGTTGAAATCGCCGCCGCAATCACCTATACCCGCAACGCATGGAGCAATGCAGGCAAAGGCCCGGATCCGGTGGTTCAGCCTGCAGACGTCAAGGCTTTGCGCTAAGCTAGCGGACGAACGTACAACAAATCGTAAGTTTATTATCGGAGCAGCCGCGACTCGGCGCTCCGGTTGAGTAGGAAGGAGTCCACCATGAGCAGTATTACTGCCGATCACATTCCAGCCAGTCATGGCCATGAAGACCATGCCCATGCCATGCCTCACGGCTGGCGGCGCTGGCTGTTCGCCACGAACCACAAAGACATCGGGACGATGTACCTGATTTTCGCGTTCTTCATGCTGCTGGAGGGCGGTACGCTGGCCTTGCTGCTGCGCACGGAATTGTTCGAGCCCGGGCTACAGTTTTTCCAGCCCGAGCTGTTCAACCAGTTCACCACCATGCACGGCCTGATCATGATCTTCGGTGCGATCATGCCGGCCTTCGTGGGCTTTGCCAACTGGATGGTTCCGCTGCAAATCGGCGCGTCCGACATGGCCTTCGCCCGCATGAACAACTTCAGCTTCTGGCTGCTGCCGGTTGCGGCCACCTTGCTGACGCTGTCCTTCTTCGCTCCCGGCGGCGCCAATGCCGCCGGCTGGACCATGTACGCACCGCTGTCGCTGCAAATGGGTCCCGGCATGGACTTCACGATTTTCGCAGTGCACATCATGGGCGCTTCGTCGATCATGGGTGCGATCAACATCATCGTCACCATCCTGAACATGCGTGCGCCTGGCATGACGCTCATGAAAATGCCGCTGTTCTGCTGGACCTGGCTGATCACCGCCTACCTGCTGATCGCCGTCATGCCCGTGCTGGCTGCAGCCGTCACCATGCTGCTGACCGATCGCCATTTCGGCACCACCTTCTTTAACGCGGCCGGCGGCGGCGACCCGGTACTTTACCAGCACGTATTCTGGTTCTTCGGGCATCCCGAGGTCTATATCATGATTCTGCCGGCCTTCGGCATCGTGTCAGAGGTCGTGCCGGCATTTGCCCGCAAGAAACTGTTCGGCTACTCGTCGATGGTGTATGCCACCGCCTCGATCGCCATCCTGTCGTTCCTGGTCTGGGCCCACCACATGTTCACGACCGGCATGCCGGTCACCGCGCAGCTGTATTTCATGTACGCAACGATGCTGATCTCGATTCCCACGGGCGTCAAGGTCTTCAACTGGGTAGCCACCATGTGGCGCGGGTCCATGACCTTCGAAACGCCCATGCTGTTTGCGATCGGCTTCATCTTCGTGTTCACGATCGGCGGCTTTACCGGCCTGATCCTGGCCATTGCGCCTATCGATATCCAGGTGCAGGACACCTACTACGTGGTGGCGCACTTCCACTACGTGCTGGTGGCGGGCTCGCTGTTCGCCATGTTTGCCGGCGCCTATTACTGGCTGCCCAAATGGACCGGCCGCATGTACGACGAAAAGCTCGGCAAATGGCATTTCTGGTCCACCATGATTTCGTTCAACGTCACGTTCTTCCCCATGCACTTCCTGGGCCTGGCCGGAATGCCGCGTCGTTACGCCGACTATCCGGCCCAGTTCACCGACTTCCACCAGGTAGCGACCATTGGCGCGTTCTGGTTCGGCCTGTCGCAACTGATCTTTCTGTACGTTGCGCTCAAGGCTTGGTCCGGACACGGCGAGCCTGCACCGGCCAAACCTTGGGAAGGCGCTACCAGCCTGGAATGGACGATACCTTCACCTGCGCCTTACCACACTTTCGTAACGCCCCCTATCGTCAAGTAAGATCATAGTCATGACTCCTGAACAACGCCGCCGCAACCGCTACACCGGACTGGCACTCGCCGCGATCGTCATTGCGATCTTCGCGTGGTGCTTCTGGCGTGGCGGCCTCATGATGATGAGCTGACAGACCGGCATGAGCAAAGATATCCACGAGCTTTCGCAGCGCAAGCTGAATTTCTTCCAGACTATCAAAGCGGTGTCCTGGGCGTTTTTCGGCGTGCGCAAAGGCAAAGATTATCACCAGGATATCGCCAACCTCAATCCGGTCCACCTCATCATCGCGGGCGCGCTTGCGGCCTTATTGTTCGTCGGGGGATTGGTCTTGATCGCCCGGTGGGTCGTAACGAGCGTGACCTAACACTTTCAGTTTTATATATTCGCATCAGGAGAAAAACCATGAGTGCAAGCCACTCGGCCCAAGGCACGGCGGCACCTTATTACTACGTGCCCCCCGATTCGGTCCACCCCATCCGGGCGGCCCTCTGTTTATTTATGGTCCTGCTCGGCGCCGCCCTCTGGATCAACAGCTATCAAACGGGCTTCTGGCTGTTCCTTGTCGGCATACTCAGCCTGTTCGTCGTGCTGTTTTTCTGGTTCGGCGACGCAATCCGCGAATCCGAAGGGGGCATGAACAGCCAGCGCGTGGATCACTCCTATCGCTGGAGCATGGCCTGGTTCATTTTCTCCGAAGTCATGTTCTTTGCGGCGTTTTTCGGCTCGCTCTGGTATGTGCGCGAAGTCACCACGCCCTGGTTGAGCAATCTTGATCATCAAACCTTCCTGTGGCCGCACTTTACCGGCGCCTGGCCCAATTTCGGGCCGGCGGGAACCATTACGCCGTTCGAATCGGTGGGCCCGTTCTGGCTGCCCACCATCAATACCGCCCTGTTGCTTACCTCGGGCCTGACGCTTACCATTGCCCACCATGCGCTGCGCGCCAGCCATCGCAGCAAGACCATCTTCTGGATGCTGGTAACCGTGATTCTGGGCTTCTCGTTCGTGGCTTGCCAGGCCTACGAATACCATCATGCCTACACCGAACTGCATCTGCGCTTCAACTCAGGCGCTTTTGGCTCGCTGTTCTACATGTTGACCGGCTTTCACGGCTTTCACGTGATTCTCGGCGCCACCATGCTGACCATCATCATGCTGCGCCTGATCAAGGGCCACTTTACGGCCGATCATCATTTCGGTTTTGAAGGCGCAGCCTGGTATTGGCACTTTGTCGATGTGGTATGGCTAGGTCTGTATTTGTTCGTATACTGGTTCTGATCGGCTAACGGCCTGAACCGCAAAAAGGGCTGGCGCTGCCGGCCCTTTTTTCTGACTTTCGGCTACCCTTACTGTTGTGGGATTCCGGTGGCTTGAATCCAGCCCATGTAGTGGGCAAACAGCACAAACAGGAATAAGGCTATCGACAAGCCGATACGCACAGTCAGGGCATTGACAGTGCGATTCGTACCGCTCTTGTCATGCATCAGATAGAACAGGGCCGAGGCCAGACTTCCCAAGATCCCCAGAAAAGCCAGGATTACTACGAAACGCATATCAGCCTCCGGTAAAACTGGAATTATTGCAGACATGGCACGCACGCACACGACTACCCATACTATTGCCACCCTTATTTTGCTGGGCGTCCTGGTTGCCGCTTTTGTTTCTTTGGGCAACTGGCAACTGCGCCGGGCAGACGAGCGGCACGCGATAAGCCAGGCCATCGACGCGGGGCGTCAACACATACCCTTGCATCTTAACGCCAATACACCCGACAGTGAATTCATCAATTGGCGCAAGATCTCGGCCAGCGGCACCTGGCTGAACTCATTTACAGTGCTGCTCGAAAACCGCAATTTCAAGGGTATGCCGGGCTACTGGGTCGCCACGCCCCTGCTGATCGATGCGAGTACCCATACAGCCGTGCTGGTATTGCGCGGATGGCTCGCCCGCCCCCTGGGCCCCGGGCAAACGCTGCCCCCCATACCCGCTCCTGAAGGCACGCATACCCTGAGCGGCGAACTGGTCGATCGGGTACCCCGGCTATTCGAGCTGTGGTCTTTCAATCACAGCACGGCGGACCGGCTTCCGGCGAAACTGCCGCTGCCCGGCCACAGCTTGCCGCAGATCCAGAATCTGGACCTGCATGCCTATGCGCAGTCCACTGGCTTAAAATTGCTGCCGACAGTCGTCGAACAGACTTCGGACGACCGCGACGGCCTTGGTCGAGAATGGCCTCAACCCTCTCTGGATGCCGACAAGAACATCGGCTATGCCATGCAATGGTTCACATTTGCCGCCATAGCGGGCATTGCGTGGCTGGTTACGGCCGTCGGCGCCCTGCGCCGCCGCAAAACGCCCGCCCCCAAAAGCCCGCCACCGGCCCAAACCTGAATATCGAATCTGAATTACTCAAGGAATCCACGTGTCTAGCTCCAACCCGATTACGCCAGCCCAACCGCTCAAGCCGCGCTCGATCAAGCCTCTGATCGGCGTGCTCCTGGTGTGTCTGGCCCCGGTTATTTTTGCCCTGCTGGCCTATTATGTTCCCGGCCTGGGCCTGCGCCCCGATGGCGAAAGCAATTACGGCACGCTGATCCAGCCGCAACGCCCTGTGCCGGCCGCAAACGATCTGTCCTTGCGTACGCTGGACGGCCAGCCCTTCGACCTGAAAAGCCTGCACGGCAAATGGGTGCTGCTCTCGGCCGACCAGGGAGCATGCCCCGAATCCTGCGTCAGGAAACTGTTCATCCTGCGCAATTCGCACGCCAGCCAAGGCAAGGAAGTGGAACGCCTGACACGCGTCTGGTTCGTTACCGACGACGCCCCCATTCCCGCAAAGATTCTTGAAGCCTACAAAGGCACTATCATCGTCCGCGCCGACCCCAAGAGCCTGGCGGCCTACCTGACGCCCAAAGCAGACGCGGCCAATGCCGGCGCCGCCTTGCAAAAGCCGATGTGGATCATAGACCCCATAGGCAATCTGATGATGGAATATCCCGATCAGGCCGATCCCCTCAAGGTGCGCGGAGACCTCAAAAAGCTTCTCGCCAACTCGCGCATCGGCTAGGCAACCATGATCGACCGCATTCAAGCCCGCTATCGAAAACTCGTTTTCATGACCTGGTTTCTGACGCTGGACCTGATCATGTTCGGCGCTTTCGTGCGCCTGACCGACTCGGGGCTGGGCTGTCCCGATTGGCCAGGCTGCTACGGAAAAATCACCCCCATCGGCGCCAGCGGCCACATCGAACAGGCCCTGCAGGCCATGCCGTACGGCGCGGTCAGTTTTTCCAAGGCCTGGATCGAAATGATCCACCGCTACGCCGGCTCGATACTCGGCATGATGATCATTGCCATTGTCTACATGGCCTGGCGCTACCGGGCACGCCTGGGCAACACGCCGCGCCTGGCCTTTGTCGCATTCTTTGCCGTCTGCATACAGGGCGCGTTCGGGGCCTGGACTGTTACTCACAGGCTCATGCCGATTGTCGTGACGAGCCATTTGCTGCTGGGCATGACCTTGCTTGCCATCATGACCTGGCTGGCCGCCCGCGAACGCGGCCACCTGCCCATTGCCATCCAGGCCCGGGCATGGCGGCCCTGGATGGCGGTCGGCTTCGCGCTACTGCTGACGCAAATCGCCCTGGGCGGCTGGGTCAGCACCAATTACGCGGCGCTGGCCTGCATGGACTTTCCCACCTGCCATGGCCAGTGGCTGCCACGGATGGACTTCGGCGACGGCTATTCCCTGGTGCGTGGCCTGGGCCTGCTTCCATCGGGCGAAATGATTTCCCAATACGCCCTCACCGCCATTCATTGGGTGCACCGCAATTTCGCCTTCGCCGTGTTTATTTACCTTGGCACGCTGGGCTGGAAAATGCGCCGCGAACCCGGGCTGCGCGGCCCCGCCCATCTGCTGCTGGGCTTGCTTCTGGCCCAGTTGAGCACCGGTCTGGCCACGATCTTTTTCCAGTGGCCATTGCTGATTGCCGTGCTGCATAACGGCGGCGCCGCCGGCCTGGTGCTGGCCAGTGTCACACTTCTGGTGCGCCTGTCGCGCGCCGGAGGGTCTAAAATACCACTATGATTACTGCTACCGCCTCCCAACCCGGCCTGTTGCGTCAATATCTGGTGCTGACCAAACCGCGCGTAACCCAGCTTGCCGTCTTTTGCGCCATCATTGGAATGTTCCTGGCCACGCCCGGCCTGCCGGCCCTGCGCAATGTGGTCGCCGGGACAATAGGCATCTGGCTGCTGGCGGCGGCCGCCTTCGCGATCAATTGTCTGATCGAACAGGAAATCGATGCGCGCATGCTGCGCACCGCCAGGCGTGCCACGGCGCGCGGCACAATTTCCAATACACAGGTGCTGGCTGGCTCCGGGCTGCTGGGCGGGCTGGGCATGGTGGTGCTGTACAACTGGGTCAATCCGCTGACCATGTGGCTGACATTCGCCACCTTTGTCGGCTATGCGATCATCTATACCATTATCCTCAAGCCCCGGACTCCCCAGAATATCGTGATCGGCGGGCTGTCCGGCGCGATGCCGCCCGCGCTGGGATGGGCGGCCGTTGCCAATTCCGTACCGGCCGAAGCCTGGATCCTGGTGCTGATCATCTTCATCTGGACGCCCCCTCACTTCTGGGCGCTGGCCCTGTACCGCAACAACGATTACATCAAATCAGGGCTGCCCATGCTGCCCGTCACCCACGGCAAGCAGTTCACCCGCCTGCACATACTGCTTTACAGCCTGGTGCTGTTTGCCACGACCCTGCTGCCTTTCGTCATCCGCATGAGCGGCCCTGTCTATCTGGCGGCGGCTGTCATTCTGAGCGGCCTGTTTGTCTCCTACGCATGGCGCCTGTACAAGGAGTACAGCGACGAGCTGGCACGCAAGCTGTTTCGTTTTTCGATCCTGTACCTGGCGCTATTGTTCGGCGCCCTCTTGCTCGATCACTGGATCAACCTGATTTAAACTGCCGGTCTCGCGCTGCGTCCTTGCGCCTTGGGCGAAGACGCCGCAGCGAACTTCCACCGGCCCTGGATTACTCATGCCCCGCTATTCAAGCCAACGCCGCACCTTTATCGCCCTGTCCGCCGCCGGCGCATTATCCCTGGCCCTGGCCGGCTGTAAAAGCGAGCCCAAATTCCAGGGCACGGACATCAGCGGCACTCATCTCGGACGCGATATGGCCATGGTGGACAGCAGCGGACAGGTGCGCACCCTGGCCGACTACAAAGGCAAGGTGGTGGTGGTGTTCTTCGGCTTTACGCACTGTCCGGATGTCTGTCCCACCGCCATGGCCGAGCTGGCTCAAACCATGCAGCTATTGAAGGACGATGCGAAAAAAGTGCAAGTCGTCATGATCAGCGTCGATCCGGAACGCGACACCGGCGCGCTCATGGGCGCATACGTCAAGGCGTTCTATCCCACCTTCGTGGGACTGACGGGCTCGGACGAGCAGTTGCATAAAACCGCGCAGTCGTTCAAGGCTTACTACGCCAAGGCGCCGGGTAAGACGCCTGGCGAATACGACATGAACCATTCTTCTTCGTTTTATATTCTCGACCAAAAGGGCGAGGCACGCGTGCTGCTCAACGGCAATGCTCCCGCCAAGGTCATTGCCGGCGATATCAGGCAATTGCTTTAAGAGATCGCATCCGTCAACAGACACGGCATTAGCGCATTTTTTGTTTAAGTGTTTGTTTATGGTATTCGGTGGATGGGTATTTAAAGACGCCATCTATCGGGGCTTGGGGTCAGGCCCGGCACGGCGTGCTTGATCCGGATCTACCTCGTCCAGGCGGGCGTCGGGCCAAACTCGCTACGCCGCTGGCGCGGCTACGCTCAAACATGGCCCGCCGAAAGCCCCCGCCTTCCCTACGGTAGCATCCGGCGCACGCCTTACGCCGGTCCTGACCCCAAGCCCCGATAGACGGCTCGCGTAATGGCATGCCTGGAATTGCATCACGGGATGCTCGGAATTTACCCGCTTGCACCTACCGTTAATGGGCCCGCACCCATAGAACCGTTAACGTGCCTGCACTCATGCCTCTATCACGTGGCCGTATCTACTTCGATTGACTTCTTGATGGATTGACGACTCGATTGGCTAAACGCGGCTTCCCCAACATATACCTCTATGCATTACCTCAACGCAAGCCGCAGGGTGGGCGGTGCTGTGCAGTCCGGCGGTAGTCCAGCGCCGGGTGCTGACGAAGGGAAGGCGGGGGCTTTCGGCGGGCGCTGTCTGAGCCCGGCCTCGCGAGGCCGGGCGAGTTCGCCCGACGCCCGCCTGGACGAGGCAGACCCGGGCAGTCGGGGTGCGTAGCACCACGACCGCTGGACGTGCCGGACTGCACAGCACCGCCCACCCTGCGGCGTCTTTATAGAACTACGTCCGCCTATACAAACAACACAGTCCAAAGCCATCGCATAAGCCTAAAAATAGCTCAAACAAAAATCACTGAAACCCGTTCAACGCCGTAAACGCTCAAACCAAAAATGCGCCAACCCGCCAGCACTTACGATGTGTCGCCAGCCGGTTTGACCGTGGGCTCCTCCGCCGGAGGATGCATCTCGGGCAAAGGCTCGTATTGGCGCTCTCCAGACTGGAATTCCTGCCACACCGCCAATGCCCGCAAGCGCTGCTTGGCGACCGATTCGATCTTTTCACGCAAAATCGCATCGCGCGCCAACAGCGCATCGAAGTCCCGCCCCATCAGCATCAACAGACGACTGTAGCCCAGCGATTGCACATTCAAGACGAATTCATTGCCTGAAATCAACGCGATTTCACCGAAAAACTCGCCCGTACCCAATTCGATGGTAGTGCGGTCGGGCAACTCGACCGATACAGCACCCGAAGCCACGAAATACATAGCGCGCATGCGCCCCATCTGCACACTGACCGGCTGATCGGGCACCGCCAGCCGCGGCTTGAGCAGCTTGCTGATCGCCTTGAGCGATTCGGGCGAAATTCCCTCGAACAAAGGCACCCGTTTGATCAGGTCGCTGGCGCTCATGGCAATGTCCAGAGCAGGCCGCTTGTCGATGTGTTCCCAGCGACTGCCGATTTGCCGGACCAGATCGGCGTAGACTTCGCCGCTGATCAGGAACTCCGACAGCATGTCGCGGTAGCGCAGCTTCTCGAGGGCGCGCGCCATGCGTCCCAGATACGATTCCTGCAGCCACATGGCAAATGAGGGATATTGCAGATTGAGCGCCTGAATCGCACTTTCAAGCAGCGCGAGGCGATGCCTGTGCGCCTCAACAATGGCCTTGGTGGCTTCCTCGCCGAGCAGGGGCTGGATTTCTGTCTGGGCAAACAGGATAAGACGTTGCGCCACCGAGCGCTTGCTCATGAGATTCATGAAACGATAGGCCAGCTCAAGCGCCAGCCAGCCCTGGAATCCAAAAATATAGTGCATGCGCAGAGACCAGCGAAACCCGGTCGAATAACGCAGATCGGCCGCTATGGCCGCCTCGAAACCGGCCAGGCCCCCGTCCCGCACCGCATCGCTCATACGCTCGGCCCGCGACATCAGGGATTCCGCCATGCGCCAATCGACGATCTGCGCCTTGAGCACGTCGAAAAACATTTCCTCTTCGCGTGCGGCGACAATGGCCAGGCCTACCGCCACCTTTTCGTCATGCGACATCTGGCGTACCTGCGCATCGTTCACACTGGCCAGGCTCGCGTCGAACACGGCGCGTATGCGGGCCTGCACTTCTGTGCCTATGTGTTCCTTCTGGGCAATCTCGTCGGTTTTGTGTTGCAAGTCTTCAAGCGCCACCACCAATGCCTGGTTGCGTATTGTGCGCTCGATGGGCGACAGCTGGTCCAGATGCAAGCGCCGGATCAGGGGCCGCAGGCTGACGCCGTTGATGAACAGGGTCATCAACACGAACCCGGTGGTGGCCACGGCAATGAACTGCCGGGCATCGTGCGGCACATTGTGCTGCTCGGTAACCGCCAGTGCCAACGCGAGAGATACGGCGCCGCGCAGCCCTCCCCAACACATGACGATGCGGTAGGAACGGCTGACCTTGGTGCCGAAACGGGTCAGGCCCAGCACCGGCAGGACGCCAAACACCATGACCGCCCGCGACGCCAGCGTGGCCACGAACAGCAACAGCACCAGCAGCACCTGCACCCAGCTGACCTCGGCCATCATCCGTGGAATCAGCATGGCCGCAAACACGAAAATCAGCGAATTGGCCCAAAAACCGAACTGCGACCAGGCGCTTTCGAGTTGTTCGAAGGTCGTCGGCGACATGCGCGTGCGGCCCGTAGACCCGACCACCAGGCCGGCAATCACTGTCGCCACCACGCCGGACACACCGAAATAATGTTCTGAAATGAAGAAGGTCAGGTAGGCGAAGGCAATGGTCAGGGTGATTTCGGCGGTAGGCCAACCACGCAACCACATGATCAGCCAACATGCGAGACGCCCCATTAGAAAGCCGATTACCCCGCCGCCGAGGAAGCTGAACAGAAAGCTCCAGAACACGGTGCCGACCGAGATATCGCCGCCGGTATATAGCGTGGTCAACAATACGGAGTACAGCGCAATCGATGCGGCGTCGTTAAACAGCGACTCACCTTCGACCAAGGTCGTCAGGCGCTTGGGCGCGCCCACTTCGCGAAAGACTCCCACCACGGCAATCGGGTCGGTGGTGGCGACGATGGCTCCCAGCATCAGGCAAACGATCAGGCCGTAATTGGATACGGCATTGACGGAAAATCCAACCACCACGGTGCACACGACCACGGCCCCAACAGCCATCATCAGGATCAGGCCGATGTCGTCGAGCAAGCGACGTACATTTAGCGCCAGCGATGTTTCAAACAGCAAAATCGGCAAGAACACAAACAGAAACGTATCGGACGATACCTCGAAATGCTGCAGCGAATCGAGGAAATCCGACATGATGACAGGAGCCCAGCTGTGCACATGAATAATGATGCCCAGCACGAATCCGACAATGGCCAGCAGTACTGAATAAGG
The DNA here is from genome assembly GCF_021266465.1 of Paralcaligenes sp. KSB-10. NCBI lineage: Bacteria > Pseudomonadati > Pseudomonadota > Betaproteobacteria > Burkholderiales > Alcaligenaceae > Paralcaligenes > Paralcaligenes sp. KSB-10. The sequence continues at coordinate 3,796,008 of NZ_CP089848.1, read as the reverse complement.
CAGCCGCAAGCGGCCGGCCAGCGGTGGCATGAAACATACCAGAGCCAGCAGGCCTGCCAATCCGAATACCCAAAATCCTACCTGCATCTGCAATCCCTCAAACCCTGTGCTTCCGGAGCATCAGGAAGCATTCAGGGACGATTTATATGTGGTGCCATCATTCGGGCGACGCCTCCAAGGCGCGGAAAGTCGATCAAGCGCCATACGTCCGAAGTAGGATAGCGTTTTTTTTATAATTTCGATAATTGGACTGCGCTGGGCTGGGAGGCAAGGCCGCCCACCGGACTGCTCAGCTAGGCTTGGGCTATTGGGCTATTGGGCTATTGGGCTATTGGGCTATTGGGCTGTGTGGGCGCGGTGGTAGTTCTATAAAGACGCCGCAGGGTGGGCGGTGCTGTGTAGTCCGGCACGTCCAGCGGTCGGCTAGCTGCGCTAGCCGACTACCCGGGTCTGCCTCGTCCAGGCGGGCGTCGGGCGAACTCGCGTCGCCCCGCGGCGCGGGGCGACACTCAGACAGCGCCCGCCGAAGGCCCCCGCCTTCCCTTCGTCAGCACCCGGCGCTGGACTACCGCCGGACTACACAGCACCGCCCACCCTGCGGCTCGCGTTGAGGCATGCACCGAGAGAAACGGTGAGGTCATGCATCGAGGTATACCTTGGGCCGGCAAGTTCATTCCAGGCATGCCATTACGTGAGCCGTCTATCGGGGCTGGGGGCCAGGGCCGGCGTAAGGCGTGCGCCGGATTTAGCTCGGCAAGGCGGGGGTAGTCGGCGGGCGCTGTCTGAGCGTCGTCCCGCAGCGCGGGGCGACGCGAGTTCGCCCGACGCCCGCCTTGACGTGCTAAATCCGGATGAAGCACGCCGTGCCGGGCCTGGCCCCCAGCCCCGATAGACGGCGTCTTTAAATACCAAAGCGACCAAAACATCGAACGCCGTAAACACTCGAGTGCCCTAAACAACTCAAACCAAACGTGAAAAGCAAATTTGCCGACCCCACTGGATAAACGAGTCATACAGCCCGAAGAACCCCTATGGAAGAAATATGGAAACACCTATCTGCCCCATAGATCTCTATATCGGGATTGATGCATATCTCTGTTTTTAGCGCCGGCTGTCATTGGGCAATACTGTTTTCAATGCCTGCGCGCGGCGCGCATAAAAAACGGGACTCGTGGAGAGTCCCGCAAACATCCGTTTCAAAAGGGAGGGGAAAGAGGAGAAGCCGAAACGGACGACAAGAACATGAACCCGGCAGCAGGTGCCAAGTTCGCTGTCTATGGAAGATTAGTCAGGCTCTTCGGCAATAAGTTCTCGGTTTCTCCCGCCACCTTGTATCAAAATGTGTCATATCACAGCCCAAGCCGTGGCACATCGCAGACAAACGGCGCCACGGCAAGTAAAAGGAACTCAAGCCGTCAGGGCCACACGCATTTTTTTAAAAGCGGCGGCTTCGATTTGCCGCACGCGCTCGGCCGACACACCGAACTCGGCAGCCAGTTCATGCAGCGTCGCACCGCCTTCGTCCTGCAACCAGCGCGCTTCGACGATACGGCGCGAGCGGGCATCCAGGCCATCGAGTGCGCCGGTCAGGCCCGCGCCATGCAGGGTATCGTGTGCGCGGCGCTCAAGTACCCGCGAAGGTTCTTGCTGCCCGTCATCCGACAGATAGGCAATGGGTGCGTACGCATCTTCGTCGTCGCTTTGGCCATCGAGCGCCATTTCACGGCCCGAAAGCCGGACTTCCATCTCGCTGACGTCTTCGGGGCGAACGTTGAGTTCACGGGCAATGGCGCTGACCTGTTCAGTATCGAGCGTTTGTCCGTCGGGACGCATCTTGCGCAAATTGAAAAACAGCTTGCGCTGAGCCTTGGTGGTTGCCACCTTGACCAGACGCCAGTTGCGCACGATATATTCGTGGATTTCAGCCTTGATCCAGTGCACGGCAAACGACACCAGGCGCACCCCGCGATCGGGGTCGAAGCGCTTGACGGCCTTCATGAGGCCCACATTGCCTTCCTGGATAAGATCGGCATGCGCCAGGCCATAGCCCAGATACTGGCGCGACACGGACACGACCAGCCGCAAATGCGAAATAATCAGTTGACGGGCGGCATCGAGGTCGGAGTCGTCACGCAAACGCTGACCCAAAGCCACTTCCTGCTCTTGAGTGAGCAAGGGCAGGCGATTGACGGCGCTGATATAGGCTTCGATCGTGCCTAAAGCACCTGGGTTGGAAATAGCCATGGCCAAAGTGGAGTTGGACAAGGCCAAAGATTGCGAGTTTTGTGTCATCAGGCAGCAGACCCTTCAAGAAATAAGGAATAAGCAGGTTTCTATATTAGCACTCTGGTAGCGAGAGTGCTAATTTTAAGATCCGCCCTGGGGCCAAAAGTTCCTTTTCCCGGCTGCCGAATGCGCGCTACCCCAGCTTCAAGCCTGTGGCCTTGATGATTTTGCCCCATTTACCCACTTCAGCCTGGATAAACCGGCGAAACTCGCTGGGAGAGTCGCCCACCAGATTGACACCCACCGCCCTGAAACGGGAAATGACGGCCGGATCGGCCAGCACCCGGCGAACGGCCGCATTCAGTGTGTCCACCGTTTGGGCCGGCGTGCCTGCCGGCGCCACCAGGCCGAACCAGGCCTCGGACTCGAAGCCTGGAACTATTTCGGCAATGGCCGGGATATTCTTCATTTCGGGTATGCGGTGGCTGGATGCGACGCCCAGCGCGCGCATGGTACCCGCCTTGACTTGGGGCAAAGTGGTGGGCGAGTTGTCGAACATGACCTGGATCTGTCCACCGATCAGGTCCGCCGCGGCAGGCGCGCTGCCGCGATAGGGAATATGCTGCAGATCGATTCCGGCATCCAGCTTCAGCAGTTCCATGGTCAGGTGGCTGGTCGTGCCGCTACCCTGAGATCCGTACGAAAGCTGGCCCGGATGCGCCTTGGCATAGGCGATCAGCCCGGCCAGAGTGGTAAACGGCGCTTTCGGATTGCTGACCAACATGATCGGCACCGAAGCCACCAGCGACACCGGCGCGAAATCCTTGATGGGATCATAGCCCGGATTGGCATATAACTGCTGATTGATGCTGAGCGGCCCCGCACTCGATAGCAACAGCGTGTAGCCATCGGGTTTTGCGCGGGCCACTTCCGCCGCGCCGATATTTCCGCCCGCGCCCTGGCGGTTCTTGACTATGACCGATTGCTTCAATTGCAAAGCCAGTTTTTCCGCCAGCACACGAGCCACAAGATCCGTAGTGCCTCCGGGCGGAAACGGCACGACAATGCTGATCGGCTCGCTGGGATAAGCGGCGGCCTGCGAGGGTGCCGCGGGTATGGCCAGCAAGGCGGCGGCAAAAGCGAACGCCTGGAATATCTGTTTCTTCATATTAGTCTCCGTTATTTTCTGCGATGCCCTCTTTCCGGCGGCACGTGTTGCGGCAATCAGGGTCAAAAACTGTATAGCCGGGCGGGGTTGTCGACCAGCACCTTCTGTCGGGCGGCGGCATCCGGCACCCACAAGGGGATCAGGTCGACCAGATCGCCATCGTTGGGCATGGAAACCGGGCAAATGGGATGCGGCCAATTGCTGCCCCAAATGATCCGGTCGGGCCACATTTGCACGACCCGGTGAATCATCGGCAGCATGTCGGCATGCGGATAGGCTTGGGACGACAATCGATACAGGCTGGCCAGCTTGACCCAGGCATGCCCGGTGTCGAGCAGGCGGGCCAAGGTGCCGAACGCCGGGCTATCCAGCCCCTCATCTCCGCGAATGCGCGCCAGATGATCCAGCACATAGTCGACATGCTGCGCCTGTATGCGGGGAGCCAGTTCAATCAGTTCGTTCGCATGCTTGAAATGCAGTACCAGGTGCCAGCCCATCTCCTTTGCCTCGGCCGACAGCGCTTCCAACTGATCGAAACCGACGCCGCCGCCCACCACCGTCGACATGCGATAGCCCCGGATGCCAAGATCATGCATGCGGTGGCGCTGGGCGTGCGAACTGCCGGGAGGCAGGACGACGATCCCGCGCGCCCTGGCCCCCATGCGCTCAAGGGCGTTCAGGGTGACCTCGTTGTCAGTGCCGTGCGCACCGCCATGAACGATAACGGCGCGATCAATGCCCAGCGTGGCCAGGAGTCGTTCGTAATCTTCCACGGTACAGTCTTCCGGCGTATAGCTGCGCTGCGGCGAAAACGGGTAGCGCGCTTGAGGGCCGAAAACATGGGCATGGCAGTCGCATGCGTCGGGCGGCATTTGGAAACGCGGGGATTTGGTGTGACGATCGGGAGCGGGACAGTCCTGCATGAGCAATACCCTCTGAGTTGAAGAAGATAAAAACCGGCACTGCACGTGCGCGGCTACGCACCGCCCGGCTTTTGCGCTTCGCGTTCAGCGATCCGCGCCAGCAGATCGGCGCCGCGATTGGCCGCGGAAACACCCCGGAACAAGTACGCCAGGCTCACGACCGCTTGCATTTCTTCCCAGCTGGCGCCGGCACGCCGCGCCGCAATACCGTGAATGGTGGCCGCATCGCTCAGATCGACGACCAGCATGCCGAAGACCATCAACTGCACCGTCTTGGGGTCGAAGCACGCAGGATTCATGGCGTGGGAGCGAATCTGTTCCTGCAGGTCGAGCAAGACGGGATCCAGCGCACCCGTTACATGCAATCTGGCCTCCACACGCGGAGGCAGAAAGCCCAGCAAATCCCGGTATGTATCGGCCGCATGCTGCACGGCGGAGGCGCCGCCCTGCGGCTCACCCATGGATTTGCGGACAATTTCCGTATCGATTCCGGCTATGGACATACATGGTTCCTTGAGGTCTTGAATTGGTGCGCCGCTACTTCCACGTCGCTGCGAAAACGCGGTGCATGGCTTGCGACAGGCCTCAATGTTTGACTATAAAATTGCCTATGTCAATAAAAATATCGATTATTTATTTTTAATCGATTATTTATAATGCAGCTAAAATAGCCATGGAACATAATGGCGTCCGTATGAAAAATTCTTCAGACCCCCAGGCACCGGAAGCCGGAGCGTCGCTTACGGCGGCACTTGCGATTCAGATCCGCGCCGAGATCCTGCAAGGCTCGTACCCGCCCGGCACCAAGCTGCGGCTGGACGATCTGCGCCACCACTATGCGGTCAGTCTCAGTCCGCTGCGCGAAGCGCTGACTCGGCTGACCGCGGAGGGCCTGGTGCAGATCGCGGATCATCGCGGCTACCGCGTCGCCCCCGTATCGGCGGAAAACCTGCGTGAAGTCACCACCCTGCGCACGCAAATGGAAGTCATGGCCATGAACGAATCGATCCTGCACGGCGATGCAGCCTGGGAGGATGCCTTGACGGCGGCGTATTACCGCCTGGCCCGCCTGGAAGAAAAAGGGGAGCGATCCGACGAATGGGAAAAAACGCATCGCGTTTTCCACTTGACTCTGTTTTCGGCCTGCGGCATGCCTTTGCTGCTGCGCTTTTGCGGCACACTGCACGATCTGAGCGACCGCTACCGGCGGCTGTTTCTGACGCGGCATGCCCCCGACGAGAACGTTCCTGCCGAACACAAAGCCATTTTCGAGGCGGCCATGGCTCGCGACAAGGAACTCGCCGCACAGATTCTGACGCAGCATCTGCAGCGCACGGGGCGCAATGTCATGGCGATACTCGAGGAAAACGGCGAGGCCTGAAGGACGATCGTTCAATCGGGCCAGACGATTAAACTACACCCTTTCGAAAATACCTGCCGCCCCCATGCCTGTGCCTACGCACATGGTCAACATGCCGTAATCGAATTTGCGGCGGCGTATGCCATGTATGACGGTGGCGGCGCGGATGGCGCCGGTTGCACCCAAGGGATGCCCCAGGGCAATCGCCCCCCCCATTGGATTCACGATCTCGGGATTCAAGCCCAGATCGCGTATTACCGCCAGAGACTGCGCCGCGAAGGCTTCGTTCAGTTCGATCCAGCCCATCTGATCCAGCTTTAATCCGGCGTGTTTCAAGACCCGGGGGATGGCTTCCTTGGGACCGATACCCATGATCTCGGGGGGCACCCCGCGCACCGCAAACGACACAAAGCGCGCCAAAGGAGTCAGCCCATGGGTCTTGAGCGCGCGCTCGGACACCACCAGCAGCGCACCCGCGCCATCGGAAATCTGCGAACTATTGCCAGCGGTCACACTGCCGCGCGCCGCAAACACCGGCCGCAACTTTGCCAGGGCATCCAGGCTGGTGTCGGCGCGTGCGCCCTCGTCCAGGCTTACCATTTTGTGGATCTCGGCCACCTTGCCCGTGTGCAAATCGGGCACCCGGTTGATCACATCGAGCGGCAGCATTTCATCGGCAAATTCGCCGGCCTGCTGCGCGGCAATCGCCCGCTGATGCGAACGCAGCGCAAACGCATCCTGATCCTCGCGCGATACCTTCCAGCGCACTGCGACCTGCTCGGCCGTCAGGCCCATGCCATACGCAATGCCCAGGTTCTCGTCGCGCGCAAAAATAGCTGGACTGAACGACGTGCTGACGCCCATGGTCGGCACCTGGCTCATGGATTCGGTGCCGCCCGCGATGAGCACATCGGCTTCGCCCACGCGAATGCGGTCGGCGGCCATGGCGATGGCGGTAAGCCCGGACGCGCAGAACCGGTTCACGGTCACGCCCCCGACCGAGCTGGGCAGCCCCGACAGCAAGGCGCCTATGCGAGCGACATTCAGGCCCTGAGGGCCCTCGGGAATCGCACAGCCCACGATCGCATCTTCAATCGCGGCCGGGTCCAGGCTGGGCGCCTGCGCCAGCACACCCTGGATCACCCGCGCCAGCAGATCGTCGGGACGCTGGTGCGACAACACGCCGCGCGGCGCCTTGCCAATAGGCGTGCGAGTCGCCGCGACGATATAGGCTTGCTGCAAAGTGCTCATACCAAACTCCTTGACCTCGTGTGCATGGAACAAGCCGGGTACCTGCTCGTCCTGTTATTTCCCGCATGAAGGGTGGCCACAAGGGCCACTCCTACGGCTGATCCATCAATTGCGTACCGGCTTGCCGGTTTTCAATATGCCGGCAATACGTTCCTGGGTTTTGGCCTGGGTCAGCAAACCCAGGAAGGCTTCGCGTTCAAGCGCCAGCATCCAGGCCTCGTCGACCAGCGAGCCGGGGTCGACATCGCCTCCGCACATCACATGCGCCACTTTCTCAGCCACGACAAAATCGTAGTCGGAGATATAGCCTCCCACCTTCATGTTCAGCAATTGCGCCTTCAGCGTGGCCGTGCCGTCGCGTCCGGCCACCGGAAAAGTGCGTGGTATCGGGGCGCGCCAGCCGGACTCGGCCATGGCCTGCGCTTCGCGCACCGCCACATACAGCAGCTCGTAGCGGTTCATGACGACCGTATCGGACGCCTGCAAATAGCCGATCTGCCGCGCATCGAGCGCCGACCTGGACACCTGGGCGCTGGCCACCGCCAGGGCGAATTTTTTTAGGAAAGCCAGCAAGGGCGCATCCGGCGCGCCTTCAGCCTGCAACTCGGCCGCGCGGCGCGCGCAGTACGTCAGGCCGCCCGCGCCGGGCACCAGGCCTATGCCGGCCTCGACCAGGCCAATATACGTTTCAAAATGCGCGACCCGCCTGGCGCAATGCACCGAAAGCTCGCAGCCCCCGCCCAGCGCCATGCCCGCCAAAGCGGCCACCACCGGCACCTGGGCGTAGCGCAAGCGCAGGACCATGTCCTGCATCTCGCGTTCAATGGGTTCCACCGCCGCCGCACCGCCCGCGGCAAAAACCGGCAGCATGGCCTTGAGGTCGGCGCCCGCCGAAAACGGCTCGCTCAACTGGCCTATCACCAAGGCCTTGAATGAGGCCTCGGCCAGGTCGACCGCCCGCGCAATGCCGCGCACCACATCCGGACCGAGCGTGTGCATCTTGGACTTGAACGACAGGATCAACACCTCTTGCGGATGCGGCGCCGGCAGCGTCCAGCACTTGACGGCCTCGTTTTCGAAAACAACGGTGTCGTTCAGGGAATCGGGCTCGCCCACCAGGCGCGGCGCGGCGATCTGGCGGCCATACACGGGCAAGTCGCTGCGCGGCTGGAATTTCTGCGTACGCGGATTCCAGGAGCCCTCGGCAGTCTGCACGCCTTGCGCATCCCACACCGGGCCGCGGGTGACCCAGCCGGGCAGCGGCGCGCTGGACAGGGCTTTGCCCGCCTTGATATCTTCGGCTATCCAGCCGGCCACTTCGCACCAGCCCGCCGACTGCCAGATCTCGAACGGACCCTGGGCATGGCCGAAGCCCCAGGCCATGGCTTGATCGACCTGGCGCGCCGTATCGGCAATATCGGCCAGATGCACGGCACTGTAATGGAAGCCGTCGCGCAGCACCGCCCAGACGAACTGCGCCTGCGGGTGGTCCGATTCGCGCAAGGCCTTCAGGCGCTTGGCCGGATCGCGCTCGGCCAATATAGCGGCCACGCCCTCGTCGATCGTGGAATCGGCGGGAACATACTCCCCCTTGGCTGGGTCGAGCCGCAATATGGCCTTGCCTTCCTTGCGATAAAAACCCGCTCCGGTCTTTTGCCCCAGGGCGCCTTTTTCAATCAATGCCGCCACCACCGGCGGCACGCCGAAATGCGCATGAAACGGATCGTCGGGCAGTTGGTCTTGCATGGTGCGCACCACGTGCGCCAGGGTGTCCAGGCCCACTACATCGGCCGTGCGGAAGGTACCCGACTTGGCGCGCCCCAGGCGCTTGCCTGTCAGCTCATCGACCAGATCGTAGGGCAGGCCGAATTTTTCAGCCTGAGCAAACACCGACAAAATCCCGAATACGCCGATGCGATTACCCACGAAATTGGGCGTATCTTTGGCGCGCACCACGCCCTTGCCCAGTTGCGACACCAGAAAGGTTTCCAGATCGTCGAGCAGCGCCGGTTCGGTATCGGCGGTGGGAATCAGTTCGACCAGAGGCATATAGCGCGGAGGATTGAAGAAATGCACTCCACAGAAGCGGTGTCGCAACTGCTCGGGCAAGGCTTGCGACAAGGCGGTGATCGACAGGCCCGAGGTGTTGCTGGCGATAATCGCCTGCGGCTTGATCGCCGGCGCCAGTTGATGATAAAGATCGCGCTTCCAGTCCAGGCGTTCGGCAATGGCCTCGATGATCAGGTCGCAATCGGCCAGCAGGTTCAGGTCGTCCGCATAGTTGGCGGGTGTGATCAGCTCGGCCAGTTGCGGCGTGCCCAACGGCGCGGGATTCAGCTTTTTAAGCTGGGCAATCGCCCGCTTGGCAATGCCGCTTTTATCGCCCTCTTTGGACGGCAAATCGAACAACACCACCGGCACGCCCGCATTGACGCAGTGCGCCGCAATCTGGGCCCCCATCACGCCCGCACCACATACCGCCACTTTGCGAAGATGGAAAGACGCGCCCGGCCGGGCCGCGGCATCGGAAGAAGCGGTCTTGCCGCCTGCGGTGTGGGAAGAGATGAAGGAAATCGCGGACGCTGTTGCCGAAGCCACGGCCTCGCGAGCCGATTGATGTGTAGGCATGGATAACCCCGTAAAGCGCCGGAACCAGGAATATCAGGCTCCGATCAAAGAGAGTGAATCACTGCCTTAGTGTAGTACGCGCCGCAGTTGAAAAGAAATACGCTTTGCCGGGCGGCCGCGAGTGCCGCCCTACGGGCGCGGAGCGCGCTATTCCATCTTGATGCCGGCGTCCTTGATCACATGCGCCCAGCGGCCGGTCTCATCCTTTATATATTTGCCGAATTCTCCGGGCGTATTGCCGACCGGCTCCACGCCCACGGATTCCAGCTTGGATTTGACCGCGGGCTGGCGCAAGGCCTTGGCAACTTCCTTTTGGATTCTGTCTACGACCGCTGGCGGAGTGCCAGCCGGAACAGCCATGCCGAACCAGTTCGATATGGTGAACCCCGGCATGGATGCCGCCACCGTCGGCACATTGGGCAGAGCGGCCAAGGGCTTGTCGCCGGTGGTGGCAAGAGCGACAAGCTGGCCGGACTGGACGAACGGGATGCCGATGGCGGGCGCCTCGAATGTCAGCTGGACCTGGCCGGCAATAAGGCCGGCGATGCTGGGACTGCTCCCTTTATAAGGGACGTGAGTCATTTTCAGGCCAGTTGCGGAGTTGAACATTTCCCCCGCCATATGCGGCAAACCGCCATTGCCGCTGGACGAGAAGTTCAAACCGCCCGGGTGCGCCTTGCCGTAGGCGATAAGATCCTTGACAGTCTTGACAGGCAGCTTGGGATTGACATACAGGACAAAACCCGAAGCGGCCACCAGGGTTACCGGGGCAAAATCCTTCTGCACGTTGTAGGGCAGGTTCTTGATCAGGCTTGGCGCAATCGCGAAGTTGCCCATGGTGCCCATGAAAATCGTGTACCCATCCGGCTTGGCACGCGCCACATAAGCCGCACCGATGGCCCCTCCGGCGCCGGGTTTGTTTTCAATGACGATCGGCTGGCCCATGGATTCCGACATCTTGGGCCCAATGACGCGCGTAATGGTGTCGATTGCGCCTCCTGGAGGGAAGCCGATCACAATGCTGATGGGCCGGGACGGATAGGACTGCGCCATCGCGGGGGCCGCGGCCAGGGCCAGAATGCCGGCAGCCAGTGCTGCGCTCAGGTTCATCATAGTTGTCTCCTTACCTTATAAATAGTAATATTTCTCACATAGTAGAATAAATTAATCTTTCTAACAATCCATGCAATAGGCAAGGCGTCGAAAAAAATGGGTATGCGAATCGAGGTCTACGCGGGTACGGCGGGGCATTCCGCATGGTTCAGCGACGATATGGGGGAAACCTGGGTCCACCCGAACAGTCATTCCGGCATGTATCTCGAAGCACGCGTCTGGACATTCTGCGGCCATCCAAAAACGCCTGATGAGCTATACGCCGGCACAGACATGGGTTTGTTCAGGTGGAGCGAAAAAACCGTGCGCTGGACGCCCGTGGCCTCGCCCATGCACGATATATGGGCCTTGGCGCAGGATCCCGACGATCCCCGCATTCTTTATGCGGGCACGCGTCCCGCCGGCTTTTTCCGCTCGAACGACGCCGGCGCCAGCTGGCATGAACTGAACGTGCCCGGCATTTCGAAATTTTCCGAAATCAATATGGGAGCAACCCGCGTCACGCAAATCCTGGTCGAACCAGGAGATGCCCATGTCATATGGGCTACCGTCGAGATCGGCGGCATTTACCGCAGCGACGACGGCGGCCGCAGCTGGGTTCGGCGCGACGACGGCCTGATCTCGGCCGATGTGCACGGCATCGCCTGCATCAGGAACGCTTCAGGGGCGACGATCCTGTTCGCAACCACCAACCGCGGCCTGCATCGCAGCGAAGACGAGGGCCGCACATGGGTCTTTCAAGAACTCGACTCCCCATGGCAATACACGCGAGCCATCGTGCCGCGCGCCGATAGCGACGCCACTTTATTCCTGACCAACGGCGACGGGCCACCGGGTTCCACAGGAATCCTGTGGCGCAGCACCGATTATGGCGAAACCTGGAAAGATGCGGGCTTGCCTCCTGGCCTGAACAGTACACCGTGGTGCGTGGCAACGCATCCCTCCAATCCCGAGATCATTTTCCTCGCAAGCAACCTGGGGCAGATATATCGCAGCATCGATGGCGGCGACACGTGGCTGCGCTTGCCGCATGAATTCGGCGAGGTGCGATCATTCTGCTGGCGCCCCATCAACGCCGCCCCCGACCGCCCGGCCCATTCCATCACCATACGCCCGCCTGCCGGCAGCCCACCGGCCCAGCCCACAAGGACCTGATGCCATGACCTCGCCACGTTTTGCCCAGATCGAACCCGAAAACATGACAGAACCGCAACGCAAGGTTGCGGCCGAGATCGCCTCTGGCCCGCGAGGTTCGATCAGGGGGCCCTTCCTGGCCCTGATACACCAGCCTGAACTGGCAAGCCGGGTGCAAAGCCTGGGCGAATACCTGCGCTTCGGCACGCAGTTGGCTCCCGATCTGATCGAACTGGCCGTGCTGGTTGCGGCGCGACGCTGGAGCTGCCAGTACGAATGGCATGCCCATTCGCGTATTGCGCGCGAAACGACCACGCTATCGACTGCCATCATCGAGGCCATCGCCAGGGGCGAGCCGCCCGTCGGCATGAGCGGCGACCAGGCTGCGGTCTACCTTTTTTGCCGCAGCCTGCATCAGTCCGGTGAAGCCGACGATGCCACGTTCAACGATATTGCGGGCCGATTCGGCTTGCCTGGCGCGCTCGACCTGATAGCTCTTTGCGGCTATTACAGCATGCTGGCCATGGTGCTCAATACCGCACGCTTGCCGTTGCCCGCGGGCGTCGCTGCGCCACTGATGCCGCTCGACGCAAAAGGAACAGCACAATGACAAACCCTGTTCGCCTGGGCCTGATGGTGCCGGCCAATAATACGACCATGGAGCCTGAAATGCTGGACTGGCTCCCCGAAGGCAGTCTCTGCAAAACATTGCGGGTGCCGCGAGGCGAAGGTTTGCTGACGCCCGAATCGTTGCCTGCGTATAAAAAAGCAGCGGTCGAGCTCGCCGCCGCATTCACCGAGGCGCCGGTCGATGTCATCGCCTACGGCTGCACCGCGGCGGGATTCATTCTCGGCCCCGAAGGCGACGCCGCCATCGCGAAGGATCTCGCCGCAATCACCGGTCGACCGGTCGTCACCACGGCGCGAGCCATGCTCGATGCACTGCGAGAAATCGGCGCCCGCCGCATTGCGCTCCTTACTCCGTACCAGGACGATGTGAATATGCGCATTCGACGCTTCCTGGAGTCCGGCGATATCTCCGTGGATCACCTGGACAGTTTTCACGCGGCCGATGTGTCGGCGCTGGGACGCATTACCGAAGACGAAGTCGAGCAGCGGGCGCGAGCCATGATCGAGGCCGATTGCGACGCGCTGTTCATCGCCTGTTCGCAATTGCCGACTTTTCACATCCTGGATTCCCTGCAAAGCGCCTTCGGCAAGCCGGTCCTGTCTTCGATACAGTCCACCGCCCAGTATGTAATGCGGCATGCCGCAAGCCGACCGTCGGCCTGATACAGCAGGCCTGCCGGCGCGGGCTAACCTATTGCCCGCGCCGGCAAGTCCATCATGTTTTCCATGGCCGCGATGCGCGCGGAGATTTCCTGGCCGGCACGAACCACATCAGGCATCAGCGTGCGGAAATCCGCCATGTCCGAATTCTCGGCCCAGGCAACCATGGCAAGGCTGCCCAACACTTCTCCCTCTTGATTGAACAAAGGAGTGGCAATAGACATGACACCGGGGTTGTATTCACCCACCGTCATGCAGTAGCCGTCGGAGCGAATCTGCTTGAGCGCCTTTTTAAAGAATTCCCAGTCCGCACCCAGGCCGCTGGAGGCGATTTCCTTGCGGTTCTTCGCATAAATGGAACGCAGCTGGTGCATAGGCAGATGGGCCAGTATGGCCTTGGCCGAGGCCCCGGCGATCAAGGGGCGACGCTGCCCGCGGTTGAACAGTTGCGGCGGGGCCTCGCGGCTGAGCGCCTGCTGCACGCACATGACGGAGTCGCTGAACAGAATGCACAGCAGCGTGCTGTAGCCCTTTGCATCCGTCAGGTGCTGGGCAATGGATGTTCCCGCCACATAAACGGGATCGCACAGGCGTATCGTGCGATCCAGCTCAAGAATTCTCGGCCCCAGCACATACGAGCCATTGGCCACGCGCGCAAGAAACCCCGCCCCGCACAATACTTTCAGATAGCGATAGCAGGTGGAAGGCGGCGAGCCCGAATAGCGGATCAAGTCCTCCGCCGACCACACGGGAGCGGCCGGCGTGAATACATCCAGCAGGCTCAGCATTCTCTCGAGGCTGCTCATCGATCAGCACCCATATCCATGAAGCGAAGGGCCAAAGGCATGGCACAAATCATCAAAACTTCCCAATATGTAAGATAAATTATATAATTCCTGGGCAAGAATTTTAAAAAAACTTCTAATATACGGAGACATTATCATGATCTGGAAACTGCTGTCCGTTGCCTTGATCGCCTCGGCTACCTGCGCTGCGGCATCCGCGCAATCCGGCTGGCCGACCAAGCCGATCCGAATCGTTGTCCCTTTTGCGCCGGGCTCCTTCACCGACACGGCGGCACGGGTCGTCGGCAGCGAGCTGTCCAAGCAGCTCAAGCAGCCCGTCGTCGTGGAAAACCATGGCGGCGCGGGCAGCACGATCGGCACCGAAATCGTCGCCCATGCAAAGCCCGATGGCTATACGTTCCTGCTGACCGACAACTCATTCGCCGTTTCAGCCGCTCTTTATGAAAAGCTGCCATACAAACCATTCAAGGACTTCGCCCAGGTTTCCCTGGTGGCCGAAGCGCCAGCCGTACTGGTGGCACGCACCAACCTGCCCACCAAGACATTGAAGGCAACACTGGACGAGGCCCGCGCCCATCCCGACACGCTCACCTTCGGATCGGGCGGCACCGGGTCTTCGGCCCATCTGGCGATGGAATTGCTGTTGCTGCAGGCCCACGTCAAGGCCCGGCATATTCCGTATAAAGGGGTGGCGGCCTCCATCACCGATATTGTTGCGCAACGCATCGATATCGGCATCGGCAGCGTGGGCTCGACAGCGCAATACATCGTCAACGGCCGCCTGATGGGCCTGGCCGTGAGCGGAAGCAAGCGCCACCCCATGTTCCCACAGGTGCCGACCTTCGCCGAAGCGGGGTTCCCAAACTACCAGATGATGTACCGGTTCGGCGTCATGGCGCCGGCAAAAACGCCGCCAGCCATTATCGACCGCATGCAAAAGGAAATCGCCCACGCCCTGGAAAGCCCTCAGGTAAACAAGGTCTTCGGCGCCGCGGGTGTGCAGCCGACTTCAAGTTCGTCTTCGAACTATGCAAAACAGGTTAGGGACGAAAGCGCAATGTGGAAAGACGTGATCCACCGCGCCAACATTAAAATGGAGTAGTAAACAATGAGCACATTCGAAAATGGCGCGAAACGCAAGATGCTGGCAGGCCAGTTGGTGGTCTGCATGGGTTTGCGCCAGGCGAGAACCATCGACATCGCCCCCATCGTCGCCGCCTGCGGCTTCGATGCCTTGTACGTCGACATGGAGCACAGCCCCGTGTCGATGGAAACGGTGTCGGCAATCTGCACCGCCGCCGTGGGGTTCGGCATAACTCCGCTGGTCCGGATTCCGGGGCACGGCAGCGAATATCTGTCGCGGGTTCTGGACGGCGGCGCCATGGGCGTGATCGTGCCTCATGTGGAAACGGCGGAACAGGCTGCGGCGCTGGTCAATGCAGCCAAGTACCCTCCAATCGGCCATCGTTCCGTCATGGGCAGCGGGCCGTCCCTCGGCTATCGCAGCATGCCGCTGGCAGACGTCAACAGCCAGGTCAATAAGGAAACGCTGCTCGTGGTCATGCTGGAAACGCCGCTTGGCATAGCCAACGCCGATCAAATCGCGGCGGTGCCCGGCGTCGATATGCTGTTGATCGGATCGAACGATTTATGCACCGAGCTCGGCATCCCGGGCCAATTGCACCACCCCGATCTACGGGCCGCCTACCAGGCTACGGCCCAGGCATGCAAGCGCCACGGGAAAATCCTCGGTGTGGGCGGCATCCGCGCGGATATCCAGTTGCAAACCGACCTGATCGCCATGGGTGCGCGCTTTATCATCGCCGGCAGCGACGTTACCTACCTGATGGAAGCAGCTCGCAAAGACGCGGAAAAACTCAATTCTCTCAAAGCAGTTCAAAAGGAAAACGCATAGTGTCGAACCACGATATTTCGGAGACTCCCCGGTTCAAATCTCCCGCTCTCGCGTGCGATACCCATTTCCATGTATTCGGCCCCGCCGGGCAATATCCATACAGCACCGGGCTGCGGTACACGCCGCCACACGCGCCGCTGGACGATTACCTATCGCTGGCACGCCACTTGGGCATCGCACGTTTCGTGTTCGTCCAGCCCAGTGCCTATGGTCGCGATAACACCTGCATGCTCGACGCAATGCGCCTTATGGGCGGAAATTGCAAAGGGATCGTCGACATCGACGAAGACATCCCCGACCTTGAACTGAGCCGCCTGAATGCACTGGGGGTGCGAGGCGTGCGCATCAATGTCCGCCCCATCAAGCCACTGGAACCTGGATTTTCACAGACGCTCATACCCCGCATCAAACGGCTCGAGGCACGATGCGCCGAAATCGGCTGGCAGCTCGATTTTCTATTGCCGGCATGGCTTACCAGCGAACTCATGCCCACCCTGCGCGAACTGCGGGTCCCGTTCACACTCGCGCACCTCGGCATGAATCTGGCCCGCGACGGAGCCCAAGCCCCAGGCTTCCAGCAATTGCTGGACTTGCTGCGCCATGGCAACGGGTATTGCCGGGTCAAGCTGACCGGCCTATACCGTATCTCCACCGAACCCGATCTCAAAGACATCACACCCATGGTGCATGCGCTGGTCGACGCCGCGCCCGACCGGCTTGTGTGGGGCAGCGATTATCCGCATCTGTCCTTCGAGCAGCACAGTTCGGTGAATCTATTCAATATGCTGGGCGAATACGTGCCCGATGCCGCGATCAGGCAGCGGATACTCGCCGACAATCCGGCCGAACTGTTCGATTTCTAGATCTACGCGCAGGCCAGGTTCCGGGCGTTCTTTTCCTGCACCGCCAGGGGAATCGGAATGATCGCCTGGCCGATGGTCTGGCCTTTTTCAAACATGATCAACTGGCCGGCCTCGAGGCGGGTCCAGATTTCGTTGTCGGTAAGCGGCTTGGTGGCAATCACGGCCACGCAATCGCCCTCGCGGTTGACCTGCGAAAAATCAACCGTCATGTCGGCATCGATGAGATGCGCCTTGTTGAACGGCCACTCGCGAATGATGTAATACAGATTGGTCGAGCAATGCGCAAACAGGAAGCGGCCGTTCGAGATCAGGAAATTGAATACCCCATGCAAGGTAATTTCGCGAGTCAGTTCTTCGATTGCCAGGAACAACTGCTGGTTCGACGGCTCTTCGTTGCCGAAACGGTGCCGCAAACCCTGCATGATCTGGCAGAACGCCGCTTCGCTATCGGTGCAGCCCACTGGCTGATACTGGCCGTCCAGATGGGGATGATAATTTTTCAGGTCGCCATTATGCGCAAAAATCCAATGCCTGCCCCATAGCTCGCGCACGAAGGGATGGCAGTTTTCCAACTGGATGTTACCCTGCGTGGCCTTGCGTATGTGCGCAATCACGTTCTTGGATTTGATCGGGTAGTTCTTGATCAGGTCGGCCACCGGCGAGCGGCAGCAAGGCTCGTTGTCGATAAAGACGCGGCAAGCCTTGTTTTCGAAGAAGGCAATGCCAAACCCGTCGGCATGGTGATCGGTTTGCCCCCCTCGCGCCGCAAACCCTGTAAAGGAAAAGGTTATATCGGTAGGGGTAGCGCAATTCATGCCCAACAACTGACACATGATGGTTTGGTCTTAGCCATAAAAAAACAGCGCGTCATTAAGGGCGTAGGCACCTAGCGCTACGCGATGCGCTGATTAACCCCAATTCTAGTACGGGGAAATCAAAATCGCACAAAACACTGATCAATCAAACACTTATTGACGATATCGATGTGTTTTCGCAACAAAAACATAACTAATGCGAGCGGGGGTGGCGGCCCAGGCGGGGTGAGCGAGCTTGAGTCCGCCGCGGCCGGCGCCTGGATCGGGATGCAAGGGAGCGGTTGTCTGAGCGTCAAGGGTGTCCACAGCCCGGGGGGCTGTGGACGACGCGAGTTCCGCGACCGCCCGATCCAGGCGCCGGCCGCGGGCAGTCCTGGCGCAGCCAGGACCGGACGAGGCGAGCACCACCCTGCCTGGGCCGCCACCCCCGCGTCTTAAGAACGAAAGATGACGGTCGGCCACAAGGCGGCCTCCAGCAACCACCGGGCCAAGCCATCGACACTCAATCCAGTTTCAGATTGGCCTCCTTGGCCACCTTCTTCCACTTGGCGATTTCCTCATTCACAAACGCGCTCAGTTGCTCGGGGCTGGAAGCCACGACTTCGGCGCCGAGCCCTTGCAACTGTTCGCGAATCTTCGGCTCCTTCAGAACCTGGGTCACAGCCGCGGAGACCTTGTCCAGCACTGGCTTGGGCGTACCCGCAGGGGCAAATATGGCATTCCACTCATACGAGGAATATCCCGGCACACCCGATTCCGCAATGGTCGGGATAGTGGGCATCAGGTTCGACCGGCTGGTGCTGCCCACGGCTACGGCGCGCAGCGCGCCGCTCTTGATATGAGCCCACGACGATCCCAGGCTGGCGAACATCAAGGGTACCTGGCCGCCCATCACATCGACCATGGCCGGACCACCGCCCTTATACGGGACGTGCTCCAGGTGCGTGCCCGCCGTCAGATTGAAGAGCTCGCCGGCCAGATGCTGGGCCGAGCCCGGCCCCGCCGAGGCGAAATAGATAGGGTGCTGGCGATCCTTGCCCAGCTTGATCAGATCGGCCACCGAGTGGATGGGGCTTTTCGGATTCACGACCAGCACATTGGGCACCTTGAGCAGTAGGGAAACCGGGGCGAAGTCCTTCTGGACATCAATGCTCATATTGGATCGCAGCGCGGGATTCTGCGCGAAGTTGGACGCATCCAGCATCAAGGTATAGCCGTCGGGGGCGCTGCGCGACACGACTCCCTCGCCTATCATGCCGCCCGCGCCGCCCCGGTTTTCGATCACGACGGTTTGCCCCAGGGCCTTGCCGAGCTCAGGCCCGATCAAACGCGCCACGACATCCACGGTTCCTCCGGGCGGATACGTCACCAGCAAAGTGATGGGTTTGTCCGGATACGCCGCCGCTGCCACGGTGGCGGCGCCCGCCAGGCAGAGCCCCAGCAGATAGCTGACGCTTCGTTTGAATACATGCGACATTGAGAACATGGGTGTCTCCCTGGTTTTTGAACGTGTTTGAACTTGAAACTGAAACATGCGGTCTCCTTAATATTTGAATAACAGCCTGGGGGTATCCGCCAAAATGGCGGATCGATCTTGTGCGTTGGGCACCCAGTCGAACAGATGCTGCAAAGCGCGATCGAATTCGCTGGGTGCTTCATGCTGGGTGTGCGGCCAGTCGCTGCCCCACAACAGGCGCCGCGCCGAAAAGGCATCCAGCAGACGCCGGGCCGCAAGGCCGGATTGGGAAATGGTCTGCTCCGACCAAATACGGTAAGGCGCCGACAACTTCACCCACACGCGGCCTGTGTCTGCCGTACGACACAGGTAATCAAGTGCTGCCGGATCGACATCGAGCCGGTAATCCGGACGGCCGAAATGGTCGACGACAAGCTTGCAGCCGCGCGCCAGCAAAGGGGCCAGCACGTCCGGTAACTGCGAGTTTGGGCAGTGCACTTCCACGTGCCAGTCGAGCCGGTTCACGCACGACAGAAAGCTATGCCAGACGGAATCCTGGAATGCGGGAAGTAGCTGCCCGAACAGATTCAGGCGCACGCCCACCACACCCGCCGCAGCCATTTCCCGCAGCACGGCGGACGGCGTGGCCGGATCCAGGGCGACGACTCCTTTGCACTGCCCCCGGGCCTGGCCCAGACTGTCGAGCAGATAGCGGTTGTCATAGCCCAGGAAGCTGGGCTGTATCAGTACCCCGCCGGCAAGGCCATGGCCTTGCAACAGCGACAGGTAGCGTTCCAGCCCCGCGGAATAGTCCGGCGTATAGCGCCGCTTTGCCGCCATGGGCAAGCCCTGGCCGAATACATGCGCATGGGTATCGATGGCGCCGGGCGGCGGATATTCGGAAACGCTGATTGTGTTCATTGCGACGCGTGCAGATAGTAGGTGCGAGGGCCGGCAGACGTGGTTCAAGTCCGCCTTACGAATTTTCTTGCCCAGCATGCGGAAGATTTGTGATTATTCTAGGCAGGCCACACATATTCATCTATTATCCAGACAATATTTATTCATATTGAAATGATATGGAAATCAGCCAATTGCGATGCTTTCTGGCGGTCATGGACGAAGGAGCCATCGGCAAGGCGGCTCACAGGCTGGATATCGCCCAGCCGGCGCTTAGCCAGTCGATTTCCAGAATGGAAAAAAGCCTGGGCACGGTATTGTTCGAGCGTTCCCGGCGCGGCGCCCGGCCCACGGCGGCGGCGCTGGTCATGGCGCAGGATATCCGCAACGGCCTGTACCTGCTGGACGAGGCCGCCGGCAAAGCGCGGCAGGCCCAGCTAGGGCTGGCCGGCACTTTGCGCATCGGCCTGGTTTCTTCCGCCCTGTTCGAGGTCTTGCCCAAGGCCATACGCGCAATCCAGCGTCATGCTCCGAACCTCCAATTGGTCTTGAAAGAAATGAGCAACGAAGAACAGGTGCTTGCCCTGGAGGACGGCACGCTGGACGTCGGGCTGATGCATTCCCCCGTCGCGGTGAGCGGCCCCATGAGCGAACGCGTCTTGCGTAAAGACAAGCTGATCGCCGCGGTGCCCAGCGATCTGGCGTTGCGGCTGAAAAAGAAAATCTCGCTGCGGCAAATTGCCGAGCAAGGCATGGTGCTGTACCCCAAAGGCCAACTGCCGCATCTGTACGCGGGCATCACTCAGGCCATGCGCCAGGCCGGCCACGAGGTCAAGATCAACCAGCACGCCAATCGCACCATGACAGTACTGGCCTGTGTGGCGGGCGGTTGCGGTATCGGCCTGCTGCCAAGCTGGATTCAAACCATCGATTTCCCCGGGGTCACGTTCTGCCCCATTTCAGAGGGCGACGCCCTGCCCAGCTTCGACCTGGTCGCCATCTGGTCCACACGCAATAAATTCGATCTGGCCAAATTGTTCGCAGACATTTAGCGGATCGTGCGCGCGGCGCCCCATCCGTAGGGGCGGGCCTCGTGCCCGCCCGGGACACATCGCGGCATTCGCACGAGGGTGGAGTACGGCCTACCGTGCGAGCCGACTGCTCATGGCGGCAGCTTCGCCAAGAATCCAGTCTTCGAATACTTTGATGCGCGGCGGCGTTGGAGTTCCCGCACGATACGCCAGGAAATAAGCTCCCGACGTTTCCACCCTCAGGCTGAAGGGCGCTACCAGGCGACCGGCCAGCAGGTCGTCGTTGACGAAAGCCAAATGAGCCACCATCACGCCCAACTGGTCGGTTGCGGCCTGATACGCCAGCGCGGCATTCTCGAACTTCAAACCGCTATTGCCGTCCACCTGCTCGACCCCCGCGGCGGCCAGCCATGTGGGCCAATCCATCGGGCGGTTCATGGAGCACAGCAGCACCTGGTTCGCCAAATCTTCGGGCCTGGACAAGGGCGGGTCACGCGCCAGTAGTCCGGGTGCGCAGACAGGCAGCAAGGTTTCCCCAAACAGGTACAGGTATTTTGAATTGGCATCCGTGGGCGGAGAGGCTTCGGAATGAATGCTGACATCCACATCCTCGCGGTCGAAATCGGCGCGCTGGTGCGAGGTCGTGATCTGTACATCGATTCCCGAGTGCAACGCGTGAAACCTGGCCAGCCGCGGCATCAGCCAGCGAATCGCGAACGTGGGAGGGAGCTTGATGCGAAGCCGATTCTCGTCGGGGCTTTGCCGCAATTGCTGGGTACCGTACTCGATCTGGTCCAACGCATTCTTGACCGTGCGGAAATAAACATGGCCCTGGGCCGTAAGCTCGATGCCGTAGCGCCCACGGTCGAACAATTTGACCTTCAACCAATCTTCGAGCGCGGCCACATGACGGCTGACCGCTCCCTGGGTCACAAATAATTCCTGGGCCGCGCGTGTAAAGCTGGCATTGCGCGCGGAGGCTTCAAAAGCACGCAAGGCATTCAAGGGGGGCAATCGACGCGACATAGAGCACGACACCGTATGACTTTTAATCATACCTATTATGCCTTAATTGTGTTTGCCAGCGTTTCATTTTTATTCAAGAATGGCCGTACAGAACTAGATCCATAAAGGAGACAATCGTCATGAAGAAAATGCATATTTGGCTGGCCGGGATGCTGCTTGCCTGTGCCGGCATGGCACAGGCCGCCCAGCCCTACCCCAATCACGCCATCCACATGTTCCTGCCCTGGCCTCCGGGCGGCGGCGTGGACACGATGGGCCGCTTCATCGCCGACCCCTTGGCCCAGCGCCTGGGGCAGGCTGTGATAGTGGACAACCGGGCCGGCGCAGGCGGCAATATAGGCACCGCCATGGCTGCCCGCGCCGAGCCGGACGGCTACAACCTATTGATGGGTTCAATCAGCCCCAATGCCGTCAACAAGTACCTGTATTCAAACCTGGGCTTCGATCCCATCAAGGATTTCGACCCCATTGTCTTTGTATCTTCGGTCCCCAATATCCTGGTGGTGCCGGCATCGTCGCCATTCAAGACCATGCAGGATGTCGTCGCCTATGCCAAGGCCAACCCCGATAAGCTGAACTACGGTTCGGGCGGCGTCGGATCGTCACAGCATCTGGCTGCCGTGCAGTTCATGGCCGCCGCCAAGATAAAGATGGTCCATGTGCCCTACAAAGGCACCTCTCCCGCCGAGGCCGGCCTGATGGCCAGCCAGATCTCGCTCATGCTCGACACCACGACCTGCCTGCCTTTGATCTCCAGCGGCAAATTGCGCGCGCTGGCGGTGGCCTCGAAGGACCGCAACCCCGCGCTGCCCAACGTGCCCACCTTCAAGGAGCTGGGCCTGCCAATATACGCATCGTCGTGGTACGGCCTGATGGCGCCGGCCGGAACGCCCCGGCCCATCATTGAGCGGATCAATCATGAGGTCAACGATATGCTGAAAACAGACCAGAAGCTGCGGGCGCGCATGGCCGATTATGGTGCCGAAATGGGTGGCGGCACGCCGGAAGATTTCGGCGCCTTCATCGCATCGGAAATGAAACGCTACAAGACCATTGTGGAATTGTCCGGCGCCAAGCTCGACTGAATCCGATCCGACATAACCTTAATGTAGAAGCCATGTCCAACGAATCCGCGCCTCGCACCCTCTTTGAAAAGATCTGGTCGCGCCATCAGATTTTGCGTCGCGAAGACGGCCAGAGCCTGCTGTACGTCGACCGCCATATGGTGCAGGACGGCTCGGCGCCCGCGTTCGAGATGCTGCGCCAGCAGCGACGTGCGCCGCGATCTCCGCAGCGCACGTTCGCAACGCCCGATCACTATGTGCCAACCGGCAACCGCGATCTGAATAGCGTGGCCGATCCGGAAAAGCGCGCCATGGTCAATGCATTGAAGAACGACACCGCAAAGGCGGGGATCCGGTTCTTCGGCCTTGAAGACCCACGCCAGGGAATAGTGCATGTTGTCGGGCCGGAACAGGGCCTGAGCCTGCCCGGCTCTCTGATCGTCTGCGGCGACAGCCATACGTCCACGCACGGAGCCCTAGGCGCCTTGGCCTTTGGCATTGGCGCTTCCGAAGTGGCGCACGTGCTGGCAACGCAATCGATCTGGCAACGCAAGCCCGGGACAATCCGCGTCACGATCGATGGCCGGATCAAAGAAGGCGTTAGCGCAAAAGACATTATTCTCGCCATTATCAGTCGCATAGGCGCCGCCGGTGCCACCGGCCACATTATCGAATACGCGGGATCGGCCATTACCGCTCTGTCGATGGAAGGGCGGCTGACCGTCTGCAATATGTCGATCGAAGCCGGCGCGCGGGCCGGCATGATTGCGCCCGACGACACCACCTTCACATGGCTGGCGGGACGCCCCTTCGCTCCGTCGGGCACCGACTGGGACACATCGCTTGCCCGGTGGCGCGGGTTGGCAAGCGACCCTGGAGCGGAGTTCGACCAGGAAGTGCGCATGCGGGCCGACGAGATCGTGCCCATGGTCACCTGGGGCAATAGCCCCGAAGACGCGCTGCCGATTTCGGGGCGCGTGCCGGACCCGTCGCTGGCCTCAAATGCCGACAGCCAGGCCGCAATGAACAGCACGCTTGCCTATATGGGCCTGGAGCCCGGCATGCTATTGACCGATATTTTCGTCGACCAGGTGTTCATTGGATCGTGCACGAACGGCCGTATCGAAGATTTGCGCAGCGCAGCCGTGGTTGCAAAGGGACGCCATATCGCGAACGGCGTCCAGGCCTGGGTGGTACCCGGCTCCAATCTAGTCAAACTACAGGCCGAGCAGGAAGGCCTGGATAAAATATTTATCGATGCTGGCTTCGACTGGCGTTATGCGGGCTGCTCGATGTGCCTGGCTACAAACGGCGATCACGTCGGGCCGCAAAAACGCTGCGCATCAACCTCGAACCGCAACTTCGTCGGGCGCCAGGGGCCAGGTTCACGCACCCACCTGATGAGCCCCGCCATGGCGGCGGCGGCGGCCGTCACCGGCCACCTGACCGATGTTCGGCAACTCATGGAAAGAGGCTGAAAATGGAACCCTTCCTGCATCTGGATGCCGTGGCCTTGCCTATCCCGCGCTCGAATGTCGATACAGACCAGATCGTGCCCGCCCGGTATTTGCAAAAGCCGCGTTCGGACGATTTCGGCCAGTTCCTGTTTCGCGATTTGCGTTTCGACAAACAAGGGCGGGAGATTTCCGGCTTCATCCTGAATCAGCCGCCCTACCGCCAGGCGCGTGTCGTGGTTGCGCAGAGCAACTTCGGTTGCGGTTCGTCGCGCGAGCATGCGGTATGGGCTTTGCACGATTACGGTTTTCGCGCGGTGATCGCGCCCAGTTTCGGGGATATCTTCTTTTCCAATGCACTCAAAAATGGACTGCTGCCGATCGTACTGCCCGCCGAGGCGACAGCAATGCTGCTGGAAAAGGCCCAGGCAGTGCCGGGCATGCGCGTCGTTATTGATCTTCCGTCGCAGATCGTCACCGCGGCCGACGGATCGATACACGCATTCCAGATCGATGCGTTTTCCAAAAAATGCCTGATCGAAGGCTTGAACGAAATTGACTACACCCTGCAAAACGCGGATCACATTACCGCTTTCGAACGGCGGCATGCCGCAAACATCTAGAAATCGCGCATACGGCCGGCTTCTCTTTTATTGTCGAGGATTATTGAATGAAAATCGCAGTCTTGCCTGGTGATGGCATCGGTAAAGAAGTCACGGCCGAAGCCGTCAAGGTATTGCATGCCGTGCTGGGCAAGAACACGGCACTGGAGCTTATCGATGCGCCCATCGGCGCCGCCGGCATCGAGGCCGCCGGCGACCCTCTGCCGGCCAAAACATCAGAAATCGCGCGCAAAGCCGACGCTATTCTGTTTGGCGCCGCCGGCATGCCTGGCGATGAAGTCATCCCTTATGCAATGCGCCCAGGTGCCAGCTTGCTGCGCCTGCGCAAAGAGCTGGGCCTGTTCGCCAATTTCCGGCCGGCGTTCCTGTTTCCGGAGCTAATCGGCGCATCAACACTGAGGCCGGAGATTGTGGAAGGGCTCGACTTGCTGATCATGCGCGAGCTGACCGGCGACGTTTATTTCGGCGAGCCTCGGGGCATCTCCACCACGGCTTCGGGCGAACGCGAAGGCTATAACACCATGCGCTATTCGGAATCTGAAATCGAACGGATTGCGCATGTTGCGTTTCGAACCGCGCGCCAGCGCCGCCACAAAGTCTGTTCTGTAGACAAGGCAAATGTTCTGGAAACCATGCAATTGTGGCGCGAGGTCGTGACAAACGTCGGCAAGCAATACCCCGATGTGGAGCTTACACACATGTTCGTGGATGCCGCGGCCATGATGCTGATGCGAGCGCCCAAGCAGTTCGACGTGATTGTAACGGGCAATATTTTCGGTGATATTCTTTCGGATGAGGCAGCCATGCTCACCGGCTCGATCGGCATGCTGCCGTCGGCATCGCTGGCGCTCGATCACAAAGGGCTGTACGAACCAGTGCACGGCACGGCGCCCGATATTGCCGGCCGCAATCTGGCCAACCCGCTTGCGTCGATTCTTTCCATGGGCATGATGCTGAGATACTCCTTCAACCAGGCCGACAACGCCGATCGCGTCCAGCGCGCGGTGCGGGCGGTGCTGGCCGATGGCTACCGCACCGGCGACATCGCCCAGCCCGGATGCAAGCGCGTAGGCACATCGGAAATGGGCGACGCCGTGGTTGCCGCGCTAGGCCGCTGATTTGTGTAGAGGTGGGCTCGCGGCCACCCTTTGTGGAACGTCGCGACGTTTGCACGAGGACGGCCACCCGTGAAGCACCAAGGCATTCGCCAAACGCCGCCCATCAATACATGGACGACTTCCCGGTCAGGGCGACGGCGATGCGCAGCAGCAGATACGAGGCTGCGTCCACCCATCGGTCAAGCATCGAGAGCTTTTGCAAAAAAGTGTCGGTCACGCGCCTTGCATCGTTTTGCATGACCGCCGCCAGCGCCGCATTCAGGCTGGAGGCAAAATCCGCATTGTCGACAAACACGTTGGCCTCGCGCGCCAGCAGCAGGCTGAAAGGATCCAGGTTGGACGAGCCGACAGTTGCACGAGCATCGATGACAGCCACTTTGGCGTGCAGGTAGCTGGGCAGGTATTCGTAGATCTCGATGCCGTCATCGAGCAGTTTTCCGTACATGAACCGCGTGGCACGGTGCTGCATGGGATATTCGGACCGGCCCTGCAGCAACAGGCGTACACGCACCCCGCGCGCCGCGGCATGTTCAAGCGCGTGGCGCAATCGGCGGCCAGGGAAAAAATACGCGTTGGCAATCACCACATTTTCGATGGCGTGATCGATTGCA
Organism: Paralcaligenes sp. KSB-10; assembly: GCF_021266465.1. NCBI lineage: Bacteria > Pseudomonadati > Pseudomonadota > Betaproteobacteria > Burkholderiales > Alcaligenaceae > Paralcaligenes > Paralcaligenes sp. KSB-10. The sequence continues at coordinate 3,769,233 of NZ_CP089848.1, read as the reverse complement.
TACAGGTACACATTTTCAATCGTCTGGCGGAAGCGGACGTTATCGCGCAATACCAGAGCGGCCCGCATACCCGATTCGTAGCGTGTCGATTTTTCCAGGCGGCGCTTCAGGAGCACAGCGCGCCAATTGGCCAGGCGCGCGGACACATTGGCCCAGTCACTGCGATGACGCCATCCCACGCGCAGCCACAGGCTGTTCTGGGTCGCGGTGATTTCCGGCACAAGCGGCCCTTGCACGCGCACGGCAAAGTCGAAACGCGGCCTGGGGCCCATGCCATCGTTGGGAACATCTTCCAGATCGTCCAGAATATTGATGCCGCCCACGAAGGCAATCCGCTCATCGACCACGGTTACTTTGCGGTGCAGGCGTCGCAGGCGCCTGGCACTGAACACGACGCGTCCGACGCCTTGAGGCTCGGGGTTGTATACACGATACTGCGCGCCCATGGCGGCAAGCCGCTCGCCGATTGCCTGCGCATGCGCGTAGCTGCCAAAGCCATCGACCACAACTCTTACCTTGACGCCGCGTGCGCAGGCCTGTTGCAGATGATCGAGTATGGCCAAGCCACTGCGGTCCAGATTGAAAATATACGTTTCCAGATGGACAACGGTTTGCGCCTCGTCGATAGCCTGGCACAAGGCGGGAAAGAATTGGCTACCGTTTTGCAGCAGATCGATGCGATTGCCTTCGTACCAATGCAGTCGCGATTCGGTGCGTTGCATGCGAAAGCTCTACAAACCCATCAGCTTGAAAATCGCCCGCGTCAGGGCCGACTGCGGATTGCGCAGATCCATCAGGATATTGAAATGATTGGTGCCGGCGACCTCAAGCGCCGACCCCTCATACCCCTGGGCCTGCCAGCCGTGCAGATAGTCCTGGCTTTGACGCTTGAATTCCGCTGTTTCGTATTCGCCCCAGGCCACCAGGATAGGGCACCCCTGTTGCGGCAAATGCATTGCCGGGCTGAGGCGCAGCGCCGATTTCTTGTCGAGCCTGGCCCAGGCATTGATATGCGTGTGTACGAGCGGACGCACATCGAACAGGCCGCTGATGGGGCTGGCGCTTTGCACTATATTCGAGGGCACATCGAAGGCATCGTGCCAATCGCGGGCCAGCAACATGCCTGTCAGATGGCCGCCGGCCGAACTGCCGCTGACATGCAGGCGTTGCGGATCGCCCCGATACTGACCAATGTTCTTGTATACCCAGGCCAGCGCATTGCGGCATTGCTCGACAATCGTGTCCAGCGACACCCCCGGCGCCAGCGAATAATTGACGGCCACCACGGTGGCGCCCGCGGCATGAAATGTGGGCGCCATGAACGATGAGTCGTCTTTGGACAAGGCGCGCCAATAGCCACCATGAATAAACACATAGACCGGCGCGCCGGCGTTGGCGGCAGGGAAAATATCCAGCGTTTCATCGGGATGATCGCCATAGGCTACCGACAGGCTGCCCGCGACCTGCTGCCGCGCCAGCTCGCTGTAGTCGGCATATTCCTTCAAAAATGGCAGGCAGTCGGGCACCGATGCCCGCGCATTGTATTGGCGGTCGATCTCGTCGAGCGAATAACCGACAGGGTTGAAGCTGGTGTTCATGTTTCGGTTCCTGATGTGTCGAGGCAAGTCCGGAACCGCCGCAGGCAGACCGCAAGCCCATTGGGTTCTTGTGACGATGACGCTTTTATACCAGATGAACTCCATACACGGGCGGCTCCAGGGCCGCCCCTACGACAATCGAAGCCAAATGCGATGCGTCAGGGAAGTTCGAGTTCGGCGAACAGGGGGGCGTGGTCGGAAAGTTGTTTCCAGGGCGCGCCCTGCAGCACGCGGGCATTGCGCACGGCAAAGCCGCGCTGGTAGATGCGGTCCAGGCGCAGCCACGGAAATGCGGCTGGAAAGGTGCGGGGAGGCAAGGCAAGACGGGCCGCTCCGTTCATGCTTAGCTGATGCAGCTTGCCCACGGGGAGTTCGTTCAAGGGCGCCGTATAGACGCCGTGCATGCCTAGCTCGTGCATGGATCGCGGCAATTGCAAAGGCTTGGGCAGGCTGCGCAGGCTTCTGCTCAGGCGTTTGACCGAATTACGCAGGCTGGGCGGTTCGGCGACGGGATGCTCGGGCGCGACGGCAAACACTTCGCACAAGCCCAGTTGCTGCACGAACAAAGGGGCCAGACGATTGTTCCAGTCGTTGAAGTCGCCGGCAATCAGGATAGGCTCATCGGCCGGGACCAGACGTTTGATGCGCTCCACCAGGGCTTCCACCTGGCGCGACCGGCTGCCCGCAAACAGGCCCAGGTGCACGACCAGGCAATGCACCGACGTGTTGTTGATTTCAACCTTGACATGCAGAAGCCCGCGCTGCTCAAGGCGATGGTCGGAGATATCCTGGTTTTCCTGGCTAAGGATGGGAAAGCGCGACAGCAGCGCGTTGCCGTGATCGGTGCGGTGACGCACGGCATTGCAGCCATAGGCCGTATTCATGCGCAGCGCCGCCCCCAGCGATTCGTGCTGCGCGTCGAGGCTGGAGCGGCGCTCGTTGCGACCCTGGACTTCCTGCAGAAAACATAAATCGGGGCGCAAGCCGTACAGCCCCAAACGCAAGTCTGCCATGGATTCGCGGCTGCCCGTTGCCGAGCGGCCTTTATGAATGTTGTAGCTGACTATGCGAAGTACTGACACGGACAATCTCGTTAATATTTTGACATCCCGCACCGCGCAGGCCTGTCTGTTTTGATCGTACTCTTTTCCGGGTCGAATGCGATAGGGGATAAACACTGAGGTGTAGGGACGAAAAAGGGCGGCCACAAGGGCCGCCCCTACGCCGGCATGCATTGGCTACGAAGATAATACCTGCTTGGGTTCAACGCCGCGCAAACGGATGTGCAATTCGCGCAATTGCTTTTCATCCACCGGGGAAGGAGCCTGCGTCAGCAGGTCCTGCGCGCGCTGAGTCTTGGGGAAGGCGATGACATCGCGAATCGATTCGGCGCCGGCCATCATGGTAACCAGGCGGTCCAGGCCGAACGCCACGCCGCCATGCGGAGGCGCACCGTACTGCAACGCGTCGAGCAGAAAGCCGAACTTGTTGCGGGCCTCTTCGTCGTCGATATTCAAGGCGCGGAACACCTTGTTCTGCACCTCGGCGCGGTGGATACGCACCGAGCCGCCGCCAATCTCCCAGCCATTCAGGACCATGTCGTAGGCTTTGGCCAGGGCACGGGCGGGATCGTTCTCGAGATAGTCTTCGTGACCGTCCTTGGGGCTGGTAAAGGGATGATGCGCGGCAAAGTAACGGCCTTCTTCCTGATCGTATTCGAACATGGGAAAGTCGATGACCCACAGCGGCTTCCAGCCTTTCTCGAGCAGGCCGGCCTGCTTGCCGAACTCGCTGTGGCCGATCTTGACGCGCAAGGCGCCAATGGCATCATTGACCACCTTGGTTTTGTCGGCGCCGAAAAAGATAAGATCGCCGCTTTGCGCATCGGTGCGCTCGATGAGCTGGATCAAGGCGGTGGCATGGATATTTTTTACAATAGGCGATTGCAAACCATCGGGAATCGAAGTGGCGTCGTTGACCTTGATGTACGCCAGGCCCTTGGCTCCGTAGATGCCGACGAACTTGGTGTAGGCATCGATTTCGCTGCGCGGCATGCTGGCGCCGCCAGGCACGCGCAAGGCCACCACACGGCTGCCGACATCGTTGGCGGGAGCCGAGAACACCTTGAAATCCACATCCTGCATCAGGTCGGAGATATCGGTGAATTCGAGCTTGACGCGCAGATCGGGCTTGTCGGAACCATAACGGCGCATGGCTTCATCCCACGTCATGGTGGGGAAGACCGCCGGCAGCTCGACCTTTTGCACCGCGCTGAACACGTGACGGATCATGCCCTCGAAAATCTCGCGTATCTGCTCTTCGTTGAGGAAGGAGGTTTCACAATCGATCTGTGTGAACTCAGGCTGGCGATCGGCCCGCAAATCCTCATCGCGAAAGCATTTGGTAATTTGATAGTAGCGATCGAAGCCCGCCACCATCAGCATCTGCTTGAACAGCTGGGGCGATTGCGGCAAGGCAAAAAACTCGCCCGCGTTAACACGGGAAGGCACCAGGTAATCGCGCGCGCCTTCGGGCGTGCTCTTGGTCAGCATGGGGGTTTCGATATCGATAAAACCCAGCGCATCGAGGTACTTGCGCACTTCGATCGACACCCGGTAGCGCAGCATCAGGTTGCGCTGCATTTGCGGGCGGCGCAGATCCAGCACCCGATGAGTCAGGCGCGTGGTTTCGGACAGATTGTCATCGTCGAGCTGGAAGGGCGGCGTGACCGACGGATTCAGGATTTCGATCTCGCGGCACAGAATTTCAATTTCGCCCGAAGCCAGTTCGCTATTGGACGTGCCTTCGGGGCGCAAGCGCACCAGGCCGGTTACGCGCACACAAAACTCATTGCGGATTTTCTCGGCAATTTCAAAGGCCTGAGCGTTATCGGGATCGACCACGATCTGGGCCAGACCGGCACGATCGCGCAAGTCGATAAAAATCACACCCCCGTGGTCACGACGACGATGAACCCAACCAAACAAAGAGACTGTTTGATCCAAATGGCTTCGAGAAACCTCGCCGGTGTAGCAGGTACGCATGAAGGATTACTCCGTGTAGAAAATTCTTGAAATCAGGGTTTGTCTTGCGGATTGGGACGGTCGACAGCGTCGAGCTCGGCGAAAGCCGTATCGTTGCTCTCGAGAGCCTTGCTCACGGCCGGCGCAACGACACCCATGGAAACGATGTATTTGAGCGCTGCATCGACGCTCATGTCCAGAACATATACATCTTGACGCGGCATCATTAAAAAGAAACCGGATGTGGGATTCGGTGTGGTCGGTACATACACGCTAACGTGCTGGCCCGGCAGGTGCGAGGCCACCTCGCCGCTGGGAGCACCGGTTAGAAAGGCAATGGTCCAGGAGCCCTGACGCGGATACTGCACCAGCACCGCTTCACGAAACGCCTGGCCGTTGGGAGCCAGCACCGTGTCGCTGACCTGCTTGACCGAGTTGTAAATCGAGCGCACCAGAGGGATGCGGCCCAGTAACTTTTCCCAGCGGTCGACAAAGGCACGGCCTATGAAATTGGCTCCCAGCAAGCCGGTAACCAGCACCACCACCAATACGAGCACGACCGGGAAACCCGGAATCCGTATTCCGAACAGCGATTGCGACGAAAGGAAACTGGGCACGAAACTTTCGATCGTGCGAATCAAAAGCATAATGACCCAGACCGTAATGACTAACGGAATCCAGATCAGTAGGCCGGTAATAAAGTATCGTTTGAAGATACGCATGTATGCCCTAGTTTGCCTACGTCGACGACGCAGCAGGCGTTGAAGGAGGAGAAGACGAAGCGGGTGCCGCCGCGGGAGCCGCCTTGCTCTCGGAAGATGAGGCCGGTGCCGCGGCTGCGGCGCCGTCGGCCGCTTTTGCCGCGCCCGCGGCGGAAGCGGGCTTGCCGTCGGCTGCGGGCTTGGCGCCATTGCCGCGGAAATCGGTCACATACCAGCCCGAGCCCTTCAATTGAAAGCCCGCCGCCGTGACCTGCTTGGAATAAGTGCTTTGACCACATTCAGGACACACTTTCAACAGCGGATCCGACATTTTTTGCAGCACATCCTGCTCATGTCCGCAGGCGCTGCATTTGTAAGCGTAAATAGGCACGAAAAATCCTTGAAAAGCCCGATCGGAAACTGGCTTCGCCCTCCCGCGCAAAAAGCAATACGCACGAAACAGGGCTCGCGGCGATGTCAAAAGGACTGAGGCAACGCCGAAACCGCCCTCTGCAAAGCAGCATCAAGGGCGGCGGCTCGATCAGGCTCGTTAAAACAGCCAATAATCAGAAAAACGTTTGATTTTAGCCTTTTTTGACCCACAGCGCGGCGTCACGATCCGCAGAGACCCCTTGTACGGGCCTGTCGCCACGCAAGAAAACGCAGGCCCACAAGCGTCGGCCTGCGATCTCCCAAAAGCCCGCAACACGAACGGGGATGGCGGCCCAGGCAGAGTGAGCGAGCTTGAGTCCGCCGCGGCCGCAGCCTGGATCGGACGATGCGAGCGCCACCCTGCCTGGGCCGCCACCCCCGCGCCTTAAGAACACGGATGAATACTCGCATGCTAAATCGGAATACCCGAAGCATCGACACCGCTCTGCAATTAGCCTAGGATTGAGCAAATTCCACTATAAGCAACAGCCATATCCTGCGGATAGGACAGCATGATATAAAACCCCATAGCCGGCGGCGTTTGTGAACACACAAAGAACCGACATGAAAATAGAGACAAAAGAAGTAGTTATCGATTTCCGAGACGTCGTAGTAGAGCTTGGCGGACAAAAAATATACGATCGCCTGAGCTTCCAGGTAAAAAAAGGAGAATTCGTCTGCTTGCTGGGGCCATCGGGCTGCGGCAAATCGACAAGCCTGCGGGTCATGGGCGGACTGCTGCCCATCGCAGCCGGAACCGTCCGGATCATGGGCTTGAGCCCATCCGTGGCCTGGTCCAGGATCGCGTATGTTTTCCAATCGCCCCGACTGGTGTCCTGGCGCAACGCACTGGGAAATGTACTGCTCGGCACCGAACTGCGCTTTGGCTCGAAAAACAAAAAAGCCCGCGAACAAAAAGCGCTTGAACTGCTGTCCCTGGTGGGCCTGTCGAAAGACGTACACAAATATCCCTCCATATTGTCGGGCGGCGAAAGGCAGCGAGTCTCCATCGCCAGGGCCCTGGCTGTGGATCCGGAAATCATTTTCATGGACGAGCCCTTCTCCGCCCTGGATCCCACCACCCGGAAAAAAATGCGCTCGGAAATAGAGCAAATATGGCAAAAGACCGGCAAGACCATCGTCTTCGTCACTCACGATATTGAAGAGGCATTGCAACTGGCCGACCGAATCATCCTGCTCACAAAAAAACCCACTTCGGTCAAAGAAGATTTTCCTCTGGAAGAAGCCCGGCCGCGGGATTTGTCGTCATCGACACTCGCGGTACATCGCGACCGGCTGCTTGAGACTTTCAAGGCCATCGAGTCCTGCATCGAAACCTGATCAATCGCACAGCAAGGAGCGGCACATGAACAGAAGAAATCTATTGAAAATGGCGGCCATCGCGTTTCCCAGCCTGATGACGATAGCCCGGCCGGGCTACGCCCAGGCGGCACGCAAAAAGATCACCTATGCGTACCTGCTCGACCCGGCCTATGACGCCGTGGTATGGGCGATCAATAACGGCAAAGTGAAATCGGACCTGATCGATGTGGAAACCAAGGGTCTGGCGATCCCGCAACTGCTTCAATCGACGTCGTCGAAACAGTACGACGTCATCATGACAGCCGTGATCGGCCTGCCGGCCGCAGCCTCCAGGGGTCTGGAGCTGCGCATCCTGAATACCGCATTGCGCCAATCGAAGGGTGGATTGGGCGGAGGCATCTGGGTAAAAAAAGACAGTCCCCTGCAAAACCCGAAAGAATTGAAAGGCAAGACACTCGGTTCCTATAGCCTGAAGTCGACCGGCTATACGCAAGTACGAATAGCGCTGCAAAAAAAATACGGGATCAACACCGATCTGCAAGGCGGCGACCTGAAGCAGTTGCAGATTCCCGCCTCGAACCTGCCTGCGGCCTTGTCCCGGGGAAGCGTGGACGCGGCCACCCTGATTCACAGCCAGGCGTACAAGGCAATCCGTTCCGGCGAATACCGGACCATAGCGGAAACGGCCCGGGACAACATCGAAATGTTCAAAATGCAATTTGTCAGCGCCGTCAACGTGTCGTATCCCGAGAAGCTCGGCGCCGATCCCAAAGCCTATCTGGAATTCATCAGGATGTTCGATGAATCGATCAAATATGCCTTGAGCCATCGCAAAGAGGTATTCGATTCAGTTGCACAAAAAAGCGGCCTGGACCCGGCCTTCTTCGACTGGTGGTTCGGCAATGTTTCGGAAGTGCCGGGCGATTTCACCAAAGAGCACGCCGCGGCCATCGACAAGTTCTATGAGCTTTCGGTAGAGCTGGGCGTTATAAAGAAAGCGGCCCCGGCGGAATCCTTCCTGTGGGACAAACTGACCGTCAAGGCGTAGCGGTCAGCCCGAATCACATTCACCCAAGGCCATACGGCAAAGCGCCCGCAACACCATGTCCCGAAAAACAACCGCGACCCACATGTTTACGCTTTTATGCCTTGCGGGCTGGGGCATCGTTTCGTGGGTCAGCCCCTCGTACCAGATGCCCAGCCCCGTCGCCGTGGTGCAAGGCGTCTGGAAATTCCTGTCCAACCCGAATCTTCTGGAACAGCTGGGGTTTTCGCTTTATCACGTGGGAGCGGCAATATTCCTGTCGTTCCTCATCGGCGCCTTGCTGGCCCTGATCCCCTATTACTTTCCGGTTTTCCGCTTTGCCATTCATCAACGGTTCGGCGCGTTTCTGGGGTCGTTCTCGGGGGTCGGATGGGCTCTGCTGGCCGGCATGTGGTTTGGAATCAATTCCATATCCGTCATATTTGCCATTAGCGCGGTGCTGATTCCCTTTGCTTTAATAAACCTGAGCAGCGGCCTAAAGAATCTGGATGCCGAACTGCTGGAAATGGGACGGAGTTTTTCACGCAACCACTTGCGAATTCTGCGAAAAACCATTCTGCCCTTGCTCTACCCCTACATTTTCGCCACGCTGCGGCTGATGTTCGGCGTGGCCTGGAAGGTAACGCTTGCCGCCGAACTGTTCGGCGGCAACTCCGGATTGGGGTACCTGATTAATCTGGCGCGCCAGGACTACGACACCACCACTATCTTCGTCATCATCTTTTTAATCATCGCATTTGTTTACAGCACCGAACGTTTCTTCTTTAAACCCATACAGGCCCGCTTCGACGACTATGCAAAAATCTGAGCGCCCTGAAGGCTGGCAAAGGAATGTGCTGGGGCGTTGCCTGGGCGAGTTGCTGGTTGTCCTGTTTTTGGCAATCTGGTGGATAACCGCCAAAGGCCTGCCCGATTTCGTCTTGCCGGGCCCACAGGCCGTCGCAAAAAGACTGTTCCAGCTGCTGACCGACAAAGAGTTCCTGGACAACGCTTTCGTGTCCACGGTACGCGTTGTCCTGTCTGTTTTCATTGCCTGCGCGATAGGCGGCGTACTGGCCCTGATAGCCAATACCGCCCCGGTATTCGAGGGCATCATCAGCGAGCGCATCAAGCCTTTTTTGAATTCATTTCCGTCCATAGGCTGGGCCATACTGGCCTCCATCTGGTTCAAGGCGGGCAACTTCGGCGTGGTTTTCGTACAAGTCGCCATCTTGATCCCCTTCTGCCTGATCAATATCGATCAAGGTTTCCGTTCTATAGACAAAGAACTGCTGGAAATGGGAAGAAGCTTCACGCGAGCCTCCGCCAGAGTCTGGCTCAAGATAAACCTGCGCCTGCTGATGCCGTTCATATTGGCCGCCATAAAAATATCGTACGGAATTGCCTGGAAAATCGCCCTGGTTTCAGAATTGCTGGGGGCGCCCAACGGGCTGGGATACATGATGCTGCGCGCTCAGTCGACCGCCGAAACGGTCACCTTCCTGGCCGTTTGCTTCGCTATCGTTTTTATTTTCATGCTGGGCGACCGTTTGATTCTGGCGCCTCTCGAGAAAAAATTTCCGGTCACCAAATAGGCGGCAACCATTTTTGAAACCCACTTTGAAGGCCAGCATATGGATCAGATTCAGCAAAATGCAGATTGCCACCTCATAACCCGTCTCGGCGCCATTAAAGGCAGCGTGATTGACAACGTCCGCATCTACCGGGGCGTGCCGTATGCCACACCTATGGTCGGCGAGCGACGCTTCAGCCCGCCCGACCCGATCGAGTCCTGGCAAGGGGAATACGATGCGACGCGCGACCGGCCCATTGCGCCTCAAAACAAATCCCGTCTGGCAGCCGCCATGGGCGACTTTGCATTGGAGCAGGACGAAGACTGCCTGACTCTCAACATTTGCGCTCCGAATTCACAATCCGGTAAACATCCGGTCATGGTCTGGATACACGGGGGCGCCTTTACCAGCGGCGCAGGGTCATTACCATGGTACTCGGGAGAACACCTGGCCAGAAACGGCGATGTCGTTACGGTGGGCATCAACTACCGGCTGGGAGCCCTGGGCTTCCTGTACCTTCCGGGCCTGAGCGATGGCAATCTGGGCTTGAAAGATCAACTACTGGCGCTGCAATGGGTCAAGGACAATATCGAGGATTTCGGCGGCGACCCCGATAACATTACATTGGTGGGACAGTCGGCCGGCGGCGCATCGATCGCCGCGCTGCTGACCAAACCGGGCCTGGACGGCCTGTTCAAACGAGCCGTGCTGCAAAGCGCTTCGCTCGGCAGGCTGTTCAGCCCCCCGGAAGCAGCGGAAAAGACGGCCCATTCTTTCCTGAAAATTCTCGGCATAAACCCGCAGGAAGCCCATAAGCTGAAACAGTTGCCCGTGGCGCAACTTTTGGCCGCGCAGCAATCGCTGGGCATTGCCGAGCACAGGCTCGCCCAGACCAAGCCGCCATTCTGGCTGGTTCGAGACGGAGAGTTCATTGCCAGCGAACTGCTCGACAGCCTCGATGCGGGCCGCCGCCTGAATGTGGATTTGCTCATCGGAACGACACGGGAAGAAATGGCCGCGTTCTATCATTTCGACGCGAAAATACAGAGTGCGGACAATCGGATTGTCGATGATCTTTTCCACGCGGAATTCGGCGACGATGCCGCCCATTATTTGAATTCATATCGGCAAAGGCGGGCAAAGCAGACGCCTGCCGCTCTATTGGGCGATCTGTATACCGACAAGGTGTTCCGACGCGATTCCCTGCTTCTGGCCGAACGGTTCAGTCAGAAAGGACTGGCATCGTATGTGTACGAATTCGACTGGCAGTCTCCCAATAAACTGGAAGCATGCCATTGCCTGGAAATACCATTTGTATTCAAAAACCTGGAGCATTGGGTCGGATCGCCCATGCTTGAAGGGCTAGACCGGGAAGAGTTCCATGGTTTGTCGAGCTCAATGCAGAAGGCATGGGTGGCGTTCGCTCATTGCGGCAACCCCAATCATCCGGGCATCCCTCAATGGGATCAATACACGGCAACGGGCAGGAACGTGATGCATTTCGGCAGCGTGATCGGGCCGCAAAAGGCGCACATTATCGGTGACCAGAGCGACCACACATGAGCTAGAGCATTTTTGGTCGAAGTGTTTACGGGATTTGACGGATTGGTATGTAAAGACGCCGTCTATCGGGGCTTGGGGTCAGGACCGGCACGGCGTGCTTAATCCGGGTCTACCTCGTCCAGGCGGGCGTCGGGCCAAACTCGCTACGCCGCTGGCGCGGCTGCGCTCAAACATGGCCCGCCGAAGGCCCCCGCCTTCCCTACGGTAGCACCCGGCGCACGCCTTACGCCGGCCCTGACCCCAAGCCCCGATAGACGGCTCACGTTGTAGCATGCCTGGAATGAGCTTGCCCGTACCCATGTCTCTATCACGTGGCCACTACACCACGATGTGCCAAACCATGGATTTATTAAGCGTCCGACGCTTCAACATCTCTCTCTATGCATTTCCTCAACGCAAGCCGCAGGGTGGGCGGTGCTGTGTAGTCCGGCGGTAGTCCAGCGCCGGGGGCTGACGAAGGGAAGGCGGGGGCCTTCGGCGGGCGCTGTCTGAGCCCGGCCTCGCGAGGCCGGGCGAGTTCGCCCGACGCCCGCCTGGACGAGGCAGACCCGGGTAGTCGGATAGCGCAGCTAGCCGACCGCTGGACGTGCCGGACTACACAGCACCGCCCACCCTGCGGCGTCTTTATAGAATTAACCGCCCAAAGTAATAAACTCAGACCTGAGCAGCTCAAAACGAAAGCCACTGAAACGCGTCCAGCCCCGTAAACACCTAAACCAAAAATACTCTAACTGAAGGCGTTCGGCAGCAGAAACATAAACGCGGCGACCAGCGTGGGAACCAGCGCCGAGCACAATAGCTTCAAAGGTGAAATAGCGCCATCCGGAAAGTAATTCTTGAGAATCGAAAAACCCGCGGGATTGGGTGCGTTGGCGATTACGGTCAAGCCGCCGCCGGTCACGGCGCCGGCCACCAGCATATAGCGCCATAGATCACTCGTGCCGTCGACCAGGGAACCCAGATAGGTCAGCGCCGCGTTATCGGTAATCGCCGTCAAGGCTGTCGCCCCCCAGTACAGGACCACAGGCTCGAGACCTGCCAGCAAGTCCTGCAGCCACCACTTCTGCAAGCCGCCCAACACCACCAGGCCAGCCAGGAAAAAGCCCACCATCAGGCCTTCTTTAATCATCAAAGGATTCTGGTGGCGCTTGTAGGCTTCGGTATAGCCGATAAAGAACAGCAGGAGCCCCATGAAAATAGTGGGGTGATGGGCGCCCAGCACAATGCCCAGCAGAAACAATAAATGAACCGCCATGACGGCCAAAGGCACATCGGGCCGCGCCTTCCCGGCCGCAGCGTCGACCACATCCGCACTACCGCTCGCAGCCTCGTTCGCCGCATGATTCCCCTCGATCAGGTATTTGCGGAATATCAGCGTAAGAACACCGGCATTGATAATGACCGCGCTGGCCGCGCGCCAGCCAAAATGCGTCGCCATGTGCGCGGCATCCCAGCCAAAGGTATGCGCCACCATCAGCACCGGAGGCGCCGCGTACGAGGTCAGGACCCCGCCTATCGACACATTCACAAACAATACACCCAGCGTCAGGTACTTGAACCCGGTATGCCTGGACCGCTTGAAATAGCCATCGCGCAACAGCAAGGCCGCCAGAGTCATGGCGGCCGGTTCAGTAATGAATGAACCGGACAGGGGCACCAGCGACAGGGTTACGAAAAAAGTGGCCAGCTCGGCACGCACCGGCAGGATTCTGGCCACGCCACGCACCACAACACCCACCAAATCAAGAATGGGACGACTGGCAGCCACCACCATAATTGCGAATACAAATGCAGGCTCGGTGAAGTTGCGTGTATCCATGTAGTGGACGGTATGATCGACGCCCGCCATCAATGCCATGATCACGAGCACAATAAACGCCCATACTCCGAATACCGCCTCGACTTCGGACAGCAAATGCCACAGACCGGCGTGGCGGCTGCCACGATGCGCCATTCGCGCAAAGATCGGCACGGAGAACGTATGGATGATGGCGATCGCAAACAAGATGGTTGCAACAAGCTCGATCGGATTTGGCATTACTGATAAACCTTATGGAGGGAACAGCGCAAAGCCGCACTGGCGCGGGCTGGCACACATATTGTGTATGTTTTTGGCCAGAGAAGGTTTGCAATCCGGCAAGGTACGCGGACCACATGTACAAGCATCGCGGGGCCAGAGCGAATTGTCGCACGAACATTCAGAAAATTGTCAGCCTGTCCCGCCGAACCCTTCAATTCGCGGCCAGAATAAACTGCGCGCCCTTCTCGGCAATCATGATGGTCGGCGAGTTGGTGTTGCCAGAGGTAATGGTAGGCATGATCGATGCATCGATCACACGCAGATTCTGCACGCCCAGCACGCGCAGTTCAGGGTCGACCACCGCCAGGGGATCAACGCCCATCTTGCACGTGCCCACCGGGTGAAAAATCGTGGTGCCGATCTCGCCGGCGGCCGCTTCCAGCTCGGCCTGCGTAGACATCGCCGCGCCAGGCTTGTATTCCTGCGGCTGATATTTGGCCAGCGCGGGCTGCGCCACGATCTTGCGCGTCAGGCGTATGCTGTCGGCGGCAATGCGGCGATCTTCTTCGGTTTGCAGATAATTGCACAGGATGGCGGGAGCATCGGCGGCATCCGGCGAGGTAATTTGCACATGCCCGCGGCTGGTAGGACGCAGATTGGCAACCGACGCCGTAATGGCCGGAAAGTCATGCAAGTCGTCGCCGAACTTTTCCAGCGACAAAGGCTGCACGTGATATTCGAGATTGGCACGGCTTTGATCGGGGCCGGATCGGGCAAACGCCCCCAACTGCGATGGCGCCATGGACAGGGGTCCGCTTTTTTGCAATGCATACTGCAGGCCTATCTTGGCCTTGCCCCACCATGACGACACCATGGTATTCAGCGTCTTGGCGTTTTGCACCTTGTAGATCAGGCGCAACTGCAAGTGATCCTGCAGGTTCTGGCCCACTCCCGGCGAGTCATGCACCACCGGGATTCCCAGCGATTGCAGCAAAGGCCCCGGCCCGACCCCCGATACCTGCAGCAGTTGAACCGACCCGATCGAGCCCGCCGACAGGATTACCTCGGCGCGGGCACGGGCGAAACGCTTTTCGCCGTCATGCAGGAAGCTGATGCCGTCGGCCCGGCGTTCGGCAAAGACAATGCGCTGGGCCTCGGCGCCGGTCAGCACGGTCAAATTCGGGCGGTTGGCGATGGGATGCAGAAATGCCTTGGCTGCGGTCCAACGAACACCGCGCCGCTGGTTGACCTCGAAATAAGCGCAGCCTTCGTTGTCGCCGCGATTGAAATCATCGATGGCCGGAATGTCGGCTTGCGCCGCCGCCTGGCGGAACGCGTCGAGCACCTCCCAGGACAGGCGCTGGCGCTCGACGCGCCACGTGCCGGAAGCGCCATGAAACTCGCTGGTGCCGGCGTGGTGGTCTTCAACCCGCTTGAAAACCGGCAAAACATCTTCCCAGCCCCAGCCCGCGTTGCCCAGCGCCGCCCAGCCGTCGTAATCGGCCGCCTGCCCGCGCATGTAGACCATGCCATTGATGGACGAGCTGCCACCCAGTACTCGCCCGCGCGGGTAGCCCAGAGTGCGGTTATTGATGCCCGGGTCGGGCTGCGTGCGGTAGCACCAGTCGGTGCGCGGATTGCCGATGCAATACAGGTAGCCGACCGGGATATGGATCCAGCGCCAGTTGTCGCGGCCGCCGGCCTCGAGCAGCAAGACCTTGTGCGCCGGATTCGCCGACAAGCGATTGGCCACCAGGCAGCCTGCGGATCCGGCGCCCACAATAATGTAATCAAACTCCAGATTTGTAGTTTGTGGTGCCTGAGCCACCATGACCGCGTCTCCTTGCAGTTTTCTTGTGCAGGCCATGTGCCGGCCCGGCTTATGAAATGCGATGTGCCTGTAAGGTATAACTGTAGCGCAAGCCTGCGGGCGCTACCTGACATCCAGCCGAAAGCGAACCATGCCGGGAGCGGCATGAATGCATGACCGATCCGCGTCAGGCTCGCAGGGAAGTCCTTACGGATTCGTGGAGGAGCCCCTTGCGGGCTCTCGCATATCGGCGCCGACAATGTCCACGGGATAGGCGCCGTCGACGACGGTGGCGGTATGGGCGCCGTGATGCTGGTTGAGCAGTTCGATCAGTTTGGCGGTGGCCGGCGTCAGGGATCCGTGCGGGTAGGTAAGACCCAATTTGCGCACCATGGTGGTTTCTTTCAACTTGACCTCTTTGAGCATGCCGCGAGTCTTGGGGTGCTCCAGCGTGAGCCTCGACAGGAAACACAACAGGTCCGTACTGCCTATGACGTCGTGAATCGAGGGCAGCGAATTGGTCTCGATATGAGCGCTGGGCCGTTCAAGCTTGTGCGCCAGGAAAACATTGTCCAGCCACCTCCTGCTGCCGACAAAGGTGGTGGGCAGTATCCATTGATAGTCCAGCAGATTGGGCAATTTCACACGTCCCGATCTGAAAATCGGGTGGTCCCTGCGCGCCGCCACCACCACCGTATCGTCAATGAAGGCCTGATGCCTGAATTCGTCATCGTCGGTGACCACCCCCACAATCAGGTCGAGCCGGTCGAGCTTGATCTGCTCTTTCAGGAAATAATTGGTGTTGATCATGATTTCCAGCGAAACCTGCGGAGCATGTCGCAGCACCAGGTTGCAGATGATGGGCAGCAGATAATCGGCCGTAATCGGCCCGCAGCCCACCCGCACCTTGCCTACCGAGCCGGCAATGAATTCCTTCATATCGCTTAGATAGCGGTCGCTGGCCTCGCAGATTTTCGAGGCCCGGATATAAAACTCCCTGCCCACCGCGGTCAGCTCCAGGCCCCTGCCCTTGCGCTCGAAAAGCGCCGCCCCTATTTCACTTTCCAGCCGGTGTATGCATTTGGTCAGGGCGGGCTGGCTGCGGCACAGCACATCGGCGGCCTTGCCCAAGTGCCCCAATTCGGCAATCGTCTCGAAGTAGCGAAGATCGCGAATTTCGATGTTCAATTCATAACCCATGGTAATTGATCCATCACAATTATCGAATAGACGTTTATATCAGTAATTGGATTTAATGGCCACCACGGTCCTCTTGCCTACATGAATCCAAATAATGTCCTACACCATTTTTATTACCGCGCGCACTCTTAGCCCAGAGGGCCTGGCCATCCTGGACCGGGAAGGCTGCAGGACCCTGTTTCTGGAAGGAGACGGCTCGCCCGCGGAAGTCGAACGCATTCTGCGCAGCGAAAAGGTCGACGGCGTCATTTCCAGGACCGTTGCGCTGACGCGCGAAGCGATTGCGTCATGCGACACCCTGAAGGTAGTCTCGAAACACGGAATCGGCGTCAATAATATCGATGTGGCCAGCTGCACGGCACGGCAAATACCGGTTTTTTCGACGCCGGGGGCCAATGCCCAGTCGGTCGCCGAAATGGCCGTGGGCCTGATGCTCAGCGCGGCGCGATCCATCCCTCATATGGACAGCGAAATCAAGGCGGGCCAGTGGCCGCGCCGGCAAAACGGGCTGGAACTGAAAGGCCGGACGGTGGGGCTGATAGGCTACGGGCAAATCGGCCGGATTGTGGCGCGTATTTGCCAGGCGATCGGCATGCGCGTATGCGCGTACGACCCTTATGCCAAGGCCGCCGACATGCAAGATGGCGTGGAACTGACGGCAAGCCTGGACGATCTGCTGGCCCGCGCCCAGATACTGAGCCTGCACGTTCCCCTGACCCAGGCTACGCAAGGCCTGATCGGCAAGGATCAACTGGCCCTGTTGCCCGAACAGGCTATTGTCGTGAACACGGCGCGCGGCGAAGTCGTCGATGAAATCGCCCTGATCGAGGCATTACGCAGTAAAAAGCTATTTGCCGCGGGACTGGATACCACGGCGGTGGAGCCCACGCCCGCCGACAGCCCCTTGCGGCAGATGAGCAATGTCGTGCTGACCCCGCACGTGGGTGGATCGACGCCGGCCGCCCTGGCCGCCATGGCGGTGGGCGCGGTGAACAACGCGCTGGGCTACCTGAAGCGCAATGAAATCACGGCAGCCAGCGTCGTGAACTACAGCAGCCTGAACCTCCAACACAAAGGAACGTAAATGCCCGAAGCAAGCCCTCCCGAAGCCGGCCAATGGCCGACCGGTTATCGTATTAATGAAATGCCTGCGCTCTTGAGCGACAGCCTGATTGCGTCGTTTGCCGATATTCCGGTGGCCGTTGCCGGCGATTGCATGGGGCGCATCATTGGTGCGCAAGGCTTGCGCGCCTATCACAACGATGTGCATCGAATCATGTGCGGCCGGGCGCTGACCGTGCGTGTGCGGCCAGGCGACAACCTGATGATACACAAGGCCTTCATGATGTCCCGGCCCGGCGACATTATTGTGATCGATGGCGGCGGCGATGTGTCGCAGGCTCTGGTCGGCGGCCTGATGCGCACCACGGCCCTGACCAAAAAGATAGGCGGCTTTGTCCTGGACGCCGCGATTCGCGATCTGGCCGAGTGGGCCGACGGCAAGATGCCGGTGTTCGCCAAAGGCCACACGCATCGCGGCCCCAGCAAGGACGGCCCGGGACAAATCAATATTCCCGTGGCCTGCGCGGGCATGGTCGTGCACGCAGGCGACCTGATATTGGGCGATGCCGATGGAGTGATCTGCATTCCGGCCGATGAAGTACAAGCCTTGCTGCCGCGCGTGCGTGCGCACCTGGAAAAAGAAGCGGCCATCCGCCTTTCCAACGAAAAAGGAAGCTCGGACCCAGAGCGGTTCGATGCCGTCTTGCGGGCCAAGGGCCTGCCTATTTAAGCCCGGTTGGGCGATTCATCCAGAACCCGCTGGATATTTTTATTCATAAAAAATCGAGGAGATTTCATGATTCAAACACGCACATTCCTGGCTGCCGCGTCGATGCTGGCCAGCATCCTGGTCGCGGCGCCCGGAGCCCACGCCGAAGCCTACCCCAGCCAGCCCATCAAGCTGGTGGTACCGTTCCCTCCCGGCGGCGGCACGGACACCATGGCCCGATTCCTGGGCACCGCCTTGTCGAAAAAATACGGCTGGGACGTGATTGTCGAGAATCGTCCGGGTGCGGGCGGCACGGTGGGCATGGGCGCGCTGGCCCGGTCGGCGCCCAATGGCTACACCATGGCGCTGGGCCAAACGTCGAACCTGTCGATCAACCCCTACCTGTACAAGAAAATCTCGTACAACGTCGCCAAGGATTTCGCGCCGGTCGCCTCCGTGGCTTCGCAGCCCATGGTATTGGTGGTGCGGGCCGACAAGCCCTATAAATCGGTTGCCGAACTCATCAAGTACGCCAAAGCCAATCCGGGCAAGTTGACCATAGGCAACGCCGGCACTGGTACCGTGGGCGACATCACCGGCCGCTTCTTCGCCAAGGAAGCCGGCCTGGAAGTCCTGAACGTGCCCTACAAGGGCGCATCGCCGGCCATGACCGATTTGCTGGGAGGCCAGGTCGACGCTTTCTTCGCCTCGGCGCCCGCTGCGCTGCCTCAGTTGAAAAACGCCAACGTCAGGATGCTGGCGATCACCACGTTGCAGTCCATCCCCCAGTTCCCCAATGTCCCTCCCCTGGCGAACACGCTGCCCGGATTTGAATCGGCATCGCTCACAGGTATCCTGGTGCCCGCGGGAACGCCCAAAGAAGTCATCGAATTGCTCAATTCGCATATCAATGAAGTGCTGAAAGGGCAGACTCTGCGCGACAAGATCATGGACGAAGGCAATGTGGTGCTGGGCGGATCCGTCAATGAATTTGGCAAGACGATCGAAAAGGACTCGGCCAAATGGTCCAAGATCATCAAAGAAGCTCATCTGACCATTAACAACTAAGAAACCCGGGGCGGCCTGAACCCCGCCTCACTCTGCCGATTCGGCACGGACCCGCATGTCTTCATCATGACAAAACCATTAAAAAACATCCGGGTCCTGGACCTGACCAATGTCCTTGCGGGGCCTTTCTGCGGCCATCAGCTGGCGTTGATGGGAGCTGATGTCATCAAGGTGGAAACGCCAGGCGCCGGCGACCTGGCGCGGCAACTGGGCGCCGACCCGGACCTGAACAACCGGCTCATGGGCCTTTCGTTCCTGGCGCAGAACGCCGGCAAGCGCTCCATTACCCTCAATCTGAAAAAAGCCGAAGGCAAGGAAATATTCCTGCGCCTGGTCAAGGACGCCGATGTGCTCATCGAGAATTTCAGGCCCGGGGTCATGGACCGCCTGGGGCTGGGCTTCAAGGTACTGCGCCAGCACCAGCCGCGACTGGTTTATTGCGCAATTTCAGGCTTCGGGCAGGATGGCCCTCTGAAAAACCTGCCGGCCTACGACCAGATCATTCAGGGCATGTCGGGAACGATGAGCATCACCGGAGGCCCCGACAACGCGCCGTACCGGGTCGGCTACCCGATGGCGGATACGATCGGCGGCCTGACTGCCGCATTCGCGGTGGCGGCGGCATTGGCCGATACGTCCCGCAGCGAGGCGCAATTCATCGATGTGTCGATGCTGGAATCGGTCATTGCCACGATGGGCTGGGCTGTGTCCAACTACCTGAATGCGGGGCAGGAGCCGCGGCCCATGGGCAACGAGAACATTACGGCCAGTCCGTCCGGAACCTTCAGGACGGGCGACGGCCTGCTGAATATTGCCGCGAACAAGCAGGAGCAATTCGAGGCATTGTGCGGGATTCTGGGCTGCGACGATCTGGCGGCGGACAGCCGTTTTGCGCTGAGAGAATCGCGCCTGCAGAATCGCCGGCTTTTGAAGGAACTGATTGAACAGGCCCTGGCCAGTCGACCGGCGACTGAATGGTGGCCTTTGCTGACGGCCGCCGGCATTCCGGCGGGGCCGGTCTACGAGGTCAAGGACGTGCTGGCGCACCCGCAAATAAGCGAGCGCGGCATGATTGCCAATTTCGAGAATGTGCCTGGCGTGGATCGCGATATCCGGATTGTGCGCAGCGGCATCAAGCTCGACAATAAAGCCCCGGCAGTCGATCTGCCCCCGCCTGTGCTGGGCCAGGACACTGAGCAGTTGCTTGAGCAGTTGGGCTATTCTCGCGAGGATATCGCCCGCTTCAACCAGGAAGGCATAGTATGACTACACAGACACCCGACGATGGGCAGGCCAGCAAGGATTGGTGGCGCACCGAAATCATCGATATGAAGCCCGGCAGCATCCGCTATCGCGGCTATGCGATTCAGGACCTGATCGGCAAAATCGGTTTTGCGGAAATGATCTGGCTGATGCTGCGCGGCGATTTGCCCAGCCGGGCGCAAGGCGCGCTGCTGGAGGCGGCCCTGGTATCTTCGGTGGATCATGGGCCGCAAGCCCCGAGCATTGCCATAGCGCGCATGGCGGTTACCTGCGGTGTGGGCCTGAACAATGCGATGGGTTCGGCCGTGAATGTGCTGGGCGATGTGCACGGCGGCGCGGGCGAGCAGGCGGTGGGCGTGTATCACGATATCGCGGCGCTTGTTGCCGAGGGCCAGGACGAGACCGCGGCGGTCCGGAAGGTGTTGGCGGACTTTACGGAGAACCACGGTAAATATATACCGGGCTTCGGACACCGCTTCCATCCTGTCGATCCGCGCGCGCCGCGATTGCTGGAGCTGGTGGACGAGGCCGCGGCGCAGGGCGAGGTGTCGGGGCGGTTCGCGGCGATTGCCAGGGCCGTGGAACGCGAGCTGTCGGCGCAAAAGGGCAAGCGGATTCCGATGAATATCGATGGCGCAAGCGCGGTTATCTATGCCGAGCTGGGTTTTCCGGCGCCGCTGGCGCGGGGAATTTTCTGTCTGTCGCGCTCGGTTGGGATTCTGGCCCATGCGTGGGAGCAAAGCGGGCAAGGCGGCCGCAACAAGGGGCCGATTCCGCGACAGTATCTGCCCACGTACGAGGGTGTGGCGGCACGAGAGGTGCCCAAGCGGTGACTGCCGTGGTTTGGACTTCGCAGGGGCGGTCCTTGTAGCCGCCCCATGGCCACCCTTGGTGCTTGTTATTTAATTACCCATCAGGGTGCCGCCCAGTGCAGCGATGATCATGAGCACACCCACCCAGATGTTGGCGCGAAAGAGCATGAAGTTGCGATCGGGACGGGCCAGGTCGAAGATACGCATTTGCCACGCGAAGTGCCCGGCGATGACGGCCAGGACCAGGTAGTAGCCCCAGGCCATGTGCAGGGCAATTCCGGCATACAGCCACAGCAGGACGGTAGCGATGTAAAAGCCGCTGATCCATTGCTTGCCCTTGTCCGCAAAACGCATGGCGGTGGAGTGCAGGCCCAGTTCCTTGTCGTCGCGCACGTCTACGTAGGCATAGATCGAGTCGTAGCCCACCTGCCACAGCACCGCTCCCACCCACATGGCTATGGCAGCGATGGGCACGATGTTTTGCGTGTCGGACCAGGCCATCAGCATGCCCCAGTTGAATGCAATGCCCAGCACGACCTGCGGCCAATAGGTGAAGCGCTTGCACAAGGGGTACACCACAACGAAGGGCAAGAGCAAGACGGCCAGCCAGCGGCTGTAGGCATTGACGGCAAACAGCAGCAGCGCGCACACCAGCAATTGCCCGAGCAGAAAATAGAGGGCGTTTCGCAGGGTGAGCTGGCCGCTGGTCAGGGGCCGGAAGCGGGTGCGTTCGACTTTTTGGTCGATGTCGCGGTCGAAGATGTCGTTGATGGTGCAGCCTATGCCGCGCATCAGCAAGGCACCCAGGGAAAAAATGAACAGGCGCCAGAGCGCGGGCCAGCCATCGGCGGCTTGCACCAGCGCCGCCAGGCAGGGCAACAGGGTGAGCCAGGTGCCTACGGGGCGATCCAGGCGGCACAAGCGCGCATAGGGCCCCCACGACCGCGGCAACCAACGCTCGACCCAGTCGTCGGGCCGCATGTCGGACAGATCGGGAATGGCAGGCTCAGGCGTATTCACGGCTTGTCTTGTTTCAGATTGAGATCGTCATTCGGGCCCCGGCTTGCGGCCGGGGAAAGCGGAAATGAATTTTAACCCGGCTGACGAGAGTAAGAATACGCAAGCTGTTCGCCGCCTGACTCTCCGCCGTGTACCCGCCCGCCGCGACGGCACTGTGCTGTTATTCAGCTTTCTTTGATAAGCCGGCCCAGGATCGCAATGCCTTCGCGGATCTTTTCCTCGGATACGGTCACGAAGCTGAGCCGCAGCGTGTTGTTTTGCGCGTCGTCTCCGGTGTAGAACGGCGCGCCGGGCACGAACGCGACTTTTTCCTTGATCGCCCGCGCGAGCAATTCGCTGCTGTCGATATGCCCGGGCAGGGTGACCCAGATAAACATGCCGCCTTCAGGCCTGGTCCAGGCCGCAGTCGATGGAAAATCCGCCGCCATCGCATCCAGCATATAGCCGCATTGCTGCTTGTACAACTCGCGCACGGTGGGCAAATGGGTGGTCAGGAAACCGTCTTTCACGGCCTCATGCACCGCCATTTGCGTAATCGACGCGGTATGCAGATCGGTGGCCTGCTTGATCTGCACCAGCTTGGAAATGATCTCTTTGGGCGCGGCAATATAGCCCAGGCGCAGGCCGGGCGCCAGCACCTTGGAAAACGTACCCAGGCGAATGACGGTGGCGCCCGCAGCGCGCCCCAGGCCCAGCAGGCCCGGCAGGGCTTCGCCGGCGTAACGCAAGTCGCCGTAGGGGTCGTCTTCGATAATCGGCAAGCCGACGGCTGCACAGCGTTCGACCAGCGCCTTGCGCCGCGCCAGGTTCAGGGTCAGGCCAGTCGGGTTCTGGAAATTGGGCAAGGCATAGATAAAGCGCCCGTCTTTCACGCGTTCGTCTGTCAGGCCTTCGGGAATCAGGCCACCGCCGTCGGTGGGTACGGACACATACTCGGGTTCGAACAGGGAAAACGACTGCAGCGCACCCAGGTAGCTGGGCGCCTCGACCAGTACTTTGCTGCCCGGGTCGATGAACAGCTTGCCCAGCATGTCCAGGGCCTGCTGCGAACCCGACACGATAAGGATTTCGTCGGGGGTAATATCCATGGCGCCTACGCGCTTCAGGTCTTCGGCCACCCAGGCGCGCAAAGGCGCATAACCTTCGGTAGGGCCGTATTGCAGGGCCGAACGGCCCAATTGGCTGAGGACGCGATCATACGCGGCGTTGATGACTTCTACCGGAAACCCTTTCGGAGCGGGCAAACCGCCGGCAAACGAGATGATTTCAGGCCGCTCGGTGATTTTGAGAATCTCGCGTATGGCTGAGCTTGTAAGGTTTTTCGCGCGTGATGAAAAAGTATAGGGTTGGGCAGACGACGTCATGATCCTGCGGATTTCCGGAAATAAACAAATAACTTTGTAGGTTACTGCAAGTTTCAGGAAATTGCTGGTGGAATCAGGCTATGCGTAAATTCAGGCATACCGACTACTGTCGCACAGCCCCAGGGACCTGAGCCGTGCAACAGACAAGACATAAAGCTGATTCCCGACTCATTCCAACTGGATATGAGCCGCCTTGACCACATCGCCCCATTTTTTGATTTCCGAACTTAACAACTGGTCGAATTGCTCGGGTGTGCTGGCCACGACTTCGACTCCAAGATCACCAAATTGCTTTACAACTGCGGGAGTTCGCAGCACCTGAACCACGTCTTTATTCAGCTTGGCTATCACGTTCGCCGGGGTACCTGCCGGCGCCTGGAGACCAAACCATACATTTACCTCATAGCCGGGCACGCCGGACTCTGCTACGGTAGGCACATCGGGCAATAAAGGGGAACGCTTCAAGCCAGTGGTCGCTATTGCGCGAAACTTTCCAGCGCGGATTTGCGGCAAGACATTTGGCATGTTGTCGAAGAACACATCGATATCGCCGCTCAACAACGCCACTACCGCCGGAGAGCTGCCTTTGTAGGGTATATGAGTCATTTGAGTACCCGTCATGCTCATGAAGAGTTCCATGGACAGATGGTTCGATGAGCCCGTACCAGTAGATCCATAATTGACTTTTTTCGGATTCTTCTTGGCGTAGTCAACCAGGTCTTTTACTGTCTTTATCTTGGAGTCGCTGCGCACCACCAAAACATTTTGGGTGCTGGCAGCCCACACCACAGGGTCGAAATTTTTCAATGCATCATAGGGTAGTTTCTTGCCATATAAGCCCGGCAGGGACGAAAAAGGCAAAGGCGTCACCAACAATGTATAACCATCGGGCGCTGCCCTAGCCACGAACGAATTGCCAATAATGGTGTTGCCTCCTGGCCGGTTCTCTACCACGACAGACTCTTTCCAATCTGTCGTCAAATAATGACTTATTGTGCGGGCAAACGTGTCATTGAAGCCGCCTGGGGTATAGGGCACAACAATACGGACCTCTCTATCAGGGTATTTCTGTGCTGCTTCGCTAGGGACTCCTATAGCGCCGATCAGAAGCGCGCAAATCGTTATCAGTATTTTTTTAAAATTATTCATTTTTTATCTCCTCGACTCATTTAAGCTGAAAATCAGAATTTGACAACATAGCCCGGGCCATCGACCACCGGAAATTCCTTAAAGATTGCTTCGTCGACATTGACTCCAAGGCCCGGTCCTTCGGGCGGTTCCACGCACCCGTCCGCACCGATTTCAAATGTGGCCCCGAACATATCGCGGAAGGGATTGAACTTCGAGACGCAAGCCTCGAAGTAGCCCGCGTTCTCGGTGGCGGCAAGAAAATGTAGTGTGGCCGCATGGTTGAGCCCAGTGGCGGAGCTATGGGCGTTGACAGGTATCTGGAATGCGGAAGCCAGCGCCGCGATCCGGACGCCCTCGGTGATGCCACCCGTCTTGGAAAGATCTGGCTGCCAGATTTGAACCGCCCGCGCTTCAAGCATTTGCGCAAACTCGAAACGCATGAAATGGTTTTCGCCGGCGGCTATTGGAACTAGCGGAGTAATGCGCGCCGCCTCGCGATACGATGCAAAATCATTGCAGGCAAACGGCTCTTCCAGCCAGCCGGCCTTGATATCGGCCAGCACCGGCAACACTCGCCGGGCCTGGGCGATGGTGTATGCGGTATTGGCATCGGTAAGGATGTCGATATCATCGCCCAATGCCTTGCGCAGGTGGGTTATGCGATCAATGTCGTTTTTTACTGTGTCGCCGATGCGCAGCTTTACCGCCTTATAGCCCTTATCCAGGTAGCCGCGAGCCTCGTCGGCCAAGTCTTCGGGCGGCTGGTAACCCATCGAAATACCGCCAGCATAAGCAGGAATGCGGCGCTGCCCGCCACCCAATAATTTGTATAGAGGCATATTGGCCGCCTTGCCGCGTATATCCCAGAGGGCCATGTCGATGCCGGAATAGGCCAAAGCGGCGCCGGCTCCCAGGCCGTGACTGGAGAACTGCATACGGTGCACCCGTTTCCAGGCCCCGATTACGTCGGTCGCGTCGTAGCCTACCAATAGCGGCGCAAGAGTGTTGTGTATAAGGCTGACTATGGCCCCCGGGCTACGCCCGGGATGCGATTCCCCGTATCCGGTGATTCCTTCCGAGGTTTCCACTCGGATAATGATCGCATCGCGCTTGAGCGTGCTTCCCACACCCATGGTTACTGTCTTGCCTTCAGGCAAACGGTACGACAATGGGATTGCCGTGATTTGCGTGATTTTCATTACACCCTCTCTTGGTTCATGTGGTGATGATCAGCATCCCGGCCTTGCTGGGCCGGGCGGGATGACACTCCGCTCATTTGTAAGCACGCCGGAGCCCATAATTTGTATGATAAATATATCACACAACATTTCAATGAAGTTAATTTTTTTTATTTTTCCCAGGATTCAGCTCGGAACTCGTACCGCCAAGTACGGCTCCAAGATCTGCTTTCGCCAACCGCTGCGCGGCCTTGCGGCTATCGCCGGCCCAATAGTCTTTTTCGGCGAGCTCGATACGAACCGCTGTGTTTTGCATATGGCGAAACGCAGCCGCACGCGCGGCCGCTACGTCGCGTGCCTGAATGGCTTGGCAAATTGCATTGTGCTCGTCGCGAACCTGCCCCGCCAGATCATCGCGGCGCGCCTCATTGCCTCGCGTCACCCGGATTGCGTCTTTCAGCGCCCGTGTCAGCAATCCGAGCAAGGCGGTGTAGTGCGGATTGCCCGTCGCACGCGAGATGGCCATGTGAAATTCCAAGTCTTCATCAACGCCATTGCCGCCCTCTTTGACCGTTTTATCGATTTCCTTCAAGGCACGCTTGATTTGGTTCATCTCAGCCGCCGTACGCCTTTCTGCCGCCAATGCCGCCATTTCCGCCTCGATACCGCGACGCAATTCGATGATGCGCACCACAGCCTTGGCGGGATTATCGTCTGCCCTTCCCAACCTGAATGCCTCGGAATTCTTGGGGTCCAGAACCACTGTTCCGCTACCCTGCCGAGTCTCCACCAATCCTTCGGATTTGAGCCGCGAGATGGCCTCCCGCACCACAGTGCGGCTTACACCATATTCCTCTGTCATGAATTTTTCGGTCGGCAGACGCGCATTGACCGGATAGCTGCCGCTGCGAATCTGAGAAGCAAGCAGTTCGGTAATCCGGTCGGCCAAGGTCGGCTCGGTGGCCGAAGGGCCGATGTCGCGCCCACTGTTTTGTAGAGACATATAAGCACCTGAAAGCATTGGGAAATCGGATGTCATCATAACATTCAAATAAAATTTATTGACACATTCATATTATAAATTGGTATGATAAATTAATTAAACTTTATCTCTTCAGCAAACTCAAGCATCTTATGAGCCAAATCAAGCAATCAAAGGCCTTCCTATGCCGGCGCTTCACGCCTGTAATAGAAAAACAACTGGCACAGCGCTTCAATCTGGTTTTCAACACTGACGATTGCATCATCGCTCCGGAGGAAATCATGCAGCGAGCCAAGGGTGTTGAAGTACTGTTTGTCACGGCCACCGAATTCATAGATGCAAATGTCGTGCGGCATTTGGCACCCGAACTGAAAACAATTGCGACGTTGTCGGTGGGGCACGACCATATCGACCTGGCTGCCGCAAAATCCTGCGGAGTGCGGGTCCTGCATACGCCCGATGTCCTGAGCGATGCCTGCGCCGAAATCGCCCTGCTCCTGCTACTGAATGCCTGTCGGCGCGGATTCGAAGCCGATCGCATGGTCCGCACAGGGACGTGGCCGGGATGGGCACCTACACAACTGCTCGGGAAAGGACTAGTCGGACGGCGGTTGGGGAT
This sequence comes from Paralcaligenes sp. KSB-10, assembly GCF_021266465.1. Taxonomy (NCBI): domain Bacteria; kingdom Pseudomonadati; phylum Pseudomonadota; class Betaproteobacteria; order Burkholderiales; family Alcaligenaceae; genus Paralcaligenes; species Paralcaligenes sp. KSB-10. Next base: position 3,741,757 of record NZ_CP089848.1, on the reverse strand, counting down.
TTTCGGCATGGGCCGCATCGGGCGAGCCATCGCAGCCCGCGCTCTAGGCTTCGGTCTTGAAATCCATTATCACAATCGCCGTCGGCTTGATGTCGGCCTGGAAAGCGGTGCAATCTACCATGACTCGCTCGGCAGCCTGCTTGGCTCGAGCGATATTCTTGTGCTGGCTGCACCAGGATCGTCGGAACTTAAAAATATCATGGACGCCCAACGCTTGGCGCTACTTCCCGCCGGGGCGGTTATCGTCAACATTTCGCGCGGTGATCTGATAGACGACAACGCTTTAATCACAGCGCTGCAAGCCGGGCACTTATTTGCCGCCGGACTGGACGTCTTTGCCAACGAACCCCATATAGATCCGCGTTATCGTAATTTAGATAATGTATTCCTGACACCGCATATCGGCAGCGCCACCGAAGAAACCCGCAACGCAATGGGGCAACTTCTGATCGATGGCCTGGTCGAGCTGGAGCAGGGCGGGACTCCTCTGAATTTACTCATTTGAACCGAATTACAAGGAACCCAAGGCTATGAATTTGCAACGTAAGGACCTCTTCCGCCAACAATGCCATATCAATGGCAATTGGACCGATGCCACAAACCGGGAAACCATTGTCGTGGTGAATCCGGCAGATGGTAAAGAAATCGGCACAGTCCCAAAACTCAATGGATCGGATGTGAGAAATGCCATCGACGTGGCTCATGACGCGCTACCTGGTTGGCGCGGCATCAGCGCAAAAGAGCGGTCCAGAATCATCCGGCGCTGGTATGACCTATGCATGAAAAATCAGGAAGACCTCGCGCTTATTCTAACTCTGGAACAAGGCAAGCCACTGCAAGAATCTCGTGGCGAAATCGCCTACGGCTCATCATTCCTTGAATGGTTTGCCGAGGAAGCCAAACGTGTCTACGGAGACATGATTCCCGCCGCCAACGCCGATCGGCGCATCGTAGTAATCAAACAGCCGGTGGGCGTTGTGGCCGCCATAACTCCATGGAATTTTCCCAATGCCATGATCACCCGCAAGGCCGGCGCGGCACTGGCTGCCGGCTGCACTATCGTTGTCAAGCCCGCCTCGGCCACTCCGTTTTCGGCCCTCGCACTGGCGGCACTAGCGGTGGAAGCGGGCGTGCCGCCAGGCGTGTTCAACGTCGTTACCGGAGCCTCCGGCGTCGTGGGCCACGAACTCGTTTCAAGCCCCTTGGTGCGCAAACTGTCTTTTACCGGATCAACAGAAGTCGGCAAGTTATTGATGGCGCAATGCGCCAGCACAGTAAAAAAAGTTTCTATGGAACTTGGCGGAAACGCACCGTTCATTATTTTCGACGATGCCGATCTGGACAAAGCAGTAGAAGGCGTCATAGCCTCGAAGTTCCGTAACGCAGGGCAGACTTGCGTATGCGCCAATCGGATTTTTGTCCAAGAAGCCGTTTATGATACCTTTGCCGCCAAACTCAAGGTGGCGGTCGATGCAATGAAAGTCGGTAATGGCCTGGACGATGGGGTGACTCTAGGGCCTCTCATCGATTCAGCGGCCATAAATAAAGTCAAAGAACATATAGGCGATGCGCTTTCGAAGGGCGCCACGGTACTGACGGGCGGGCAAGCCCACCCGATGGGAGGCTTGTTTTTTCAGCCCACTATCCTGATCAACGTCTCGCCCGATACCAAGCTGATGAATGAGGAAACGTTCGGTCCCGTGGCTCCGCTGATCCGTTTTCAATCCGACCACGACGCTATACGCATGGCGAACGACACCCCATTCGGCCTTGCCGCCTATTTCTACACCACCAACTACGAGCGTTCATGGTGGGTAGCCGAAGCGTTGGAATGCGGCATCGTCGGCTTGAACGAAGGCATTATCTCGACTGAGCTCGCTCCCTTCGGAGGCATAAAGGAATCTGGGGTGGGCCGGGAAGGCTCGAAATACGGAATCGATGATTACGTCGAAATTAAATACATATGTGCTGGCGGCCTGGGTCAAATGCGCAAGGCATAAAGTCTCAGAGGTTTGTGTTTGATCCACCGGCTTAATTTATTAATGGAAATAAATAGAATATGACAGATTCGAACATGAAGGTCGGCCTGATCGGCGTGGGATTGATGGGCCACGGCATCGCTCTCAATATTCTCAAGCATGGCTATTCAATGCTGCTTCTGGATCATCCAGGCAATCAATCTGTGGAAGATCTGCTCGGCGCCGGTGCTGTAAAAACGGATAGGGCATCTGCCGTAGCGCAACAATCCAATGTGGTGATCCTGTGCCTGACAGGCACGCCTCAGGTCGAAGATGTCGTATATAGAGCAGGCGGATTGCTCGAAGGCATGACGCAGGGCACCATCGTAATAGATTGCTCGACCGCCATTCCCTCATCGACCTTAAAGATCGCGCGGGCTATTGAAGCAGCGGGCGGCCTTTTTCTCGATGCCCCCATGACTCGCACGCCGAAAGAAGCGGCCGAAGGCCGATTGAATCTGATCGTAGGCGGAGATCATGCACTCTTTGAACGATGCAAGCCACTTTTGCAGTGCTATGCCGAAAATATCGTATTTTCAGGGCCAGTGGGCTCAGGGCATCAGATGAAGCTTATACATAATTTTGTTTCATTGGGATTTTCAGCTGTGTTGGCCGAGGCCGCCGCCTGCGCGCAACGTGCCAATATAAAGCCCGAGGTCCTGATCCAGATTCTAGCGAACGGAGGCGGTGACGGAGTGGTGCTCAATCGCCTACAGCCTTATATCGAATCCCGTGATAGCTCGGGCTTCCGCTTCTCACTTGCCAATGCGCTGAAAGACATGACTTACTACACAACAATGGCCGCAGAGATAGGTGCCCCACACGCCACGGCTGAAGCTGTCCGGCAAGCCTACGCGTATGGAAACCAACTGGGTTCGTCTCAGGCCTCCGTGCCAGAGCTCATCAGTATCTTGGCCGATTCGGACGCGATGATACGCCCATCTCTTTAATATTCCTACATTCGAGAAAATATTGTGATTATCAACAGAACCTACTCGATCGCTGTCATTCCGGGCGATGGGATCGGCAATGAAGTCATGCCTGAAGGCCTGCGAGTGCTGGATGCCATAAGCGCACGTTTCGACTTCAAGCTCAAATATACTCATTACGATTGGAACTGCGAGCGCTACAAAACAATGGGCAAGATGATGCCGGACGACGGCATCGCCCGGCTAAGCGACAACGACGCGATTCTGCTTGGCGCAGTAGGCTTTCCGGGGGTTCCGGATCATATCTCGCTTTGGAATCTGCTGATCCCGATACGGCGGGAGTTCGACCAGTATGTCAATTTGCGACCGGTAAGGCTATTACCAGGCATCCCGTGCCCTTTAGCAAACAAAAACCCTGGCGACATCGATTTTTGGATAGTGCGCGAGAATACGGAAGGCGAATATTCGCAATTGGGAGGACGCATGTTTGCAGGTACCGAACATGAGTTTGTGACGCAAGAAGCGGTGTTTACCCGGCGCGGAACCGATCGGATTCTTCGCTATGCCTTCAATCTGGCCCAGACACTGGGGCGGCCGCATGTAAGCTCGGCCACAAAATCCAATGGCATCTACCATTCCATGCCATTCTGGGATGAGCGCTTCGCTGCAATGGCTGCGAATCATCCAAATGTTCGTGCCGATCAATACCACATCGATATTTTAGCCGCTCGCTTCGTCATGTCCCCCGAACGCTTCGATGTAGTGGTAGGCTCCAATTTATTTGGCGATATCCTATCTGACCTGGGTCCGGGCATCACAGGTACCATAGCTGTGGCTCCCAGCGCAAATATCAATCCCGAACGGATACACCCCTCCATGTTCGAGCCCGTACACGGCTCCGCACCCGATATCGCGGGCCAGGAAATCGCTAATCCCGTCGGCCAGATCTGGTCGGCCGCCATGATGCTGGAGCATCTTGGCGAAACCGAAGCGGCGAAGGCCATCATGCGTGCTATCGAACTCGTACTGAGCGAAGCTGACAATCCTCGCACACCCGATTTGGGTGGCCGCGCAAAGACATCGGATCTCGGCAAGGCAATCGCTAAGATTGCGGCCGTAGCCTGACCACTTCCAAACATCTCACCTTATGCGTCCTATCGTTCTCCTGACCAATCCCATTCATCCCGCCAGCATGGCATTGCTGAGTTCACAGGCGGATGTCAGACTCGCCTCCGACACTACATTTCCCACTCTGCGAGAATTATCGCGGGACGCCGATGTAATTATCGTACGGGCAGCATTGCCGACAGATATTTTCGAAGGCACAAAGCGGCTGCGTGGCGCGATAAGGCATGGGGCCGGGCTGGACATGATCCCTGTAGAAGAGGCATCCAAGCTCGGCATAGCTGTGGCCAATACACCAGGCGTAAATGCCTTGTCGGTAGCCGAATATGTTGTGGGGCAGATGATCGCACTTGCGCGCCAATTGCATATCGTCGAAAGAAAGCTGCGATCTGATGGCTGGAATTCGGCACGTCAACTATCTGATAGCGCTACTGAGCTGACAGGTCGAACAGTGGGCATTGTCGGCGCCGGAGCGGTCGGTTGCGAGGTGGCGCGCATATGCCATTATGGACTGAAAATGAGAGGTATTGGCTATCGCAGAAACCCTCAGCATATGCCCGATTTCATTGAAAAGGCATCCCTGGATATATTGTTTAAAGAATCAGATTTCCTTGTATTGACCTGCCCTCTGAACGAACATACGCGCGGATTGGTCAATGCAGAACGGCTGGCATCAATGAAGCCCGGTGCTTATCTTGTCAATGTCGCCCGAGGAGCAGTGATAGACGAACAGGCGCTGGCAGATACCTTAATCAATAAACGGCTGGCGGGAGCAGCTCTGGATGTATTCACAGAACAGCCACTGCCAGCCGATTCGCCGCTGCTTGCGATACCGAATCTTATCCTATCCACCCATCTTGCCGGTATCACGCAACAAAGCATGCAACGCATGAGCGAACTCGCCGCTCAACAAGCTTTTTCTTTACTCAATGGAGCCCTGCCCCGTCACCTTGTAAACTCCGACGCGGAATCGCATATTCGCGCTCGCCTGCTCCGTCTACAGAAAATTTGATATCGCGAAAAACCGGGCAGAACCGGCCCCCAGAAGCATAGAATCAACACACCCTATGGCAACGGCATGATCGCAGGGCAGGCCATAAGGCCGCGTCGGCCGCTGTCTTTATCGAGGCCGATGTTCTCATTGCCGCAATACGCCCATCCAGGCTCTGCCCCGAGTCCTGGACTACAGGCCGCAGCAACTGCGGCAACTCACAGCCCGCGATTACCCTGGAACAGCGATCGGCAAAGAAACAGCCCGTGGGCAAGCGCCGGTTGCCGGGCAGCTCGGTATTGACCGCCGGACTGCCATCGACAAAGGGCTCGCCCAGCCTGGGCACCGAGTCGAGCAATAGTTGCGTATAGGGATGCCGGGGCTGGTTCAATACTTCCAACGTATCCCCCAGCTCGACGATCTGCCCCAGATACATGACCGCGACCCGATCGCACAAGTGGCGTACGACCGATACATTGTGAGAAATCAGCACATAGGTCAGCTGGTACCGCCGCTGCAGGTCTTGCAGCAGATTGAGTATCTGAGCCTGTACCGATATATCGAGCGCCGAGGTGGGCTCATCGAGCACGATGACATCGGGACTGGATGACAAGGCACGCGCAATCGCGATGCGTTGCCGCTGGCCGCCCGAAAACTCGTGCGGAAAACGATCCAGCTGCTCGTCGCGCAAGCCCACCTGCTGCGCCACCTGGGCGGCGCGGCGGCGCAACTCGTGCAGCTTGACCCCGCCGCGCACATATACGGGTTCCATAATGATCTTCCAGACGGGCAGGCGCGGATCCAGCGACGATTGCGGATCTTGAAACACGATTTGCACATTCGCCGCGGGCTTGCCGGCCTCCGGGGCTTCCCAGCGCACCGTGCCTTGCGTGGGTGTCAACAGGCCCATAAGCAGTTGCGCCAGGGTGCTTTTGCCGCAACCGGACTCCCCGACGATGCCCAGGGTTTCGCCGGCATGCACCGCCAGCGATATACCATTGATGGCGTGCGCATACGACTTGGGATGCCCCAGCCAATTCGTGGCTACGGGAAACCGCAATTCGACCTTGTCCAGCGTCAGCACGGGAATATGGCGCGGCGCGGCGTTAATCGTCATTGCCTGCCTCCGTGCAAAACGTGCCAGCACGCCGCCTGGCCGCGGCCGTCGGGCAAGCTCCGCAACGCCGGTTTGATCAGGCAGGCCTCGTCGGCACGCTCGCAGCGCGGCCGAAACGCGCAGCCGTCGGGCAGGTCGGCCAGGTTAGGCACCTGGCCCGGTATCGCCGGCAGGGCTGAACCGGGTTTTGCATTTTCCGGCAAACCTCCGAGCAGGCCCCGGGTATAGGGATGGGCGGGCCGCTCCATGACCTGGGCGGTAAGGCCCTGCTCGACCACCGATCCGGCATACATGACATACACTCGGTCGCAGAACTGCGACACGACCGCCATATCGTGTGTGATGAACAAAATGGCTGTGCCGCGCTCGCGCGCCTGTTCGCGCAGCAGCAGCAAGACCTGGCGCTGTACCGTGACGTCGAGCGCCGTAGTGGGCTCATCGGCAATCAGCAGTTGGGGATCGCAGGAAAACGCCAGGGCGATCATGACGCGCTGACGCATGCCTCCCGAGAGTTCGAAGGGGTAGCTGTGCAGAATCTGCTCGGGGTCGGCAATGTACATGGCGCGCAGCAATTTGACGGCTTTCTGCGCGGCCTGTGTTTTGGACAAGGCCCGATGACGCCGAATTACCCCGGTAATCTGATCACCCACTTTTTTGGTGGGATTGAGTGCTGTCATCGGTTCCTGAAAAATCATGGCCGCTTCACAGCCGCGCACCCGCAGCATCTCGGCCTCGGAGGCGTTCAGGATATCGTGGCCCAGCAGGTTCAGCGAGCCCCCGGTTATCACAAAGCCATCGCGCGGAAGCAATTTCAAGGCCGCCATGGCCGTCACCGATTTGCCCGAGCCGGACTCACCGACCACGCCCACCACCTCGCCGGGCCCTACTTTCAGCGAAACGCCATTGAGCGCCTTGACCGCCCCTTTATACACAGGAAACTCCAGCGCAAGATCGCGAATATCGAGGACGGGATCGCCTGGCTGCGCCACTATTTCACCTTCTGTCTTGGGTCGAGCATGTCGCGCACGCCATCGCCCAGCAAATTGAAGCCTGTCGCCGTGATCAGAATGGCAAAGCCCGGAAAGACGGCATACCACCACTGGTCCAGGAAATAATTGCGCCCGGTCGCCACCATGGCGCCCCATTCGGCAGTGGGCTGCTGCGCGCCCAGGCCGATAAAACCCAATGCCGCCGCCATGAGTATGGCGCTGCCTATGTCCAGCGTGGCCTGCACAATAATGGGCGACAGGGTATTGCGGATAATGTGCCAGAACACGAGATGCCGGCGCGTGGCGCCGAAAGTGCGCGCCGCCTTGACATACGCCATTTCGCGAACGCTGAGGGTTTGCCCGCGCGCAAGGCGCACATAAAAGGGAATCCGGACAATGGTAATGGCCAGCATGGCGTTGAACAGGCTGGGGCCGAGCGCCGCCGCCAGGGCCATGGTCAGCACCAGCGAAGGCACCGACAGCACGACATCCATGATGCGCATGATCAGGCTGTCTATGCGGCCGCCCAGCACACCCGAAAAGCAGCCGAGAATGGATCCCGCAAAGCTGGACGCAAAGGCCACGAACAGGCCCACGCCTATCGATTGCCGGCCACCATACAGCACGCGGCTGAACAGGTCGCGCCCCACTTCGTCGGTACCGAACCAATGCGCGGCCGATGGCGCGGCCAGGCGATGGATCAGGTTGATGCTGTCGGGGTTGTACGGCGCAATCCAGGGCGCGCAAAGCGCGGCCAGGCACATCAGCACAATCAGGCCCAGCCCGAACATCGTCAGGGGGCTCTTGCCAAGCTGATAGGCCATGTAGGACGAGGACTCACGCCATGGTTTTCGCGGATGCGCCGCGGGCACGCCGGCCATTCAATTCACCCCTGTAATACGCGGGTCGATCCAGCGATACAGCAGATCGACCAGCAGATTAAGTAACACATAGGCAAACGACACCACCACCGCGAAACCCATGACCGCCGGGAAATCCAGGGCCTGAATCGATTCGACTACGTAGGCCCCCATGCCGGGCCAGCCAAACACGGTTTCCGTCAGCACCGCTCCGTACAGCAAGTCGCCCATCGCCAGGCCCAGCACGGTAATAGATGGCATCAGCGCATTGGGCAAGGCATGGCGCACGATGACCGTCCAGCGCGATAGCCCGAAGGCGCGCGCCGTACGCACGTAGTCTTCGCCCATCTGCTCGAGCATGGCGGAGCGGATTTGCCGCGAGACTATGCCCAGATGCACAAACCCCAAGGTAAACGCCGGCAGGATCAGATGCTTGAGCGTATTCAGGAACACCGGGATATTCCAGGTCAGCAGGGAATCGACCAGGTAAAAGCCTGTAATGTCGCTGGGAGGGCCCAGGCCCTGGTCCAGCCTTCCTCCGCCCGGCAGCCAGCCCAGGCGACCATAAAACAAGACGATCAGGCCCAGCCCCAACCAGAATGCCGGCGTGGAAATACCCGTGACCGATAGCGTGCGCACGAACTGATCGACAGGCTTGTTGCGATACACCGCGGAAATCACGCCAAGCGGAATGCCCAGCAAAGTTGCAAGGAACAGGGCGACGATCGCCAGCTCAAGCGTAGCCGGAAAAAAGGCGCGTATGTCTTCGAGCACTGGCCGTCCGGTGCGGATCGATGTACCGAGGTCGCCGTGCACCAGGCCCACCGCATAGTGCCAGTATTGCAGGTACAGGGGCAGATCCAGTCCGAGCTTCTGGCGTATGTGCGCAACGATTTCGTCGGTCGCCCGGTCGCCGGCGATAAGGCGTGCCGGATCGCCGGGAATCAGGTGGGAAATAATGAATGTGATCAGCGAAACGCCTATCACCACCAGCACCAGGCTGAACAGCCGCTTTCTGACGATCGGCAACCAGGACATCCGGAACCTCAATTAAATTGCGGGGCCGTCCCTACTTGGTGATGTCGGCTACGTTGAATACCTGCTCGAGCATGGGGTTGAAGACGAAACCCTTGACATCGGTGCGCATGGCGGCCTGGTAATTCTTCTGGTACAGATACACGTAGGCGGCATCTTTGACGACTTGCTGCTGCACCTTGTCGTACAAGGCGATGCGCTGGTTCTGGTCGCTAAGCGTGGCGGCTTCGCGCAACCACTTGTCCACTTCGGGGTTCGAGTAGAACGAACGATTGCCGGCCAGCCCCTGCTTGTCGGAATCGAACCAGTAGCTGGTGAACATGTAGGGATCGGCGAAGTCGGGGCTCCAGTTGCCGACTGAAATATCGAAGTCGCCCTTGCCCAGTTGTTCGCGCAAGGTCGCGTTGGCCAGTTTTTCCAGCCTGACCTTGATGCCGATGGCCGCCAGGTTGGCCTGGGTGGTGAGCGCGATGGCCTCCCAGTTGGGATCCTTGGTGGAGTACTTGAGCACCAGCGTCGCCTTGGCTTCGCCGGATTTTTTGAGTTCGGCCTTGGCCGCATCGAGATTCTGCCTGGGCAAGGGCAGCTTGGCATCGTAGCCCCACATGCCCTCGGGTATGGGGCCGCGAGTTTGTTTGGCCTGCTTGAGCAGAATGCCGTCGATGACGCCGGTGTAGTCGATGGCATCGACCACGGCATGGCGCAGATCGGGATTCTTGAGCGGACCTGTCTTGTTGTTGAGATACAGGTAAGTCACGCGCAAGGAGGGATATTCCACCACCTTGACGGTGGGCGTGGACTTCAGGGCCACTATTTGGTCGACCGGCATTTCCTCGGCAATATCCAGATCGCCATGCTGCAGCTGCAAGCGGCGCGATGTTGCCTCAGGCACGATCTTGATGACCACCTTGGCCATGTGCGGCTTCTTGGTGCCGCCGTAATGGGGATTGGGTTCGAGTGTCAAGGCCTGGCCTTTCTGCCATGACACCAGGCGGTAGGGACCGGACCCCGCGGTATTGCGCGACAGGTACGCGTCGATACCGCCGTCGCGCTTGGCCGCGTCGGGGTTGATGATAGCTGCGCCGTTATTGGCCAGCGTGTATAGAAATGGGGCGAACGGTGCTTTAAGCCGGAATTGCACCGTCATGGGATCGATGACCGTCACTTCGAGCCCTTTCGGGAAAGCCTCGGACGGCCCTTGCTTGAGCCTTAGCAGGCGATCAAAGGAAAACTTCACCGCCTGGGCATCGACGGCCGCGCCATCGGCAAATTTCTGATTGGGCTGAAGCTTGAACGTCCAGGTAAGGTTGTCGGGCGATACGGTCCAGCTTGCGGCCAGGTCGCCTTCGACCTCGGTCGAGCCCTTGCCGTCGGCGGTTTGCTTGTAGCGCATCAACTTCTGATATGCCGGGTAGGTAACAGTCCAGTCGTTATTGTCGATCGTGATCGCCGGATCCAGCGTTTGCGGATCGGCCGACTTGCCGATCATCAGCGTATCTTTGGGCGCCATGGCCTGCGCCGCCGACATCAAGGCAACCATGCCCAGGCCGGCAAGCAATACCAAAGGGCGTCGATGCAGCAGAGGCAAACAGGCGAAACGGAAAGCCGACTTGAACATCACACATCTCCAGTGAGAACCATGAACACCCCCGCAACTTACACGAGTCACCCACACCTGGCAATACACCTGAACCAGGCATATATGGGCGTTCCCGCCGGCTCAAGCCGAGCGGCAGGTCGCCAGGCCTGCCGAATGCAGGCGACAACGGCCCGCCTACTTGTCTACCGCCGTGACGATAGGATCATCCAGCAGAGCATAAGACTTGGAGTCCGGCAGCTCGTAATGCCACCATTCCGTGTTGATCGAACGAAACCCCGCACGCAGCATGATTCCAAGCAAAAGGCTGCGGTTGCGTTGCACGGCGACAGGCAAATCGTCGCGATCATGGTGCGAACGATCTTCCATGGCATCGAAGCCCGTGCCCATGTCCAGGGCCACGCCTTTGTCGTCGAGCAAGGTCGCATCGACAGCGGTGCCGCGAGTATGGTTCGAGCCCAGATTCGCATCGGCGATATAGCGCGGATCGGGACACAGCGCCCAGAAAATCCGCTGGGCGCGCGGCGGACGATAGGCATCGAATACCTTTATCCGATAGCCGGCACGCTGCGCGGCTACGGCGGCCTTCAGCAAACAGGCGGCGGCCTCTGGGCGCAACGCGCAGCGCGCCGCGGCGTAAACAGGCCGGCCCGCCAGATTGTCGGCGCTCGCGTAAACCAGGTCGATATCGACGGGATAGTTTGCGGAAGTGATTTCCACCAACTCACCCGAGGCGATTGAGGGTGATCCATTTAGGTGGACAGTCAGGGGGTTGTCGAGGGAATTGATCTGGACGGCGAGGGTAGCCATGGGGTCGAGATTATTGCTATCTTTCATCGGTTCTTCTGAATGGTCGGTGAAGGCCTGTTGCGTTCGAGCATCTGTGATTCGTGTGCGACTCAAAGCCGGGTCAGGCGCCCGCCAGGCTGCGCGCGTGGCCCGGCGAGCCGTTCAATGGCTGTTGCCGCGCCGATCGCGCTTGATCAGACGCACCAGCCAAAATAATAATGTCAGGGAGCACGCTACGCCTACCCCTAGAAGCAATACCACAATAATATCGGTGCTTGTCATGGCAGACTCCTTGTCTACACGTCCTGTTTCAGGGCATAAACCCAATTTAACGCCTTATCGGGCGATCTTGCCAGAGTTTACTTATTTCAGCGTATTGCCGGGCTCGCGCCGCAACAGTGAATTGGCACATCGGCGTATCGTGCGGAAACGCCTGCCGGGCTGCCATCGCGGCAAGGCCAGATTGCTATTCCGGATCAATTGATGAATAATTGTATATACAAGCACGATCAATGAAGAAAGAAGCACCGAGATGCCGCCGAACACCGACCATGCCCCTCCTTCCATTCATGTCGACCTGATTGCGGCCGCCGACCTGCGGGCGGTGCCCTGGAAGAATGGCGGCGGCGTCACGCGCGAAATCGCCAGCCACCCCGGCAATGCTTCGTTCGAATCTTTCCTATGGCGCATCAGCGTAGCCGATGTCGCCCAGGCGGGGCCTTTTTCAACCTTTCACAATATCGACCGCACCCTGGTGGTAACGCGCGGCGGGCCGATGATTCTCATTGATGAGGCCGGCGGTGAACCGCACCGTCTGTCGCGCTGGGAGCCTCACAGGTTCTTGGGCGAAACCCCTATCCGCGCCGAATTGCCTAATGGGCCGACGCAAGACTTCAATCTTATGGTGCGGCGCGGGGCCGGCACAGGCCGGCTGGATGTGCGTGAGACGGCGCAAACCTTGACGCTGGAACCAGGCTGCACTGCTTTGCATTGCGCGGCTGGTTCATTCGGGATCCGGTCTGGAGATATGGGCTGGCGGGATGCGCCGGATATGCTGCAAACAGGCGATACTTTGATCGTGACGCTGTCGGGCGAAGCTGCCCTGCGGCTTGCCATCGAACCCGCAGGCGCCGGCGATGACCGCCTGATAGACGTGCGCATACGCCTGCAAGGAGACTTCCCATGTCGGATATAAGCCTATGGACCAATGCCAGGCTGGCTCCCACGGCGAACCCGGAAAAACTTATTGAAAATGCCACTCTGGTTGTACGCGGCCAGCGCATCGAATGGTTCGGCCCTTCGGCGCAACTGCCCTCCCCCTACCTGGATTGCCCGAAGCACGATCTGCGGGGCGCGCTGGTTACCCCGGGGCTGATCGACTGCCACACTCACTTGGTGTACGGCGGCAACCGGGCGGAAGAATTCGCGCAGAGGCTGGCCGGGGTCAGCTATGAAGAAATCGCCCGGCGGGGCGGCGGCATTATATCGACCGTACGCGCGACACGCGATGCCAGCGAAGACACACTGTTTCGCACCGCCTTGCACCGTCTCGATGCTCTGCTGGCCGAGGGCGTGACCGCGATCGAAATCAAGTCCGGCTATGGGCTGGACCTGGAAAATGAACGCAAGATGCTGCGCGTGGCGCGACGCCTGGGGCGAGCCCGCCCCGTTACGGTGCTTACCACTTTTCTGGGCGCGCATGCGCTGCCCCCCGAATACGCCGGCCGCGCCGACGACTATATCGACCTGGTGTGCGATGTCATGCTGCCCGCCCTGGTCGAGGAAAAGCTGGTCGATGCGGTCGATGTGTTCTGCGAAGGCATAGGCTTTAGCCTGGCTCAATCCGAACGGGTATTCCAGGCCGCCAGGCGTTTCGGCCTGCCGGTCAAAATGCACGCCGAGCAACTTTCACTGCTGGGCGGGACCGCCCTCGCAGCGCGTTACAAGGCCTTGTCGGCCGACCATCTGGAATTCCTCGACGAGGCCGGCGTGATCGCCATGCGCGACGCCGGCACCGTGGCCGTGCTGCTGCCCGGCGCGTATTACTTCATCCGCGAAACCCAGTTGCCGCCCATTGCCCTGCTGCGCCGGCATCGGGTGCCCATCGCGATTTCAACCGACAGCAATCCCGGCACCTCGCCCACCACCTCGCTGCTGCTCATGCTGAACATGGCCTGCACCTTGTTCAGGCTATCGGTACCTGAAGCGCTGGCGGGCGTAACGATCCATGCGGCGCAGGCATTGAACCATCCCGACATACGCGGCGAAATTACCCTGGGCGCCCCCGCCGACTTCGTGGCCTGGGACATCGAATCGCTGGCCGAGCTGGCCTACTGGAGCGGCCTGAATCGCTGCCAGCTGGTCGTGCGCCACGGCCAGATCTCCATCGACAAACGAGGAAACGCATGAGCGACAAGACACCGAGCCCGGCAGGCGGCGCTCTGTTTGCCCCCTATGCCCGTCTGCGCAGCGGCTGGCAGCCCGATGTGCTGCTGGAATGGAATGAAAACGGTACGCTTACCACCGTGCGTAGCCACATCACGGAGGAAGTTCTGGGTGAAACCCTGAATCTTCAGCGTGTTTGCGGACCGGTCCTCGCCGGCATGCCCAACCTGCATTCGCATGCTTTCCAAAGCGCCATGGCGGGCTTGACCGAATACCGCGCCAATGCGGCCGATAGCTTCTGGAGCTGGCGCGACCTGATGTACCGCTTTGCGGCCCGCCTTTCGCCCGACAGCATATCGGCCATCGCGCACTGGCTGTATATCGAAATGCTGAAGGCGGGCTATACCTCGGTGTGCGAATTCCATTACGTGCACCACCAGGCCGATGGCATGCGCCACACCCGGCCGGCCGAGTTGTCGGAACGGGTTGTCGATGCAGCGGAACAGGCCGGCATAGGCATGACCATGCTGCCTGTGCTGTACCAATACAGCGGCTTTGGAGCGCAGGCGCCGCGCCAGGACCAGCGGCGCTTCATCAATACACCCGAACAATTGCTGGACATGCTCGAGGGCCTGCGCCACGCCCGGCCGGAAAGCGCGCAACGGCGCTACGGTGTTGCGCCGCATTCCTTGCGCGCGGTTTCTCCCTCCTCGCTCAAGGCCCTGTTCAATGGCCTCGACCGGCATTTCCCAAATGCGCCTATCCATATTCATATTGCCGAGCAACTGGCTGAAGTTCAGGCCTGTGTGGAAACCGAAGGAGTCCGGCCAGTACGCTGGCTGCTCGATCATTTCAAGGTCGATCAGCGCTGGTGCCTGGTGCACGCCACCCATGTAGACGGCGACGAAACTCAAGCGCTTGCCCAAAGCGGCGCCGTGGCGGGCCTGTGCCCGATAACCGAAGCCAATCTGGGCGACGGTATCTTTCCCGCCGCGGATTACCTGTCCGCCCAAGGGCGTTTCGGACTGGGCTCCGATAGCCACATCGGCGTGGACTGGCGCTCGGAGCTGCGCCTACTGGAATATGGGCAGCGCCTGTTGCGCCATGAACGCAATGTGCTGGCCTCGCCCCGGCAGCCGCAGGTGGCCGACCGGCTCTTTGACGATGCGGCGTCCGGCGGCGCCCTGGCCAGCGGCCGCTCCATCGGATCCCTGGTCGTGGGCCGCCAGGCCGACTTCATGGTGCTCGATCCCGATCATCCACACTTGGCCGAGCAACGGCCCGACATGTGGCTATCGGGGCTCGTCTTCAGCGAGCGCAGCGCCACCACCGCCATTCGCGATGTATATGTCGCGGGCCGGCATGTCGTGCGCGAGCGGCGCCATCACGGCGAAGAACAGGCGTATGCGCGCTACCGGCTCGCCCTTACGGAATTACTACAGCAAGGATCTCGATCATGAGCACTGCCACCGATCAACCCGTCTTTACTCTTGTCCAGGGATCGATTCCACTCCTGGTGTCGATCCCGCATATGGGCACCCGCATCCCAGCCGATATCGCACGCACCATGACGCCCATAGCCCAGCGCTACGACGATACCGATTGGCATCTGGATCGCCTGTACGCCTTTGCGCAGACAATGGGGGCGTCGATATTGCAGCCCGGCTATTCGCGCTACGTCATCGACCTGAACCGCCCGCCCGATGGCGCCAATCTGTACCCCGGCCAGGACACCACGGGCTTGCTGCCTGTGGATACATTCGACAAGGAAGCGCTGTACGCCCCCGGGCACGAGCCCGGCGAAGCCGAGCAGAAGCGGCGCCTGGATCTGTACTGGCGGCCTTATCATGCGGCGCTTCAGCAAGAGATCGAACGGCTCAGGAACAAGCACGGCAAGGCGCTGCTGTGGGAAGCGCATTCAATACGCTCGCATGTACCGCGTTTTTTTGAAGGGCGGCTGCCGGATTTCAATTTCGGCACGTCCCGGGATGCGAGCGCGCCGGCCGGCCTGGCCCAGGAACTGGCCGACACGGTTACGCGCCGGGGTCGCTACACCGCGGTGGCCAATGGCCGGTTTACGGGCGGATATATTACCCGCGAGTACGGTCGCCCCTCGGAAGGCGTGATTGCGGTGCAATTGGAGCAGTCGCAAATTACCTATATGGATGAAAGCCATCCTTATGCCTATGTGGAGGACAGGGCCAAGGAGGCGGCCCCGGCCGTGCAGGCCGCGGTTGAAGTGGCCCTGGAGTGGCTGCGAAAGATTTCGTAGGGATGACCCTTGTAGCTGCCCGCAGGAGGCTGTTTCCGTGGGGCTGTTTTATAGCGGCCACCTGCGTTCTTACGACGCGGGGGCGGCGGCCCTTGTATCAATCTATACAGGTCAACTAGCGCATTTTTTTGTTCGAGTTGTTTTATGGTATTCAACGGTTTGGTATTTGAAGACGCCGTCTATCGGGGCTAGGGGTCAGGCCCGGCACGGCGTGCTTGATCCGGATCTACCTCGTCCAGGCGGGCGTCGGGCCAAACTCGCTACGCCGCTGGCGCGGCTGCGCTCAAACATGGCCCGCCGAAAGCCCCCGCCTTCCCTACGGTAGCATCCGGCGCACGCCTTACGCCGGTCCTGACCCCTAGCCCCGATAGACGGCTCACATTGCGGCATGCCTGGAATGAACTTGCCGACTCAGCGTATACCTCGATGCATGACCTCAACGCTTCCCTCTATGCATTTCCTCAACGCAAGCCGCAGGGTGGGTGGTGCTGTGCAGTCCGGCGGTAGTCCAGCGCCGGGTGCTGACGAAGGGAAGGCGGGGGCCTTCGGCGGGCGCTGTCTGAGCCCGGCCTCGCGAGGCCGGGCGAGTTCGCCCGACGCCCGCCTGGACGAGGCAGACCCGGGTAGTCGGCTAGCGCAGCTAGCCGACCGCTGGACGTGCCGGACTGTACAGCACCACCCACCCTGCGGCGTCTTAATAGAACTACGATCGCGCCTACACAGACTACACAGCAACGCACAGCCCAAATTCATCGCTCAAGCCAGTACAGCCTACCCAATCCTAAAAACGGCTAAAAACAAAGTGACTCAACAGCGTCCAGTGCCGTAAACATCTAAACCAAAAATGCTCTAAACCATGTCAGTCGCGGACCACTCCTGCCCGGCAAGCAAGGCTTCGCTGAGCACGCGCTCGGTCAGCGCATCGATGTCCGGGGCCAGCAGGCGGTCTTCCTGATAGAACGGCACGGCCGCGCGTATCAGGCTGTGCACTTGTTGCAATGGCCCCGAGGTTTTCATGGGAGCATGGAAATCGATACCCTGTGCCGCACACATCAATTCGATGGCGATAATGCTTGCCGTGTTCTGCGTCATCTCGATCAGCCTGCGGCCGGCGAAGGTCGCCATGCTGACATGGTCTTCCTGGTTGGCTGAAGTGGGCAGGCTGTCGACGCTGGCGGGATGCGCCAGGGATTTGTTTTCGGATGCCAGAGCGGCGGCCGTGACATGCGCAATCATGAAGCCCGAGTTCAAGCCGGCGGAAGGCACCAGGAACGGCGGCAGGCCGGAAATACTGGCGTCGATCAGCAAGGCCACGCGGCGTTCGGCCAGGCCGCCGATTTCAGAAATCGCCAGGGCCAGGATGTCGGACGCAAACGCCACCGGTTCCGCATGAAAGTTGCCTCCCGAAATAACCTGATCGGGCTGGCCATCCTTTCCGGGAAAAATCAGAGGATTGTCCGTCACGGCATTGGCCTCGATCAGCAAGGTATTCGAGGCCTGCTGCAATAGATCGTGCACCGCACCCATGACTTGGGGCTGGCAGCGCAGGCTGTACGGGTCCTGCACCTTGTTGTCGTTCAGCCTGTGCGATTGGCGGATTTCGCTGCCGGCCAATAAGCGGCGATACAGGTCCGCGGCATAAATCTGGCCGGCCTGGCCGCGAATTTCATGGACGCGCGGATCGAAGGGCGCGTCGCTGCCCTTGGCGGCGTCGACGCTGAGCGCCCCCGCCAGCACGGCATTGCGAAACAGAATAGTGCCCACGAACAAGCCATTCAGGGACAAGGCCGTCGACACCTGCGTGCCGTTGATCAAGGCCAGGCCTTCTTTGGCGGCCAGCACAATGGGAGCGATGCCGGCCTGGCGCAGGGCCTCGCTCGATTCCATCGACTGGCCCTTATAAAACGCCCGCCCCTCGCCGATCAGGGTCAGCGTCATGTGCGACAAGGGGGCCAGGTCGCCCGAAGCGCCCACCGAGCCTTTGGCGGGAATATGCGGCACCACGCCCGCGTTGTACATATCGAGCAGTGCCGTTACCACGGCCGGACGTATGCCCGAAAAACCGCGCGCCAGGCTGCCGATTTTCAGGGCCATGACCAAGCGTACCACTTCGGGCGAGAGGGCTTCGCCCACGCCCACCGAATGCGAAAGAATCAGGTTTTTCTGCAGGCGCTCAAGGTCTTCGTCGGGGATCCGGGTATGCGCCAGTTTGCCGAAGCCAGTATTGATGCCATACGCGGCATCGCCTTTGTCGATGATTTTCTTGACGATGGCCGAGGAAGCATTCATGGCTTCGATCGCGCTGTCGGGCAGGGCAAGATTGACTTCGTCGCGCCAGATGCTGCGAATTTCTTTCAGGCTGAGTTTTCCGGGTTGAATCAACAGGGTATGTTTCATGACTCGCTCTTGGTACGTAACAGTGTTGCAGGGGTCGGGGGGGATGAAAAAAACGGGGCCGACCTTCTTTTTCGGCTTTTCAATCGATCATCGGCAGTTTCAAACCGTATTCCCGCGCGGTCTTGATCGCCAGCTCGTAGCCGGCATCGGCGTGGCGCATGACGCCGCTGGCGCAATCGTTGACCAGCACGCGTGCCAGCCGCTCGCGCGCGGCATCGCTGCCGTCGGCCACAATCACCATGCCCGCATGCTGGCTGTAGCCCATCCCTACTCCGCCGCCGTGATGGAACGAAACCCAGCTGGCGCCCCCGGCCGTGTTGAGCAGCGCATTGAGCAAGGGCCAGTCGGAAACCGCGTCGGTACCGTCGCGCATGGCTTCGGTTTCACGATTGGGGCTGGCTACCGAGCCCGTGTCCAGATGATCGCGGCCGATCACGATGGGACCTTTCAGTTCGCCGCTCTTGACCATCTCGTTAAACGCCAGGCCGGCCACATCGCGCTCACCCAGGCCGAGCCAGCAAATACGCGCCGGCAGCCCCTGAAAGGCAATGCGCTCCCTGGCCATGTCCAGCCAGCGGTGCACGTGTTTATTGGCGGGAAACAGCTCTTTGAGCTTGCGGTCTGTTTTATAGATGTCTTCGGGGTCGCCCGACAACGCCACCCAGCGGAAGGGCCCCTTGCCTTCGCAGAACAGCGGGCGTATATAGGCCGGCACGAAACCGGGAAAATCGAACGCGTTTTGCACTCCTTGATCGAAAGCCACCTGACGGATGTTGTTGCCGTAGTCGACCACCGGCACGCCCATGCTCTGGAAATCGAGCATGGCCTGCACATGCACGGCACACGAGCGGGCCGCCTCGGCCTGTAATCCGGCATGCTGGCCTGGGTCTTTTTGCGCCGCTTTCCATTGCGCCACGGCCCAGCCTGAAGGCAGGTAGCCATTGACGAGGTCATGCGCCGAGGTCTGATCGGTGACCAGATCGGGGCGTATGCCGCCCTGCTTAACGCGCTTCACCAGTTCAGGCAGGATATCGGCCGCATTGCCCAGCAGGCCTATGGATATGGCTTCCTTGCGCGCCGTATGGTGCCCGATCAATTCCAGCGCTTCGTCCAGATCGCGTGCCTGTTTGTCCAGATAACGCGTCTTGAGACGAAAGTCGATGCTCGATTGCTGGCACTCGATGGTCAGCGAGCAGGCGCCGGCAAAGCTGGCCGCCAATGGCTGCGCGCCACCCATGCCGCCCAGGCCCGCCGTCAGGATCCAGCGCCCTTCCATGCTGCCGCTGAAATGCTGGCGCGCGGCTTCGACAAAGGTTTCGTAGGTGCCCTGGATAATGCCCTGGCTGCCAATGTAAATCCAGCTGCCGGCCGTCATTTGGCCGTACATGAACAGTCCGGCGCGGTCCAGTTCGTGAAATTTTTCCCAGGTCGCCCATTTGGGGACCAGATTGGAATTGGCGATCAGGACGCGCGGAGCGTCCTTGTGGGTCTTGAACACGCCCACGGGCTTGCCCGACTGAATGAGCAAAGACTCATCGTCTTCGAGCGTTTTCAAGGTCTCGAGTATTTTGTCGTAGCACTTCCAGTTGCGGGCCGCTCGGCCAATGCCGCCGTATACCACCAAATGCTTGGGGTTTTCGGCCACGGCTGGGTCGAGATTGTTCTGGATCATGCGATACGCCGCCTCGGTCACCCAGCTCTTGCAATGCAGTGTCGGGCCGGTGGGGGCATGGATTTCGCGGCTGGCGTCGTAACGCGGATCGTGATTGATTGTGCTTGCTGAATCTTTGGACACGTTCATCTCCAGATGTGATGGGTGCGTCGGAATTCGATCGGGCCTGGGCCGGATGTCCCGGCTTTGCACCGATTTCCGCCGACAAACTGCTTAATTTCTTGTAAGCTCAAGGTGTAATGTATAGGCAAACTTTTTATTTGTCTATACATATAAATGATATTTTTTTAAAACCCAAAAATATCAATATGTTAGGAGATGACATGCGTCACAAACGCCCCGTTCCGGAACTAAAGCCAGGTGATGTCCAGCCGGCCTATCAGCAGATCAAGAACTATGTTCTCGAACAAATTCAAAATGGGGTCTGGAAAGAGGGTGACCTGATTCCCACCGAGCTGGCCTTGTGCGAAACGTTCAACGTCTCCCGCATGACGGTCAATCGCGCTCTGCGCGAACTCACGACCGACCAACTGCTGGTGCGCTACAAGGGCTCGGGCACCTTTGTGGCGCAACCCAAATTCCAGTCGACGTTGATCGAAATCCGCAGCATCGCGCAAGACATCCGCGACCGCGGCCATCGCCATAGCAGCAAGGTCTTGCAACTGGAGTCCTTGCCAGCCAATGACATCCAGGCGCGGCGATTCCAGATTGCGCCTGAAACCAAGCTGTTCCGCTCGGTCATCGTGCATTATGAAAACGACATCGCGATCCAGATCGAAGACCGGCTGGTCGACTCCTCGGTCGCCCCGGATTACCTGGAGCAAAATTGGGAAACCCAGACACCCAACGAATACTTGATGCGCGTGGCTCCTCTGCCCAGCGGGCAATACACGATCGAGGTCAGGCTGCCTACCAAGGAAATCGCCGCGCCGCTGGATATTCCAGTGTCGCAGCCTTGCCTGGTAATGGACCGGATCACCTTCTCGAACCGCGCGTTCACGTCGAACGCCACGATGTGGCACCCAGGGAACCGATACAAGTTTGCGGGCAAGTATTGATGAGCGTCTGGGCTGGGCACACAGGCCCACCCTGGCGCCAGTGGCTACGCGGCAAGTTCTATAACGAGGGAGCCGGCGGGCCGTGAACAGCACAGCAGCACCTTGCCCTCCGGCGGCGGGTCCAGCGGAGGCTCGAAATACTCGACCTGCCCGGACACCAGGGTCGACATACATGTGTTGCATAATCCGGCACGACAATTGAAGTCGGGACTCAATCCCGCCTGCTCGGCCAGGTCCAGCAGGGACGAACAAGAGTCGTCCCAGGGCACCGTAATGCCCGTCGACCCGAAGCTGACCTGCATGCCGGCGGCGGGCGCCGCGGCGACAGCCCGCACAACACTGGGCAGGGACTCTGCGGGCGCCAAGGGCAAACCTGTTCTCTGGGTCCGGCCAGCCGTGGAGGCGGGGGAAGCCATGAGCTGACCAGGTTCCTGCGTCGCCGCGCCGGCTACTGGGTTGTCAGGCTCGCCCTCGCCCGTCTCCAGGACCGTGGCGGGCCCGAAGAACTCATAATGAATGCGCCCGGCGGCAACTCCCAGGCCGCGCAGCAGGCGCCAATTGGCCTGCATGAAGGCCGGAGGGCCGCATAGATAGACGTCGTAATCGTCCAGCGGCAACAAGGCCTGCAATACGTCGCGACCGACCAGGCCTGCGCTATGGAAATTCCGCCCGATCCGGTCATGCCCAGTGGGTTCGCGATACGCGAAATGCACCGTCACACCCTGGCGTTGCCGTGCCAATGCGGCGACTTCGTCCGAAAATGCATGCGCATTGCCGTTCTCACAAGCGTGCACAAAATACACGCGGCGATCCGATGACAGCACGAGGCGATGCAGCATGCTCATCATGGGGGTCAGGCCCACGCCGCCGCTGAACAGCAATACCGGGCGACGCGAGGTTTCATCGAGAATGAACTGCCCTATGGGCCCGGCCGCCACCAGCGTATCGCCTGCCTGCACGTGATCATGCATATGGCCGGAACCCAGCCCGGCGGGCAGATCGGGCCGATTGCGCGGAGCGGGCTCGCGCTTGACCGAAATCCGCAAGGTGCCGGGTTCGGAGGGATTGCCCGAAACGCTGTAATGCCGCAGGACCCGGGCACCGTCGATATCCAGGCGAAACACCAGGTGCTGGCCTGGGCGATAGTCGGGCACCACCCCGGAAACCGGAGCCAGGATCAAAGACGTAATGACGTCGCTTTCCCGGGTCTTGGCGACAACGATGTAGTCGAGAAACGCGCGATTGACCGCCGCGCTGCCATCGGCCATATCAGGCCTCTTGGAGAACAGGCGTCGCGGCCCTGCCACTGCCTGCCGCTTCCGAGGCAGCCTCTTGTTCAGCGTCGATCAGTTGCTTGAGCTTGCGACGAAACCGCAGCGGCCCCGAATCCAGCGGCAGATCAAGCTTCGAAGGGCTCTTGGCGATGCCCGCATGCACCGCCGCCAGCACGGCGCGGTCTTCCTGAAAGGCATGACGCACGTCTTCGGAAAACTGACGCGATATGTCCTGGTCGTCGGGGCTGAAGTTGCGCATCTGGAACCAGAAATAGCGGGTGGTGGAATCGTCGACCGGAGTCATGAAGTTATACGAGTCCATCAGGAAAACGTCCGGATGAAAGGGCTCGCTGTCGGTACCCGCGCCGGCCGGGGTGAAGATGGCCCGGATCAGCGCATGCGCGGGGAACCGCACTTCGTACTGCTGTTTGCGATCGCAATTGCCTTTGAACTTGACGAACTTGGCGTAGAACGGCGCGACTTCAACATTGCGCATCCAGCGCGATACAGTGACGCCGTTGTCCTGGACGACGGTTTGCAAGGGCTCGCCGACAATATCGGCGCTGCCGAAGGTGCTCTGGTGAACCCATGACACGTGGGAGGGATCAAGCAGGTTGTCGGTCATGTACTGATAGTTGCATTGCAATGTCATGGCGTCGCCGCGATTCATGCCCCAGGCAGGATCGCCCCAATGCTCGACCTGCATGATTTTGGCGGGATCGGCCAGGGCGGCATCGCCCATCCAGATCCACACCAGGCCATAACGCTCGACAATGGGGAAACTGCGCACAAAGGCGGCTTTCGGAATATGCGCGACACCCGGTGCGCGCACGCAACTGCCCGAGCAGTCGAACGTCAAGCCGTGATAGCCGCATTCGACCTGGTCGCCCTGCAGGCGTCCCATGGACAGCGGCAGCTTGCGGTGCGGACAGGCATCTTCGAGGGCGGCGACCTGACCGTCCTGCTTGCGATACAAGACGATATCTTCACCCAGGATCTTGGTGGCGTGCAGAGTGCGGGTGATCTCGCTTTCCAGCGCAGCGACGTACCAGGCATTATTTAAAAACATGAGAGTCTCCGTTGAATATATATACGGGCGATCATATGATCCGCACAATCGATCCGTAGAAGCAAGCACCGTGGTCACCTGCGGTTAATGCATCGCGGCCAAACGGGCGGGTACAAGGCCTGCCCCTACTGGAGCCGGGTATGGCCCTTGCCCAAGCCCCCCTATGGGCGGCCCTTGTGGTCGCCCGTGATTCGCACTGCTTCCATGCGTAAATAATAAGATAAATTTTCCTGCCGAAATAATAATTATTGTTTAGAATATCTAAATCATCAGCCGCTGTCCGGCAAACCCGGGCGGACCCATCCGCTTGAGGCCCTTATCCATGAATACGCTACCTCCTTTGCGGGCGCTGCAGATCTTCGAAGCGATCGGCCACAGCAGCAATCTGGCCGAGGCGGCCAGGCGCCTGCAGATCACACCCGGGGCCATCAGCCAGCAGATCAAACTGCTGGAAGAAGCGCTCAATGCCAGCCTGACTTTCAAGGACGGCAAACGTTTGAAGCTGACCGCGGCGGGCCTGCGCTTTCACGAATCGTGTTCGCACGCCTTCGAAATTCTGCGCGAGGCCCAAGCCGAGCTTGATCGATCCAAGAACCAGCGCAACCTGTCGATCAGCGCCCTGCCGTCGCTGCTTAAAGCCTGGTTGGCGCCGCTGGTGTTCGAATGGCAGGATGCCCATTACCCTGATCTGACCATTCAATTCAAGGGCAGTCACTCGGAACCCTCGAACGATCTGGAAGATATCGATTTCCGCATTACTTACGGCGACACAGGCGCCACGTCCCAGAACTCCCTGGATCTCTATACCGATAGCGTGGTGCCGGTATGCAGCCCGGCACTGATTGCGCCCAGGAATACGCTGCAAAGCCCGATGGAGATCCTGGACTACCCGCTGCTGTCGACCGATTGGCGGCCCAAGTTCACCTCTCCTCCGTCGTGGCAGGAGTGGTTCGCTGCTTATCTGGATGACGATGCCGGCGACGGCCATCGGACCGAGCCCAGCGGCACGCGACGCAGCCAGGCCGGCAGCCGCCATCGTCCACCCGACGGTGTCGTCATCCACAGCCATCAAATTTTTTCGCTGTCGCAAATGACGATTGAAGCGGCCGTGGCCGGGCAGGGTTTTGCGCTGGCACAATGCTCCATGATGGCGCGCGAAGTGGCCACGGGGCAATTGATCATTCCCTTCAAGCTCGCTTTACCGCTGCCCTGGCCCTATGTGTTGAAATGGAAACACAGCGCCTTCGACAGGCCGCATTGCCGCGCCTTCCACCGCTGGCTGACCGCGCGCGGAAAATCGCAGGGCGAATTGAACCGGCAGATGCTGGCCTGAAAGAGAATTCCCCGTTTCCGTAGGGGCAGGCCTTATGCCTGCCCGTTTGGCGGCGACGTATCAACCACGGGCGGCCAAGGGCCGTTACGCATAATCTGACAAGCCATCCGTACGAGTGCGACAGGCCGCCCTTACGCCTGGCCGCACCGCGCGTCGTCGTCAGACATCGATGATGCGGTTGTTGTTGAGCCCCTTGTCCGCATCCAGGGCCAGCTTGATTTGCTGCATGAGCAAGCGCTCGGTGGCGCTGCGGCTGTACTTGAGGAATGGCTTCTTGATGCGGCCTATGCCGTGCTCGGCGGAGATGCTGCCGCCTACGCGTTCGACTTCGGCATACACCAGTTCTTCGACGATCAATAGATCGGCCTCGACATGGGGCCCCGTCGACAAATGCAGATTACCATCGCCCAAGTGCCCGAAAAACAGGTTCTTGGCATTAGGATAAGCCTGCGACAAGCGGGTGCCGATGATCTCGATAAAGCTCGCCATGGACCGCAAGGGAATCCCCACATCAAAAGCCAGGTAGGGTTGGATCTCGCGCAGAATCTCGCCGATTGCGTCCCGGAACTTCCACAACAGCGCTGCCTGTTCGTGGGTCTGGGGAACAATCACATCCAGCGCCTGGCCGTTCTCGAGCAGGTCGCCCAGGAATTCCTCGAGAGCGGCAGCCGCCTGCGGTGAATCACGGCTCTCGGTTTCGAGCAGGATGTAAATCGGATACTGTGCCTGGAAGGGCGGCGTTTTTTTAAGCACCTCGCCGGCCGCAAGCAGATAGCTCTGCCACATTACCTCGAACGAGGACAGCTCGGGCAGGCGTGCGCGCGCCAGCTTCAATACCTGGGCAACCTGCTCGACATTTTGCACGGCGGCCAGCGCGCTATAGCGGCGCTCGGGTTTTGGGAACAGCCGCAGCACTACGCGCGTGATCACGCCCAGGGTGCCTTCGGTGCCTATGAACAAATGCTTGAGGTCGAGCCCGGTATTGTTCTTGAGCCCCTTGTTCAGCATGGACAATACTGTGCCATCGGCCAACACCACTTCCAGCCCCAGAACCAGCTCGCGCGTGGTGCCATAGCGCAGCACGCGATTGCCGCCCGCATTGGTGGCCACGTTGCCGCCGATCTGGCACGAGCCGCGCGCACCTAAATCCAGAGGAAAATACCAGCCCTGCTCTTCGACCAGTGCGCACAGGTTTTCCAGCACCATGCCGGCCTGCACGGTAATGGTGCCGCCCACCGTATCGAACTCTTCCACTTTGGTGAGCTGCTCCAGCGAGATCACGACATCGCCCGCATCGGGAACCGCTCCGCCGGCCAGGCCGGTGCGGCCGCCCTGGATGGTCAGCGTACGTCCTTCCTTGTGACAGGCCCGCACGATGTCGGCAAGCTGTTCGGGCGTGGCGGGACGAAACACGATGGCCGGCTCGCCCTTGGCCGGCAGGCCGCTGGCGTCCTGCAAATAACGTTGTATATCGTCATTCGGCCGCAGACTGGAAATCGAGTCCGCCAAGGTGCTCAGAGTCGGGGTGGCAGAGGTGTTTGGCATGATTTGAGTTAGTCGTTTGCGTAAAGGTATTGTGCCAGCATCGGGCGGCCACAAGGGCCGCCCCTACGTTTCGATCAGCTCCCGGAATACGCATGGCATGGGGCGCCCCTACGTCGACTCCTGCAATACGCTGGCCATGGCATCGGTGAAGTAATCGATATTGTGGGTATTCAGGCCCGGCACGCTGATACGCCCGGAGTCGATGATATACACCCCATGCGTGTCGCGCAGCGCACGCAACTGCGCAATGGACAAGCCGGTATAGCTGAACATGCCCTGTTGCGTAACAAAATAGCTTGAGTCGTAGCCGGGCAATTTGACCTTCAGTTGTTCGTGGGCTTGCTGCCGCACAAAGGCAATGCGGGCGCGCATTTCGGCCACTTCCCGCTCCCACAGGCCATATAGCTCAGGATCATTCAGAACGGTAGACGTCACCTGCCCGCCATGCATGGGCGGGTTCGAGTAGATGCGGCGCACAATGGCCTTGAGTTGCCCCAGCACGCGTTCGGCTTCATCGCGCGAGGCGCACACCACCGACAAGCCGCCGCAGCGCTCGGCGTAAAACGAAAAATTCTTGGAAAACGAATTCGCCACCAGAAACGACAAGCCCGCGTCGGCCATGGCGCGAATCGCAAACGCATCTTCCTGCAGGCCTGTGCCAAAGCCCTGGTAGGCGATGTCCAGGAAGGGGATCAGCTCGTGGGCTTCCAGCACCGGGATCAGCCGCAGCCATTGTTCCTGCGACAGATCCACGCCGGTCGGGTTGTGGCAGCACGGATGCAACAGGACAATGCTGTGCCTGGGCAAGGCGCTTAAGTCGCCAAGCATCCGCTCGAACAGCAGGGCCTTGGTTTGGGGATCGTAATAGGTGTAGGTGTGCGTCTTGATGCCCGCGCCCTGGAAAATGGCGTGGTGATTATCCCAGGCCGGATCGCTGATCCAGATCTGGCTGTCGGGATACGCGGCATGCAGGAAGTCGGCGCCCACTTTCAATGCTCCGGTTCCGCCCACGCTTTGTATGGTGGCCACGCGCCCGGAATGCAGGGCCTCGTGGCCGGCGCCAAACACCAGCTTTTGAACGGCGCTTCGATACGAAGCCAGGCCCTCGATCGGCAGATAAGGGCGCGGCTGCGGGTTGGCGATGCGCCGCGCTTCGGCCGTCTGCACTGTTTTCAAGAGCGGGATGGCGCCCTCGTTGTCGTAATACAGGCCCACCGTCAGGTTGACCTTTTGTGACCGCGGGTCTTGATGGAACTCTTCACCAAGACGAAAAATGGGATCACCGGCGTACCGCTCCAAATGCTCAAACATAACTCTCTGCTTTGTCGAAAAACGGGATATTGGGAAATCAGGCCACGATTTTGCTCGTGACCGCCTGCGGGCCTGAAGAGCGGGTCCAGAAGGCATTGCGATCGAGGTAATTCTGCAGGAACTGCTGCAGGCGCGGCTGGCTGGCATCGCGGAAAATCTGTTCCGGCGGGCCGCTGGCCGCAATCTCGCCCTTGTCGATGAACACGACCCGGTCGGCCACCTGCGCGGCAAAGCCCATTTCGTGCGTGACGACCACCATGGTCATGCCCTCGCGCGCCAGATCTTTCATGACCTGCAAGACCTCGCCCACCAGTTCGGGATCGAGCGCCGAGGTGGGCTCGTCAAACAGCATGATGTGCGGCTCCATCGCCAAGGCGCGTGCAATCGCCACCCGTTGCTGCTGGCCGCCCGACAGGCGGATGGGATAGGCGTCGGCCTTCTCGGCCAGCCCCACCTTGGCCAGCATGCGCTGGGCGCGCTCGTGCGCCTGGGCACGCGACAGTTTCTTGACCCGGACCAGCGCTTCGGCCACATTGCCGACAGCGGTCATGTGCGGCCACAGATTGAATTGCTGGAACACCATGCCCACATGGCGGCGCACCCGGTTCAGTTCCGCCAGCGACGCCTTGACGCGCTGGCCGTCTTTTTCGGCATAGCCCAGCAGCTCGCCTTCGATCAGGACTTCGCCGCCGTCGTATTCCTCCAGGAAGGCCAGGGAACGCAGCAGAGTGCTTTTCCCCGAACCGGAAGGGCCGATAATGCAGGTCACTTCGGATTTGCGCACCCCAAGCGATATATTGTTCAGCACGCGAGTCTGTCCGTAATACTTGCTGATGCCACGCGCTTCAATCAGATAATCCTGGGACTGCTGCGCACTCGCCGAAGCGTTTCGATTCATCTTGTCTCCTGACAGGCAAGCCTGCGCCCGCCCAATAAAACCTGTCGTTTTGCGCGGCACAGGCGCAACCGGGCAGGAGCCTCGGTTCGCCGCCATGCGCCTAGCGCACCAAAAAACGGCTCATGCGCAGCTCGGCCCAGCGGCCCAGGCGCTCGGTGACTCCGATAAGCAACAAATAACACACACATAGAATCAATGTCGTCTCGACATAGGAAAATTGCTCGGTACCGATTTGCGTCAGAACCGCGGTGAGCTCCGGTACCGTCACCACCGAGAGCACCGCGGTTTCCTTGCTGAGGATAATGATCAGATTGACCAGGGCCGGCGTGATGATGACCAGCATCTGCGGCAACTGCACGCGCCAGACTATGGCCAGCCTGGACATGCCCAGGCACTGCGCGGCCTCGATATGGCCGCGCGGCACAGACATGAAACCCGAGCGGAACGACTCGGCGAAATAGGCGCTGCCGTATATCGCCAGCCCGACAACGCCGGCCGCTATGGCCGACAGTTCGATCCCTATCGAAGGGCCGCCATAATAAAGAATGAACAGCTGGATCAGGAACGGCGTAGTGCGCAGCACTTCAATGTACACGCGCAGAATCGCCCGTACCCAGCGCCCGCCGAACAGCTGCAGCACGGCAATGACAAAGCCCAGTGCAATGCCCAGCAATACCGCCCCAATCCAGGTACCGAGCGTGACCAGAAATCCATTGATGATGTTCGGCCAATAATGGCTGATCAGAGTCATGTTGAATGTCATTGCGTCAGGACCTTCCGAAACGGCGCTCGGCCGCGTGACCGGCCAGCGACAAGGCGCCGTTGATCACCATGTAGACACAGCCGGCAGCCACATACGTCTCGAGGGGCAGGAAGGTGCTTGCCGCGATGTTTTGCGCGGTGCGCGTGATTTCCGCTACGCCCACGATGGAAATCAGCGACGATGCCTTCACCAGCATGATCATCTCGTTGATGAGCGAAGGCATGGTGAGCTTGAGCGCCTGCGGGATTTCAATTCTGAGAAGTGTGTCGAAACGCGAAAAACCCAGCAGTTGCGTCGCTTCGAGCTGCCCTCTGGGAATACCCAGAAAACCGCCGCGCAGTATCTCGCCCAGATAGGCGCCTTCGCACAGGGAAATGGCCAGGGCCGAGGCCACAATGGGTGAGACGTTGATCCCCACGAACGGCAAAAAATAGTATGCCATCATGAGCTGCACGATCAGCGGCACCCCCCGAAACACAAACACATAAACCGCCCCCGCGCGTTGCAGGGCGCGGCGCGGCGACAGACGCGCGCTGGAGACGCCGATGGCCAGCACATAGCCGGCGCACAAGCCAAGCACAGAGATGAATATCGTCATTTCCGCCGCCTTGATCAACAAGGGAAAGGAATCGATAATCGCGTGAAAATCAAACATGGGCGTATTGAATCGGTGCCGTATTGCGTATTGAAAAGGCCCCGAAACCTTTGTGTGCCGGGGCCCGGGAAGAAAATACTACACGTTGGGCACGAAAGGCCCCGTAGGCACATCCATTTCCACGCCAAACCATTTCTTCTGCAAGGCGGCCAGACGGCCGTCTTTATGCATGGCCAGGATGACTTTGTCGATGGCGTCGAGCAGGGGCTTGCTATCGGCGCCTTTCAGGCCCATGTAGGCGAAATACACTTTCTTGCCAAACGCCGGCTTGACCACCGTGAACATTTTGGGCCGCTGCTGCGCCACATAGGCGATATTGGTCAGCGAGTTGCCTACCGCCACGATACGCCCGGCGGCCAGGTCGGCATAGGCCTGATTGTTATCGATGTATTCCTTGATCTGCGGCTTGGGATTCAAGGTATCGGCAAACTCCTTCAACTGTTCGAGCTGCGCCGAGCCTTTGCCGCCGCCCACCGCTTTGCCAGCGATGTCCGCGGGCTTTTGCAATGCCTTGTCGCTGGTGCGCTTGAGCAGGGCCACGGTGCCGTCGGCAATCGGCAGGGTGAATGTGTAGCGTTCCATGCGCGCCTTGGTCACGTTCAAAGGCCCCGCCACCATGTCGAATTTCTTGGCGTCAAGGCCGGGCAGCACGCTGGGCCAGGGCAAGTCGATAAAACGGATTTTCACACCCAGCCCTTTTCCCACTTCGGCAAAGAGCTCTTTGTTGAAACCCTCTTGCTTGCCGTCCTTCAGGAAGTCGAAGGGCGCAAACTGCATTTCCGTGCCCAGAACCAGTTCGCCGGCCTTCTTGACCCTGGCCAACTGGTCGTCGGCGTGAGCCGGCATGGCGGCAACCGCCAGACACGCCGTGGCCAGACATAATTTCAAAGTTGAGAACACACGCATTTCCTTGCACTCCTCGCTATAGATGAAAAGCCTTTGTATCACACACAGGGATACTTTTTGCCGGCTTGCCGATCACTGGTTATTTTGCTTGCGCAGGGCTTTTATCACGCCCAATGAAAAGTATATACATAAGCTTTTGGGTGTCAACCGATTTCCGGCGGCATCCTGCCGAAGAGCCCGAAATTAGGGGTAAACACGCAGAAAAGGGCGGGCGGGAAATACCCGGCATCAGGTCCTTCTGGAGCGTTCCGGCGGCGCGGATACCGCCAGGCGCAGGGCTGGGCCTCGCAGCCGCGCCCACGGGCATTACGGCATTCGCGCGGAGGCAATGCACGCGGCATGCCTGTCCCTAATCTGTAATGATGCGATGCAATAATTCTCGCCGCACACACCACGCATCCATACAGGTCTTTGCATGAAAAAATGGTTCACTCTAAAAAACAGTTTCATCGGTATTCTGGCCGTCCTGCTGCTGTTTTCCCTATTGGCCTTCGGCGCCCTTGAAAACCTGACGCGGGCTATACAGCATTTAAAGCACATCGAAGATCAACGCTACCACGCCACCCATCTCGCGACTGAATTCAAGCTATATGCGCAGAACCAGACCCGCGACGCGATGGCTTTCGTGGCCAGCGGACAGCCTGAATTCGAAGAAAGCTACCGGCATCGTCTCGCCGTCATGGAAGGCTCAGCGCCCGATGCGCAAGGAAAGAAAACATCGCTCAGGGAAGAACTGGATCGTGCCGGCTTCTCTCCGGAAGAAACCGCCAAAATCGATTCCGCCTTCGCCCAATCGGCCAAGCTCGCCCAAACCCAGATCGAAGCCATCAGCACCGCCAGCGGACAATTCGACGACGGCCAAGGCGGCATCAAAGTCAAATTGCCCGATCCCATGCTGGCCAAGGTCATGGTATTCGGACAGCAGTACGCCAATGCCGCAAACGATATTTCAAAAACCATCGATGATTTCGATCGGCAGCAAGCCAACCGCTTTGCCACCGATGTCCTGGCCGCCGACCTGGCCAGCCGGACAGCCTATCGCATTGCGTCGTTCGCGCTGACTGCCCTGCTCCTGAGCAGCGCGCTGGCCCTGTTCTGTTTATATAGAGCCATCAAGCGGCCTCTGGACCAGGGGGTACGGGTCGCCCAGCGGATTGCCGCCGGCGATCTTACCGCCCAGGCCGAAGTTGAGCGCCGCGACGAGCTCGGCAGCCTGCTGCGCGCGCTCAATGGCATAGGCCAAAGCCTGCAGCATGTGGTCCGGGACGTACGCGACCGCAGCGTACAAATTGCCACGGCCTCGCGCCGCCTCTCCAGCGGCAATGTCGACCTGTCGCACCGCACCGCCGCTCAGGCCGCCAGCCTGCAGGAAACCGCTGCCTCCATGGAAGAATTGAGCGTCACGGTCAAGCAAAACGCCGACCACGCCCTGCAGGCCAACATGCTTGTCCAAACCGCCAGAACAAATGCCCTGCGCGGCAGTCAGGCCGTTCAAAAAGCGGTGACCACCATGCACGCCGTACGGGAAAGCTCGCGTCAAATCGTCACCATTATCGATGTCATCAACCGCATCGCCTTCCAGACCAATATCCTGTCGCTCAATGCCGCGGTCGAGGCCGCGCGTGCCGGCGAACAGGGCAAGGGATTTGCCGTCGTCGCATCCGAAGTTCGGAGCCTGGCCCAGCGCTCGGCCAGCGCAGCCAAGGAAATCGCATCCCTGATCGATCACTCGGTGACTCAAATCGACGCGGGCGGCAGCCTGGTCGACAGCGCCGGCGCCACGATGGAAGAGATCCTGCGGTCGGTACAGCAGGTCAGCGACATCATGAGCGAAATCACCGCCGCATCGGACGAGCAAGCCAGCGGTATCCATCAAGTTGCGTTGGCCGTAAGCCAGATGGACGGCATCACCCAGCACAATGCCAGCCTGGTGCAGGACTCGGCCCAAGCCACCCTGGCCCAACAGGAACAGGCAGATGGACTGGAGGCTGCGGTGTATCAGTTCAGGCTGGAGGAGCCTATTCAACATGCCGACATTGATGGCCCCGCCAACGCCGCCCCGGCCCCATCCGAGCGAAGCAAGCACCCCATCGCACTCGGCGCCGCGAACGCGGCCCTTGTGGGCGCACGCTGTTGACGCATAAAGTCAGGCATGGGCCATTTGTACATCGGCGACTATGGCCAGGAAATGTTCAAGATCGGGCGTCGCGGCGTCCGGTATCTTGGCCTTGTCATCCCAGCGCCTCAGGCGCAAGGCGTCCTGGGCAAAAGGACGCTGCAGGAAATTCTCGGCGTCCGCCGCATTGAAGACGCCGCCCTGCAACCGCAGACTCTGAACGGAAGCGGGCGACAGAGTCGAGTAATAGCCATTGTCAATGGCGCACAGGCAGCGCTTGGCGTCGACATGAAGCTTGATGGGATCGAGCACGGCGTCGGGCAATGTCGACTGCAGAAACGGCAGGGCATAAAACTGATGCAGATCGTCCGTTCCCAGCTTGGGCTGGGCGCTCGCAGCCTGCAGCAGGCACAAGATATGGCCCAGGTCATGCAACAACGATGCCGCTATCAA
This sequence comes from Paralcaligenes sp. KSB-10, assembly GCF_021266465.1. Taxonomy (NCBI): domain Bacteria; kingdom Pseudomonadati; phylum Pseudomonadota; class Betaproteobacteria; order Burkholderiales; family Alcaligenaceae; genus Paralcaligenes; species Paralcaligenes sp. KSB-10. The sequence continues at coordinate 3,708,200 of NZ_CP089848.1, read as the reverse complement.
GGCCTTCGACGCGCCTTCTCGTTCAGCCAGGGACGCCGTCTGAAGCGCATGCTCCAATTGCGTCACCGCTTCGCCGCTATACAGCGAAGAACCATACTCCTGAAACAAGGAACGAATGTCGGCGAGGCTGAGGGCCATGGGGAGTCCTTATTTTTGTGGAACCCAAGAATATCGCCCCGATGTGACAGCACAGTGAAAAGGACCGCAGGAATATCGGAGCGCTGAGCCGCGATGCGCAAATAGGCTCGATTTGCCCGAGGACGCAACGAAAACTCGAGGCAGCGGCGCCGCTGCCCAGTCATTTCTTCAATGGAGGTCCCGAATCGCCGCGCGGCCAGCCAGGTAGCCCAGCCCCAGCGCAGCCAGCAAACCATTGCCGGACATATATCCAGCACCCCCACGAACGCCGCTGATCCCGCAGGCGGCACCCCCACCTGCGTACAAACCCGCAATGGGACATCCGTCGGGACGCAGAACGCGGGCATCGTCATCAACGCGCAGGCCTCCCTGTGTGTGGAACAAGGCCGGCCCAATGCGTGTCGCGGTGTAAGGCGCGCGCAGCGGACCCAAACCCCAATCCAGGCGGCCATGCGGGTCAGCCATCCGGCCTTGCGCCGCGCCAGCCGCCGCGTCCAGCGTACCAGCGAAAACCTGTTCGTCCATGCCCAGGCGCCGGGCAAGGGCTGCGGCGCTATCGGATACCAGCACGCCGTTATGACCGACGAGTCCGGCATACTCGCTTTGCCCCGCGGCAGTGGCGTCCCGTACCCGCGTATCGGCAATGACATAGAAAGGCCCATCGCGCCCCAATTCGAGCGCGGCGAAAGCCGAATAACCCATGCTCTCATCGCCAAGCCGGCGGCCATCGCGATCGACGACGACACCGCCTTTTTCAATCACGGTCCAGGTTACCAGCGACCCGTGCGGATCGGCCAGGCTTGCATGGGCTTGATACGCGGCCATATTGGCCAGCCCGGCCCCGAGTTCCTCGCCCCAGCGTATGGCTTCGCCTTCGCTGCCCATGGAGCCACCGTAGGGCGCCTGTGCAAGCTCCGGGCAATAGCGTGCCAGCAATGCCCGATTGTTGCCAAAGCCATTGGTCGCGAGTATTACGGCGCGAGCGCCCAGAACGGTACCGCTGCCGTCCTTGCCCCGGGTTATCGCGCCGCACACCGCTCCCTGGCCGGATAGGACAAGGTCGACGACACGATTGCCCATGGCCACGGGTATGCGGCGCGCCTCTGCGGTGCGCGCCAGGTCGTTGAGCAGATCTTCTCCGCGGCGCGATGGTGGCGAATGCAAGCGGTGTCGACGGTGGCCGATATGCTTGTACGTTTCCACGAGCGTCAGGCTGACGCCGGCATCATCGACCAGCCATTCCACCAGCTCGGCGGACACCCCGGCAAGCCGGCGCGCCAAAGCGTGCGCCTGATGGGGGCCCGCCACGCGCTCCAGATCATCCAGGAAATCCTGCGCGGTGTCGTGGACGCCGGCCAGGGCCTGGAACCGCGTGCCCGCCGCTGGAATCGAGCCACTGGAGAGCAATGTATTTCCCTGCAGGCGATCGGCTTTCTCCAGCACCGCGATGGAGGCATTCGGGTCGGCGCTGCTTGCGGCAAGCGCCGCGGTCAGGCCGCAACCGCCCGCCCCAACGACCAGTACATCCACCTCGGCGTCGAATTCGACTTCAGCCCTGCGCGCGACCATGAACGGCTTCCTTAATTGATCGATGCCCCGGAAATCTCCACGGCTTTCTTCCATTGCTCGATCTGCTTGGCCTGGAAATCGGCGGTTTGCTTGGGCGTTGTCGGCATCGGCTTGAGGCCCAGCTTGGCCATTCTTTCTTTCATATCGGCCTGATTCAAGACATCGGCCATGTCGGCGGAGATCTTTGCAACAATAGCGGGAGGCGTATTTTTTGGAGCAAAAATTCCCGAGAAAGGAGCGATGTCGTATTTCGGAAAACCCTGGCCGGCAATAGTGGGATAGTGATTACCGCTGTAGTCTTGCGCCGTGGTGAGGCCTATGACTTTGAGCCGCCCCCCCTGGATCATGGGTTGGGCCGAAGGCAGCCCGGTAATGCCCAATGGGATCGTGCCGCCCATCACGTCATTGAGCATGGGCGCACTGCCCTTGTAGGGCACATGGACCAGTTTGAATTTGCCTTGTTCCTTCAGCAGTTCCATGGACAAATGGCTGGCAGTGCCGTTACCGTCCGATCCATAGCTGTACTTGTTGGGATTTTTCTTCGCCAGGGCAATCAGCTCTTGCAGATTGTTGGCGGGAAAATTGGGGTTGGCGACGATGACATTGGAATAGATCACCGCCAGGCTGACCGGTTCGAAGTCTTTCTGCGGATCATAGGGGAGCGACTTGTAGAGCCATTTGTTGATCGCATGCGAGCCCGTCACACCCAGGATCAAGGTATAGCCGTCGGGCTGAGCGCGAGCAACCATGGTCGAGCCGATATTGCCACCCGCGCCGGGCCGATTCTCGACGATCACGGATTGCCCCCATTTCTTGGATAGCGCCGCGCCCAGCGACCGGCCTACGATATCGGTCGGGCCTCCCGGCGGGAACGGCACCACAATGGTGACCGGCCGCGAGGGAAAGCTGGCCGCGGACTCGGCCGAAGCCTGCGCCGTCATGCCAAGACCCAACAGCGTCGCCGACAGCCAGCATGCCTTGATAAATCCCCGGCGCATCCGGGAACCCATTATCGAATTATCTTGCCTGGTAGAACTTTTCATCGTTTTGTCTCCGATTTATGGAAAATAAAAAAAATGGAACACCGATACATATCGGCTTATGGCCTAGAGCGTAGCGATCTCGAGTGACGCGCCGCCGCAGATATACAAGGTTTGCCCGGTAATCGCCCCGGCATCGGGACCCAACAGGAATGCAATGGTCGCGGCAACCTCGTCGGGTCGGATCAGCCGGCCCAACGCCAGCGCCACTCGCGCCGGAGCCCCTCGGTCCGGGCCTGACAACATGGGCGTATCGACCGCCCCGGGAGCCACCGTATTCACGGTGATGCCACGAACTATCAATTCAGCCGCCCAACTGCGCGCCATGCCGATCTGCGCCGCCTTACTGGCCGCATAGGCGGCCCGCCCCGCACGCCCCAGCACGGCACGGCTCGACACCAGGACAACCCGGCCGTGAAGGTCGGGCAACTCATCAGCCAGGGCATGCATCAGCGTCATGGGTGCCGCGACATGGATCCTCCAAAGAAGATCGGCGGCCGCGCTATCGGTATCGCTTACGCCACCGGTGCGCATGATTCCCGCGCAATGCACGAACGCCGTAATGCCGCGTCCTCGCAAGGCCGCGGCGAATTCCCGGCATGCCGCCATATCGGCCAGGTCTACCTGGTGCCCGGTATAGCAGGGGTTTGCGCCGGAAGGGCCCGCCACGCGGTCCACCCCATCGACCTGCCAGCCTGCGGCCAGAAGCTTGTCGACCAGCGCCAGTCCTATACCGGATGCGGATCCCGTAACGAGGCAATGGTTCATGGCTGCAGCCTTGCTTTGCAAAGTCGCGCTCAAACGCCCAAAGGCTCAGGATCTAGGGTAGTAAGGCGCTTCTCAAGCTCGCGCATTTCCTCGTAGCCCATGAGCTTCATGATGTCTTCGATTCCCACCAGCAAATCGGGGCGGTCGATCGGCTGTCCGGTCCTGATTACTTCCTGCATGAGCCTCAGGGCCTGGGTCATGCCATGGATCGCGGCGGCCGGCAGCATGCGCGGCAAGCTGATGCGCTTGACTCCAATGGCTTTCAGCCGCGGAATGGGAATGATCGGTGTCGTGGGGCGGGAGCGGATGCCAAACCCCATGTTGACGCTGAGCGGGATCCCCGCGGCATCGACCAGACGCTTGATATCGTCTTCGGTGCGCACCGCATCGGGGAACAGCATATCGGCACCCGCGGCGGCATAGGCCTTGGCACGCTTGACGGCCCCGTCTATGCCTTCGACCGCGATGGAATCCGTGCGGGCGATAATGACGAAGTCATCGTCGCGCCTGGCCAGGCAGGCGGCTTCTATCTTCTTGACCATTTCGGCCAGGCTGACGACATCTTTGCCGGGCATGTGGCCGCAACGCTTGGGACTGACCTGGTCTTCCAGATTGATACCTGCGACGCCCGCTTCTTCGAATTGCCGCACAGTATGGAATACGTTCACCGGATTGCCATAGCCCGTGTCGGCATCGGCGGTCAGAGGAATGGATACCGAACGCGCAAGGTTGCGGCAGTGATTCACGTTTTCGGTCAAGCCCATGACACCAATATCGGCCACACCCAACATGGAATTGGATAAGGCGGCTCCACTGGTGGCGGCGGTTTTAAAGCCGGCGGCCTCGACCAGGCGAATGCTGTAGCCGTCATAGACGCCCGGCGAAACAATAAAGGCCTCGTTTTTCAGAAGCTCTCGAAATTTGCGGGGGTTAGTGCTCATGGACTGGTTCCTGAAGTGTAACTGGGGCTCATTCTGATATAAGAAAAAGAATGGGAATTCTGTTGAATCTGTTGAAAGCGCCCTGCTGTCGGCAGGGCTCCGGGGCGTGGCCTATTCGGCGCGCGCCCCGCTGGACTTGACCGCGCTCGTCCAGACCTGGCGTTCGTGCGCAAAGAATGCGTCGGCCTTTTCAGGCGGCAGCAAGGCCGGCAAAGTAGCCTGGTTCCTCAAGGCGGTCTGGTAGGCGGGCGTGGCCGCGGCCGCGGCGAATGCCTTGCGCAATTTGGCCAATACGGGCCCGGGCGTGCCTGGAGTTGCCATCAGCGCCCACCACGATGGGGCATCGAGCATGGGAAAGCCCGACTCCACCAAGGTAGGGGTATCTTTAAGCTGATCGATGCGTTGAGCCGTCGTGACGGCAAGCGCCAGCAGGGCACCTGTGTTGGCCAGCGACACGGCAAGAGTCGAGCCCGTGAAACAGAAGGCAATGCGGCCCGCACGCAAATCCGTCGCCATGGGCGCCGCGCCGCGATAAGGCACATGCAGGAACTTGACTCCCGCCGCGGCGGCAAAGACCTCGGCGGTCAAGTGCGACAAGGAGCCTATGCCGTTGGATCCGAAGGGAATCTTGCCGGGCTGAGCCTTGGCCAGGGCGATCAGTTCCGCCACATTGCGCGCGGGCAGGACCTTGGGATTGGACAGCAGGACATTGGCATTGTTGCCCAGCATGCCCACATAGGCAAAGGCTTGCGGATCGTACGAAATCTTGCTGTACAAGGCCTTGTTGATGGCCATGATGGCCTGCCCCGCAACCAGCAACGTATAGCCGTCGGCCGGACTGCGCGCCAGGTAGTCGGCGGCAATATTGCCTCCCGCCCCGCCGCGATTTTCGACAACGACGGACTGAGCCAATTGCGAGGACAAGGCGGCTGCGCCGATTCGGCTCAACGCGTCGGACGAACCGCCTGCGGGAAAGGGCACGATCATGTGCAGAGGACGCGACGGAAAATCGTCGGCGAAGGCGGTGCGGGAAGCCAGCGCCGCCACCGGCGCAGCCAATGCCGCGCGCATCAGGGAACGCCGCGATATGCCGTGGGCCGAAGCAGCCGTGGTCGACTCGGCTGAATCTGCCTCATTGGGCAGGCCCGGGAACTCATGCGGATTATTCATTTCCATCACTCCTAAAGGATCTTGCATACCCCGTCGCCGGAAACTCAGGCCCTTCGACCCGAAGCGAAATTCGATTCGACCAGATGTTCCGACAGGTGCTGCGCCGCGCGCCCGATATGCGAGCGCATCAGCGATTCAGCCAGGTCGGCATCACGCACCTTGATCGCCCTGAGAATCTGCCAATGTTCTGCGTAGGCATCGTGCTTGCGCTCGAGCACGGTGCCCGAATGCCGTCGATAGATGCGCAATAAATGGTACAAATCGCCGCACAGGGCATTGATGATCCGTTGATTGCCGCTGGCATGAACAATGCGCTCATGAAAATCGAACACTCGCCGCATATTGGTTTGCTTGCCTTGTTCGTCCAGTTGAAGCTGCCGGTCTCGTTCAAGCTCCGACGACAAGGACGCAATTTCGGCATCGCTCATGCGCCGGGTCGCAAGATTGCAGGCAACCCCTTCGAGCGCCATGCGCATCTGAAAGAGCTCGAGCGCCGATTGCCCCGACAAAGAAACCACCCGTGCTTTGACATAGGGCTCGCGTGTTACCAGTTGAATACCCTGCAGCCGGCGAACCGCTTCGCGCACCGGCCCGCGGCTGACACCGAACTCCTGCGCCAGCGTCACTTCATTGATGATGCTGCCCGGTAGCAGCCGGCCCTGATATATGGCATCCAGCATTTGCCCGAACACCCGCTCGGAAAGCGGTTCCTGGGAGTCGCCAGTGCGCAACAGAGTAGTTTGAGATTGAGTCATAGTGTTAACAGATTATCAGCCACGCCCGAATTCTGTCAACTTTTTAGACAAAATGGAAGCCAAAGAAAAAACCGATCCTCTAAGCAGCCCCATTCCTGCTTAAGGGAAAATACTTATACTTTATATGGCTATTTCGATGTTTCTATCACATATACTCATATTTATTCCACAAAAAACAAGCCAAAATCCTGCTGAAACAGCATCAGTATTTTAAACAGTTTTATTAAAGTGTTGACATTATTATGATGCGTCGCCAATAATCAAATCCAGGTATCCCATAAAGATCGAGTCTTCACTGTTTCCTGTCATCGAGTAGCCCGCCATGATTGCCACGCTTCCCATCCGCGATCGCACTCTGCGCTATGCCAGCATTGCCTCCGAGGCAGAAGCGGCAGGCCTGGACATCGCCGCCTTTCCTTATGTAATTCGAATACTGCTGGAAAATCTGTGCAGACACCGCGCATGGGGCGACCCTGTCGCCGACAGCGAAATCCAGGCCTTGCTGAATTGGCGCGGCAACACGGGGGTGGACCTGCCTTTGTATGTCACCCGCGTGATTCTGCCCGACTCCAGCGGCCTGCCCGTCTTGCAAGACCTTGCCGCCTTGCGCGATGCGGTCGCGGAACACCATGGCGACATAAAGGCCGTCGATACCCGCATCCCCGTGGATCTGATCGTCGACCATTCTTTGCAAGTCGACAATTGGGCAGGCCCCGATGCCGTGGCGCGCAACCTGCATCGTGAATTCGAACGCAACGAAGAACGCTACCGCTTCCTGAAATGGGCGCAGCAGGCTTTCAACGGAGTGCGCGTATTTCCTCCCGGCACGGGCATCATCCACCAAGTCAATCTCGAACATATCGCCCCGGTAATTTCGTGCACGGACCGCGCCGACGGCACGTGGGCCTATCCCGATTTCGTCATAGGCGGCGACTCCCACACTCCCATGATCAACGCCCTGGGCGTGCTGGGCTGGGGTGTCGGCGGCATTGACGCCGAGGCGGCTGTACTGGGCCACGCCTACACCTTTCCCATTCCGGAGGTAATAGGCGTCAGGCTCACGGGAGCAATACGCGCCCCAGCCCTGACCACCGATGCCGCCCTGCTGGTTACGCAAATGCTGCGCAAAGCAGGTGTGGCCGGCAATATGGTGGAATTTTTCGGCCCGGCCGTAGCCGATCTGAGTGTGCCGGAACGTGCCACGATCGCCAATATGGCGCCGGAATACGGCGCCACTTGCGGCTTTTTCCCGGTCGACGAACAAACCATCGATTATCTGCGCACGACCGGCCGCACAGCCGAACATATCGAATCGGTCCAGGCCTATTGCCGCGCCAATCACCTGTTTCGCCAAGCCGGCTCGGAACACGCCCATTACTCGCGCCTCGTCGAGATCGATCTGAGCCAGGCCGTGCCCAGCCTGGCGGGCCCCAGCAGGCCCCAGGATCGCCTGGCCATCGGCGACATACCGGCCGATTTCCGATCCAGGCTGCATGCCCCGCAGGGACAGGGCGGCTTCGCCGCCAAAGCGACAGCCTCCGCGCCGGCACTGCCGGAAACCTCATTGCGCCATGGTGCTGTCGTGCTGGCGGCGATCACATCGTGCACGAATACCTCCAACCCTTCCGTCATGCTGGCCGCCGGGCTGCTGGCGCAAAAAGCCCTGGCACGCGGACTAAAAGCGGCGCCGTGGGTCAAGACCTCGCTGGCACCCGGTTCGCGCGCCGTCACCCGCTATCTGGATCAGGCAGGATTGACACCGGCGCTGGAAGCCCTGGGCTTTCATACCATCGGCTATGGCTGTACGACTTGCGGCGGCAAATCCGGGCCCCTGGCCCCGGATGTCGCCCAGGAAATCGAAACGCAAAAACTGGTGGTCGCCGCCGTCTTGTCGGGCAACCGCAACTTCGAAGGCCGCATCCATAAGCTGATCCGCGCCAATTACATCGGCTCGCCGCCGCTGGTGGTCGCCTATGCCTTGGCGGGACGGATCGATATCGACTTCGAAAACGAAGCGCTCGCCCGCGACGCCAATGGCGATCCGGTCTATCTGCGCGACCTGTGGCCGTCGTCGTCCGAAATCGCCGCACTGCTGCCCTTCGCCCAGCAGCAGCAACTGTTCACCGCCACTTACGATCCCGCCAATTTCGACGCCGCGATGTGGCACGAGCTGCACGCGCCGACCGGCCAGCGCTTCCCATGGGATCCGTCCTCCCACTATCTGGTGGAGCCGCCGTTCTTTCAAGGCACGCCCGACGACAATGCGCTTGAGCGGCTTGCCGACGATCTGTGTGAAACCCGTGTACTGGCCGCGTTCGGCGATTCGCTCACCACCGATCATATTTCACCGGGGGGCGAAATTCCCAGCGAGACGCCAGCCGGGCTATATCTGCTGGCCGCCGGCATCCAGCCACGCGACTTCAACAGCTATGTGGGACGGCGCTGCAATTTCGAAGTCATGGCCCGCGCCACGTTCGCCAATATCCGCATCAAGAATGCCTTGATGCCCGAGACCGAAGGCGGCCTGACGCGCCATTTCCCCGATGATGTAGAAATGACCATATTCGATGCGGCCCAGGCCTATCGCCGCGAGGGCCGCGGCGTCATCGTGCTGGCAGGCAAGGAATACGGCACGGGCAGCAGCCGCGACTGGGCCGCGAAAGGATCGGCGCTGCTGGGCGTGCGGGCGGTCATTGCGGAATCGTTCGAACGGATCCACAGGGCGAATCTGGTCGGCATGGGTGTCCTGCCGCTGGCCTTTCTTCCAGGCCAGGGATGGCGCCAATTAGGGCTGACAGGAACTGAACGGTTCAGCTTCGAACATGTGGCGGAAGCCGTAAAGACCGGCAGGCCCGTGGAAGTGACCGCGCACAACGAATCGGGCGATGTGATCCGCTTCCAGGCTACAGCACAGGTCCTGACGACCGCCGAGCGCGGCTTGATGGCGGCCGGCGGCATACCCAAAAGCGTCCTGCGCTCCTTCATTCCCGCCGAGACTTCCCGCTCCGGCATTTCCACCACCCCCACAACATCCCATTGAGATATCGGCATGGCTCTAGACACTCTTATCACCAACGCCCGGTTGCTGCTCCCTCATAAAGGACTGACCGACGGCGTGCTTGGCATCAAGGACGGCCGCATCGCCGTCATCGCCGAACACGGAGCCGATCTGGCCGCGCGCGAAACCATCGACTGCCAGGGCCTGTGGCTGCTGCCCGGCATCATCGACCCCCATGTGCATTTCGGATTCGGCTCGCCCGAAACCGACTTCGAAACCGAGTCGCGCACCGCGGCACTGGGCGGCACGACATCCGCCCTGTCGTTTCACCGCTCCAAAGACATACGCGACTCTTTCGAAGCGGCGCGAACCTTGGCCGAACGGCAAAGCTGCATCGACATCGGCTTTCATTTCGGCATCACCAGCCATCTGCATGTTCAAACCCTGGAAGAAATCTCGACTCGCTTCGGCGTGTCCTCGTACAAGCTCTACATGATGTACAAGGGCGCGGCAGGCTTGGCGCAAGGCTTCACCGATATCGACGACGGCCTGCTCTATTCCGCATTGCGCGAGACAGCCCGGATCCCCGGGGCTGTGCTGGGCGTGCATTGCGAAAACGTGGAAGTCATCCCGGTGCTGCGAGACCCGCTGCGCGCCGCGGGAAGGGACGACCTGAAGGCCTGGAACGAACAGAGCCCGGATTTCCTTGAAGCCGAGAATGTCCACAGGGTTTGCTACTTCGCCTCCAGGACCCATACGCCCGTCAATATCGTGCACCTGAGCAGCCGTGAAGCGCTTGACGAGGTGCGCCGCCACCGCCAGCGCCGCAACGGCCCGCCTATCTACGTAGAAAGCTGCCCGCATTATCTTTTTTTGAATGACGAATCGCCCGCCGGCCCTTATGCGAAGGTCAATCCTCCGGTACGCGGCCAGGGCGATGTAGAGGCCATGTGGGAGGGAGTCCTGGATGGGTCGATCACAACTATCGGATCGGATCACGTTCCGCGCAAACGCGTCACGAAAGACAAGAATATCTGGGCGGCGAGCAATGGCTTCCCCGGTACCGGCATGATCCTGCCCATCATGCTGCACGAAGGGTATCACCGCCGCCATATTCCCCTTCCCAGGATCATCGAGCTCTGCTCGGCCAACTCGGCGCATATCTACAACATGCCAAGCAAAGGCAGCATCGAGATCGGCAAAGACGCGGACCTGCTGATAGTCGACCCCGACCTGGAAAAAATGGTCGATCCCGCAACGCTGGAATCCCACGCCGACTATTCACCCTACGAAGGCATGGCCATCAAGGGCTGGCCTGTGCGCACGCTGGTGCGCGGGCGCACCATCATGCAGGACGGGCGCATTACGGACGAAGCGCGTGCCCACCCCGGCGGCCGTTTCCTGCGCCGCCTCTGAGCCAATATTTATTCATTCAAACGGAAAAATCATGAGCGATACAAAACGAATCTGGGATGATTTCCTTACCGAACGCGACCAGGAAGTACTGAAAGTGGCTGGCTATGGAAAACGCGGCGGCTTTGGCAAGCGCCCGGCGCTGTTCATCATCGATGTTCAATACAATTTTTGCGGCGATACCCCACAGGAAATTCTCGACGGCCTCAAGCAATACCGCACGCACTGCGGCAAAGAAGCCTGGGATGCCGTCGCGCATATGGTGCCGCTCTTGAAGCTGGCGCGCGACAAGAACATTCCCGTGTTCTACACGGAAAGCGGCCGGCGCCCCGACCTGATGGACAGCGGCGTACAGGTGGGCAAGAATCATCGCGGCGGCGAAAAAACGGTCATCGCCCATACCCATGCCACCGAGACGGTGGAACCCTTGGCGCCGCGTCCGCAGGACATTCGCATCAGCAAGCAGAAACCCTCGTGCTTCTTCGGCACGATTTTCATGAGCCATCTGAACTTTCTTGACGTGGACACCCTGATCCTGGTGGGCTGCACTTCGTCCGGGTGCCTGCGCGCAACAGCTGTCGATGCCTACTCGTACAACTTCAAGGTCATCATTCCCGAAGAAGCCGCTTTCGACCGCTTCCAGGCCAGCCATGCGATCAATCTGTTCGACCTGAACTGCAAATACGCCGACGTCATTCCCTCGCGTGAAGTGGAGGAATACCTTGAAAACCTGCCCCTGCGGGAAGCCAGCTGACCCCTGGGCCTGTTTACCCTGAAAGATCCATCAATGTCGACAAACGATACGGCCGAAAAGCTGCCCGTCTATCTATTGACGGGATTTCTCGGCAGCGGCAAAACCACGCTGCTTGCGCAGTGGATACACCAGCCCTCCTTTGCCGATACCGCCGTCATAGTCAACGAATTCGGCGAGGTTGGCCTGGATCACGCGCTTCTGGAAAAATCCGACGACAGCGATATCATGCTGCTGGACTCCGGCTGCCTGTGCTGTGCGATGAACAACCCGCTGCAGGACTGCCTGGAAGACCTGTATTACAGGCGCCTGCGAACAGAGATTGCGCCGTTCGGACGCGTCGTCGTGGAAACCTCGGGCCTGGCCGACCCGGGCCCGCTCGTCAACACTTTGATGGCCGATCCGTCCGTTGCGGCCCACTATCGATTTGGCGGCGTGATTACCTGCGTGGATGCCGTTCACGGCCTGCATGCGCTGGCCTCGTTTCGCGAAGCCGCCACCCAGTTGGCCCTGGCCGACCGCATCATTCTCACCAAAATCGACCTGGCGCCACAAGCGGAGCTGGAAGCCATTCTCGCTGCCATTGCACGGCACAACCCCTTTGCAAGCCTTATACAGTCGCCGATGCCCGATACGCATGCGACCCAGGAAGTTCTGACGAATCTCCAGGCACACGATATCCGGCTCGAGTCCGATGATCAAGGCAATGGCAAGAGTGCGACTCAAAGTCCGGCCGGCCGGTTTTCCCATCTGTTCCGGTACGGGATATCGAGCCATGTGCTCCGTGTCGACGCGGCCGTGACCTGGCCACGCTATGCCGCCTGGGTAACCGCGATGCAGCGTGAACTGGGCGAGAAATTGCTGCGCGTAAAAGGAATCCTCTCCTTCGACGACGGGCATATATACGCCATCCATGGCGTGCACCATCTTTTCAGCCCGCCCCAGTCGCTGGCCGGAAATGTTCCGGACCATGCATTGGGAACCCTGGTGGTGATTGCGCAAGATACTTCGGAAAACGAACTTCTGCGCATTCTTCCTTTGCTGAACGAGCCCTCCGCTTAGCGCATTTTTTTGGTTCGAGTGTTTGCGGGATTCGATGGGTTGGTATTTGAAGACGCCGTCTATCGGGGCTTGGGGTCAGGACCGGCACGGCGTGCTTGATCCGGATCTACCTCGTCCAGGCGGGCGTCGGGCCAAACTCGCTACGCCGCTGGCGCGGCTACGCTCAAACATGGCCCGCCGAAAGCCCCCGCCTTCCCTACGGTAGCATCCGGCGCACGCCTTACGCCGGGCCTGACCCCAAGCCCCGATAGACGGCTCGCGTTGTGGCATGCCTGGAATGAGCTTGCCGGCCTCAACGTATACCTCGATGCATGACCTCACCGTTTCTCTCGGTGCATGACCCTAATGCCTTTTTCTATGCATTTCCTCAACGCAAGCCGCAGGGTGGGCGGTGCTGTGTAGTCCGGCGGTAGTCCAGCGCCGGGTGCTGACGAAGGGAAGGCGGGGGGTGTCGGCGGGCCCTGTTTGAACGCAGCCGCGCCAGCGGCGTAGTGAGTTGGCCCGACGCCCGCCTGGACGAGGCAGACCCGGGCAGTCGGGGTGCGCAGCACCACGACCGCTGGACGTGCCGGACTACACAGCACCGCCCACCCTGCGGCGTCTTTATAGAATTACCATCACGCCCACACAGACAACACAGCAACGCACAGTCCAAAGTCATCGATCAAGCCGGTATAGGCAGCTCAAAGCGAAAGCCACCAAAACACGTTCAACTCAGTAAACGCCAGAACCAAAAATCTTCTAGCCCTCCGCAATCCGTTGCGCAATGTGCGCCAACGCTTCCTCCACCTGATCGACCAGAACCAGGCACAATTCGCCAGCCTGCAATTCGCCCAACGCGGTATCGATAGCCAGGAACTCTCCGCGGATCTCCTGCACATCGGTGGTTCGCCGCGCGCTGACCAAGCCTTCCTGAAGCAAAGCAAGCACCTCGCCATCGGCACGGCCGCGCTGACACATGTCCTGATACAGGATTACCTCGTCGAAAGCATCGCCCAATATCTCCGTCTGGCGGCGGATGTCGACATCGCGCCGGTCGCCAGCCCCGCTGATCACCACTTTGCGTCGGGTAGCAGGCATCGTGGCCAGCGCCTGCACCAGAGCCTGGATGGCATCAGGATTGTGGCCGTAATCGGCAACCAGCGTCGCACCCCGATAGGAAAAAACATTGAAGCGGCCCGGCGCCGTCTGGGCATCGCTGACAAAAGAACCCACCCCTGTCCGCAGGCTTTCCCAATCCAGATCCAGCGCCCAGGCGGCGGCCAGGGCCGCCATGGCATTTTCGACCTGAAAGCCGATGGTGCCCTGGCGGGTAAGGGGAATGTCGGCCAGCGCAATGCGATGCTCGAAGCGGCCCTCGGCCAGGACAATATCGCCGCCATCGACATAGACCGCGCGCCGCCCTTGCGCGCGATGCGTCGCCAGCAGCGGATGACTCCGGTCGTGAGCAAAATAGATGACCGACCCCGGACAATTCTCGGCCATGGCCGCGACGATAGGGTCGGCCGCATTCAACACCGCCCATCCATCCGGGGCCACGTTTTCGACAATGACCCGCTTGACGATGGCCAGATCTTCCACCGTGCTGATAAAGCTCAGGCCCAGATGATCCCCTGTGCCCACATTGGTGACCACCGCGACATTGCAGCGATCGAAGCCCAGCCCCTCGCGCAGGATGCCGCCGCGCGCGGTTTCGAATACCGCCGCATCGACATCGGGATGCAGCAGCACATTGCGGGCGCTGCGAGGCCCGCTGCAATCGCCCGTGTCGATGCGCTGGGCACCGATATACACGCCGTCGGAATTGGTCATGCCCACACGCCGTCCGGTGCCGGCAAGCAAATGGGCAATCAGGCGCACGGTGGTCGTCTTGCCATTGGTGCCGGCAACCGCGACCACGGGGATGCGGCCGTTTTCATTTTCGGCGAACATATTGTCGATAATCGCGTCGCCCACGGCGCGCCCCTTGCCATACGACGGGCTCAGATGCATGCGCAGGCCTGGCGCGGCATTGACCTCGACAATACAACCGCCCTGTTTGTCCAGCGGTTCGTAGACGTTCTGGCTGACCAGATCGATACCGCAAATGTCCAGCCCGACCATCTGTGCCGCGGCAACGGCGCTGGCCGCCAGCTCCGGGTGGACATGGTCGGTCACATCCGTGGCGGTTCCTCCCGTGCTGAGGTTGGCATTATTGCGCAGCACAACCAGGACGCCTTTTTTCAGAATCGAATCGGCGCTATGGCCTTGCAAGGCCATGGTGGCCATGGCGGTATCGTCGAGCCGCACTTTAGTCAGGGAAGTGCCATGACCTTCGCCGCGCAAAGGGTCGGCATTGATCAGTTCCACCAGTTGCGCAATGCTGTGCCTGCCGTCTCCGATGACCTGCGGCGGATCGCGACGCGCCGCGGCAACCAGGGTGTCGCCCACCACCAGCAGGCGGAAATCGTGACCGGGAAAGTAACGCTCGACAATGACGTCGGAACTATTGGTGCTGGCCAGTTCATAGGCCGCCAGCACCCGGTCCCGCCCTTGCACATTGACAGACACCCCTTTGCCCTGGTTGCCGTCGCGCGGCTTGACGACCACCGGGCTGCCAATCTGCACGGCTGCCTGCCAAGCCTCTTCGGCACTGGCAACACAACGTCCATCCGGCACCGGCACGCCCGCCGCGGCAAGCAGCGACTTGGTCAGCTCTTTGTCTTGCGCAATCGACTCGGCAATCGCACTGCTGCGGTCGGTTTCGGCGGCCTGGATGCGCCGCTGCCTGCTGCCCCAGCCGAACTGCACCACGCTGCCCTGGGTCAGGCGGCGATAAGGAATACCGCGCTTCAATGCGGCCTGGACTATGGCTCCGGTGCTGGGCCCCAAACGCACATCCTCATTCAATTCGCGCAAACGCGCCAGCGCATCGGCCAGATCGAAAGGCGCGTCTTGCATGGCCGCGATACACAATTGCTCGGCCAACTCAAAGGCCAGGTGGCCGACGGACTCTTCGCTGTATTCGACAATGACTTGATACACGCCCGGTTCGACGGTGGGCGAAATCCTGCTGAACGTTACCGGGCAACCGGCCTGGGCCTGAAGCCCCAGGGCCGCATAGGCCAGGATGCGGGCCATTGAATTGGCCTGATCCTGGCCGGCGGGATTCAGAATATCGATATCGGGAAAACGCGCCCGCAACCGGGTTTCAAACACATCCATGTCGCCGATGACGCTTTCGGCCTCGGTGCAGGACACAATGGCTTGGATCGCCGTTTGCCGGCACCAGAGATTAGGGCCGCGCAGGGTCCGTACACGTGACACTTCCATTAATCGATTTCCCTTATCGCCACAATTGCCGCCGCGGGCTTTTTATTGATGTCATTCAAGAAGAACAGCCGGGCTTCAGCCCGATATTTCCAGCACAGGCGACGCATTTTCCAAGGCCGAATCGGTCGGCTCCGCACCAAAGGTTTCCACGCCCGCACGAATCAGATCCGGGGCAATGTCCAGGGCCCAGGCCGCCGCCACCGCAGCCAGAACATTGCGGATCTGGAAGACGATCTGGCCGCCCTCGGTCAGGGGAATCGAAGAGATTTCAGTCAGGCGCGTTTCAGTGCGGCCATCGGCCAGCACGACCCAGGCATCGCGCACGAATACGGCACGCCCACCGCCCGCCAGATGTTCGGCCATGGTTGATCCGGTATCGTCCATGCCGAAGAAGACAACGGCGCCATCGCACAGCGACGCCATATTGGCGAGCAGCGGGTCGTCGGCATTGAGTACAGCCGTGCCGCCGGGGAGCACTACATCGACTTGAGTGCGCAAGACAGTGGCGATCTGCTCCGGCTCATGCACATAGAATTCGGGCAGGATATCGGCCGGATCGAGATTGGTCACGATCCCGACCTGGCATCGATCGTAAGCAAGGCCCTCGCTCAGAATCGTGCGATTGCTGTTTTCGATAACCGCGGCCTGCACGGCCCGATTGATCAACACCCGGTGCCCCGCGGCCCAGTTGGCGCAATCCGTTTTCTCGACATGCCGTTTGGCGAAAAACAGCCCGCTGCTGCAGGCCAGCCCGGTGTATTGGCCGCTCAATTGCAGCAACCGTGCAACCAGACGCGCAACCGTTGTTTTCCCTTTGCTTCCACTGACCCCCACAATCGGGATACGGCCGCTGTCGCCTTCAGGGAACAAGTGGTCGACAATGGCTCGTCCGACCGGCCGGGGCTGGCCGGCAGCCGGCTTTAAATGCATGAGCAGGCCGGGGCCCGCATTGACTTCGACGATGGCGCCGCGCTGAGCCTCGAGCGGCCGCGAAATATCCTCGGCGACCAGATCGACGCCGGCAATATCCAGGCCGACTACGCGTGCCGCGAGCGCCACCGCGGCGGCGACACTGGGGTGCACGGCATCGGTGACATCGATGGACACATTGCCATTGCGCTGGATCAGCACCTGAACGCCCACCGCGGGGATGGAGTCATGAGCCAGGTTCTGGCGGGCGAGCTCAAGCCGGGCCGCCGAATCCAGCCGGATGAAATTGAGCGGGTGATCTTCATCGCGCCCGCGCCGCGGATCGGAATTCAGCTGGCTTTCAATCAATTGCTCGATGGTGGAGCTGCCATCGCCCACCACAACGGCCGCGTCACCGCGCGCCGCGGCCACCATGCGATCGCCCACCACCAGCAGGCGATGCTCATCGCCCCGGATAAAACGTTCAACCACGACGCCGCTGCCTTCATCGACCGCAATGCCATACGCCGTTTCTATTTCAGACTGCGTAGCCAGATTGGTAAAAACGCCGCGCCCGTGATTGCCGTCGCAAGGCTTGACAACCACCGGCAAGCCAATCGACTCGGCCGCCTCCCAGGCTTCTTGCGGGCTTTCAACCAGTTGCCCTTCGGGAACGGGCACGCCGCAGGCCTGCAACAGGCTTTTGGTCAGGTCTTTGTCGCGCGAAATGCCTTCGGCAATGGCACTGGTGCGATCGGTTTCCGCCGTCCAGATGCGGCGCTGACGCGCCCCATAACCCAGCTGAACCAGGTTCGCTTCGCTCAGGCGGGTCATGGGAATATCCCTGTCGTCGGCCGCATCGACGATGCAAGCGGTACTGGGGCCCAGCCGCAAGGAATCGGCCAGCGCGCGCAACTCGGCGATGGCCGCCGGCGCATCGAACGGCCGGTCTTCTATCGCCGCCATCACCAGGTCGCGCGCCGAATACAACGCGGCGCGCGTCAGCGGCTCGTGCCAGGCGCGCACTATGACTTTATAGACCCCGCGCACCGGGGTTTCGCGAGCCCGGCCCAGGCCGCCCGGCATGCCGGCCAGGCTCTGCAGTTCAAGGGTAACGTGCTCGAGAATATGCCCGGCCCAGGTGCCCTGGCGCACACGCTGCAGAAAGCCGCCGCGTTCGCCGACACTGCAGCGATGCTCGATCAGGGTAGGCAGCCACTCAACCAGGCGCTCGTAGAAACCGGGGATCGTGTTGGAGGGGTAATCCTCCAGTTCGCCGATATCGACCCAGGCTTCAATGACGGGCCGATAGGCCCAAATGCCCGGTCCACGCAAAAACAGCATATTGATGAACTCAATGTTTTTCTTTTTCATCTTTGAATGGTGGAGACGTGGCGAGCAGGATCGAAATAGGGAAATGGAAGGTATTTAACGCCAATTATTCAGCTAGGTGTTTGCTAAGCGTAGCTAAAGAGGAGAAAATTGTAACTTCAGACGTAAAAAAACCACATTAAAATCCTTGCCCCCATGCCACACAAGGCCCTCCAGTGTGGCAATAACGCACTATCATTCGAAGATTCCCTTTATATGGGGACAGATCTCGCGGGACCAATGAAAACTGAATTGAACGATGCCGGCGCCGCCGTCGGCGATTTGCCGGATGCCTGGCGCAAATCCCTGGAGTCCCGCCTGACCGGGCAGGAAACCGTCCTCGCCTGGCTAGAGACGGATCTGGACACTCGCCTGCATTTCGCCGCCGGCCTGATCGCAGTCACCGAGCGCCAACTGCTGGCCAGGGCTCCGGGCGAATCGGACTGGCAATCATGGCCATTCCAGGAAGGGCTGGTGCTGCGTCACCAGGATCACGGCGGCGTCGGTAGCCTGGAATTGCATGATGCGCACGCGCGCCTGGCAAACTGGCGTTACACACTAGGCCATAATCCGGCGGCCATGCGGCTGATTGCGCAGTTCGATCATCAGCGCGATGTCGCTCTGCACGGCAAGGCGGCCGCATCCAGGGCCGAAGCACACTTGAGCAGAACCCAGGAACTGCAGTCGCCGCCGTCGACCTGGGCCTTGCTGCGCCTATGGAGCTTTGCAAGGCCCTATCACATGCCCTTGCTGGTCGGCTTTCTGCTGACGCTTGCCTCGACGGCAGCGGCGCTGGTGCCACCCTACCTGACCATGCCGCTCATGGACAATGTGCTGATCCCATTCCAGAACGGCGCTCCGATCGACTACGGCCTGGTCCGGCTGTATCTGGGCGGGCTGCTGGCGTCGTCCCTGCTTGCCTGGCTGCTGGGCTGGGGACGTACCTATATCCTGGCGTGGGTCAGTGAACGCATCGGGGCCGATCTGCGCACCGCAACCTACCAGCATTTGCAAAAACTTTCCTTGCAATATTTTGGCGGCAAGCGCACCGGCGACCTGATCGCCCGGATCGGCTCCGAGTCCGACCGCATTTGCATATTTCTCTCGCTGCATCTGCTGGATTTCGCCACCGATGTGCTGATGATCGTCATGACCGCCGCGATCCTGCTTGCCATCAATCCCTGGCTGGCCCTGGCCACCCTGATTCCCTTGCCGTTCATTGCCTGGCTTATCCATCTGGTGCGCGACCGTCTGCGTCATGGCTTCGAAAAGGTCGACCGCATCTGGTCCGAGATTACCAATGTGCTGGCCGATACGATTCCCGGCATCCGGGTCGTCAAGGCGTTTGCGCAGGAACGACGGGAAGTGGCCCGTTTCCGGGAAGCCAATAACCGCAACCTGCTCGTCAACGATCGAGTCAACACGGTGTGGTCGCTGTTTACCCCAACGGTCACCCTGTTGACTGAAATCGGCCTGCTCGTCGTGTGGGCCTTCGGCATATGGCTGGTCTCGTACGAAGAGATCACCGTGGGGGTGCTCACCGCATTCCTGACCTACATCAGCCGCTTCTATATCCGGCTCGACTCCATGAGCCGCATCGTTTCGTTCACGCAAAAAGCGGCTGCCGGCGCCAAACGGATCTTCGACATACTGGACCATGTGTCCAGCGTTCCAGAACCGCTCAACCCGGTTCATATCGCCCACGTGGAAGGGCGCATCGAACTGCGCCGCATCGGCTTTCGCTACGGCAACCGCTCCGTCATCAAGGAAATCAACCTGGATATCGCGCCCGGCGAGATGATAGGCCTGGTGGGCCACAGCGGCTCGGGCAAGAGCACGCTCGTGAACCTGATCTGCCGCTTCTACGATGTCTCGCAAGGTGCAATATGCATCGACGGCGTCGATATCCGCTCGCTCCCCATTTCCGAATATCGACGCAATATCGGCCTGGTGCTGCAAGAGCCATTCCTGTTTTTCGGCACCATCGCCGAAAATATCGCCTATGGCAAACCCGAGGCCAGCCGACAGGAAATCATTGCGGCGGCGCGCGCCGCCAATGCCCATGAATTCATTCTGCGCCTGGCGCATGGCTACGATTCGCTGGTGGGGGAGCGCGGGCAAGCCTTGTCGGGCGGCGAGCGGCAGCGCATTTCCATTGCCCGCGCGCTGCTCATCAATCCGCGCATACTGATTCTCGACGAAGCCACTTCGTCGGTCGACACAGCAACCGAAAACGAAATCCAGAAAGCGCTCGACAACCTGGTGCGGGGCCGCACCACCATTTCGATTGCCCACCGCCTGAGCACGCTGCGCCAGGCCGATCGGCTGGTCGTACTCGATCACGGGAACATCGTTGAAGTGGGACGGCACGACGAGCTGCTCGCACAGAACGGCGCCTATTCCCGCCTATACCAGGCCCAGGCCCGCGGAGAAGAACCCATATCGAGCGACGGCGAATGGGCTGAAGACGACGAAAGCGAAATTGAATGAATACAACGGTGAAACGATGATCAGCCACGATTTCCGCCTCAATCGCGACCCGTTCGGGCGCCTGGTGCTCACTATCGACGGCCGCTTCTACAACGCCGTCGTGCCGGTGCGCAGTTTCCCCATTTCCGCGCCAGACCAAGGCATTGCCCTGATGGGACCGGACGGCGCCGAACTGGTCTGGATGGACTCCCTGGAAGAACTGCCCGGCGACGCGCGCGAATTGCTGACGCAAGAACTGGCCAGCCGCGAATTCATGCCCGAGGTGCGCCGTATCCGGCACGTCTCCAGCTTTGCCACGCCCAGCCGCTGGCAGGTGGAAACAGACCGCGGCGATGTCGAGCTGGTGCTCAAGGCCGAAGAGGATATCCGCCGGCTATCGGCGTCTACCCTGCTGATTGCCGACAACCACGGAGTCCAGTACCTGATTCGCGATGTCCCGGCGCTGGACAAGACCAGCCGCCGGCTGCTCGACCACTTCCTGTAATCGGCGCGCCGCAAAACCTCAGTCGGGCGGCGGCGGTGCGTTGCCGGGAAACACCATCGCGTTGGTTCCCGGGCACACGCAGCGTACGTATTCACGCGTGGCGTCCACGCATCCACCGTCCACATAGACTCCGGCCGGTTCGCGCAGGCGCATCATCTTTTCCAGAATCGCCGCCACTTCGGCCGGATCCCGCAAAGACTGCCGCACCCGCTCGTCGACGACATCTTCGTCGATCTGCAGCTTGCCGTCCTGGCCCCGATACACCCCATTGCGCCAGTGGAAGAGCTCCACGCATTTGCTGGTCAGGGTGTAGTGCTGGCCCGGCTTCCAGAAGTTCGTGAACAGCCCATCGCCCAGATAGAATACCCAGGAGCCTTCGTAGCCCTCGACATTCGAGGAATGCTCATCGGGGTTGCGAAACCATAGGCGGTCGCCCGGCACGTAATACTTGAACGGCAGCGGATCGCTCAAGGAACCATATTCGTGCAGGAATATATCGTGGAATTCTCCGGACATGATGGCCCGTATTCCCCATTGCTCCTGCAGCCGGCTCATGAGCGGCGGATTGCAATTTGCCAGTTCCCTGGCAATGCCCAGCAGCATGACGTATTCGGTGGCCCGATAACAGGAAAACGAATAAAGCTTGCCGGACGACCCCGGCTGCGTGGTCTTTTCCAGGGACGCAATCAGGGATTGGCCGGGCCGCAAGGTAAAGCCGCGCTGCTCGGAATATTCCCAGCATTCCTTGGGACGCTCCGCATGCTCCGTATCGAAGGCCAGCACTGTTTTGCGCCCCCCCTCGACAATATTTGCCCGTATCCGCACGCCCGATACCAGCTCTTCGTAGCTGGGAAAGGGAAACGCAATCGGGCCTGCCAACATGGCCAGCAGAATTTCGCGCTCCAGATCATCGGGTTTGCCTTGCGTATCCAGCCCCAGCTTCCGGCAAAGCTGCGTGGTGTCGAAATCGGGCGTCCAGTCGCGGGCGTACGATTCGTCCAGGCGGAAGCGAAGGTAGCGGCCACGCTCGCCGGCCTCACGGCCCACCTGTACATATCGGTCAAGGTCAAGGGCTTTGAGATACCGCAGAAAAGACTCCTGCAGCGTATCGAGTTCGTGCGGCGCGTCGCAATGAAGCTGAATTCCCCCAAGGCTAGGTGCAACGGGCTGGGTGGCTTCATTCATAGTTGGGTTCCTCTCCACAGAGGGGCAATGATCGATCGGCAATCTCGGGAAGCGCAATATTACCTCGAACCGAGGGCCGATAGCATGCGACGGCCTCTGTGCCGCCACCTTTGTATTAACCTTTGTATTAAGCGAACACTAATACGCTCTTTTCTAAAAACTAATTGCAGCTTGCGCCTTCACGGGGCACACTGAGGCGAGTAGCGACCCGCTGCGATGCCGATAATAAATCTATCGACCGAGCCCACTTAGTGGCGATTCACGTCAGAATGATTCCGGAGACAAAACCATGATTTTTGCCAAGAAAACGCTTTCCATCAGCCTGCTTGCCTTTGCGGCATGGGGGGCGTGCGCACAGGCCGCCGATCTCAAGATAGGCGCCCTGTTTCCCATGAGCGGCCCGAATGCCACGTATGGCGACATTTTCGGCACGGGCGCGAATCTGGCGGCCGAGCATATCAATGCCGACAAAATCCTGAAGGAAAAACTGACTATCCAGTACGAAGACAGCCAGGCCTTGCCGCAGCAGGGCGTCATAGGCATGAACAAGCTGGTCAATGTGACCAAGGTGCCCTATGTGCTTTCGGCGTTTACGGGTGTCTCGAAAGCCATTTCCACCACCGCGGCACGAACCAAGACCGTGGCCATCAATGGCGGCGGCGTCGGCCCCGACCTGGCGGACCTCGGCCCGTATTTCTGGAATATCATCCCTCTGGCCAACTTTGAAGTCAAAGCGATCATTCCGTACCTGATCAAGGAACGCAAGCTGAAGCGCTTCGTACTGGTCTACGTCGATGACCCGCTGGGTGCGTCCATACGCAAGGAAATGACCGACACGCTGCCCAAGGCGGGCGGCGAACTGGTCGAAGCGTTGTCGGTGCCTGCCTCATCGCAGCAATTCAGCGGCATCGCAGCACGCGTGCGCGCCGCCAAACCCGACGCCATCTATATCGCGTCCTATGGCTCGCAAGAAGCTCAAATCGTGAAGCAATTCCGCGATAACGGCCTGAAACAGCAGCTCGTCAGCTACAGCGCATTTTCCATCCCCGAAATCAACAAGCTTCCCGAAGCCGCGGGCGCGCTTTACACCACCCAGAACGTCGACTGGAACTCCACCGACCCGGTAACCAAGCGCTTTGTCGACGACTACAAAAAGAAATACAACAAGATGCCCACGGCCTACGTGGCCAACTACTACAACGCCGTTCGCCTGTTCGGCCTGCTGGCCCAGCAACTGGAAAAGCAGGGCAAACCCGTAACGGGCGAAAACCTGCTGGCCCAGCGCATCGAAACCAAGACTTTCGACCTGGTTGGCGGCAAGGCAACGTTTGCCAGCAACGGCACGGTGATCAGTGCCATGCAGGTCAATGAAGTCGACGGCAAGGGCGGCAAGGTAGTCTCTGTAGTTTCCCAGTAATACCGCAAGGACCCGCTCCATGCTGCTGCTACAGCTCCTGATCAACGGGATACAGGTGGGCGCGCTGTACGCGCTCATCGCGGTCGGCTTCTCGCTGATCTTCGGCTCGACCAGGGTGTTCCATTTTGCCCACGGAGCCACCTTCACCATCGCCGCCTACGTGTTTTATTACGTATATTCGGTGGCGCACCTGCACTGGCTCCTTGCCGTACTGGGCGCCGCCCTGGCGGCCGTCGTCTTCGGCGTCTTGCTGGATCGGTTCGTATACGCCCCCATCCAGCGCCATGAGGGCTCCTTCTTCACGGTATTCGTGGCCTCGCTGGGTATCGGAATCATCGTTCAAAACCTGATCGGCATGATCTTCGGCCGCGGCTTTGTCTCTGTTTCGACGCCTTTGTCGCGCAGCGCCGAACTGATACCCGGCCTGTACGTATCGCCTTTGTCGGGCATTGCCATTGTTTGCGCCATTGTTTTTTTTGGAGCCCTGCAGCTTTTCCTGATGCGCACCCATATAGGCATGGGCATGCGGGCCTTGTCCGAAAACCCCGAGCTTATCCGTGTCTATGGCCTTAGCCCGAGACGCCTGTCGACCATCGTATTCGCATTGGGGTCCCTGCTGGCCGTGCCGGCCGCGATACTCAGCGCAGCCAGTTCGGGGCTGAATCCGGCGGTTACTCATCACGTCATGCTGATCAGCCTGGCCGCAACCATCGTGGGCGGCGTGGGCAGCCTGCGCGGCGCCGCGTGCGCCGGCCTGCTTCTGGGCTTGAGCGAGAACCTGGCCTTGCTCTACCTGGAACCGCAATGGAGCGAAGCCGTCACCTTCATCGTACTGTTCCTGTTCATTCTGTTCCGGCCTTCCGGCTTCTTCGGCCGCGCCATTACTTCGTGAGGGCATGGAAAAAATGCTTGCCTACATCCTGAACCTCGCGACGCTGATGTGCATCAATGCGGTGTTGGCCATAACGCTTAATTTCATTATGGGCTACGCGGGCATTTTCTCCATTGCCCATGCCATTTTCTTTGGTGTGGGCGCCTACACGGCGGCTTACTTCGCGCTGCATGCCAGTGCATCGCTGTTTCTGGCCATACCGGTGTCCATGGTGGCCGCGGGCCTGCTCTCGCTGATTCTGGCCTTGCCGGCCCTGCGGGTGCGGGGCGAATATTTCGTCGCGGCATCGCTGGGCCTGCAGGTGCTGGGCGTCACGATTTTTTCCGAATGGAAATCATTCACCGGCGGCCTGGGCGGCGTTATCGGCATCCCCCCCGCAGACCTGTTCGGCCACGCCATCACCGATCCAGTCCAATTCCTGTTGCTGGCGGCGGGGTGCCTGGTGCTGGTCATCCTGGTCACCAACACATTGTTGCGTTCCAGCTTCGGCCGCAATCTTAAAGCGATACGCGACAGCGAATCGGCCGCTCATGCCTTCGGCAAGAATGTAGCCGTCATCAAAACGCTGTCGGTGATGATTTCGTCGGCGCTGGCCGCCATAGCGGGAGCCCTTTACGCGTTCTACCTGGGCTTCATCAATGTGGAAAGCTTTACGCTGGATACGTCCGTGCTGCTCATGGCCATGGTCATCATCGGCGGCACAGGCACTCTGCTCGGACCCATCGTGGGCACTGTATTGCTCATGCTGCTGCCCAGCCTGTTCAGCTACATGTGGTTCCTGCCGCAAACCGAAATCGGCGCCATCCAGCAGATCGCCTACGGCGCGGCCATGGTCCTGCTGATGATCTTCCGGCCAGGCGGCCTGGTGAGCGCCCGGAAAAATCAGGGGGAACCATGACCGATCCGGACAATCAAGTATTGCTGCGCATCAGCAATCTCAACAAGAATTTCGGCGGCCTGCAGGTTACCAACAATGTCTCGCTGGATATGCGCGCCGGTGTCATCACGACACTGGTCGGCCCCAACGGCGCCGGCAAGACCACCCTGTTCAACCTGATTACCGGCTATCTCGCGCCGACCGGCGGCGATATCCTGTGGAAAGGGGAATCCATCGTCGGCAGGCCGCACTGGAAGATCGCACGCCAGGGCATTGCCCGCAGCTTCCAGGACTTGCGCCTTTTCGATCAAATGACGGTCGAGGAAAACGTCCTGTGCGTCATGGAGCCAGTATCCTGGCTGTGGCAACCGGGCGGACGCGCCGGCCACACGGCACGCCGCGAGCGCGTCGCGGATATCCTTGCCCGAACCCACCTGAGCCACAAAGCCAAGGTGCGGGCCATCGATCTCGCCTATGCCGAGCGCAAGTTCCTGAGCATGGCGCGCATCATGGCCACCGATGCCCAGATGTGGCTGCTGGACGAACCCGCTTCGGGGCTCGACCGGGGATCCTACGAGCTGTTTCTCGAACTGCTGCGCAGTGAAGTGAAAAAGGGCGTCACCGTCTGCATCATCGAGCACAACCTGGATATCGTGATCGGCATTTCCGATCGGATTGCCTTCCTCGACCAGGGCAGGCTGCTGGCCGATGGCGACCCCGGCACCGTGCTGAACGACCCGCACCTGGCCGCCATCTACTTCGGGGAGCAACCGACATGAGCGACGCCGTGCTCAAAACGCAAGGCCTGGTGGTGGGTTATGGCGGCAGGCCCGTCCTGAACGATTTCAATTTCGAATTGCGCTCCAGCGAAGTCTTGTGCCTCATCGGGCACAACGGCGCGGGCAAATCGACGCTGCTGAAAGCCCTGTTCGGGCTGATTCCGCATCAGGGTGGGCGGATTTTCCTCGACGGCAAGCCATTGGATGCCATCGAGCCTCGCACCCTGACGGCGGCGGGGCTCTCCCTGGTCCCTGAAGGGCGGGGGATTTTCCCCGGGCTGACCGTGGCGGAAACCATGAAAATGGCCCTGTGGGCCGTGGGTATTCCGGTGCAGCAGCGTGCCGAACGGCTGGCATGGGTCATGTCGGTATTGCCGGCGCTGGGCGGCTTTTATCAGCAGCGGGCCGGCACGCTGTCGGGCGGACAGCAGCAAATCGTATCCATCGGGCGCGCGCTCCTCAGCCGGCCGCGATGCCTGCTGATGGACGAACCCTCCATCGGCCTGGCTCCCAAGCTGTTCCAGGACCTGCTGCTGCCCATCCGCGAATTGCAACGCAATACCGGCATGTCGATCCTCCTGGTCGAGCAGAACGTCAAAGAGGCGCTCAAGATTTCGGATCGCGTCGTGGTCATGAAGTCTGGCGCCATTATCCGCGAAGCCCTGCCTGCGGAGCTTTCCGATAACGCGAAACTTATGGAGCTTTACTGATATGCCGTTGTACCAGAGCATGCCGGAATTGCTGGCGCATCATGCCCGCACACATGCCAACGATGTCGCTTTTATCGACGGCGATCATGAAATCACCTATGGCGAATTCGCCGCCATGTGCCGCAAAACCGCCGTCTGGCTGCACGCACAGGGCATAGCGCCCGGCGACAAGGTGGCTGTGTGGCTGGTCAACCGCATAGAATGGCTCACCCTGTATTTCGGGCTGGCGCAGCTTGGCGCAACGCTGGTGGCCGTGAATACGCGCTACCGCTCGCACGAACTGAGCGACATCCTGGAAAGCTCCCAGGCGAAGCTGCTGGTGTTGGAGCTGAATTTCCGCAAGATCGATTTTCCTTCAGTGCTGGCCGATGTCAGCCCGGCCTCCGCGCGGGCACTGACACGCGTCGCCGTCGTCAATCGAGCCGGCGGCGACCTGCCCGGCACAGTACTCAACGCCCCCACCACGGCCCTCAATCTGGCCGACCTGCCCGATGGCGATGCGCCGACAGTCGGCAGCGCCGACTCGTTGAGCATACTGTTCGCCACCTCGGGTACGACCAGCGGCCCGAAGCTCGTCATGCATTTGCAGCGCACCATCGCCCTGCACTGCCAGCGCGTGGCGCAAGCCTTGGGCCTCGAAGACGATGGCGCATGCCTGCTGGCTATACTGCCCTTTTGCGGCGTATTCGGTTTCAACGCCACTGTCGCAGCATTCGCCGCGGGAAAGCCGGTCGTCATCATGGATACCTTCGACAGTGCCGACGCGGTACGCCTCATCAATCGGCACCGCGTCACGCATATGTTCGGCAGCGATGAAATGTATCGCCGCATTATCGACCATGCCGAAGGCAGCCCGCCATTCCCTTCGGCCCGCCTCTTCGGCTTTGCCTCTTTCCAGCCGGGCGCGGAAGAGCTTGCCCGCCAGGCGTGGCAGCGCCGGATTCCCATGCTGGGCCTGTACGGATCCAGTGAAGTGCAAGCCCTTTTTTCAGTGCAGCCCCCCGACGCGCCTCTATCTGAAAGACTGAAGGGCGGCGGCCTCCCCTGCAGCCGCGATGCGCAAATCCGCATACGCGATATCGACACGGGCGAGGTCCTGCCCACGGGTCAAAGCGGCATTATCCAGATTCGCGCGGCCACCAACTTCGCCGGCTACCTGAACAATCCCGAAGCAACCCGCAGGGCCATCGACGAAGAAGGCTTCTTCACGACCGGAGACGTCGGGTATCTGCGTGACGATGGCAGTTTTGTCTACCTGACGCGCCAGGGCGATGCCATGCGACTGGCGGGCTATCTGGTCAACCCGGTGGAAATCGAAGACGTGCTGAAACACCTGCCAGGCGTGGTCGACGCGCAAGTCGTAGGCGTCGACATCAAAGGCCAGGCCCGTTGCGCGGCTTTCGTGGTGCTGCGGCCCGGACACGCCCTGGATGAGCAACAACTGGCCGCCGGCGTGGCCGATTCCCTGGCCGCATTCAAGGTGCCGGCCCGCTTCTGGGCCATAAACGAATTCCCTACCACCCAAAGCTCCAACGGCATCAAAATACAGCGTACCAAACTGCGCGAGATGGCCATGCAAAAATTGGCGCAGGCAAGTTGAAGCCCGGGCCGCCCAGGTACTATGCCCCCACTCACGCTGAACAGGAATACCTCGCATGACTAGCTATTATCTGGAAGATTTTTCTGTCGGACAAACATTCGAAAGCGGCGGCAGAACGATTACGGAAACCGATTTGACCTTTTTCTCCATGCTGTCGGGCGACTGGAATCCCTTGCATGCCAACTCGGAATATGCACGGTCGACACGCTATGGCGAACGCGTCGTGCATGGCGTGCTCGGCATTGCCGTCAGCACCGGCATGCTGCACGAACTGGGCATATTCCACGACTCGATCATTGCGATGCTGGGCTTCCGGAACTGGAATTTCCTTGCGCCGCTGCTGGTCAACGACACCATCCATTTGCGGCTGACCATTACCTCTGTCGAGCCCGGCAAAAGCGGCAACAGCGGCAAGCTGGGACGGCGCTTCCAACTGATCAACCAAGCCGGCGCCGTGGTGCAGGAGGGCGAAAGCGATGCTCTGGTCCTGTCCCGGCAGGGCGCGGCAAAGAAGCAGGCCGACACGCCTCAAGGCGACGCCCCATCACATACTTAGATCGATAGGTTTCGCATGCCCCAAGTCACCTCGCTCAAAAGCAAACTCGCCTTGCCCGTTATCGGCTCGCCGATGTTCCTGGTATCCAACCCATCCATGGTCATCGCCCAGTGCTGCGCCGGCATCGTAGGCTCGTTCCCGGCCCTGAACGCGCGGCCGCAGGAAGAATTCGAGAAATGGCTCAATGACATTGAAGCAGGCCTGAGCCGCTACCGCGCTGAACATCCCGGCGAACAGCCCGCTCCATACGCCGTCAACCTGATCGTGCATCAAACCAACGAACGCCTGCAGCACGACATGGATGTCTGCGTACGGTACCGCGTACCTATTGTCATTACCTCGCTGCATTCGCCCGAGCACGTGGTCGAACGCGTGCACGGATACGGCGGCCTGGTCCTGCACGATGTCACCACCATGCGCCACGCAAAGAAGGCCATCGCGGCAGGCGTGGACGGCTTGATCCTGGTATGCGCGGGGGCTGGCGGCCATGCTGGCGCGCTAAGCCCCTTCGCCCTGGTGAACGAAGTCAGGGCCATCTACGACGGCCTGCTGGTCCTGGCCGGATCGATCACCAACGGCAGCGCCATTCTGGCGGCCCAGGCCATGGGTTGCGACCTGGCCTACATAGGCACGCGCTTCATTGCCTCCGACGAATCCGGCGCCGTATCCGCCTACAAGCAGATGATCGTCGACACCACGGCGGCCGATGTCCTCTATACGCCTTATTTTTCAGGCGTCAGCGGAAACTACCTGAAGCCCAGCATCGTGGCGGCCGGGCTCGATCCCGACAACCTGTCGGGCGGCGGCCTCGACAGCATGAACATCGGCAAACCCAAGAAATGGAAGGACATCTGGGGCAGCGGGCAAGGCGTGGGGAACATAGACTCCGTCTTGCCGGTAAAGCAGATTGTGGCGCGGCTGCGTGAAGAATACCGGCAGGCGCTGCGCCAATTGCAGGCCCTGGCACAAGACTGAGGCCCCGGGGATAATCGGCGCCTAAATCCGACGCCATTGCGCCGTGGCGGCACGGCAAGCAAGGGCGGGCTTTATGCGGTCTGCCCGGCAAGGCAGTCAAACGCTTTTGTGAAGAAATCCTCGCTGCCGAAATTGCCCGACTTCAGGGCAATATGAATGCCCTTGTTATCGGGAACACGGGTCTGTGCAAAACACCAGGGCACTCCCGGATCGATCTGGCGCCCAATCTGCATTTGCGAAATGCCCAGGGCCCGCACGCAAGCCCCCGATGTCTCTCCTCCCGCCACGATCAATTGCGCCACACCGTGCCGCACCAGGCCGCGAGCGATAGCGGCGAGGGTTTCTTCGATCAAGGCGCCCGCTTGCGCCACGCCCAATTTTTCCTGCACAGTCTTGACGGCCGCCGCGTCCGCCGTGGAATAGACAAGCACCGGCCCTTTTTCCAGCAAAGGAACCGCCTGCGCCAGAATGGCGCCCACCACGTCGGCTCCCGATGCGCCTTGCAATGGATCCAGGGCAAGGGCGGCGTGGCCCGAGGCCATGAATGCGGCCACCTGCGCATTGGTGGCCTCGGAACAGCTGCCCGACACGATGGCCCGCGCACCCGAGCCGGGTGGCAAGCTGGCCGCCTGGCCGGAAGGCGCCAGGCCGAAATTCTGCGGCAGGCCAATAGCCAGGCCCGATCCGGCGGTCACCAGCGGCAGATCCTTGAATGCCGCCCCCAGCGTCGCCAGATCATGATTGGACAGCGCATCGACCAGGGCAATGGCAACCCCGCTGGCCTGCAACTCACTTACGCGCTGTCGCACAGCATCAGCGCCTTTTTGCACAACGGTGTAGTCGATCAGCCCCACCTTGCGCGCGCACTGAGCCTGCATGACCCTGACCAGGTTCGAGTCGGTCATGGGTGTAAGTGGGTGATTCTGCATGCCGCTTTCGTTCAGCAGCACGTCGCCGACAAACAGGTAGCCTTTGAAAACCGTTCTTTTATTGTCCGGAAACGCTGGCGTGGCAATGGTGAAGCGGGTATCCAGGGCGTCCATCAGGGCTTCCGTGACCGGGCCGATATTGCCTTCTTTGGTACTGTCGAACGTCGAGCAATACTTGAAGTAAATCTGCGCGGCTCCCTGGGCTCGAAGCCACCGCAGCGCCGCCAGCGATTCCTTGACCGCATCCGCGGCGGGTATGGTTCGAGACTTGAGCGCAATAACCACCGCATCCACATCCGAGCGCAAAGGCTCGCCGGGCACATCCATGGCCTGCAGCACGCGCATTCCCGCCTGCACCAGATTGTTCGCAAGATCCGTTGCGCCGGTGAAATCGTCCGCAATACAGCCCAGCTTGATTGCCATGAATTGATTCCTTGATTATTTGCGCTTGAGAAGGGGCATAAACAGCAAACTTCAACAGGCGAGCATGACCACCCTTGTCGCGATCATCCTGTTATTGAAGAATATCGTAAAAGTCTCGTCCAGTGACTCGAGCTTTTCTAGTTTCTGATTGCATAATCCAGCGGCAGGGCTGTCGTATGTTTGACCACTTCCATCGCAAAGCTGGAACTGACGTCCAATAATTCCGCGACCTTGATCAGACGCTTGTAAACGCCGTCGTAGCCGGCGATGTCGGGGACCACCACTTTGAGCAGGTAATCGACTTCGCCCGACATCCGGTAGATCTCGACTATTTCCCGGATATCGCGCACCCCTTCGACAAAACGCGTCGTCCATGCATCGTTGTGCTGGCTGGCTCGAATGGCCACGAACGCCGTCAGCCCAAGATTGAGTTTTGCCGGGTCGCACAGGACCACCTGCTGCCGGATCGCCCCCTCTTCCCGCAGCTTCTGGACCCGACGCCAGCACGGAGTGGGCGAGAGGCTGACGGCTTTCGCAAGATCGTGCAGGCTGATTGAAGCGTCATTTTGCAATAGAGCCAATATTTGAGTATCTTTTTTATCCATATTTGCTATTTATGAGAATATTTTTCTCATTATATCGAATTATACGGCGATTTTTGGATGCCTTTTCTATCCGGGAAACGCCATAATGATTGCTATCCGCAGGGCAAAAATCACACGCGGCAACAGGCAGGCAATCGGGTGACCATTATGAGCAGGCTATTCCAGTTATTCAGGGCGCATCCCGCCTCGGTCGGGGAAAACTACTTCGAGCATATGGCGGCCTCGTTTTCATTTGGCTCGTCCATGCTGCTGGCATCGCTGGCCGCCCTGATCCACGGCATTTTTCCTTTTCTTTTCGTCAAGACCGGCAGCACCGCGATCTCGCGTCTGTACGACCGCATGGTGGCCAATCGCGTCCGCGCGGCATCTCGGCGTCCGTAGATACCGTCTTGGGAGGTCGATAGGCGGTGTACTGGGGGCGCCTTATGGCTGTCTTCGTCATCTGTGTTCTTAAGACGCGGGGGTGGCGGCCCAGGCGGGGTGGGCTCGCCTCGTCCGGTCCTGGCGTTGCCAGGACTGCCCGCGGCCGGCGCCTGGATCGGGCGGTCGCGGAACTCGCGTCGTCCACAGCCCCCCGGGCTGTGGACACCCTTGACGCTCAAACAGCCGCTCCCTTGCCTCCCGATCCAGGCGCCGGCCGCGGCGGACTCAAGCTCGCTCACCCCGCCTGGGCCGCCACCCCCGCTTGCATTAAGTTCTTTGGGCGATCATGACCAAAGCGAATGACTACAGCGACTATGAGGGGATTGTGTGGGCCGCTCGTGGGTCCGTGTAGGGGCGATGTGTCAACCGCGGGTGGCCACAAGGACCACCCTTACGGGTATTGCCGTCAGGCTTTCTTGGTGTAGGCGCTGCACCAGCCCTTTACAGAGACCTGCTTGCCGCCAAAGATCGGACAGGGGCCCCATTCATCACCGGCCTTGCCCTGGAAAAGCTGGCAATTGCCGCAATCCTCGCCGGCAGCGTACTTGGTCTGCTTGGCCTTGTCGACCAAACTTGCATCGTGCTTGTAGCCAAGCGCCTGCGCGGTGGGGTCGTTTTCATCGACCTTTGCCGCATCCGCAAACGCTTGGCCCGTCAATGCCAGCGACGAGGCGAGGCCTATGCCGGAGATTAAAAAAGTGCGTCGAGATGATTTCATATTGAGACTCCTTGATATCCCATCGCGTTCGTCAGGCGATGGGTGTTACGTGGTTTTAAATACAAATCCCGGAAGTTACCGGGAGCCCAAATGCCTTCAGGCCTGTCCTTTTTCCAGCGCCCTTATGCGGCGCAGGGCGCCAAGCCGGCTTCCCACCTTATTTATAGTAGGAGTCTGTCCACGGGAAAACAACCAGCCGTAAAGAAAAAACCCGCTCAATGGGCGTAGAATATTTTTCATTACGCTCCTTTCAAGGTCTCTCCCATGAATGCCCGTGTCCCCGGCAGCGCTTTGCCTCACTCACTGAATCCAGACTCATTGCAGGGCTTTGTCGACGAAAAATGGGACCAGGAGATTATCCCGGCCCTGACCGATTACATTGCCATCCCGGCAAAAAGCCCCGCTTTCGATGCCAACTGGGCCGAGAACGCCTACATCGAACGGGTGGTGCGCGACGCGGCGCAATGGATCGAGGCGCAAAAGGTTCGCGGCCTGACGCTGGAGGTCGTGCGTTTGCCGGGCCGCACTCCCATCATCTATTTCGATGTGCCGGCCACACGCCGCGATAACGGCGATACGGTGCTGTTGTACGGCCACCTCGACAAACAACCCGAATTCACGGGTTGGCGCTCCGGGCTGGGTCCGTGGACCCCCAAGTATGAAAACGGCAAGCTCTACGGCCGCGGCGGCGCCGACGACGGCTATGCAACCTACGCATCGCTGACGGCCATCCTGGCTCTGGACAAGCAAGGCATACCGCGGCCGCGCTGCGTGGGCCTGATCGAAACCTGCGAAGAATCCGGCAGCTACGATTTGCTGCCTTACGTCAATGCCTTGCGTGATCGGCTGGGCAACGTGGCGCTGGTGGTGTGCCTGGACTCCGGCGCG
Organism: Paralcaligenes sp. KSB-10; assembly: GCF_021266465.1. Classification (NCBI taxonomy): domain Bacteria; kingdom Pseudomonadati; phylum Pseudomonadota; class Betaproteobacteria; order Burkholderiales; family Alcaligenaceae; genus Paralcaligenes; species Paralcaligenes sp. KSB-10. The sequence goes on along the minus strand of NZ_CP089848.1, from coordinate 3,674,052 downwards.
GGCAATTACGATCAGCTCTGGATGACGACCTCATTGCGCGGTCTGGTCGCCGGAACCCTGGAAGTACAGGTGCTCGACGAAGGTGTGCACTCCGGCGACTCGAGCGGCGTCGTGCCGTCGAGCTTTCGCATTTTGCGGCACTTGCTGGACCGCCTGGAAGACAGCGCCACGGGACGCTTGCTGCCGCAGAGCTTTCATTGCGAAATCCCCGCCGACCGCCTCGAACAGGTGCAGGCCACGGCACGCATCCTGGGCGATGAGGTTTGGCGCCGCTTCCCCTGGAGCTGCGGTGCGGACGGCGGATTCGTGCTGCCCATGACCACCGAGCCCCAGCAGGCCTTGTTGAACCGCACTTGGCGGCCAACGCTCTCCGTGACAGGTGCCGAAGGCCTGCCGCCCCTGACCAGCGCGGGCAATGTGCTGCGCCCCCGCAGCGCCTTCAAACTCTCCTTGCGCCTGCCGCCGCTGATCGATGCGGTCGCCGCCGTACAGGAACTGAAATCACTGCTGGAAGCCGACGCGCCCTACAACGCCAGGGTGCTGTTCAAACCCGACCAGGGAGCCGCCACAGGCTGGAATGCGCCGGAGTCGGCCGCCTGGCTGAGCGCAGCGCTTGACGCCGCCTCGCAGCAGTATTACGGCGCGCCTTGCGGCTACATCGGCCAGGGCGGCACCATCCCATTGATGAGCATGCTGCAGGCGGGTTTTCCGAAATCGCAGTTCATGGTGTGCGGGGTACTGGGGCCGCAATCCAATGCGCATGGCCCCAATGAATTCCTGCACGTGCCCTACGGTAAAAAACTTACGGCGGCTGTCGCGCAGACAATTGCCGCCTTGCCGCTGTAGCGGCGGCGCTCTTTTACACGATCATTCGATGAGGCAACCATGACACAGCCATTCGAGGCAATCAAACTTGGCCAGCTTGAAATCAAGTATCTGGTCGATGGGGCCGCCCAGGCGGGCATGGGCGTATTCGAGTTGACGGTCCCGGCGGGATCGAACGTCCCGCCGCCGCACAGCCATATGAACAACGATGAATGCGTTTACGTTCTGGAAGGGACCTTGCGTTATTCGGTCGATGACGTTACGCGCGATCTGCAGCCAGGCGACTGCATGTATTCACCCAGGGGGTCGGTGCATGGATTCAGCAATCCTCACCGCGACTGCGCCCGAGCCTTGATCGTGCAGACCCCCGACATCGGCCCCCAGTATTTCCGCGACGTCGCCAATGTCATCGGCGCCGGCGGTGCCCCAGACCGTGCGCAGCTCATGGCAGTCATGACGCGCTATGGCCTGGTTCCCGCCGCACCGCGGGCCTGATCAACTCATTGCGGCTGTATTCCCGCCGCACGAATGACCGTTCCCCATTTCTTCAGGTCTTTCTTGATTTCCTCATCCATCTGATGCGGCGAGGTCAATGCAATGGCATACCCCTGATCCCGCATTTTTTCCGCCATCCCCGGCAAGGTCACGGCACGCGCCAGGGCCTCATTCAGCTTGCGCACGATAGCGTCCGGCGTTTTTTTCGGCGCCATCAGCCCGTACCAGATCTGAACATCGTATCCGGGTACCGCCTCGCTGATTGAAGGCACATCTTTCAGTGCTTCCACCCGCTTGGGGTCGGCCACGGCAAGGCCCTGCAACTTCCCGGCGGCAATAAAGGGTTCCGCGGAGTTGATCGCAGCCGATACCAACGGGATGTGCCCGGCCAGCAAGTCCGACAGCGACTGGGCGGAACCCTTGTAAGGGATGTGGGTCATTTTGATTCCCGTCATATGCATAAGCAGTTCCACCGCCAGGTGCTGCGGCGTTCCTATGCCCGGCGTGCCATAACTGATCTTGCCCGGATGAGCGCGCGCGTAATCGATCATTCCGGCCAAGTTCTTAAATGGAGCCGATGAATTGGTAACCAGCACGATCGGAGAGTTTGCAATGATGCTCACGCCGCGCAGATCGTTCTCGATGTCGACAGCCATATGCTTGTAGATATACGGATTGATGGTCACGTTGTTGACGGCCAGCAATAAGGTATAGCCATCGGCGGGTGCGCGGGCCACGGCTTCGGTGGCAATGTTCCCGCCCGCACCCGGCTTGTTCTCCACCACAATGGGCTGGCCCAGTTCCTTCGCCATATAGGCTCCGGCAAGGCGGGCGATCATGTCCGTTCCGCCCCCGGCGCCATAGCCGACAATCAGTCGGATAGGATGAGTGGGATACTCTTGCGCCTGGCTGAACCGGACTGGGCCCAGCGTTGCAATTCCTGTGAAAATCACAGCACACCAGAAACCTCGCTTCATTGTGTTCTCCTGATTCAAATGACCGCCCGACCAACGCGCTTGTACGACGATTCCCACCTATGCAATTCAAGGGTGATTCAACAGCCCTTGAATTGCGGCTTTCGTTTCTCCAAAAATGCTCGCACCCCTTCCACATGGTCGTGGCTCATCAGCGCAGTGGACTGAGCCCAGGCTTCGGCGTCCAGAAAACTTTCCAGCGACGGGGTGGATATTTGCTTGAACATTTTCTTGCCTACGCCATATGCGTAGGTCGGGCCCGCGGCCAACTTTTCAGCCAGTGCCTTGGCTTCCTGTTCCAGCACCGCATCGGGCGAGACTCGAGCCACCAAACCAAGGCCGAGAGCCTCGCTTGCCGACAACTTCCGGCCCGAAAGCACCAGCTCTTTGGCTTTCAACACACCCAGGTTCTGCGCCAGGAAGTAAACCCCGCCGCCATCGGGCGCCAGGCCCACATTCTTGAAGACTTGCGAGAAATAGGCGGTATCCGATGCGTAGATCACATCGCAGGCCATGGCCAGGCTCCAGCCTATTCCGGCCACCGCGCCGCGAACAGCGACCACGACGGGCTTTTCCATGTTCGCCAACCCCAATATCATGCGATGGGCCCGCTTGATTCGATCACGCGCCGACGCGACGGTAAAGTTGCCCATCGTCGTAATGTCGCCGCTGGCGCAAAAAGCGGGCCCCGCCGCACAGAGCAGGACGGCTCGCACTGAATCGTCGCGCCCAAGCTGTTCAAACAATTCGCCAAGCCGGTCCTTCATGGGCTCGGACAGGGCGTTGAGCCGATCGGGCCTGTTCAGCCGCACCACAGCAAGCGGACCTTCCCGCAGGTATTCCACAAATTCTTCCGCGCCGCCGACAATTGCTCCGCTCTTTTGCGTCATTTGCCTACTCCCCATAATTCCGGCGGCTTTGCATTGCTTCAATACCCGCCCGTACCTCAGCCATTGAAAAACAAGCCCGGCAAAAACGAACTCGGCTTGAGCTTTGCCGCGGAGTATAGGTCTAATATAATTATTGGTCAAACAATTAAATTATTCGATATTTTATAAGTATTGATAAAGTCGAGTGGTGAGCGCAGTTCCACTGTTACAATAAATTCAATGTGAAAAATAGGCCCATGAGCATCCGGCGTAGCCGTTTCCAAACCAAATGAGCCTGGCGGTCTGCGCCGACACAAGAGTCTGTTTTTGGGCTGGCATACGAATCTCGGGCATGCATACAGGAGACTTCAAGATTCCCCAAACAACATCACCCTTGGCCCCGTTTCGACACGCCAGCTTTCGCGCGCTATGGACCGCAACGCTGGCGTCCAACCTTGGCGGCCTGGTCCAGGCGGTCGGGGCCGGATGGCTAATGACAACGATCTCGGATTCGGACGATATGGTGGCCCTGGTGCAGGCGGCCACCACCTTGCCGATCATGATTTTCTCGCTCGCCGCCGGAGCGCTTGCCGACAATTTCGACCGCCGCAATATCATGCTGACGGCGCAAACCGCGATGATGCTGGTTTCAGCCGTGCTTGCGGTCTTTGCCATAGCCGGGCTGCTTACGCCGTGGTTGCTGCTGACCTTCACTTTCTTTATCGGCTGCGGCACGGCGCTGCATAATCCATCGTGGCAGGCCTCGATGGGCGATCTTGTTCCGCGAGAGGATCTTCCTGGGGCGGTAACGCTAAACAGCATGAGCTACAACCTCATGCGTAGCGTGGGCCCCGCCGTCGGCGGCCTTATCGTCGCGGTCGCCGGCGCAGCGTTTGCATTTGCCTTGAATGCGGTCAGCTACATTGCCCTTATCGTGGCGCTTGCGCGCTGGAAGCCACAACACTCGCCGCGCAGCCTGCCGCGCGAGGCGTTCGGAAGCGCCATCGCAGCAGGCCTGCGTTACATCGCCATGTCGCCCAACCTGGTGAAGGTGATGTTCCGCGGGTTTGTCTTCGGGCTTGCCGCGGTCTCGATCCTCGCGCTGTTGCCGCTGGTCGCACGCGACCTGGTAAAGGGCGGCGCCCTGACCTACGGTATCTTGCTGGGTTGTTTCGGTGCCGGCGCCATCGGCGGAGCATTGCTCAACGCGTGGGTGCGTGAACGCTGGAACAATGAGACGATCGTGCGCGCAAGCTTCCTGGGCTTTGCACTGAGCGCCGCACTGCTCGCATTCAGCGACAAAATGTGGCTGAGCTGTATCGCGCTATTGCCTGCCGGAGCGTGCTGGGTACTGGCCTTGTCGCTCTTTAACGTAACGGTACAGCTCTCCACGCCACGCTGGGTCGTCGGGCGCGCGCTCGCACTCTATCAGACCGCTACCTTTGGCGGCATGGCGGCAGGCAGCTGGCTCTGGGGCATGACGGCCGATGCCCAGGGAGTGGCCACGGCACTTATTGCCTCCGGCGTCGCGCTGGTCCTGGGAGCCATGATGGGGCTGCGCTTTGCCTTGCCGGAGTTCGGCACGCTGAATCTCGACCCCCTGAATCGCTTCAATGAACCGGAATTGCAATTGGACTTGAAGCCGCGCAGCGGCCCCATTCTTATCATGCTGGAGTACGAGATCGCGCAGGGCGATGTTCCCGCCTTCCTCATCGCAATGGCTCTTCGCCGCCGCATTCGCATCCGGGACGGAGCACGCCATTGGGCGCTTCTGCGCGACCTTGAAAACCCCCGCATCTGGACGGAAAGCTATCATGTGCCCACCTGGGTGGAATATGTGCGCCACCATCAGCGGCGCACACAGGCGGATGCCGAGGTTTTCGACAGGCTCCTGGCGCTCCACCGCGGCGCGGAGCCGCCGCGCGTGCGCCGCATGATCGAGCGCCAGACCGTGCCGGTACGGGACGACACGCCGCTGAAGGAACATACCGAAATCCCCTGATCGCCAAATAGCCCATGCACCAGCCAACCGCTCTTTTCATCCTGGGCCACGCCGGAACCGGCAAATCGTTCCTGACCCAATATTTCGTTGCGCAGCAACGGGAAAAAGGCCGTGCCTGGGGCGCCCTGGACAAAGACGTAGTCAGCGAAAGCTGGTCGGGCCGTTTGCTGGAAGCGCTCGGGCAAGCCCCCAACGACCGGGATAGCCCGCTGTTCAAGGAAAAAGTACGCGACCTGGAATACCTGAGCACGCTGCGTATTGCCAGGGACCAGCTTGCGCTGGGACTGGATGTGGTTTTCCCCGGACCATGGAGCCGGGAGTTGGCTTCATTGGCGTTGTTTTCAACGCAGGAGCTGGGGTTTCCTGCCCAGACGCGCCTTCGCCATGTCTGGCTGGAACTATCCTTGGCTGTGCGCAAAGAACGCCTTATTGCCCGGGCCGACCCGCGCGACCAATGGAAACTTGATCATTGGGAGGCTTATGTCGACGCGCTGAAACGACCTGCCTCGGTTCAAAATGGCAGTATCCCCATCATTGATGCGAACCTGCCTCTTGGCGAGCAAATCGGGATATTGGATGAGCTGGTTCATTGAGGCGTATGGGTGGTGAGGCGGAGAACCACCCGCCCTCTGCCAACATCCCCGAAGCGACGGCCAGCTCGCGTCAAAGACACGCTGCGCTTCACCCCGCCTAATCCCGCTCAATACATAAATCTGCAGCGCCAGTACCAAAAAGCCCTGCCAGAACGATTATCTGGCAGGGCTTTTCATCACAAGCTAGAATCGATAATTTTCCGGGCGAACTAAAACGGAATATCATCATCCATATCGGCCAGATTGGCCGGAGCGGCCTGCGGCGCGGCGGGGCGTGCGCCCTGGGCGGGACGCGGAGCGCGCTGTTGCTGCTGTTGTTGTTGCGGAGCCGAGCTGCTGAAGCCACCACCACCGCCCGCCCCCATGCCTTCGCCTTCGCGGCCACCCAGCATTTGCATCTGGTCGGCGACGATGTCGGTACTGAAGCGGTCGGCGCCGGTGTCCTTGTCTTGCCACTTGCGGGTTTTAAGGCGGCCTTCAACATAGACCGAGCGGCCCTTCTTGAGGTATTCGCCGGCGATTTCAGCCAGGCGGTTGTAAAACACGACCCGATGCCACTCGGTTTCTTCGCGCTTTTCCCCCGACGCCTTGTCTTTCCACTGGGAAGTGGTCGCAATGGATACATTGCAGATTGCCGCGCCGTCGGGGCTGTAGCGGACTTCGGGATCGCGTCCCAGATTGCCTACGAGTATGACTTTATTGACCGATGCCATGGCGATATCTACCGTAAAAATTTCACATAAAGCCTATTATCGACGATTTGCAGTCAAACGTGTAGCGAGCGGGTATTCGCACGAAGATACTTTCATCCAGCCAAGGCCACAGAAACCGCTTCCACCTTGCCATCAGGCCCGCATTAGTCCTGTCGCCCGCCAGGAAAAGGCCCTAAGCCCGCCCCTGTCCGTAATAATCGATGGCGCTTTTCTTGGCCAGGCCTATGACTTCCTTCAGGAACGGCGAATCGTTTTTCTTCAACCAGCTCATCATGATGGGTGAGGTGAAATCGGGCGCATCCAGTGCCAGGTAATCGATATCGTCCCGGTGCAGGCGGTGCACCGAGCCGGGCACCAGGGTAATGCCCAATCCGGTCGCCACCAGGCCCACCGCCGTTTGCATTTCATTGGTTTCAATGGCGATTTTAAGCACATGGCCATGTTTCTCCAACAGGCCGACAACATGGTCGGCATAACTGGGCCTGGGCTTGGCGGGATACAGGATAAGGGGTTCGGACAAGATGTCCTCCAGCCGCACCCGGGCATGCCGCGACAACCTATGATTCCGGGGCACAACAACCATCAAGGGCTCGTCCACGAGAACCAGGCGCTCGATTTCCGGATCCTCCAGCAATATGCGCCCTACGCCTACGTCGATGTGCCCGGTCTTCAAGGCGTCGAACTGCTGTACGGTCGTCATCTCCGCCAGGCCGATTTCAAACTGATCGTCCAGCGCAATCACCTGCCGAACGAAGGCGGGGACAAAGCCGTACAAGGTCGAGGGCACAAAACCTATGCCGAACCACTTCTTGCGCTTTTCGGCAATCCGCCGGGTTGCCACCGCAATATCTTCCAGCCGCCGGGACACCTGGCTTACCTGATCCAGGAAAAACCTGCCGGCGTCCGTCAGCCGTATCGATCGCCCCAGGCGCTCGAACAGTTCCGCGCCCAGTTCCTGTTCCAGTTGACGGATCTGGCGGCTGAGCGGTGGCTGGGCCATATGCAGGCGCGCCGCCGCCTTGGTAAAGCTGAGCTCCTCGGCTACGCACTGGAAGTAGCGTATTTGTCTGAGTTCCATAACCCATACCTATAAAGTATTCATAGCAACTTATTTGATCTTGGACAAAACCCACCAAAGCCTTAAGAATACTAAGCTCCGGAAGATAGCTCAATGCTTCTTTAAATTCCATCGCCCATTTTCCACTACTTTAAAAGTATGAAACCAAGCACCACCCTGCTTTCCATCGAAGCGATCATTGTCGATCTGCCGACCATCCGGGCCCACAAACTGGCCATGGCCGTCATGAACCGCCAGACGCTGGTCATCGTCAGGATCAAGGCTTCGGACGATATTGAAGGCCTGGGGGAAGCCACCACGATAGGCGGCCTGAGCTACGGAGCGGAAAGCCCCGAGGGCATCAAGCTGTGCATCGACCAATACCTGGCGCCGGCCCTGATCGGCAAGGATGCGCAAAATATCCATGCCGCCATGCAAGGCCTGGAAACGATCGCTCAAGAAAATCGCTTCGCCAAATGCGCGATTGAAACGGCATTGCTCGATGCCCAAGGCAAGCGCCTGGGGGTACCGATATCGACCTTGCTGGGAGGTGCAGTGCGTGAGCGCCTGCCGGTGCTCTGGACCCTGGCCAGCGGCGATACCCAAACAGACATAGCCGAAGCGCAGAGCCTGCTGGCCTCACGCCGGCACAATACCTTCAAACTGAAGGTGGGACGCCGCGGCATCCGGGAAGACGTGGCGCATGTAACCACCATCAAACAAGCCTTGGGCGACGATGTCCGCATAACCGTGGACGTGAACCAGGCCTGGAGCGAAGCGGATGCCGCCAAAGCCATCTCGCAACTGGAGGCTGCCGGCATAGACCTGGTCGAGCAGCCCATCGCCCGCGACAACATCGATGGCCTGGCGCGGCTTGCAAGCCGCTTTATCGTACCCATCATGGCCGACGAGGCCATCCACACGCCGGCCGACGCCCTGGCCATTGCCAAGAGGGGCGCGGCCGATGTCCTGGCGTTGAAAATCGCCAAGGCAGGCGGGCTCTACAACACAATCAGGACCGCCGCCGTCGGCGACGCCGCCGGCATGGCTTTGTACGCGGGCACCATGCTCGAGGGCAGCATCGGCTCGATAGCCGCCGCCCACGTATTCAGTACCCTGCCGCGCCTGGGCTGGGGCTCCGAACTGTTCGGCCCCCTGCTGCTCAAGGACGATATTGTCGTCGAGCGGCCCGAGTACGCCGATTTTTCACTGAAGGTCCCCACTGGCCCCGGCCTGGGAATCGCACTGGATGAAGACAAGCTGATGCATTACAGGCGTAAAGGCTAGGAGCCAGGAGACCCGGCTTTTGATTCGCCCTTTCAGAAAGTTTGAAACCACACCACACGTATTTGATATCTGGAGATAAGCATGAAATTCAACAACGCCAAAAGAAAACTTCTGGTCCTGGCCGCCGCCGCGACACTGCCATGGGCCCTGGGCCTGCCGGCCCAGGCCGCCGACTACCCGACACGCACTATTACCTGGGTGGTGCCGTTCCCTCCCAGCGGCGCCATGGACGTGATTGCCCGCACGCTGGGCGAGCAAATGAGCAAGGAACTGGGCCAGGCGGTTGTCATCGAAAACCGCCCTGGCGCGGGCGGCAATATTGGCGCATCGCACGTTGCCCACTCGAAGCCCGACGGCTACACCATCATGATCGCGGCCAATGGCATGGCCGTAAATCCGTCTCTGTACAAGAGCCTGAACTACGATCCCATCAAGGATTTCGAGCCCGTCTCCCTGCTGGCGTATGTGCCCAACATACTGGTCACGCAGGCAAGCCGGAAAGACGTCAACACGGTTGCCGATGTACTGGCTCTGGCCAAGGCCAACCCGGACAAATACACATTCGCCTCGGCCGGGGTGGGAACCTCTATACATTTGGCTGGAGAATTGTTCAATAGCCTGGGGCACATCAAGATGATGCATGTCCCCTACAAAGGCAGCGGCCCCGCCATGACCGATTTGCTGGGCGGCCAAGTGGATTTCATGTTCGACAGCATCACCTCGGCCAAGCCGCACATCCAGTCGGGCAAACTCAAAGCCATAGCGGTCACCACCAGCAAACGGTCGGCCACCTTGCCGGATGTTCCCACCGTTGCGGAAAGCGGCCTGCCGGGCTACGATCTAACACCCTGGTTCGCTACATTCGTGCCGGCCGGCACGCCGCCCGACATCGTTGCCAGGCTGAACAAGTCCATGCTCGATGCCATGAAAACGCCCAAGGTCCAGGCTACATTCAGTACCATAGGCGCCGAGGCGGTAGGGAGCTCGCCGGCCGAATTGAAGACGTACCTGGCTTCCGAAGAAAGCAAATGGAGCCGAATCATCAAGGAAGCCGGCATCCAGGCCAACTAACCGCACCCAGGAGAAGCGCCATGCTGTTCAAAGTTCAAATGACGGTGAACATACCCTTCGACATGCCGGCCGATACGGCCAATGCCATCAAGCTCGAAGAAAAGCAGTACTCACAGGCCCTGCAAAAATCAGGCAAATGGCTGCACATCTGGCGCGTCGTCGGCAAATATGAAAACGTCAGCATCTTCGATGTACAAGACAACGACGAACTGCACCAGATCCTGAGCGGCCTGCCCTTGTTTCCCTATATGGAAATGGAAGTCACGGCGCTTTGCAGGCATCCCTCGTCGATATAAGGCCATGCCTGGGAAGGCATGTCATCGGCCGGGGAGCCTTCGATTAAGGCCTTTGTGTTATCCGCCCTGATGGCTGCTCTTCCGAACGGGCGCCGGCATTTCGCAGGACGCGGGTAGGGGCGGCCATGGCGGCTGCCCTTCTGGTCAAGCCTGAAGCGCAATCAAAAATACCGGATCGGCTCAGCCATGCCCCTTGAAGCCGCGGGCAATCAGGAACCAGACAAAAGTCAGGGCGGAAGCCACCAGGAACACCTTGGAAGCGTCGCCGTACGAGGCCAGCAGGCCGCCCACCACCGCGCCCATGAATACGCCCAGGGCCTGGGCCGTATTGTAGAAACCCAGGGCCAGGCCCTTGAACTCGGGCGGAGCCACTCGCGACACCAGGGAAGGCTGCAGGGCTTCCAGAATATTGAAGGCAACAAAGAAACCCACAAACGTTGCCACCAGCGCCAGGAAAGCATGGCTGGCCAAGGGCATGAGCGCCAGCACCACGACCAGGCCCGCCACTGAAACCTCCAGCGCGACTTTATGCGCGTGGCGTGTTTCAGCGTAGAACACGGCCGGCACCATCAGCACGAACGAGAGCAGAATCACCGGCAGATAGACTTCCCACAAATGCGCCGAGTCGTAGCCGCCCAGGCGGGCCAGCAGGCCGGGCGCCACGATGAAAATCGACATCAGCACAAAATGCAGGCAGAACACCCCGAAGTTCAGGCGCAGCAGGTCGGCGTGAGCCAGGACGTCGCGCGGCTTGACCTGCACGATAGGGGCTTTGGCCAAGGGCACGACCGGCACGACAAAGGTGGCGATCAGCAGGCACACGAAGCCCAGCAGGCTGATGGCCCAAAACAGGCCCGACAGGCCAAACTCACCGACCAGCAAAGGCGACAGCACCAGCGATGCGGCAAAGGAAATGCCGATCGAACCGCCCACCATGGCCATGGCGCGAGTGCGAACTTCAGGCCGGGTTGCATCGGCCAGCCAGGCCGTGATGGCGGCGGAAATGGCGCCCAGGCCCTGAACCACACGGCCGGCAATAATCCAGTTGATATCGTTGGCCAGGGCGCAAATCACCCCGCCGGCGATGAACAGCAACAAGCCGAATACGATGACGGGGCGGCGACCGTAACGATCGGACGCCATGCCCAAGGGAATTTGCATCAGGGCCTGCGTCAGGCCGTAGGCGCCCAGCGCCAGCCCGACCTTGGCGGCATCGTTGCCCCCGGGTATGGTGTGCGCCGCCACGGCAAAAACAGGGGTCAGCAAAAATAGTCCCAGCATGCGACAGGCAAACAATAGGGCCAGCATGGTGCTGGCGCGCCGTTCGGTGGGGGTCAGCTTTAGCCTGAGACGCTCGGATTTGCCCGGATGAGGGGTATGGTGGGTCATGAAAACTCTTCTTTGAAAAACAGGGTCCTGCGCACTGCCTGAAGTGCCCGAACCCATGCGCCCTGCGCAAAGATCGGGACTGCGCGCTATAGTAGCAAGTTAGCCTTTGAAATACCTGAAAGAACCAGATGGACGCGATTCGCATCCGGGGCGCCCGTACGCACAACCTGAAAAACATCTCCATCGACCTGCCGCGGCGCAAGTTGGTAGTGGTAACAGGGCTATCCGGATCCGGAAAATCGTCGCTGGCGTTCGACACGCTATACGCCGAAGGGCAGCGCCGCTACGTGGAAAGCCTGTCGGCCTATGCCCGGCAATTCCTGCAGCTAATGGACAAGCCCGATGTAGACTTGATCGAAGGCCTGTCGCCGGCGATTTCGATCGAACAGAAGTCGGCGGGCCACAATCCGCGATCCACCGTAGGCACGATTACCGAAATCCACGATTATCTGCGCCTATTGTACGCGCGGGTCGGCACCCCTTATTGCCCCGATCACGGCCTGCCGCTGCAAGCTCAAAGCGTGAGCCAGATGGTCGACAAAGTCATGACCTGGGCCGCAGATACCCGTCTGGCTATCCTCGCCCCCCTGGCACGCTCACGCAAAGGCAGTTTCGAAGATGAATGCGCCAGCTTGCAGGCGCAGGGCTTCGTGCGGCTGCGGGTGAACGGCGAGATGATCGAAATCGATCAACTCACCCCGCTTAAAAAAACCGAGAAGCACGATGTGGACGTCGTCATAGACCGGCTGCGCATCAAGCCCGAAAGCCAGCAACGCCTGGCCGAAAGCTTTGAAACAGCCTTGAATCTCGCGGAAGGCCGGGTGCTTGCCCTGAATATGGATACCGGCGAAGAACAGGCTTTTTCCAGCCGCTACGCGTGTCCGGTTTGCCATCACAGCCTGACCGAGCTGGAACCGCGCCTGTTCAGTTTCAATAATCCCGTGGGCGCCTGCCCCGCCTGCGACGGCCTGGGCCATGTTGATTTTTTCGACCCGAAGCGCGTCGTCGCCTTTCCCGAACTCAGCCTGGCAAGCGGCGCGGTGCATGGCTGGGATCGCCGCAATGCCTTTACCCATACACTGCTGACCAGCCTGGCCGCGCATTACGGCTTCGATATCGACACGCCTTTCGAGGAGCTCGGCGCCGAAGTGCGGCAATGTGTGCTGTACGGTTCGGGCGCGGAAGAAATCCCGTTTTTGTACTTGAACGAAAAAGGCCGCTCGACCGTCAAGAAACATGCTTTCGAAGGCATTATTCCCAATCTTGAGCGGCGCTGGCGCGAAACCGACTCGAACGCCGTACGCGAAGACCTCGGCAAGCTGCGGCACACCAAAACCTGCCCCGACTGCGGCGGCTCGCGCCTGCGCACCGAAGCGCGCCATGTGCTGATCGGCCACGAGGTGGGTACGGCCCAACGGCGTGGCCGCGCCATTTTCGAAGTCGAAGCAATGCCGCTGTCGGCGTGCCTGGCCTGGTTCCAGGCGCTCGAGCTGACGGGCGCCAAAAAGGAAATCGCCGAGCGCATTGTGCGTGAAATCGAAGCCCGCCTGCAGTTCCTGAATAATGTCGGACTCAATTATCTGTCGCTGGACCGCAGCGCCGACACGATTTCGGGCGGCGAGGCGCAGCGTATACGCCTGGCCAGCCAGATCGGCTCGGGCCTGACCGGCGTCATGTATGTGCTGGACGAGCCCTCGATCGGGCTGCACCAGCGCGACAATGACCGCCTGATCGAAACCCTGCAGCATTTGCGCGACCTGGGCAACAGCGTGATCGTGGTCGAACACGACGAAGACATGATACGTTCGGCCGATTTCGTGATCGACATGGGCCCCGGGGCCGGCGAACACGGCGGCCGGATCGTGGCGTCCGGCACGCCGCAAACCCTGACCGAAAATCCCGATTCCCTGACCGGCCAGTACCTGAGCGGAGCGCGGCGCATCGAAATACCGCTCCGGCGGCCGGTCAACGACGGGCTCGACTGGCTGTATCTCAAAGGCTGTACCGGCAACAACCTCAAGGCGGTCGATCTGGCGCTCCCGGCCGGGCGCCTGGTCTGCATTACAGGCGTTTCAGGCTCGGGCAAGTCCACCCTGATCAACGATACGCTGGCCACCGCCGTCGCCCAGCAACTGCATCGGGCCCAGACCGAATCCGCGCCTTACGAATCGCTGGACGGCCTGTCGCATTTCGACAAGATCATCAATGTCGATCAGAGTCCTATCGGGCGCACGCCGCGCAGCAATCCGGCCACCTATACCGGCATGTTCACGCCAATACGCGAGCTCTTTTCCAGTGTTCCGGAGTCGCGCACACGCGGCTACGACCCGGGGCGCTTTTCCTTCAACGTCAAGGGCGGGCGCTGCGAAGCCTGCCAGGGCGATGGCGTCGTCAAAGTCGAAATGCATTTCCTGCCCGATATGTATGTGCCTTGCGATGTGTGCGGCGGCAAGCGCTACAACCGCGAAACCCTCGAGATCCGCTACCGCGGCCGCACCATCAGCGAAGTGCTGGACCTGACCGTCGAGCAGGCGCTGCTGTATTTCGAGGCCGTGCCCACGGTGGCGCGCAAGCTGAACACGCTCATGGATGTAGGCCTGTCGTACGTGCGCCTGGGGCAAAGCGCCACGACGCTGTCGGGCGGTGAGGCGCAGCGCGTCAAATTATCGCTCGAGCTGTCCAAGCGCAGCACCGGCCGCACCCTTTATATCCTGGACGAACCCACCACCGGCCTGCATTTCCAGGATATTTCGCTGCTGCTGGAAGTACTGCGTCAACTGGTCGATGCCGGCAATACCGTAGTCATTATCGAGCACAATCTGGATGTCATAAAAACGGCAGACTGGGTGATCGACATGGGTCCGGAAGGCGGCGACGGGGGCGGGCGCATCGTCGCGCAAGGCACTCCTGAAACCATCGCCGCCACACCGGCCAGCCACACCGGGCGCTACCTGAAGCCACTGTTGGGCGCCCACCTGCCGGCCTGAACGGACAGGCCCAAGGGCGGCCCCTACCACAGCATGGAATCGTCGCCCAAGGCGGCGCCCATGGCGAGCGCCGCCTTCTTCAGGGTCGGTACCGAGTTCAGCAGGAATTCCAGTGAAATTCGCGCACTGGGGCCGTGGCACGCTACGGCCGCTATGACTTTCTTCTGGGCGTCCAGCACCGGCACCGCGACCGCCACCATGCCCAGTACGAACTCCTCGCGATCAATGCCCAGGCCGCGCTGACGGATGTCCGCAAGTTCCGCTTCGAGCGCAGCCCGGTCGGTCAAGGTGCGCGGCGTAAAACTGCCCAGCTTGATCCGCCCCAGGATCTGCGCGCAATGGGCGGGCTCCAGCGAGGCCAGCATCAGCTTGCCGCTTGCCGTGCAGTGCAAGGGAACGTGAGTGCCCACCTCCAGTTGCAGGCGCAGCAGATGATGCGTTTCCACACGCTCCAGATAGCGTATCTCGTCGCCGTCCAGTGTCGTCAGATTGCAGGTTTCGCCCAGCACCTCGACGAGCTGGCCCAGAATCGCCCGCGACGATCTGGAAAAGCTCGGCGTGCGCAGGGTAGCCAGGGCCAGGCGAGTCGCGCGCGGCCCCAGCACATAGCCCCGTTCATTGGGTGTCTGGACAACCAGGCCGGACTCGACCAGGGAGCGCAGCATGCGCATCAGCGTCGTCTTGGGCAGATCCAGGCGCTGCGCCAACTGCGCCAGCGTTTGCGGGTGCTGGGTGCGGGCCAGTTGCTCCAGCAGGCTGGGAACACGCAAATAACGAGAAGACTCATTGGACATGCAATTTGCCTTGCAGCAGAGACAGCACCCGGTTCAATACTGAAACACCAGCGGAATATATTGTTTCAGCAGCGGAATAGGGCTTGATTCTATCTTGCGGCGCACACGCAAATCAATAAGTATTGAAATATGGTGTTCCATTAAACGATTTTCAATACGCACACCCAGATAAGCAAATTCCAATAAATACTTTTCGCCAATCTCCATTTTTCGATAGATTGAGCAATAGAACCGGAGACAACATGCCACACACCGTAGACTACATCGTCGTAGGCGCGGGATCAGCAGGCTGCGTGCTGGCCAACAGACTGAGCGAAAACGGCAAATATTCCGTATGTCTGCTCGAGGCCGGACCGCCGGATCGCAATCCCTGGATCCATATCCCTATCGGCTACGGCAAAACCATGTTTCACAAAAAGCTGAATTGGGGCTTCTATACCGACCCGGACGCCAACATGATGGGGCGCAAAATCTATTGGCCGCGCGGCAAAACACTGGGCGGATCGAGCTCCATCAATGGGCTCATCTACATACGCGGCCAGAAGCAGGATTACGACCGCTGGGTGCGACAGGGCAATCCCGGCTGGGGCTGGGAAGATTGCCTGCCCTATTTTCGCAAGCTGGAAAACAATGACCTGGGGGCGGGCCCCACCCGGGGCACCGCCGGCCCGCTCAATGCCACATCCATCAAGACCCGGCATCCGCTCGTCGAGGCCTTGATCCAGTCCGGAGCCTCAATGGGTTTGCGAAAACTTCGCGACTTCAATACCGGCGACCAGGAAGGAGTCGGCTATTACCAGCTCACCACACGCAAAGGCAGGCGCTGCTCGACGGCTGTCGCCTATCTGAACCCTGCCCGCGGGCGGCCCAATCTGCGCATCGAAACCAATGCGCAGGCCATGGCCGTGCTGATGCAGGGCACGCGGGCCTGCGGCATACGCTATAAAAAGAACGGCACCGAACACACTTTGTCGGCCAATCGGGAAGTCATACTCTCGGCCGGCGCCATTCAGTCGCCTCAGTTGCTGCAGTTGTCGGGCATAGGCCCCTCGGGATTATTGGGCAAATTCGGCATCCCCGTCGTCAAGGACCTGGACGGCGTCGGCAAGAACCTGCAAGACCATTTGCAGATCCGCTTGATCTACGAGGTCACCCAGCCCATTACCACCAACGACCAGCTGCGCACGCTCTGGGGCAAAAGCAAGATCGGCCTGCAGTGGCTGCTTTTCAGAGGCGGGCCGCTGGCCATCGGCATCAACCAGGGCGCACTTTTCTGCCGCGCCTTGCCGCAGGAAAGCGCCACGCCCGACATCCAGTTCCATTTCGGCACGCTGTCAGCCGACATGGCCGGTGGCGCGGTGCATGATTTTTCGGGCTGCACGTATTCGATCTGCCAATTGCGGCCCGAATCGCGCGGTGAAATCAACATCAAGTCGGCCGATCCATTCGAAGCGCCTTCGATGCAGCCGAATTATCTATCGACCGATCTGGATCGGCGCACCGCCGTGGCGGGCGTGAAATATGCCCGGCGCCTGGCGGCCGCCGCCCCCATGAACCGCCTGATGAAAAGAGAGTTTCGCCCGGGAACGGCCGTGCAGACAGACGATGAAATCCTGCAATTCTGCCGCGAAAACGGCGCGACCATCTTCCATCCCTCGGGTACCGCAAAAATGGGGCCGGCCGGCGACCCCGGCTCGGTGGTCGACGGCAGATTAAAGGTACACGGCATCCAGGGCTTGCGAGTCGTCGATGCATCGATCATGCCGACACTGGTTTCAGGCAATACCAATGTGCCGGTCGTCATGATTGCCGAGCGTGCGGCCGATTTCATTCTGGAAGACGCCCGACATCCGGCACATTAGTTACGAAAACCGGCGCCCTGCCGAGGCAGGCAGGGCGTCTTGCGCAGCAAGCGGCACCCAGCACTACAAAAAGAAAGCATCATGCCCCGGCAATATTTGCCGCAGGCGCCCCTTTTTCAAGGAGACAACATGTCCAGTCCAGATAAAAAAGCAATCAGGAAGGTAGTCACCGCCTCGCTCATCGGGGCAACCATCGAATGGTACGACTTTTTCCTATACGGAGTCATCGCCGGCCTGGTATTCAACAAGCTGTATTTTCCCAGCCATGATCCCGTGGTCGGGACGCTGCTGGCTTATGCCACATTCGCGGTGGGCTTTATTGCACGGCCTTTTGGCGGGGTTATTTTCGGCCACTTCGGCGACAAGATCGGCCGCAAAAGCATGCTCATCTTCACCTTGATGATCATGGGCCTGGCGACATTCCTGATTGCGTTCATCCCCACCTACGACTCAATCGGCATCTGGGCTCCCATCCTGCTGCTTTTGTGCCGCATTGTCCAGGGCCTGGGGCTGGGCGGAGAATGGGGTGGCGCAGTCCTCATGACTTACGAATATGCGCCAAAGAACAAACGCGGATTTTACGCATCGCTGCCGCAGATAGGCCTGTCGATCGGGTTGTGCCTGGCCTCGGGCATAGTGGCCCTGCTGTCGGGCACATTGTCGAACGAGGCGTTCCTGGACTGGGGTTGGCGAGTCGCATTCATGCTCTCGGCCCTGCTGGTTTTCGTCGGGCTCTATATCCGTTTGACAGTACAGGAAACCCCTGAATTCTCAAAGGTCAAAGAAGCCAACGCCGAATCGAAGGTGCCCTTCTACGACATGATGAAACGCTACCCGGGCAACATCCTGAAAGGGATGGGCGCGCGTTATATCGATGGCGTCTTCTTCAACGTTTTTGCGGTTTTCGCAATCAGCTACCTGACCAACACGGTCAAGATCAATCGTACCGAAGCCCTGACCGGAGTGATGGCCGCCGCCATCGTCATGTGTTTCTTCATTCCGTACTTCGGCGCCGTGTCCGACAAGTACGGCCGCACCCGCACCTATTTCTGGGGTTCGCTGATCACGGCCTTTTCGGCTCTGCCCGCCTTCTGGTTCATGACCAATTATTCCGATCACGTCATGGTGGTCTGGCTATCGATCATCATTCCTTTCGGCATTTTCTACGCCTCCATCTACGGACCTGAGGCGGCGCTGTTTTGCGAACTGTTCGACACCAAGGTGCGCTATACCGGGATTTCGTTTGTCTATCAGTTCTCGGGCATATTCGCGTCGGGCATCACGCCCCTGATTGCAACGGCATTGCTCAAGACCAATGACGGGCGGCCATGGCATATCGTGCTGTATGTAATCTTTTCCGGAGTTGTATCGGCCTACAGCGCATGGCTGATCGGCAGATCGGCAAATCGCGCAGGTGATGTATCGGCCCATAGGACAATCGATGCGTCTATCCAGCGAGCAGGTACAAGGCCTGCCTCCACGGATGCGGTATCCCGATGATTACCCCAAGGGGCGGCCGCCTGGGCCGCCCCTTGGCATTCACATATTGAACAGCTGCTCGTGTTCACGGATCGCAAAGCGATCGGTCATGCCGGCGATGTAGTCGGCAATGGCGCGGGCCTGCGAAAGCGGATCGGAACGCTGGTGGTCGGGGGGCAGCAGGCGCGGCTCGTTCAAAAAAGCCACGAACAGATCGCGCACGATGGTGCGCGCTTTGTTCGTCATGCGCATGACGCGATAATGACGGTACAGATTTTCAAGCAGGAAACTTTTCAGGGCATCGGCCTGGCGCCGCATCGACACCGAAAACGCGGCCAACGCGGGTGCGCGGCGCACTGCGTCGACGCCATCGGGCTGATGCTGACGTATATTGGCCAGGGTCGTGTCGGTCAGGTCGAGCACCAGGGTATTGATCATTGCGCGTATCGTTTCCGCAATCGCGCGGCGCCGTTCCAGGTTCGGATACTGCCGCATCACCTGGGCATAATGCGTGGCAAAAATCTCCAGCATTTGCAGTTGCTCTATAGAGATCAGCCCTGAACGCAGCCCATCGTCGATATCGTGATTGTTATAGGCGATTTCGTCGGCCAGATTGGCGATCTGGGCTTCGAGCGAAGGCCTGGTCTTGTTCACGAAGCGTTCGCCGACCTCGCCCAGCAGACGCGCATGGCGCAAGGAACAATGCTTGAGTATGCCTTCGCGTGTTTCAAAGCACAGATTCAAACCATTGAAGGCGGCATAGCGCTCTTCCAGTTCATCGACCACACGCAGGCTCTGCAAATTATGCTCAAACCCGCCCACCCCGGGAGCCAGCTCGCGCAGGCAGGCATTGAGCTCGTCCTGGCCGGCATGACCGAACGGCGTATGCCCCAGATCGTGCGCCAGGGAGATCGCTTCGGTCAGGTCTTCGTGCAAGCCCAGATTGCGGGCCAGGGAGCGGGCAATCTGGGCCACTTCGATGCTATGGGTCAGGCGTGTGCGGAACAGGTCGCCTTCGTGATTGATGAAAACCTGCGTCTTGTATTCAAGCAGGCGAAAGGCCGTGCAATGAATGATGCGATCGCGATCACGCTGGAATTGGCTGCGATTGCTGGGCGCAGCCTCGGGATGAATGCGGCCGTGCGACTGCTCGGGGCGACAGGCGTACAGTGCGAGTTCCGGCATGGCCGCCACTCAGAGGCTGGCAACGGCGGTTCTTTCAAGAACCGTCCGCAATGCATCGACGGGCGCCGGCTGGAATACCGCCTGGCCTATTTGCGGCAACAGGATGAATCGCAGTTGGCCCGCTTCGGTTTTCTTGTCGACCTGCATCAGGTCGATCCAGCGCTCGGCGCCCAGATCGGGTGCCTGCACCGGACATCCTGTAGCCTGGACCAATGCCCGCACGCGTTCGACACTCGCCGTCGGCAAGCCCAGAGCAAGCGCCGAAAGCTCAGCCGCTTGGACCATGCCGCAACCTACCGCCTCACCGTGCAGCCATGTGCCGAAACCCAGGCCCGATTCGATGGCGTGGCCAAATGTATGGCCAAAATTCAGTATGGCCCGCAGACCCGATTCGCGCTCGTCCTGCGAAACGACCAAGGCCTTGAGCTCACACGAGCGCTGAATGGCATAGGTAAGCGCGGCGGGATCCAGCGCCCTCAAGGCGGCTACATTCTGTTCACACCAGGAAAAAAAATCGGCGTCGATAATCATCCCGTATTTGATGACTTCGGCCAGACCCGCCGTTACTTCGCGCGGGGGTAGAGTATTGAGGACATCGGTATCGACCTCGACCGCAATCGGCTGGTAGAACGCGCCGATCATATTCTTGCCCATCGGATGATTGACGGCGGTCTTGCCGCCCACCGAAGAATCGACCTGGGCCAGCAAGGTGGTAGGCACCTGGACAAAACGTATGCCGCGCATATACGTGGCCGCCGCAAAACCGCAGATATCGCCGATGACGCCGCCGCCCAAAGCCACCAGCACGGCACGGCGATCCAGACGATTTTGTAACAAAGCGTCGAAAATCAGGTTCAGGGTTTGCCAGTCTTTATAGGCTTCGCCGTCGGGCAGTTCGATGCGCACCAGGCGCTTGCCGGTTTGGGCCAGGGCCTGCTCCGCGCGCTTGCCGTAATAGCCCGCCACCGTTGAATTGGTGACGATGGTGATTGCCGTGGCGTCGGCCGGAATGCTGTCGGCCAGGCGATCCAGACGGCCCGCTGCAATATGAATGGGATAGCACCCGCCGGGCGTGTTCACTTGAACCGTGCTCATGAATGAATCTCGTGATTTTGCAATAAAGGAATCAGGGATTGAACCACCTGGGCAATAGGCATGACGCCGGTTTCGAAGGTAAGGCTCGCCACCTCCCTGTACAGCGGTTCGCGCTGCTCGAGCAAGACCTGGATGCGCGCTCGTGGATCGGCCGTTTGCAACAGAGGCCGGTTGCGGTCGCGCGCCACCCGGCGATAGAGCTCGTCGCCGCTGGCATGCAAATAAATCACCACGCCTCGTTCGCCCAGATAGCGGCGGTTCTCGGCCGACAGCACCGCTCCGCCTCCGGTTGCCAGTACAATGCCGGGCCGGCGTGAACATTCATCGAGCAGGGCGGTTTCGCGGCGACGGAACCCCGCCTCGCCTTCAATGTCGAAAATTAACGACACCCGAACTCCGCAACGTGCTTCAAGCTCATGATCCAGATCGAGAAACTCGCGATTCAACAATCGCGCCAGATTGCGGCCAATAGTCGTTTTGCCGGCACCCATCATGCCGACAAGGAAAATGGGCCGATCGTACGGCAGCGTCACTCCCTCGGAGCGACAGGCATCGATAGTGCCTTTAGGGTCGGTCGGCGCGGCGCCGCAACATAAAGAGTCGTTCATTTGTGTATTATCTCACTTGCAATCCCTCGATAGACGGATACACTGCATTATTCGGTTACAGAAACCTAATGCGTAAATCATAGTCTGACCCTGGTTAGACTTAAAATCGCCCGTAATGAGTTCTCCTACCTCCTCCAAATCCGATTCCGGCTCCGCATCCCATTCCTGGGTTGGGCGTTTTTTCCTCAAAACGGCGATTTTCATCGCAGGCCTGGGGCTATGCGGTGCGCTGCTGGGCGCCCTTGCCCTCGCGCTGGCCTGGCCTAATTTACCCGATCTTTCCGCCATGACGGACTACCGGCCGCGGGTACCGCTGCGAATTTATACCGCCGACAAGGTATTGATCGGCGAATTCGGCGAGGAACGGCGCAACGTGCTGCGGTTCAATGAAATCCCCGACGTCATGAAATCGGCCATTCTATCGGCCGAAGACGACCGCTTCTACCAGCATGGCGGAATCGACTGGTCGGGTGTGGCGCGCGCCATGATCGCCAACATCGTGCACATGTCCAAATCCCAGGGCGCCAGCACCATTACCATGCAGGTAGCGCGCAATTTTTACCTGTCGTCGGAAAAAACCTATACCCGCAAGTTTTACGAGCTGCTGCTCACCTTTAAAATCGAAGCCAATTTAAGCAAAGACCAGATCCTCGATCTGTACATGAACCAGATCTACCTGGGTCATCGCGCATATGGCTTTGCCGCCGCATCGCGCACCTACTTTGGCAAGCCCCTGTCCGAAATCACACCGGCCGAAGCGGCCATGCTGGCCGGCATCCCCAAGGCACCTTCGCGCTTCAATCCCATTGCCAATTTCCAGCGCGCCAAGGTGCGCCAAGGCTATGTGCTGGGCCGTATGAAGGCCCTGGGCTACCTCACCGACGCCGAATACAAACAGGCGATGGCGCAGCCCATTCAAATCAAGTCGGCCGCCGGCACGCCGTCGGGCGGCTACACCATTCATGGCGACTATGTCGCCGAACTGGCGCGCCAATTGCTTTTCGATGTCTACCACGACGACATCTATTCGCGCGGATTCAATATCTATACCACGGTCAACTCCAAAGACCAGGAACAGGCTTATAAATCAGTGCGCTCGGGCATACTCGACTACACGCGCCGCTCGGCCTATCCCGGCCCCGAAGAAACCATCGACCTTCCCGCCGGCATCGAAAAAGACCCGGCCAAGCTCGACAGCATCATCGATGACCTCCAGGAAAAATACTCCGACAGCGGCGACCTGCTGACTGGCCTGGTGCTGTCGGCCGATCCCAACAAGATCACGGTGGCACGCAGCTCACAGGAAATCATCGACATCACCGACAAGCGGGCTTTGCGCGTCGTGGCGCGAGGCCTGGCAAAAAACGCCAAGGCCGGAGTCAAGATCGAGCGTGGTTCGGTCGTGTACATCCATAAAAACGGCGATTATTGGGAAGTCATCAACATGCCGTCGGTGCAGGCGGCTTTTGTGGCCTTGAACCCGCAAGACGGCGCCATTCAGGCCATGGTGGGCGGTTTCGATTTCGACCAGGGCAAGTTCAACCGCGTCACGCAGGCGTGGCGCCAGCCGGGCTCCAGCTTCAAGCCGTTTCTGTACGCTTCGTCGCTTGAGCGCGGCCTGACGCCGGCCACGCAAATTTCCAACGAGCCATTCTCGCTCACGGCGGCGCAAACCGGTTCCAAGGCCTGGACGCCAAAGAATTACGGCAACGAATACAACCCCATGCTTACCATGCGCCAGGCGCTGTACAAGTCCATGAACATGGTGTCCATCCGCATCATGCAGGCGGTCGGCCCCAAATACGTGCAAGACTACATCACCCGCTTCGGTTTCGACCGTGCCCGCCAGCCCGCCGTGCTGCCCCTTGCATTGGGCGCGGGCAGTGTCACTCCCTTGCAAATGGCCGGTGCGTATTCCGTGTTCGCCAACGGCGGCTACCGCGTCCCCCCCTATCTCATCGATCACGTTACCGACAGCAGCGGCAAGGTCATCATGCAGGCCAAGCCCACCATTGCCGGTGACGCGGCGGCACGCGCCATTGATCCGCGCACCGTTTATGTCATGGACGACCTGTTGCGCGGTGTGGCCACGTACGGTACCGGAGCCCGTGTGCACCGTGAACTCAAACGCGACGATATCGGCGGTAAAACCGGTACCACCAACGACTCGCGCGATGCCTGGTTTGCCGGCTTTACTCCCAAGCTGGTTGGGATAGCCTGGATGGGCTACGACCAGCCGCGCTCGCTGGGTGATCGCGAAACCGGCGGCGGCGCGGCTCTGCCGATCTGGCTCGACTTCATGCGCTTTGCTCTAAAAGACCAGCCGCAAACACCGCCCGGGCCTATGCCCCCAGGATTAAGCAAAATCGACGGCGATTATTATTTCTCGGAATTCCCGCCCGGCCAAGCCGTGGCGCGAGTCGGGCTGCCTACCGGCGACAGCCTCGACAGCAATGGCGCCGCCGTCGGCAGTAACGACGGCATAGGAAATCTGCTCAATCAATTGAGCGGTGGGAATACCACTCGCAACGGCGCCGCCCAGCCCGACAAGGTGCCCTTCTAGGGCCATGCCGGATTACGCCGCTTTCGGCCCCTGATCCGGCTACACGCTGACCTTGAGCGGCACGCCGGCCGCCTCGGAAAAAATTTGCGACAAGGCCTCGGCCAGATTGGGGCCGCCCCGGGTATCATTCCAATTATGTCCATCATAGCGATAATGAAAACCGCCGCTGGGCGCGGCAACCCACATTTCCTTCATGGGAGCCTGGCTGTTGACCACGACATGGACGGCGTCGTTGAATATCAGGGTCAGCACATTGCCGCTGCGATTGGCCTCGATATCGAGGTCGTGCAGAGCGACCCAGTCGTCTGACTGACTCTCCAGACTGTCAAGCATGGCCTCGCTTCGAGCAAGAAATTCAGTTTCGTTCATAATCACACACTACCGCACTTGGAATTTTGTCATGCAAGCGTCCCGAACCTCGACACCCACCCGTTCTATGCCCCGTATTGTAGCCAGCTTCGCCATGCTGGCGGCATTGGCAGGATGCGGCTACAAGGGCCCCCTGTACATGCCCCCGCCTCCGCCGCCCGATGCGTCCCTGACCAAACCACCCACCAGCGTTCCGCTGCCGGCCACACAGGCGCCCGACCAAACCGGCGCGCAGACCTCCCCCATTAAATAAGCCCGCTGGCCAACGCCGTTTCACCGGAACGGCCCAGCCCGCACACACTTGTCTTGCTCACTTTATCCATCCGAAACACCGCTCATGACCGTTGCTCCCGATTTCCAGTTCCAGAATGGGGTTCTACACGCTGAAAGCGTCCCTCTGACAAAACTGGCCCAAGAATTTGGCACCCCGCTCTATGTCTATTCGCGCAAAGCGCTGAACGATGCCTGGGAGTCCTACCGCCAAGCCGCGGGCCAACGCAATGTGTTGATCTGCTATGGCATGAAAGCCAACTCGAACCTGGCGGTCCTGAACGAATTCAAAAACCTGGGTGCCGGCTTCGATATCGTATCGGGCGGCGAACTTGCCCGGGTACTTGCCATAGGCGGCGACCCCTCCAAAATCGTTTTTTCGGGAGTCGGCAAACAAGTATGGGAAATGCGGGCCGCCCTGAAGGCCGGCGTGAAATGCTTTAACGTCGAGTCCGAGGCCGAACTGGTACGGCTCGCCGAGGTGGCCGGCCAAGCGGGTGTCGTTGCCGATGTCTCGCTGCGCGTCAACCCCGACGTCGACGCGCTGACGCACCCCTATATTTCAACAGGCCTGAAAGAAAACAAATTCGGCATAGCGATTGAAGCCGCGCTGGCCACGTACCAGCGGGCGGCCTCGCTGCCGAGCCTGCGCGTGGTAGGGGTGGACTGTCACATAGGTTCGCAAATTACAGAAGTCGGTCCGTATCTGGATGCGCTTGAAAAATTGCTGGCGCTGATCGAAACGCTGGCGCAACAAGGCGTGCACATCAGGCATCTGGACCTGGGAGGCGGCATCGGCATACGCTACACCGACGAAACGCCGCTGTCGCCCAAGGTATTGCTGGATCAGGTGTTCGAGCGCCTGCAGGCACGCGACCTGGGCCATCTGCAAATCGTACTGGAGCCCGGACGTTCCCTGGTCGGCAATGCCGGCGTGCTCCTGACGACGGTCGAGTATCTGAAACACAGTACAGCCAAGAACTTCGCTGTCGTCGATGCCGCGATGAACGACCTGATCCGCCCGACACTCTACGACGCCTGGCATAGCATTGAAGCCGTCGAGCCGCGCGGTCAGTCGGCCCGGAAATACGATATTGTCGGCCCCATTTGCGAGAGCGGGGACTGGCTGGCGCGCGACCGCATGCTCGCCCTGCAACAGGGCGACCTGCTCGCCATCATGTCGGCCGGGGCCTATGCCTTTACCATGGCAAGCCAATACAACACGCGCCCACGCGCTGCCGAAGTCATGGTCGACGGCGAACACTATCATGTAGTGCGTCCGCGCGAGCCGCTCCACAGCCTGTTCGCCAGCGAAACCCTGTTGCCGGAAACGAAATAATGCCGCCAACGATCGCAATCCACAGCGAATAGACCTAAACTCAAGCACTTGCAAATTGACCTGCCCGATTCCGTTACAAACCAAAACCACTATTCGGAATCAACCAATGCCAACTCTCATAAATAAAGCTATAAATGCCATATCATCAATACCATTGAGTTTAAAAGATATAAACAACAAGGGACAAAGGAATCTGGATGAGCGGACCAAGCGAATTCCGACAAGGTGAATCATGGCATGGCTGACAATTCTTCACCGGAATTTCACTAAAAAGTACCTTACCGCTCTGGATCAACTGCTCTATTATTTTTCATTTCGAGCGGTACCCCTCGGTATTGTCGTTATTTCCATCCTGACTCTGCTCACCCTGAATAATCAGTACGATTTCACGCCGGGCACTCCGCTTGCCATGCGTATGGCCAGCCAAGGACCTAACATCCAAAGCCCTGCCCAGGCGCTCACCGAACTTCAAGAGCAGCCGCTTGCCGCTTCGCATCCAATACGGGCGCAGGAGTCGCCTGTATGGTTTTCGTTTGTCATACCCGCCTCAAGCCAGGGAAAGGGCATGAGCGTAGAGGTGCCATCGGAACATGCGCAAACTCTGGCCTGCTGGTATGCCGCGACACAGGCCCTGCTGGGCAAGGCGGATCGCAGCAAGGCGATGGGTAGCGTCCAGCACGTCAAATCGGGCTTTGTCATCGGGATCCCGAACAATGCCTTGCCCGTATCGATTCTGTGCAAGGCCGATTTCCTGGGCAAAGCGCGCCTGTCGGCTACCTTGTGGTCGAACATCGAAATGGAGAAATCGGTTACGGAATACGACCGCAGCGCAGGCATACTCGAAGGCGGCTTGCTCACACTGACGCTGATAGTCCTGATATTCGCGGTGATCAATCGTGAATGGATGTATCTATTGTTTGCCGCCTGGCTGCTGGGCAACCTGCGCCTCAGTGCACTTTCCATGGGCTGGGATACGCAGTGGCTGGGGCATGCAATTCCTTACGCCTGGCTGCCGTTTCTCAGAAAAACGACCATTGCAATTTATTACCTGCTGACATATTCGCTATTCACCCAGCTGTTTACAAACGACCTGGCACACATTAACTTCCCACGTATGCAGCGGGCCATTTTGTGGGCGGGTCTGGCTTTGCTGGTGGCCGCCGGCATCTTGCCATACACCCAGTTTCTTCCCGTAATGTGGCTGCTCACCACGTTTGGCATTGCCATAGCCATTTTTCTTTTAAGCCGCATTCTGATCGCGACGCGATCCCGGGTTGCGCTCTGGTACAGCATCTCTCTGGGTATCGTATTAACTACCGGTATTGCCCACGCTCTGGCGGAATCCCGGAATATCGCTTTTTTAAGCAGCAGCCTGATCAATGTTGCGGCCGCCTTGCTGTCGAGCACGATCGTTGCCCTGGCCATTGCCGAGCACATGCGGATCGAACGTCTGGAAAGAATACAGGCGCAGGCAGAGCTGCAAGGCACTTATGAGGTTACGCCAATAGGACTATTTACCCTCGAAGACGACGGCACTATCGTACGAACTAATCTGGCACTGGAGCAGATGTTGGCCTTTATCCCAGGCGCGGACACGATACGGCAATGGGCCGATTACTTCGGCACAGAAAACTGGCACAAGCTCAAGGCGGCGGCCCTGCAGGGCGTCGATACCGAAATAGAAATACAGAGCCTGGCGGGCCAGCACACCAGGCAACGGCATTTCCTGGCCAAGGCAGTACGCGCCAGCTCCAGGATCGAAGGCTCCCTGCAAGACATCACAGAACAGGCACACACCATCGCTCAATTGCGCATTCTGGCCAATCACGATCCACTGACCAACACACTCAATCAGCGGGGGATTGAAGAAAAGCTGAACGAATCTTTAAAGTCGTTGATTACCGGCAAGCCCTTTGCCCTGGCCTACATGGACTTGAGCCCGCTCAAGATCATCAACGATCTATACGGCCATACGGCGGGCGACGATGTGCTCAAACAGGTATGCCTGAGAGT
The DNA here is from genome assembly GCF_021266465.1 of Paralcaligenes sp. KSB-10. Lineage (NCBI taxonomy): Bacteria > Pseudomonadati > Pseudomonadota > Betaproteobacteria > Burkholderiales > Alcaligenaceae > Paralcaligenes > Paralcaligenes sp. KSB-10. The sequence goes on along the minus strand of NZ_CP089848.1, from coordinate 3,645,917 downwards.
CGGATCCATACTCCTCCCTGGACAGTACCTGGGACGCGTCGGTGGCGACGAGTTTGTTATCGTGTTTCAGAATTGCCCGATCGATCGGGCGAAAGAGATTTCTCAAAAAATCATAGACGATCTTCGGGCTACCCCATGCCAGATCGGAACACGAGCATTCCAGACCAGGGCATCCGTCGGCCTCGTCGAAGTTACTACGCAAACATCAACGCAAGATGCTATATCCACGGCAGCCCGAGCTTGCAGGGCTGCTCAAAAAGCCAATCAAGGTCAAGTCATGGTTTACGAACGCAATGCGCAGGCATTCCAGGAGCACCTCCAGGATCTGCACCTGATCAAGGAACTGGGCAGCGGATTCTCGCCGCAGCGGCTATTTCTCGAAATGCAGCCCATCATGTCGCTGCGCGAGCCCTATGAAACCCTGAACTTCGAAGTCCTGCTCAGAATGCACGATTCGAACGGCGCGCTCATTCCGGCCTCAAGAATCATTGCCGCGGCCGAAGAAAGCGGCACCATCTCGGTCATCGATAAATGGGTATTCGCCACAACACTGCAATGGCTGGATACCCACCAGGAGCAATTGCCGAAAACCCAGTTCGTGTGCGTCAATCTGAGCGGCATGTCGCTGAACGACGAGAAATTCGTTGACGATTTTTTTGCCATACTGGCCAGATTCGAACATCTGGCCCAGATGCTTTGCATGGAAATTACAGAAAGCGTCGCCCTGCACGATATGGAAAACACGCGGCGATTCATCAAACGCCTGCAGGCGCTGGGAGTGCGCATCGCCCTTGACGATTTCGGCGCAGGGTATACCTCGTTTTCCTATCTTAGCGAGCTGCCCGCCGACGCAATCAAGATCGACGGATCCTTCATCAGAAATATGAATGAACGCCCAGTCAATGTGGCGATTGTCGGAGCGATAGTCGCCATGGCCCGCAATCTTGGCATGCAAAGCATTGCCGAATGGGTTGAAAACGGTGAGACCCTGGAAGCGCTGGCAAAAATGGGAGTTGATTACGTTCAGGGCTATGCCATTGCCCGGCCACTATCCCCGGATACCCTCCTCGCGGCCGAGAACATAGACAGCGTTATTCTGGACGAACACATGAGAGACCTGGTGCGTAGTATATCGTCGCCGCAAACCGCGACCGACTTCTGGGATCAACATCACAATCTGCCCCCGACCGACTGGCACTGATGCGGCTTGAAGCAGGCTTCAAGCCGCTCCGGAGCCGCAGCCTCGGACTTAGCCTGCCGATGCCGCCTGCCAGCGCCATGCGTCTTCGCACATGTCCTTGATGTTCTTTCCGGCGCGCCAGCCAAGCTTCTGCTCCGCCAGCGACGTATCGGCCCAGCACGCCGCGATATCGCCAGGACGGCGGGCCACGATATCGTAGGCCACGGTTTTCCGGCTCGCCTGCTCGAAGGCACGCACCATGTCGAGCACCGAGTATCCTTTCCCAGTACCAAGATTGACAGTCAGCAGATCCTGCCGGGCCTGCTCGCAATAGCGCAGCGCCGCCACGTGACCTTGCGCAAGATCCATGACATGAATATAGTCGCGCACTCCGGTGCCGTCGGGCGTATCGTAATCGCTGCCGAATACCTGAAGCCTGTCGCGTTGGCCCGCGGCCACCTGGGCGACATAGGGCATCAGATTATTGGGAACGCCTTGCGGGGCTTCGCCAATCAGGGCGCTGGGGTGGGCGCCCACCGGGTTGAAATAACGCAAGCGCGCAATGCGCCAGCCTGCTTGTGCGTTATACAAACTCTCGAGAATATCTTCCACCACCAGCTTGGTATGGCCATAAGGATTGGTGGCCGAACGGGGGTGATCTTCGGTTAGCGGCAGTTTTTGCGGATCGCCATACACAGTGGCCGACGATGAAAACACAAATGTATTCACATTGGCCCGCTGCATGGCGCTCAACAACTGCACACTGCCATTTACATTGTTGTCGTAATAAGCCAGCGGCAGCCGGGTCGACTCGCCTACCGCTTTCAAGCCCGCAAAATGCATGACAGCGGTAATTTGATGGGCCTGGAACAATGCATCGAGGGCTCCACCGTCGCGGATATCGGCTTGAACGAACTCCGGCTCGACGCCGGTAATTTGTTCGATGCGCCGCAGTACCGTAGGGCTGCTATTACACAAGTTATCCAGAATCAATACACGATAGCCCGCTTCCTGCAAGGCGACTGTAGTGTGGCTGCCGATGAAGCCGGCGCCTCCGGTAACTAATATCGTTGGAATCATGGGATATAAGCCTGCAGTTTATGTAAAAACAAACCCGGCTCAGACTTGGCCGAAGTTCAGAACATGGCTGTTATTGGCCAGCGGGCGCTGCTTTGTGCGCTTTTCTTCATACATGCGGGAATCGGCCAATTGTAAGGCTTTTTGCAGCGAACCCGCCTCGGATTTGAGTGCAACACCAATCGATGCCTTGATATCGGCTTCGCTCAGCGCCAATTGAAGCCGCTTTTTCAGCTCACTGGCATCCGTAGTGGCCACATTCCGGAGCATTACCGCAAATTCGTCGCCACCCAGGCGGGCGATGCAGTCATTGTTGCGAAGTTCCGCCTTGATTGTTTGCGCGGTGCGCCTCAGCAAATCGTCGCCGGCCAAATGGCCGTGGGAGTCGTTGACCAGCTTTAAAAAATCCAGATCGAGAAAACCGATGGCGACTTCTTCCTCGATGCTCGCCACACTTCGCAACTTCTTGTTCCAGCCTGCCCGGTTGAGAACCTTGGTCAAGGAATCGATCTGGGCATCCTGCTGCGTTTCGAGCACCAGTTTCTCGGCCGCAGCCAGCTCGACGTGCATGCTCAAGGTTTGCGCTATGGCGCTCAGGCAAAGCGCTATTTCCCTGGTACGCGAAGGCGGGTAAACGCCTGGCAGCAATTGCTGCGACAAAAACCCCGCCACCATCCCGGATATTCTTCCGTCGCCACGCCGCAAATCAGCCTTGAAAACGTGCCTGGGATGAAGCGCGGAAACCTGGGCGGAAGCAAGTGCCTTCAATTCCATTTCACTGACCGGCCGGTGGCTGAACCCTTTGGCAGCGCCCTGATCGTTTCCATCGCTGGCCAGCAGGCTGGCCAGATGGCTGGCCGCAATGGCATCGACGCCCCCAAAAGTGGCCACGACCTCGACATGCGCCTCTTCCTGCCTGCCCACAAACCAGCAGTCCATCGGCATGAACACCTGCAAAATGTTCAATTGAACCGATAGCACTTCCATCGCAAGAAAATCTGCCCTGTGCCCAAAAACCTCGTTCTCATTTGCTATAAATGACATTTGATCTGTTTTTAGTCCTAACATGCGGGGGCCAAGACGTGCGCGAAACCGCCGACCGAACTGGCCTGCTAATGCCTGGAGGCAAGGTTTACCGTTTGCAAGCGGCCGTCGCCGACATAAGGCACCAGGCCCAGCGCCCTGATGCGCCGCACGGTGTCGCGCGAGCACTGCAGGTTCGTCGGCAGACAGTAATCAATGGCAATGACCGGCAAGCCATACTGCTGCTTTACCGTGCTGGCCTGTGCCAGCAGCCACTCGCGATCCGTATCAGATACATCAATATATTCGCCGCGCGATTCGCTCCAGCCCTTGAAAAGCGACTCGAAGGCGACCGCGTAAACATCGTTATGTACCTCCGGCAACAGCTCGAAACCTCGATTGAGTATCAGGGCGGCGCGCGGGAAACGTTTATGTATGGCGCGAATCACGGCAACTAGCCCTTCCTGGTTCTGTTGCCGCTGGGCAGCATCCTTCACGACCAGTTGGTACGAATCGAGCGTATCAAGAAAAAAGCCGCTATACCCTTGCCGCCATAGCGGCGCAATGACATGTTCGACGAAGAACTCCGGCCAGCCCGGCGCGGTTTGGTCGATGATGTCGGAACTCCATTCCGCGTTATGGCCAATTATCCAGGACTTGGGAATGGCAGAGTAATAGTCGCGCGAACTGTTGACCTCGCCGACACTGACATACGCGATCCAGCGGGTTTTATGGCTCGTGTGGACGGGCACAAATCCGTGGCCAGGTTCGACCACGGCAAATTCAAACTGCGCCAATTGTTTCAGTATGGGCGTCTTGCCATAATAAAAAGCAATGCTGCGCGGTGCCGCCATCGTGTTGGCAGACGCGCCGCCAAAACAAAGCGACGCCACCAACCCCGCCAGCAGGCCAAGACCATAACGTATTTTGCGGGACAGCGAGGAACGCAATAGGAACGGCAACCGCATGTATTCAGGAACTCCGTTGCAGCATATAGGTTTCGTATTCCAGCGTTTCGAAACGCCGGTCAAGCAGGTAAGTACCCAACAATACAACCAGCAGCAGGGCGCCCGCAAATCCGTACCCATATACATCGGGGCCTAAATCCAGGGTAATCCACGTAAACACGCCATTGAGCAACACGAACGTGGCTGTCAGACCCAGCACGATGCGGCGCCTGTCCAGGTAGAAAAAGACGTTGAGAATCCCCAGGAACAATACTTGCAGGCTTGCGGCAATCACGTCGATATGCAGCAAAGGCAGGTAAAGAGTTGAAATGCCGATCAGGCGCAACAATTTGTCGCCGAACGCGAAAATCAGCAAAATCACCACCGCCTGGATTTTAAGAATCTCGTACAGGCCTGTCCTGGCGCTGCGCACCATCATGTTACGCATATCGCGTATCTGATTTAGCGTGCCGCCCGAGCGAACGGCCCGATAAAAGCCGTCGTAGTATTCGACAAAATCGGTTTCGAGGCGCAGCAGGAAAACCGCCATCCCCGGAATAATGCACAGATACGAAATGAATACGGGAATATCGTAGATGACGGAAGCACGCAGCGGTCCGATGACGTCCTGGCCGGTGGCCGAGAACCAGAACATGAACTTGTCGAGCCAGATGCCCAGATTGAACAGAAGGCCGACAAAGATCAGACTGGGATACGCAAAACGCCGGTCGAATACCTCCCAGGAAATGTAGTCGTCGGACTCGTAATTGCGATGAATCAGGCTGGCCAGGCCAATCAGCAAAATCAGGTGGCCGAAAACAAATCCCCCCAGCAGACCTTCCAGGCCAAACCGGTTGAGCATGACCGCGAAGATGACAGTCACGGAATAGCCCACAAAAAACGTGGCGAGGATGGCCTTGTACTGTTTGATACTGGTTAAAAAGATAACACCGATCCAGATATTGCTGACGATGACAAAGCCCATCAGCATCAGCATGCGGTAGGCCAGAGACTCGTGCTTGAATACGGTGACCGCCAGAATAAGCCCCATCAAACCGGTAACAAGCGTGGCTACCAACGTCACTGCGTTGTAGCTGGGCAGGACCCGATCGGGCCGGCGCTCGAAGAGCCTGTCGGAAATAAAGCGCGTAAACGAAAGCTGGAGCGCGCCCGTAACAATCAGGCTGGCGGCTATCAGATAAGTGACCGATACCTGGAACTGCACGATACGTGTGGGCGGCTCTACGACCGACAGGCTCATCAGGCCGATCAGCAGAATACCGACTATCGATAAAATCAGCGGGCCCGCGCTGATAATGCCTGCGTACGCGTACGCCGACAAGGTGCTTGTCAGGCTGTCGCGCCGCAGGATCTTGCGTAATTCAAAACCTATGCCGGCCATTACTGGTCTCCTTTGGGGCTGCCGTCCGCACGGCTTGCCGTCAGCTTCTGATAGAGCCCGCGATAGCTGTCTTCCATAAGGGTATCGGTATAGTAGCGTTCGACGCGTGCAATACCGGCCTGTTGGGCGGCTCGCCACACCGAAGGCTGTTCAAGCAAGCCGAGTATCGACTGCGAAAAAAGCTCGGGGTTGGCAATCTGCACGACCGATCCGGCGCAACCCAGCGCACGATCGGCATCGTCCATGCCTTCAACCAGTTCCCGGCAAGACCCCACATCGGTGGTCACTACCGGAATGCCCGCGGCAAATGCTTCAAGCACGACCAGCGGAAGCGCCTCGCTGATCGAGCTGAGTGCAACCAGGCCAATTTCGGGCAATAAGTCATCGACTTTCCTGAACCCGAGAAACTTCAGATTGTCCTGCAGGCCCAGGCTGCCGACCAGTTCGCGGCATTCGCGAACATACTCCGGATCTTCGGTTTCGGGACCGACGATCCAGCCTTGCAGGGCCGGCAGCTTGCGGCTGGCAATAAAAATTGCCCGGATAAATGTCTTGATATCCTTGATCGGCACCACACGTCCGATAAGCGCCACAACCAGCGGCACATCGGCCGGCCGTCGATCCCGCAATGCAGCAAAGCGGCCGACGGCTATACCGTTGGGAATGCTGCGTGTCTTGGTTTCGGGAGCGCCATCGCGAATCTGGCGCAGGCGATTGCCTTCGTACAGGGAAACGATGTCGTTGGCGGCTTCGTAGCAAACGCGCCCCATCGCTTCGAAAAAACGCACCCACAGGTCCTGGAAATACCCGACCTGCGAGATATCTTTTTCAAAAATGCCACGATTGTCGCGGATCCATTGGCTCTGCAAAAGATCGATCTTGCGTTCTTTGGTATAAATGCCGTGTTCGGAAACCAGCAGGGGCCGCTCTGTACGGAAGTGCAGCAAAGCGCCGAGAAATCCGGCATAGCCCGTGGAGACCGTATGGTAAACCTTGGCCGGGATCAAATTCTCGGCAATGCGCGCCAGTTGCCATAGCGGCTTGTGCATGATGCGTATTGTCCAGAAATAGTCGGTGAACGAAGGGTCAGTGCAGTACTTTTCGTAATGGTCGGTAATGAAATCCCAGGAACGCTTGCTATGCAGGAACTGCTGTTCACTAATGTCGCCGCCGTCGGCCAGCATGGGAATCACTTCACGCATCAGCCTGCCGATTGCGCCCAGATTCTTGTTCTTGCGCAGTTCGTCATGCATATGCGCGACCCGCTCGAAAGCATGCTTGTTGCCCGCGCTGGTTTGCACCGGTTCAGACGATGTGGCCTCATGAATGTAGTGCTCTTCAAAGTGAACCACGTTGTCGGGCAACTCATAGCGCGGCTTGCCGTAATCCTGGCGACGGCTCCCGATAAATACGATGGCAAAGGTAAATTCGGGAAACGCCCGAATCATTTGATTGACCCACGCCGACACTCCGCCCGAGACATAAGGAAACGTCCCTTCAAGCAATAAAGCAATATCGGCCGATTGCGCCCGACGATTCAGGTTTGTATTCATTTAGACCAATAGCGTACAGTGGGCTGTAATAAAGGAGACGCAGTGCTGTTGCCTAGGGGGCCAAGCAACTTTCCGACTCGACCATAATCACGCTGAAGAAAAGCCGCTTCGGCCTGCCAGGGTAACAGACGGTCGGCAGGGAAGTAATAAAACTGCGCGCTCTGCAGGAATTCCTGCGCCTCGCGCGGCTTATTGCTTAACAGCGCGCACCGTCCAAGCAAATACCACATGGACGCATTTTCGTTATTCTGTTCCAGGGCTTCGTGAGCATATTGCTCGACGCGCTCCAAAGTGTAGCGGTGGACTTCGCCATGCACCAGGTTTTGATAAATCAATTCCCAGTGCAGTTCGGCCAGGCGGCTGTTGACGTCGCTTTTCTCGGCTGTGGTCACCGCGTCCGCCAGATGCTCCTGGGCCAGGAAGATCTCTTGCATGATGGATTTCTCGGCACCATCGACGATGCCGTAGGCCAGCAGGCGAATTTCTTCGGAGGGATCGGACAGAAGATCGCGCAGCATGCCGCCAGTGATGTGCGACGGCAGCGTCTGCACGGCCACCATGGCGGCCATGCGGTCTTCAGTCGACCCATTGCGATTTTCGAGCCGCGCGCGCAATCGTGCGCCGCCGCCATGTGTCACCCGCGACACCAGATAGGTAACGAACTCGGGGTTTTCGACAAGTGCGGAATCCGCCTGTTTGTCTGCCGCGGGAAGCAGCACGGCCACCAGTATCACGCTCAGGAAAAGTACTTGACCGGCCACTGGCAAAAACAGACAAATGGCGAAAATATGGGCAAATGCCCCGACGCGCCCCCCATGATAATGCCGGGGCAGAGCACTAAGCATGAACAGCCCCATCATGAACGCCGCCAGAACCTGCCAGCCAAAAAACACCAGCACAGGGTCGAACGAACCGACAGGCTGCCAGAATGTACGTAGCGCCAGCGCCTGCGTTACGAGCGCCAGCAGGCCCAGCACGCACGAACATAATATCCTAAGCATGATGACCGCACCGTGCCAGTAATTTTTCGAGCCCAGAGCCAGGAGCCTCGGCGTCGACGGCGGCGCTGTGCACCGCCACATGAGCCTGGGCCAGGTCGGTGTCGAACTGGGTCTTCAGATTGCTTTCAATGCGCAGCAAATAGCCGTCGATGCCGTTTTCATCGGTCAATGGCATGAGCACGACCACCACTTGCGTCTGCTCCGTGCTGAACGCCCACAGCAGGTCAAGCGTACGGCGCTGGCGCACAACCTGGTCAAACAGCGAATCGCCAATCGTACCGCGTGGAAACACCAAGGCAACCAGCGACGAATGAACACCGCTTACCTGGCGCATGTGAGCCAGGCGCCCCAGTTCCAGGGCAAAATCGTAAGGGCATTCAGCCACGACTTTCTGTACCTGAGTCACGACCGCCTGCTGCTCGATGCCGTCGGCATAATAATTAAGCAAAACCAGCAGCAATTGCAGGTTATCGAAATTCAGCGACAGGAACGGCATGCGGCGCACCACCAGCACACCTGTCATCTGATCCGACGCGGCAATGATCGGAACGCACGCCAGATACGCGCTTTCCTGGGCATCGATATGGCGCAAATGCGACAGCGCACGCTTTTCGACGCATTCGCGCAGCAAGGGGTCATCGGCATTTAGTTCGAAGCGCTCGCCCACCGATGCAATGGCCTGTTGCGCGAGGCCATTGCGCGCAACCGGGAAGATCGATGCCACGCCAATCTGGCAGCTCAAAGCCGCAAACTCGAGCATGGCCTGGGCATTGGGCAGCGGGTCGCTTTGCACATTCGATGCGGACAGGCTTCGCAGGTAGCCCACTGCATCGCGCAAAGTGGAAGGCTTGGAAAGCAAATCCCTTTCGAGACGCTCGTGGGAAACACGCAATAAATAATGATTATTGGTGATAGACACCAAACGATCATTGAGATAGTTATTGACGCCCTGCAAACGATTGGCGCGATTGGCCCAGACATCGCAGAAATGCCCTGTGATGACCAACTGCGTCAATCCACCCACGAAAAACATGGTGGGAAAAGCGCCGCCGTCGCCGTAAAACACGGCCCAGGCGAGCGCCACGCACAAGCCCGCCACCACGCCCAGAAGCGCGCCATAGCGCAACGCGAAAACGGTGGCGGCCAGCCAGATCCACGGAAAGTCGATACCCAACAACAGGGGATCGCCAGGCCGGATTAAATAGCAGACCCCGATAACCAGGATCATGCCGACAATAACCTCGATAATGGAAGCGGGCCGGGTAGCCGCTGGCGCAAACAAACGGCCATACAGTCCGACATTGCCCTTGGAGTCGGATTTACGCGCTTTTGACGGCTGTTGCTGTAACGTAGCGGATTGCACGGCGGCTTGTCCTTATCGTGGTGTTAAGGGAGACAACAATTGCCGAATCAGGGTTTGCCCAACTCCGGCCACACTGGAACGGCTCCAGCCGCTGCGGCTGCCGGTGGCGCTCCAGACAATCGCACCGGATTTCAGGTCGATGAGATTGAAGGTCAGGCCAACCACAGGCTCGCCGTCCACCCCAACCTTGTAGCGCCATTCCTGGACAGAGCCGCTCAGGGCGTAATGTGCGCCAGTGTTGCGGGCCCAGTCAAGCGCCTGTGTCCGTGTTTGATCAGAGTTGCCGCCGACCAGGGAATCCGCGCCGTCGCTATTGGGGTAAGCCTGTAGGCCGGAGAACCCTTTCTGGTGCAATATGCTTTGTGCAATGCTCTGGGCGCGCTGGCCCGCATCGGGCGTTTCGGTGTAGTTGGCAATAGGCAGCACAGCCAGCCCATCGGCTTTGGTCAGGGCAGGCGAGTTGCTGGCGTCGATTGTCGAGCAACCTGCCAACACAGCCAGCAGCATTACGCTGCCCCATTTCAGAAATTTGCTAATACCAAGGGTTTTCATGCTCTTGCTCCGGTTTTCATTAAATGACAATCAATGTGGGCGCCGTGTCTTGTGCGCTGCCACGGCTTAATAAAACAATCGATACGACAAACCTACTTGCGTCACGCGCTGGCCGCTCCCCTTTGCCGCGGCTTCATGTACATAGAAAATCCGCAAATGATCGTTGCCGAACAGCGCGCCGCCTATACCCAGATTGACCTGCGGTCCCCAGCCCTGATTGCTGTCGTGCACATAGCCGACATCGACGAAGGGGCGCCAGGCGCGCGAATAGGCGTTCTTGTCGTCGGTACCCAGACCGACCATCAGCCCATATTGGGTAAAGTTTTGCGGCATGAATTGAAAGGCCGAAGGAACGGTCCCATCAGGCAGAAGAACTCCCAAAGACGAAATCACATTGTCGCTTGCCGAGTAAATGCCCCGTGCTCCCACCAGACGAATATTCCAATCGGGGTAGGTCGTGCGGAACCGGTATCCGATGCTGGCCGCCAGATCGAAGCCATGACCCATATAGGTGCGATCCTGGGCATGGAAGCGATTGGCTTCGGCCGTGCCTTGTGCAAACCAGCGCGATTCGGGATTCCATTGCAGGCCCAGTTGGAAGGTATCTTTGGTCGCTCCCACCTGCATTTCCGGAGACAAATTGGTGAACTGATTGATGCCCAGGGTGAAGCTGGTCGTCAAGGGGCCGGTGCGATTGAAGTCACCGTGTATATTCCCGGTATAAAACGAATTTACCGCATTGCGATGCCCGACCGTCAGCGACAGGTCGCGATCGATGGTGCTGTCGCGCAAGGTCAGATTAAGCTCGCGATCATGCGCCGGCACCCATGCCAGCTGATCGGTATCGGTGGTGCGCTGATTGCGCTGTATGGCCTCGATGTTCAAGCCCAGGCGGCTGGTCAGCTTGAGGCCGCCCACCACTGAGCTTTGAACATAGCGCAAGGGGTCGGAAATCGAGTTCATGACATCGGCGCCAACCGAAGGCCGGTCGCGCAACAGCGTCTCGGTCATGGTGTCATGCACGTCGCTGTTGTCGGGCGCGCCTTCGGCCGCCGCAAACGCCACGCTTTCCGCTTCACTGGCTCTTCCCGTCTGAACCAACGCGGCAATGCGACTGTCGATCGGAATACGTCCCTGGCGGGTATCCAGTACACGCGCCAGCGTTTCCCGATCGTGGTCGGCCAATGCCAGTGTCACTTCGGCATCGGCGGGCCGCAGCAGGCGATTGGTGTATTCGCGAGCCAGCCAGGCACGAGCCAGATCGTTATGCTCACCGCTGATGGCCCAGGCCACAGCCACCTCTTTGGCGGTTGCGCTGATAAGGCGGCGATGTGCATTGCCCTTGCCCGCGGCAGGCCCTGACGATTGTTTTCCGCCACCTGCCACAACGTCCTTCAGTTTTGGCAGGCCGGCATTGTCGGCCAACAGAGAGTTCGCCACCGCACGCTCTTCAGGCTTGCGGCCATCCTGCTTGAGCAGATCGATCAGCAGGCTGCGTGAAATATCGCCATTGGTAAATGTCTGGCTCAAAGTCACGCGCGCCATACGCAGGTCGTGGCGCTCGTTGGGATCCAAGGCGGACAATTTATCGCCGCCTTTCGCCTTGCCGCTCGAGCCGGCAGCGTCGACAAGCTGGCCGGAAGCCGTTTTGGACTGCAATATACGCCAGGCCTGGCGACGAATACCCCAGGCCGCGCTGGCATGGCCTGATGATTCCTCGGCGTCCGCCAGGGACATCAGCCATAAAGGGTCATCGCCGGATTGCACACGCTGCTGGCGCAGATATGTCACGGCTCGGGCCGCATTGCCCAGACGCAGTTCGCCCGCGGCAAACGCCCCCCAGTAAGCCGAATTGACTTTCGCGGCAGAACGCCATTTGCTCAGAGCGGCTTGCAGTTCGTCGTCTTTTCCGAAATCAACCAACGCCCACAAATATGCCGTTTTGATTTCATCGTCGGCGTCGGGCAATTGCGCAGCACGCCGGTAATCGGCCAAGGCGGCATCCCAACGCTGGGTTTGAAGATAGTACTGGCCGCGAGCGGCTAAAAGCGGCGCCGATTGGTTGAACTCCGCACGCTGTTCAGGCGTCAGGCTATTGAGCAAGAGCTGGATACGAGGCCAGGCGCCCGCCGCCGCATAAAACTGCAAGGCCGATTTCAACGCCACTTCGGACTCGTTCTTGCGAAATTCCATCTCGGCCGTACGGCCCGCATCGATTGGATGGCCTTCATAAAAATAGGTCATGGAGTTCAGGTCGGAAGCATCCGATTGCCCCGTCGCCAGCAGATGCTTGTAAGCGAAATTAGCGTCTTCCTTATTTTCCATCTGGCGCGCAAGTTCGCCATACAAGCGCCAGTATGGGGCGGATTCGAGACGATCATTCGCCTTGTCGCGGACTTTGTGCAGAGTCGCCAGAGCATCAGCCGGACTCCCCTGCTGATATTCAATGGTGGCAACATGCGTCGCATAGGCCAGGTTTTCAGGATACGCGGACATCAAGCTGCGGTAGGCCTGCAGGGCAGCCTTGTCATCGCCGGAACGTTCGGCAAGGGCCGCATAACGCTCAAGCGAAGGCTGGCGCGCGGCACCCTTGGCCCGGCTTTTAAGATAGGCCATGCCGGCCTGAGGCTGGCCCAGGCGCTCGTACGTGGCAACCACTTTGTCGCGCAAGGCCAGATCGCGCGGCGATCGGTCCGATGCATGTATCAGCGCGGCCAGATAGGCCTGGTCGTTGTCGAGTTGCGGCGCAAGCTTCAGTACATTGGCCCAGGCCTCGTCATTGCCCGAGTCCTGCGCAAACTGCAACCAGTATTTCAGCGCAAGCGCCGGATGATTGTTCCATTGGGCCACCTGGGCCAGACGGCGTGTCCATACCAGAGGATCGAGGTGACGCTCGAGCGCTTTCTGAGCCAGCTTTTCGGCTTCGCCCAACTGCTTGCTCTCGACAAAGGCCTGGAATGCAAGATCGAAGTCGCTGTTTTCCACGGCAGACCCGGATTCGGGCTTGGTGCCTGAGGCGGTAGCGACCAATTGCACATGGGCACTCGCAGTCTGGCCATCGAAATATCCAGCCACGGCCCGGTCTGTCGGCCGAAAATCAGCGTGACGAATCAGGCCGTCCAAATCGGCAGGCGTGAAATTCACATAGCCCACGGCATCGGCGTAATCGGAATAATAGGCGCCGCGCTGGCTTTGAGTGGAATATTTGATCAGATCGCGCGCATAGCGCGCCATCAAGTCGGTGCGGCTTGCCTGCCGCGCCAGATTGATCAGGTAGCGCAGCGTTTCAGGATCCTCGGCCAGGCTGCCCGCCCGCTTCTCTGCTTCGGTGCATGCGCGGCCAACCTCGCCATCCGACACAAACGCTTTTAGCGCGGCCAGGAAATAACGCCGTTTGTCATCAAGCGCAGGCGCCGCTTCCTGAGCCGCAAAGTACGCACGCGCGGCTTCGCCGTAGGCTTGTCGGCTGAGCGCGGCATCGCCGATCCGCTCTTGCCATTTCGACGCATTGGCCGCATCGGCCACGGCCAGCATCTGGTAGTAGCGCATCATGACCGAATCGGCGCCCGCTTCGCGTGCTTTTTCCGCGAGCCCGCTCATGACTGACACATCCCATTGATATTGGGTGGTTTGTTTCAACACTTTGGTAAAGCGGGCCAGGCCTTCGGCGCGGCGCGCATCGTTGGGCGGAAATTGATAGGCCAACTGTTCGGTCACGGCCGCTTCCAACAGCAAAGCGCCTTGCTGCGCCTTGGCATCGCCCTGGCCTTTGAGGTTTTCAACGACACGCAGGGCCGATTCCCAATGGCCAAGCTTCATGTACTGGGCAAGCAAGGCACTCTGACCCGCCAGCGCATCCGACTGGGTCTTCGACGCCTCGGGCTGAACATGCTGCCACGCGGCCAGATAGGCCTTGTCATCGTCGAGCTGCGGAGCAAGCTTCAGCACATTGCCCCAGGCTTCCTCATTGCCCGACGCCTGCGCAAACAACAACCAGTACTTCAATGCCACTTTGGGGTGATTATTCCATTGAGCCACCTGGGCCAGGCGGCGTGTCCACACCAAAGGATCCAGATGAGCGTCGAGCGCCTTCTGCGCCACCTTTTCGGCATCATCGAGCGAGTTGCTTTCAACGAACGCCTTGTAGACCAGTTCGTATTCGGCGGATTTTTTTGCATCCTGAACGCTCGCGCCAGGAGCCGCATCCGCGGCCGCCAGATAACTGCGTGCACCGGTCATTTGCGGCAGATAGCTGGCACGGCGGACACTTCCGCGATACAAAGGAATCGCCATGGCGCCGATCGTGGACGCACCCGCTTCGTACCGAACAGCCGCTTCGTAGGGGCGGGCCTCACGCCCGCCCGCGGCAGGCACCGCACTCAGGGGGGAAAGTTTTATCAGATCGCGCGCATAGCGAGTCACCAGATCGCTGCGGTTCACTTGCCGTGCCAAATCAAGCAGATAGCGCAAGGTTTGAGGATCCTGGGCCAGGTCGCCAAGGCGTCGCGCGCCTTCGTCGCAGGCACGGGCAACCTGATCACCCGATTCCAGTACCTTCAGCGCTTCAATAAAATAACGCCGCTTGGTGTCGATCGTATCGGCCGCATCGTAGGCCGCAAAATAAGCCTGAGCCGCATCGTTGTAATTCTGATGAGACAGGGCGGCGTCGCCCAGCTTTTCCTGCCACTGCGCCGCATGAGTGCTGTCGGCGGCGGCCAGTTTTCGATAATAGCTGGTCATGATCGCATCGGCGCCGGCGTCGCGCGCCTTTTCGGCGAACGAACGCATCATGGGGATATCCCACTGGTATTGGGAGGTTTGTTCCAGCACTTTGGTAAAACGGGCCACACCTTCCGCCCGGCGCGGATCTGCCGGCGGGTATTCGTATGCCATCTGTTCGGTGGCCGAGACCTTCAACAACAAAGCCTGCTGGCGCGCCTTGTCGTCCTTGCCCAAGCTCGCGAGCCTATCGGCAACGCGCAGAGCCGGCCCCCATTGACCCAGCTTTATGTACTGGGTGGCAAGCAGATTCAAATACTGAGGCGAGTCGGGCTTGAGGCGCAGCCAGGCTTCCAGATAAGCGGTGGACAACTCGGAAGGCGGCTGCGACGCAAGGCTTCGAGCCTGCTCGCCATCGCGCGGGTAAGCCGTAGCCAGCGCCGCGACAACGCCCGCCCCGATCACGGCGGAAAGCCACAGCGGGCATAATTGTTCGCGACCCTTATTCACAGTTCACCTTGATTGAATGATAAGAAACGGGTTTGGCCGCGTTGCCGCTTACGCTCAATTGCAAGGCCCCCCCCTTGCCAGCCGCGCCCGCCGGCCTGCCATCGATGGTTGCGCGGCAACTCCCGGCATCGGCCAACTGCACAAATGGCTTGTAATACCCGCCGAACTCGAACTGCATCCCTCTGCCCGTACGCTCGAAATTGCGTACAAAGCCCGAGGCCTGGGCGATATAAGGTATGTTCCCCGAGGATTTCGGCGAAATTGCAAACGACGCCTGGTCGCCTCCCATATGAATATATAAACCGCCTGGACCGGGTAGATAGCCCGAGACATCCGAGGCCGTCGACAGATCGGGAACCCCACTGCCGGGCCAGCGCAACTCACGCAGATACTGGCCCGACCGCACGACCCAGCGATTCCCTTCACGCGCAACCGCCACACGGCGCCAATCAAGAGCCCGCTCGAGATACTCAGTCGTAAAGACCGGGAAAATCGGCTGCTTGAGCACGGCATTGAACACGGTATGCAGCGCTTTCAACGAGGCCGTCTTGGTCCCCGAATAAAAGTGATAGTAAATATCGATAGGTTTGAAGCGTATGGGTTTGTCGGTCAATGCAAACGTTTCAAGTACGCGATCATAGCCATAGTATGGCCCCAGCCAATCGTTGGTATAGACGTTTTCATTCATTACCCCGGCATAGACCTGGTAATCACCTGGGCGATCGCCCTTAGCAAGACCATAGGGCGCGATATTGGTCCAGCTATTATTGTTCTTGGTTATTATCGTATCGCCGCCATTGATATTAAGCACGCCTGCCTTGGCAGCCAAGCGCAGGGCGATTGGCGGCGCCGCGGCGTCCCCCGGCCACAAGACTGCGACAACAGATTTCCCGGGCGGCGCAAGACGATGATTAATGTAATCGATAGAGCCCTGAATTTCACGCTCCATACTGAAGTCGTAATGGGGAATGTCCAGGGAAAATGGAGTGTCTCCTCGCCACTCCGGCCTGAGCTTGCCGTTATTGAATCGCCTGCCCGTGCTGTCGACCTGTTCTAGATAGAAAGGGTGAGAGTATGTATGGCTGCCAATCTCGACATTGGGCAAGGCGAATATTTTGCGCGCGATGGGCTCAAGCACCGGCGTGAGCTTGGGATACATGCCTGAAGAACCAACCTCTCCTTCAATTACCGACACAGTCATGGGCAGCCGGTACTTGGTAAAGATCTGGTTATACAGAATCTGACCGCTGTATTCATTTGTGGCGCCGGCAAACTCGCCCCGTGATGCAAAACCGTCACCATCCACATGGGTAAACATCAGACGCCGGCCATTTTCGGTCGTTAAGTCGGGCACCGGCATGTCGGGTAGCGCCAAGGCCTGCCTGAGGAAATCGATCGGCTGAATAGCCCAGCGATCCTGCCCGATGGCATTTCGGCTGACCACTGTATACGGGTCCAGCACATAGCCTCCCCATGAGGTCAGGCCCGCCGCATCGTATATGTAGTTATTGGCATTCAAACGCAGCAAAGACCGCCCCCCGGCTCCGACGCGTATTCCCAACGCGCTGCGAATATCGGGCTTGGGCATAATCTCGAAGCCCATCATGGGTGCCTTGCTTACCACCTGGGGCGAACTATTTGCAGGAGCCGTGCCCGGCACCACCTCGAGGCCCAGGGCGCGGCCGGCCTGGACATCGATGGGAAAGCCGAATTGATTGAAAACGGCAACGCGCATCCCTTCGTGTATGCGCGCCAGCAACCATTGGCGCCAGGCGCCCGAGTTATTGACGGCCCGATCGATGGCGACCACGATCCCGGCGTAACGATCGTTTGTAATATGGCCAGGCAGGGGGGCATTGATATCGGCGTACTGGATATCGTAGCCAAGATAATTGAGCGGCATTGCGATACTGTATGCGCCGACCGACTTGTCCAGCGGCTGATAGCGGCCAACAGTCTGCACCAGCAGGATCTTGCGCGGCATTACTTCGATGCGGCCGACACCAACAGTGGCCATGCCCGGGGCCGTGACAAAAGGTGTGACGCCATCGGCGGTGAGCCGACGCGCCGTATTGCGGCGGCATGTCTGGTCGCCCACCGCGCAGTAGTCTATGGCGACCACCGGCAGCGGCGCATGGGCCTGGATGCTCTTGATCTGCTTCAGCGCATTGGCGCGCAGCGCCTGTGGAACTTCCGCAAGAAAGCTGCCATAGCCATTCTGCTTCTGATAAAGCGAATCGACCACTGCGGCATATAAATCGGCCGCATTGGCCTGGACCAGGCCCAAATGGTTGCGCAGCATCAGGCGAGCCTGGGGATATTTGGCGTGTATTGCTTTCATGAGCTGGCCAAGCCACGCGTCGGATTGAGCCGCGTTTTCGTCGAGCCCCGCCCCGTCATCCAATAAAAACCCGCGGTACCCTTTTTCCCACAATGGGCCGACCGTCTGGCTGACAAAAGCATTTACATCGTGTGATTTCCCCGCAAGCCCGCTCAAATCGAGGCGCGCAAACCAGGCCGTATGCGGCGCCAGATTGGCCTGAGGCAAAACGGCACGGGCCGGATCGATAACCACCGTATCGAACGCTTGCAGTTCGTCGACAGGCAAGTCGCTCTGGTAGTAGAACGCAATATTCGGGGCTTGCACAGAGCCAGCGGCAACCGTTGCAGCGCGAGCCACGCCATGCCCGGGCAAAGAAACCAATACGCTCCCAATACCGACCACAAACAGGCGGAGCGCCAGTAGGCAAAGACCGTGCATTCGGCCTTGATTTGGCGATGGGCGTAACCCGCGCGCTAAACCCATCTTGCCGTCTTTGTTGGAGCTTTGACGCCACATCATATCTTGATTGCTCTTGTTACGATGGGTGTGCCCTTGCTACATTACCTATGCCTTTTTCCTGGCCTTTTTCTTTGCCGCAATGCCAAACACCACATCATTGTTGTTTTCTTTTATTTCGGGCGACTGTACCGTTGCCTCGGACCATTATGTTACATACGAGGACGTCAAGATGCCCGTCTTGGGATTCTAATCGACGAGATCTGCGAAACTCGAGAAATTTAGCGGGGGTTTAGACAATTTTTCGTAGCTGGGCTACGTACCGAGATGTGAATTGTGTCACAAGATACGCCATTTGTATATCTTTTAACCGATACCCTCATGGCCTATTGACATATTGAAAATAGTAAATTCGTTACATTCAATGCGGGAATAGATGATAATTTACTACGTTTTGTATCGAATAGCTGATAATAGTTACCGAAACGATTGAATGTTCCATGCAGGTGCCGGCCTGGCGTAACGCAAAAGTGCCGGGCTGATGAAATATCAGCCCGGCACTTTTAGCCCGCCACAAGGAGGATGCAGCGCAGCCTAAAGCTCGCCGTATGAGTGCAGGCCCGACAAAAACATATTCACACCCAGGAAGGCAAAACTGGTTACCAGCAAACCACCCAATGCCCAGTAGGCGGCCATGCTGCCGCGCAAGCCCTTCATCAGGCGCATGTGCAGCCACGCCGCATAATTGAGCCAGACGATAAGCGCCCAGGTTTCCTTGGGATCCCACTGCCAGTATGTGCCCCAGGCGTCGGCGGCCCACAGTGCACCCAGGATCGTGGCGACCGTAAAGAAGGCGAAACCGACCGCAATGGCGCGGTACATGATGTCGTCGAGGATTTCGAGCGACGGCAGCTTATTGGCGATCTGCCGGCGAAACGCCAGTATTGCTCCCACGATAATCGCCCCAAGCCCGAAATACAGCATCCAGGTCAGCGACAGCTCTTTGGAGCCGAACACCATGGGTTCGGCGCACAATACCGCCCCAAGTATGAACAAGGGAATCAACTGGGCGCGCGACGTAGTCTGTCCGTGCTCTTTGATCAGATAGGCAAAACCCACCATGGCCGCCAGCGAAAATGTGCCATACCCAATGAAGTTGGCCGGCACATGCAGCTTCATCCACCAGCTTTTAAGAGCGGGAGTCAGCGGCTGAATGGCAAACGCATCGCGCGTAAAGGAATACCACAGCAGGAAAATAACCGCCGAGCTGATGACCAGCATCACGAAACCGCCCAACGCGCGCGTTGCATAGCGTCGTTCGTAGTACAGGTAGAACAGCGCCGTGATCAGTGAGAACAGCACGAACACTTCATACAGGTTGCTGACCGGAACATGGCCGATATCGGGACCCAGCAAATGCCCTTCGCGCCAGCGCACCAGCAAGCCGGTCACGCCGGCATAAACGGCACCCCAGGCGAACACGGTGCCAAGCCAGGCTGCCGTGTTGCTGAAAATACCGATCCAATAACAGATCGTGGCCAGCACGAACAGGGAGCACATCCATAAAATAGCCGACTGCGACGAGAACAAGTATTTCAGGAAAAACACATGCTCGGCCCGCGTGATGTCGCCCTGGCCAAGACCGCCGCCATTGCTGTATAACCAGATGGCGAACAGGGCGCTGAGCCCGCTGGCGATCATCAGGGTACGCAAGGGACGCCACAACCAGCCCATCCAGCTGAACACGGCGACCGCGCCGCACAGAATCAGCTTCTCGTAATAGTCCATGCTATTACTGAAATTCATGAGCGTATACGCCGCCCCGCCGGCCAGAACCAGGAAAAAGACAATATCGGACCAGTTCGGCAAGCCGCGCCGACCGCGCGAATCGCCGCTCGCCGTCATGGCGTCCTGCCACATCGGCAGGCCCGGCTTGATGATTGTATCGGTCATAGGAAACCTCTTTACGTAGACAGGCGCTTGATCGCGTCTTTGAAGCGCTCGAACTCGTGTTGAAAGTCGAGGGTGCGCCGTTGCGAAGTCATGGCAGCCAGCAGTTCGCTGCCCTGTCCATGCGGCTTGACCCAGACCCAAATCCGTCGATCCCGAATATAGAACATCGAGAATACGCCTAATATCAAAAATAAACAGCCCAGATAAACCGCATTCTTGCCAGGGCTGCGAGCCACCTGGAACACGCTGGCCTGCACATGATCGAAGCTCTTGAGCGACATGAATACGGGCGCCGGGTAATCGGGCAGGTTCGCCAGCGCCAGCAGGGAGAGCTGAATCCATTTGCTGGCCTTCTCGCCAGCCGGACCTTCGTGATCAATAGGTTTGGCACCTGTCTTCTCGCGCTCGAGGTCGCGCAATTCAACCAGGCACAATTGCACCATGGGCACCGCAAACCCCAGGATCTTTTCGCGTTCCGGCTCTGGCACTTTCTCGACAATGGCGTTGAAACCGCCCTTGGCAAAGGTTTCCAGAGCGCCGGCAGCCGCCTTTTCCAGCAATGGCCGCTGTGCCTCGGAACTGGCATTCTTGGCGGCGAAACGGCCCGCCGCCTCAGCACGCATGAATGGATCGTGCAAGGCCGCGCGCAGACTCATGAATTCGGCCACAGAGTTATTGGCGTCGGCCGGGATGCGCATATACCGGTAGTTGGCGCCCGGGTTATCACGCTCGCCCGCCAGGAATACATAACTGCCGTCGAGCTTCATGGGCAGCATGTAGTTATTGAATTCGTGCGACTGGCCATCCCGGCCAACCACGCGATACTGCACGCTGGGCCCCACGTTATGCAGGTTTTCGTTTTTTGCCCCGGCGGCGCTGCCTGTGACAGCCGCCACTTGCGCCAGCATGGGCTTGGGTTGCGGATTGACGTTACCCGACAGGTTTTCGACATTGATTACGCGTAAACCCGACAGATCCAGCTCGACGCGCCCCGCCTTGGGATCGCTGCCCATGGTGATTTCGGTCGATTTACCTACCGTACCCGACACATCGAACGGCTGGCTTTTTGATCCGACCAGAGGGTAACCCACCAGTTGGAGCTTGCTGCCGCCATCATCGAAACTGGATTGGTAAACGGTGACTCCCTTGTAGCGCAAGGGTTCGTTGACTTCGATGGTCCGGTCGAATTTCTTGCCGGTTGCCGGGTCGGTGACTTCGACATCGCTTTTAAAGCTGCTGGGCATCCCCGTCGAATAATAATCGACCACGAATTTCTTGAGCTTGAGCACGAAGGGCAGCGGCTGGACCAGCACGCCATCGTCGACCCCAACAATGCCGGTACTGCTCTCGCTGCCTTCAGGCACCAGCATATTGGCGCGAAAGCTGGGGTTGCCCGCCGGCAGGCGCCCGGATTCCGGCACCTGGGAAATCAGCATGTTTTGCGTAATGGGCTTCTTGCCCAACCACACTTGCAGCCTGACAGCCAGCTCACTGTCGAGCAGGCCGCCAATACAGATGATGACAATCGCCGCATGGGCAAAAATATAGCCGAAGCGATTGGCGCTGCCTTTCTTGGCGGCAATCAGCACGCCTTCGCCATCCTGGCGGGTCTTGAACTTGTAGCCCTGCTCGGACAACCATTGCTGCACGCGGTTCTGGTTTTCGTTCGGAGCAAGTACCGAACCGCATTCGATCCGGTGATGAAACGAACGCAGGCTGCTTTCGCGTATGTATTCGCGAAACGAACGGGCATCGTTCACCATTTTGGGTGCATTGCGGATCAGGCAGATGCCGGTCGAGACCACCAGAAAGGTCATGATCAGCAAAAACCACCAGCTATTGTAGATATGCCAGATGGAGAACTTGTCGAATACGGCAAACCAAAAGGGGCCGAACTGGTCGATGTATTTACTGGGGGGCTGATTCTGCTGCAGCACAGTGCCGATAAGGCTTGCCACACAAATGAACATTAACAGACTGACGGCAAAACGCATGGAGCCGAGCAATTCGAGGACATCGATGCTCCAGCGGCGTACAGATAAAGTTCGGTTCATTTCAATTCGCAAAAAAGGGAGGACGCCGGCTACAGCTTCCCCCCCATTTGATCTGGCTGCACGGAAATAGTTCCCGCACAACCACAGGTTTAACGCAAACCCGCGGCGTAGTCGGCAACGGCCGCGATATCGGCGTCGGACATGCGATCGGCGATATCATGCATCATGGGGCCATTGGCGCGATCGCCGCTACGGAACAGCTTGAGCTGCTCTTCAATATAGGCAGGGTGCTGGCCGGACAGGCGGGGGAATTCGCCAGGCAGGCCGGCGCCATTTGCCGAGTGGCAACTGGCGCACGCCGCGACATTGCGGTCGGGCAAGCCGCCACGCCAGATGCTCTGGCCAAGTTCCACGGTGGCTTTTTTGCTAGCCGTGCCGGCCTTTGCAAGATCGAGCGGTTGCTGTGCCAGGTAATACGCGATATTTTGCATATCGGCGGGTGTAAGCGCGGCGGCAAAGTTGGTCATGACCGTGTTGGCGCCATTTGCGCCGCGGCGCAAGGGTGTCGATTTGGCGTCTTTCGGACGAAAATCAGCCAATTGCTTGGCCAGATACTCGTGCGGCTGGGCGGCCAGATTCGGATTGGACGGAATCGTGCTGTTGCCAGCCGCCCCGTGGCAGGAAGCACAGGCAATAATGCCGCGCGCCGAATCGCCGTTGACATAGAGCTGCTCGCCCTTGGCGGCGTCGGGCTTGGGAACCCCGACCGCTTCGGCGGCAAAGCTGGCGGACAAAAAAGACGAACCCAGCAGCAAGCCGCTGGCAACCAACATACTGGAAAGCACACGCTTCATGAAGACCTCGACGATCGGGTTTCGATCCGGGCGATATACGCCGCTAAGATTAGGCCGTTTTCGCCGGAAGAACCTTCCAACCACAACGACCGCAACAGTTTCAAACCTGCGATTATACAATAGCAGTTAAATTAAACCGACCTAGGTAACCCCGTGTCTATTTTGCATCGCGCCCGTTTCACAGTTTCCGCGGCCCGCCTGGATCAATTGCCGGCCCCGACCACCGCCGAAGTCTGCTTCGTCGGCAGGTCCAATTCCGGCAAATCTTCAGCCATCAATGTGCTCACCAATCAAAGGCGCCTGGCGTTCTCCAGTAAAACGCCGGGGCGTACCCGATTGATCAACCTGTTTGGCATTCCCGACCCCCTGGATCCCGAGCAGTCCCTGGGATTCCTGGTGGATTTGCCCGGCTACGGCTATGCCTCAGTGGCAAAAAATGCTCGCGAAGAATGGGCCGAGGTATTGGGCGGCTACCTGCGCGAACGCGAATCGCTGGCGGGTATCGTGCTGCTGATCGATATCCGGCGCGGCGTCACCGAGATGGACCGCCGGCTGGCCGACTGGGTTGCCCCTACGCAGCGCCCGGTTCTGGCGCTACTGACCAAGGCCGACAAGCTGCCTTATGGCCAGCGTGTCAAGGCCGTATTCGCCGTCAGAAAAGAATTGGCCGATATCGGCGCCCTGAACACCGTGCCATTTTCCGCTACCCATCGCATCGGGCTGGAAGAAGCGGCCGCCCATATTGAAAACTGGATTTCTCCAAAGGTTGTTCCATGACTTCTTTTATCGTTTCAGCCGATTTTCCGGCCGCCCGTCCCCGCCGCAACCGCCGTGACGAATTTTCGCGCCGTCTGGTGCGCGAAAACGTGCTGACGGCCAGCGATCTGATTTACCCGGTATTTGTCATGGAAGGCCAGGGCATACAGGAGCCCGTGCCCTCCATGCCCGGCGTGGTGCGCTATTCGCCCGACACCTTGCTGAAGGTCGCCGAAGAATGCCTTGCGCTTGGCATTCCGGTGCTGGCCCTGTTCCCGGTCATCGACCCCAGCCTGAAAACCCCCGATGGCATCGAGGCCACCAATCCCAAAGGTCTGATTCCACGCACGGTTGCCATGCTCAAGAAGCATTTCCCCGAGCTGGGGATATTGACCGATGTCGCGCTGGACCCCTACACCAGCCATGGGCAAGACGGCGTGATCGATGCCGACGGCTATGTGCTGAATGAACCCACCGTGGAAATATTGACGAGCCAGGCGCTGGTCCAGGCCGCGGCCGGTGTCGATATCGTGGCGCCCAGCGACATGATGGACGGCCGCATCGGCGCGATCCGCCAGGCGCTCGAAGCCCAAAAGCATATCTATACCCGCATCATGGCGTATTCCGCCAAATATGCCAGCGCGTTTTACGGACCATTCCGCGATGCGGTGGGCTCGGCCACCAACCTGGGGAAATCCAATAAATTCACCTACCAGATGGACCCGGCCAACCGTAACGAAGCCCTGCGGGAGGTGGCAGCCGACATCCGCGAAGGCGCCGACATGGTCATGGTGAAACCGGGGCTGCCTTATCTGGATATTCTGCGCGATGTGAAAAATGCCTTCGGCATGCCCACATATGCCTACCAGGTCAGCGGCGAGTACGCCATGATCAAGGCGGCGGCCGCCAACGGCTGGCTCGATCACGATAAAGTCATGATGGAGTCCCTGGTCGCTTTCAAGCGCGCCGGCGGCGACGGAATTCTGACATACTTCGCCATTGCGGCGGCCAAACTGCTCAAACAACAGGGCTAGATGCTTTTGCACTCTTGCCGGCCGAAGCGGTAAATACAGAAATGTAAAGCATTAAAAAAGGCTGCCATGTTCCGGCTTGTACTGTTGCTGCTGGGCGTCGATTATTTGCGCGATCGCTGGCGCGGTTTGCTGGTGATCGGCTGCTTATGGCTGATCGCAGGCGTTTTCATCTTCATCGACGCCCTGGATGGCGCCTTGTATTTCCCGATAGCTTTTTTCGCCTATGCTTTTCTTGCGGAAGGGCTGGCCACGCTCGCGGTCGCCTGGACGGGGATTGGCGGGCAACGCGTTTTGCGTTACGTGAAGGGTACCGCGGTGATCATCGCGGGGGTGCTGATCCTGCTGGGCCCCCGGCACGGCCATTTCATTCTGTCGATGATTTTCGGCACCCTGTTTCTGATCGACGGAATCGTGCAATCCGCCTCTGCCTATGTAGTGCGTTACCGGCGCTGGGGTTATGCTCTGGCGGGAGGCATCGCTGAAATATTGCTGGCGATTTTTTTCTACCAGCCCTATCCGACGCATTACGCCGGCACCTTGCCCTACTGCCTGGGCCTGTTCCTGGCTTTCGGCGGCATACACCTGATCATACTTGCAACGCGTGTCAGGCACCTGGTCGCGAATCCGGCTTTCGCGCACGCCAAGCACCCGGCCATTGCGCCGGAAATCCCCGCCGACGCGGCCTTGCACGCCTCCAGGCCGAGCAAATGGGACGGGCCGCCCGCCGACCATGAACACGCTTTGACGGTTCATATATGGACGCCGGCCGGCTCATCCAAAGCGCCGGTTCAACGCCAGCCCATTATCGATCGCTACATTGCCGCGGTGGACGTCAACGGAGCCATATCGACCGGGCACGCGGCGCTCGAATCACCGGAAGGCATATACATCAGCCTGTACCCCAGTGTCGAAATCGATCGATCGCCGGACGATCTCACCAGAGTATTGCGCGCTACCCCCGAGAACAACCTGCCCGGAATATTCCAACCCGACTATGCGACGGAATCAAAAGCATGGCGCCCCTCCACCAGACGGGTGCGCATCAGGAACTACGACCCGGAAAAACTCCGCAGGTACTGGGAACAGTCCCGAAGCGACGCAACCTATAACCTGACTCATCGCAATTGTTCGAGCACCGTCTCGCAAGCGCTGGAAGCGGCGCTCGACGGTGCAGTGGGCCGATTGCAGGAGAAAAAAAAGGGTTCCAGCGCTTTTGTACGAATGCTGACCACACCCGAGTTATGGGTTGCCGCACAAATCCGCAAGCGTGCCGTCACCATGGCGTGGACGCCGGGGCTGATGCTGGACTATGCCAGAGCTCTCAGCATGCTGGCCGATCCACGGCCATCCGGGTGGTGGAAAATGGCGCGATTCGCGCTAGCCAAGATTCTTCGTTTCCGGCGCGTATGGCGCAAGCAGGACAATGAGGCAAACGCAGTCAAACCGCCAGGCGCTGCCTGAATGGGCGGGCACGGTGCGACGCAAGATAAATCCCCACAACGAATTTGCCATGTCCGGGCAGCGCGATCGAAAGGCCTATTTCCCCGCGGCCAGCACCCGATCCAGTACAGCACTGAATTGCCCGGCATTTTTAAAACCTATGACTCGGGCATCGGCCAGCAAGCGGCCATGGAGGTCGAAAAACATGATGCCGGGGGGGCCAAACAAGTGGAAACGCTTCAACAAGGCACGGTCGTCGGCGGTGTTCTTCGTGACATCGGCCTGCACCAGCACGAAATGCGATAGTTTTTCCGCGACAGCCGGATCGCTGAAAGTGAATTTCTCCATTTCGATGCACGATACGCACCAATCCGCATAGAAATCCAGCATGACCGGCCGGCTGGTGTTGGCGAGCAGATTATCGAGTTCGGCCACCGAAGCGACCTGAGTGAACTTGGCCCGCAAGGCCTTGGCGCCGACGGCATCAGCCCCCGCTCCAGACCCTGCCTGCGCCCTGGCCGTGCCGCCCTCTCCGGGTGGGCCGCCGACGGCCTGCCAAACCGCAAGCGGCTGCAATATATCTCGCCCGCCCGCAGCCGTGCCAATCAGCAACAGCGCCGCCCACAGGGCCAGCAAAAGGCCCACCGCTTTGCCCAGATAATGCGCCAACCGCGCTTCGCTCGGCAGAGGCTCGAAAGCATGCAGCATGACGGCGCTCCAACCGGCCAGGAATGCCCAGCCCAGCATGGTCAGCCAGGCCGGCAGAATCGAGTTGACCATCCACCAGGCAGTCGCCAGCAGCAATATGCCAAACAGACGCTTGACGCCTTCCATCCAGGCTCCAGCTCGCGGCAGCAGGGCTCCGGAGGACGCGCCCACCAGCAGGAGCAGCAAGCCTTCCCCCCAAGTCAGCGCAAACAACGCCAGCCCGCCCAACACCAGGCTGCCGGTTTGCGAAATGAACAGCAGCACACCCGCCAGCGGCGCGGCCACGCACGGCCCCACGATCAGCGCGGACACCATGCCCATCACGAAGGCGCCGCCAAAGCGCCCGCCAGGGATTCGCGACAAAGTATTGTTGAGCGCCGTCTGCATGCCGCTGGGCACCTGCAGGGTAAAGACATCGAACATGGCCAGCGCCAACAAACCCAGCAACAAGGCAAAGAGCCCCAGCACCCAAGGCGTCTGCAGCCAGGCAGCCAGGCCGGCCCCGATCAGACCAGCGGCAACGCCCAGCGCGGTATAAACCAGTGACATACCCAGTACATAGGCCGCCGCCAGCGCCAGGCCGCGCCAACGGGATGCCTTGCCCTGTTTGCCGGCATCGCCGGCCACAATGGCAAGCAGAATGGGCACCATGGGCAGCACACAGGGCGTAAACGACAGCAACAGGCCCAGCAGCAGGCACAAGGCCACGATCTGGATCCAGCCCGCGCTTGCCAGGTACGAGGCAAAGCCCATGTCTCCCAGATTCAGGACCGAGCCCAGGCCGGGAGCCTTGCTGGCCGAATCCGCCGCCCGGGAGCCTTGCGCTTGCGGCGCGGGCACGCTGGCCACGAGACCTGGGCCGCTGGCCCGATAGCCCCCGGCAGTCGGAGTCAACATCAGTTCTGTGGTCATGGGGGCATAGCACAACCCTGCTTCGGCGCAGCCCTGGCCGGTGACGGCCAATTTGAGCACCTGCGCGGCACCCGGTTTGAGCGGCACGCGAATGGTGACCTGGTCGTGATAGATCTCGAGCTTCTTGTCGAAGGTGGGGTCGTACTCAACGATGCCGGCGGGAAGCACGGGCGTGCCCAGGCGGCTGCCGTCGGGCGTCAGGGCAAATTCGAAGCGCTCTCGATACATGTAGTATTTGGGCGCGATCTTGAAGTGCACGTCGAGCTCGGTAGGGCTGGCCATGGCCGCGGAAAAGGCAAAAGCCTGCTCCGGTTCGAGATAATCTTCGTCGGCGCGCGCCGCGCCACTACCCAGCAAGGCGAGAATAAACAGGGCAACGGCCAGCAGAACCGCAAAACTGCGCCCTGGATAAAACGCACCTCTGCGCAACTCGCACCCTGATTGCGCAAGCAACAGCCCGCTTTTCCGATAACGCGATTCCTGAACCGCGCGGGTCGAATACATCATTGAAAATTCCCTAATTCCTTTTGCCCTGAACACGCCGGGCGCGGCAGGTCGAAATACCGGCCATCGCAGCGTTGCATGAGCCTTTCACGATGGTAGCCTATTTGTCGCGCTGTCAGCGTACTATGCGGGCGAAGTCTGCTTCTGCACCCAGGCCAGATAGCTTGCCGAACCACCGACAACCGGCACCACGAGGATTTCCGGAACCTCGTCGGGGTGCAGGTCCTGGAAACGCGCAATAAGCTCCTGAAGGCGCATACGCGTGGTTTTCATGGTCAACGGAATTTCTTCAGCCCCCACGAGTTCGCCCTGCCACATATACATGGACAGGCCCGCCGCTCCAAGGTTCACGCATGCGGCCAGGCCTTCTTCTACCAGGATGTGTGCAATGCGCTTGGCCAGCAGCAGATCGGGCGCATTGCCGAGAACCAGTACCACGTCGCCTCCCTGTTCCGGGCCACGGGCTTGCGATGCGCCATGCGACGCCGCCGGGATGGGTACCACCGCGGGATCGACATCGCGTCTGGAAACGCCGGCACTGACGGATTTGATGAATTTCGACATAGGGGTTCCAGACAGATTCAATATCCGGCCATTTTATCGAACTACCGGCTGCGCCAAATAAAAATCCCTACGGGCAAGATCTGCCGATAGGGATTCTGCTTTCACGACGCCTGGCACTCAAAACGCGAACCATTGTGCCTGTGAACACAGGCCATTGGCCCGCGGCGACTTATTCGGCGTCTTCGGCCTCAACAACTTCAGGACGGTCAACCAGCTCCATGAACGCCATCGGTGCGTTGTCGCCTTGGCGGAAGCCCATTTTCAGAACACGGGTGTAACCGCCATTGCGCTCTTTGTAGCGCGGGCCGATTTCGGCAAACAGCTTGACGACCGCATCGCGATCGCGCAGGCGGGCAAACGCCAGACGCTTGTTGGCCAGGGTAGGCTCTTTGCCCAAAGTGATGAGAGGCTCGACCACGCGGCGCAATTCCTTGGCCTTGGGCAAGGTGGTTTTGATTGCTTCGTGAGTCAACAGCGAAACAGCCATATTGCGGAACATAGCCAGGCGATGGCTGCTGGTGCGATTTAATTTACGTAGACCACTGCGATGACGCATGATGTTTTCCTTTGAATCTGTTTGGCGGTTCGATCCGCCGAGTTATCCGGCTCTTCTATCAGCGTACGTGCTGCGGGCCGGGAGAAAGGGCGGGACTTCAACACACCGTGCTGCTGTCCCGGTTTACTGCAAGCAACGGCGCGATAAAGCCACCGTCTGGTTTACTGCGAATATCTTCCGAGCGCCTTAAGGGCGTTCGAGGCCAAGCGGAGGCCAGTTTTCGAGCTTCATGCCCAGAGTCAAGCCGCGCGCGGCAAGCACTTCCTTGATTTCGTTCAAGGACTTGCGGCCCAGGTTCGGCGTTTTGAGCAATTCGTTTTCGGTACGCTGGATCAGGTCGCCGATGTAGTAAATGTTTTCGGCCTTCAGGCAGTTGGCGGAACGAACCGTCAACTCCAGGTCGTCGACCGGACGCAACAATACAGGATCGATCTGCGGCGTGCCGCGGGTTGGAGCTTCGTAGGAATCGCCAGCACCCTCGAGCGCCGCGAAAACCGAAATCTGATCCATCAGGATGCGGGCCGATTGACGCACGGCTTCTTCGGGCGATACCACACCGTTGGTCTCGATATCGAGCACCAGCTTGTCCAGGTCGGTACGCTGCTCTACACGCGCGCTTTCAACAGCGTAACTGACGCGGCGAACCGGGCTGTACGAAGCATCGAGCACAATCCGGCCAATGGTATGGGTACGGTCGTCGGCCAGTGCGCGCACATTGCCCGGAACGTAGCCACGGCCCTGCTCGACCTTGATTTGCATTTCGAGTTTGCCGGCATCGGTCAGTGTGGCGATGACGTGATCGGGGTTGATGATTTCAACGTCGTGAGGCAACTCGATATCGCTTGCCAGAACCACGCCCTGCCCTTGTTTGCGCAAAACCAAGGCGACTTCTTCACGATTATGCAGCTTGAAGACCACGCCTTTCAGATTCAGGAGAATATCGACGACATCTTCCCGCACACCGGCCAGGGTGGAGTATTCGTGAACCACGCCCGTCATCTGGACTTCGGTGGGCGCATAGCCCGCCATCGACGACAGCAGAATGCGGCGCAGCGCGTTGCCCAGCGTGTGGCCATAACCGCGTTCGAACGGCTCCATCACGACTTTCGCGTGATTCTTGCCTACGGGGACCACTTCAATAGAGCGGGGCTTCAAAAAACCTTGAGACGACATGTGTGTTCCTTTTCAATACCCTCGGCTCGTTACACCGATAAGGCTGACGGACAAGCCGGACGAACCGGCAGATAACATCGCAAAGCCCACTTCTTCGACGATTGCAAAAAAGTGGGCCTGTTGCGAGACAGCGCCACGCGGCACTATCCCGGCAATTAACGTGAATACAGCTCGACAACCATCGATTCGTTAACGTCGCGGGCGACATCAGCGCGATCGGGCGCTTGCTTGAACGTACCGGTCAGTTTGCTGGCATCGACTTCTACCCACTGGGGCAGGCCATTGCCCGTTGCCAGATCGAGCGATTCGCGGATGCGGGCCTGAGCCTTGGCTTTTTCGCGGACGGCAACCACATCGCCGGACTTGACGATAATGGAAGCGATGTCGGCGGCCTTGCCGTTCAGTTCGATAGCGCGATGGTTGACCAACTGGCGCGCTTCTGCGCGAGTCGAGCCAAAGCCCATGCGATATACGACGTTGTCGAGGCGCGATTCCAGCAATTGAATCAGGGTCTCGCCAGTGTTGCCACGGCGACGCTCAGCTTCTTGAAAATACTTGCGGAATTGCTTTTCGAGCACGCCGTACATACGTTTCAGCTTTTGCTTTTCACGCAGTTGCAAACCGAAGTCGGAAGTACGGGCACCGGAGGTGCGGCCGTGCTGGCCCGGTTTGGACTCGAGCTTGCACTTCGAGTCGAGCGAGCGGCGAGCGCTCTTCAAAAATAAATCGGTACCCTCGCGGCGCGAGAGCTTGCATTTAGGTCCAATATAACGTGCCAAGATGCTTCCCCTTAGATGCGACGGCGCTTGGGCGGACGGCAGCCGTTATGCGGCACCGGCGTAATGTCGGAAATGCTGGAAATCTTGATTCCCAGGGCATTCAGAGCACGCACGGACGATTCGCGGCCAGGACCGGGGCCCTTGATGCGGACTTCAAGTGTTTTGATGCCATATTCCAGGGCAACGCGGCCTGCCGACTCGGCTGCGACCTGAGCAGCGAAGGGCGTGGATTTGCGTGAGCCTTTGAAACCGGCACCACCCGATGTAGCCCAGGACAACGCATTGCCCTGGCGATCGGTAATGGTGATGATCGTGTTGTTGAAGGACGCATGAACGTGCGCGATGCCGTCCGAGACGCTCTTCTTGATTTTTTTGCGTACGCGGGTTGCGCCGCTGGTGGAAGCTTTCGCCATCTTCTAATCCTCGATTATTTCTTCAGGGAAGCAGCAGCGCGACGCGGCCCTTTACGGGTGCGGGCGTTGGTACGGGTACGCTGACCACGTACAGGCAGGCCACGTTTGTGACGCATACCCCGGTAAGTTCCCAAGTCGATCAAGCGTTTGATCGATAGTTGCACTTCGCGACGCAAATCACCTTCGACCGTGAACACGCCAACGTGTTCGCGGATACGCTCGAGTTCGGCATCGGTCAGATCCTTCACTTTCTTGGAAAGCTCGATACCCGAAGCTTCGCAAATTTTGCGAGCGCGAGTACGACCAATACCAAAAATGGCGGTAAGTCCGATTTCGGCGTGTTGATGCGGCGGAATGTTGATGCCAGCAATACGGGCCATGACTTTTCCTTGTTAATTCCGTTACGTTTCGGCGTTAGCCTTGACGCTGCTTGTGACGTGGGTCGGTGCAAATGACACGCACCACGCCGTGACGTTTAATGATCTTGCAGTTGCGGCAAATCCGCTTTACCGATGCCATTACCTTCATGGTTGACTCCTAGTTTCCTGTAGCCGACCGCTTATTTAGAGCGGAATACGATTCGGGCGCGCGACAGGTCATAGGGCGTGAGTTCCACTGTAACCTTGTCACCCGGCAGAATCCGGATGTAATGCATACGCATCTTGCCTGAAATATGGCCCAGTACCACATGGCCGTTTTCGAGCTTGACACGGAAAGTTGCGTTGGGGAGGTTCTCGATAACCTCACCTTGCATTTGTATAACGTCGTCTTTCGCCATTGTGCCTTCTTACCGCATTGGCAGTCCCGCACCCTTGAAGTTGGCCTTCTTGAGCAGCGAGTCATACTGATGAGACATCATGTAGGCCTGTGCCTGCGCCATGAAGTCCATGGTTACCACCACAATAATTAACAGAGAAGTACCACCGAAATAAAACGGCACATTCCAGCGAGCCTGCATGAGTTCGGGCAGCAAACACACCAGAGTGATGTAGATGGCACCGGCAAGAGTCAATCGCATCAATATCTTGTCGATGTAACGCGAAGTTTGCTCACCAGGACGAATACCCGGAACGAACGCACCGCTTTTCTTCAGGTTATCTGCTGTTTCACGACTATTGAACACCAGTGCCGTATAGAAGAAGCAAAAGAAAATAATAAGAACTGCATACAACGTGACATACAAGGGCTGGCCCGGCGACAGCGCCGCCGCCAGATCACCCAGCCAGCGCATGCTCGGGTTGCTGGAGAACCAGCTGGTTACCGTTGCGGGCAGCAGGATGATGGACGACGCGAAGATGGGAGGGATTACCCCCGACATGTTCAGCTTGAGCGGCAGATGCGAGCTTTGACCACCGTAAATCTTGTTGCCTACCTGGCGCTTGGCATAATTGACCGTAATCCGGCGTTGGCCGCGTTCAACATACACCACGAAATAGGTCACGGCAACAACCAGCGCCGCGATGAACAACGCCGACAGAACCGACATGGCATCCGTGCGCACCAGATCGAGCAAGCCGGTCAGTGCACTGGGCAAGCCCGCCACGATACCCGCGAAAATGAGGATCGAAATGCCGTTGCCCAGGCCGCGTTCGGTGATCTGCTCGCCCAGCCACATGACGAACATGGTGCCGGTTACCAGCGTAATGATGGTAGTGAAGCGGAACATCATGCCCGGGTCAATGACCAGGCCAGGCTGCGATTCGAGCGCCACGGAAATGCCTACCGCCTGGATCAGGGCCAGAAACACCGTGCCATAGCGCGTGTACTGGGTGATTTTGCGCTGCCCCGACTGCCCTTCTTTCTTGATCGCTTCGAGCGTGGGCACCACCACCGCCATCAACTGCATAATGATGGAAGCGGAAATATAGGGCATGATCCCCAGTGCAAACACCGAGAAACGCGCCAGCGCCCCGCCCGAGAACATGTTGAACAAGCCCAGAATGCCGCCCTGGTTGTGCTGGAACAACTCGGCCAGTGCGTCGGGATTGATGCCCGGCACCGGAATATGAGTTCCCAACCGATAGACGACCAGGGCGAGCACCAGGAATACGACGCGACGCTTGAGATCGGCGTATCGTGAACCCGGCTTGCTCTGTGCCTGCGCTTTAGCCACTGTAGCCTCTCTTAAGCCAGGGAGCCGCCAGCGGCTTCGATGGCTGCGCGAGCGCCTGCCGTTGCAGTCAGGCCTTTAAGGACGACTTTACGGGACAGCTCGCCAGACTTGATGACCTTGGCGTAACGCACGCCCTGGCCAACCACGCCCGATTGCTTGAGAACCTGGACATCGATTTCGTCGACGGGCAGGCGCTGCAGATCGGACAGGCGCACTTCGGCATACAGGTGCCGGCCCAGCGGTGTGAAGCCGCGTTTGGGCAGACGGCGCTGCAAGGGCATTTGACCGCCTTCGAAGCCGACTTTATGGAAGCCGCCCGAACGCGATTTCTGGCCTTTGTGACCACGGCCGGCGGTTTTACCCAGGCCGGAGCCAATACCACGGCCTACACGGCGCTTGGCATGCTTGCTGCCTTCGGCAGGTTGCAGCGTATTAAGTTGAGTTTCTGACATCCCGATTCCTTTCAGGCTTCCGAGACAGTGACGAGATAATCCACCTTGCGGATCATCCCACGCACCTCGGGCGTATCGATCAACACGCGGCTGCTATTGAGTTTTCCAAGACCCAGGCCACGAACGGTGTCGCGGTGGGACTGCTTGGTACCAATAACAGAACGCACGAGGGTTACTTTGATTTGCTTCTGTGCCATGACTTACCCCAGTATCTCTTCGACCGATTTGCCGCGCTTGGCAGCAATTTCGGCCGGAGTCGAGCAAGCACGCAAGCCATTCAGCGTTGCGCGGACCAAGTTGTAAGGATTGCTGGAGCCGAGGCTCTTGGCAACCACGTTACGCACACCCATCACATCGAAAATTGCGCGCATTGGGCCGCCGGCAATAACGCCAGTACCTTCAGCTGCGGGCTGGATGAGAACGGTCGAAGCGCCATGCTTACCTACAACGGTATGATGCAAAGTGCCGTTTTTAAGGGCCACCTTGACCAAACCACGGCGTGCCTGTTCCATTGCCTTCTGAACGGCGACGGGCACTTCACGGGCCTTACCTTTGCCCATGCCGATGCGGCCATCGCCATCACCGACCACGGTCAACGCAGCAAAGCTCATGGTGCGGCCACCTTTCACTACTTTGCTGACGCGGTTGACCGCAATCATTTTTTCACGTAAGCCGTCGTCGCGCTCTTGCTCGGGGGCGTGCTTGCCTTGTGCTTTAGCCATTTGAATTCCTTAGAACTTCAAGCCGGCTTCACGCGCGGCATCGGCCAGCGCTTTCACGCGGCCATGATAACGGAAGCCCGACCGGTCGAAGGCGACCAGCTCGATACCGGCCGCTTTTGCTTTCTCGGCCACGCGCTTGCCTACCAGACCTGCAGCGGCAATGTTGCCGCCGTTGGCTTTCTGGCCAGCAAGTTCTTTGCGAACTTCGGGCTCGAGCGTCGAGGCGCTGACGAGCACGCGATCGCCTTCCGGCGAAATGATGTTGGCGTATATGTGCAGGTTCGAGCGGAAAATCGAGAGGCGATGCATACGCAACTCGTGGATTTTCCGGCGGGTCGATACTGCACGACGCAAACGGGAGATTTTCTTGTCCATGATTCGTCCTTGCCTGCGCGCTTATTTCTTCTTGGTTTCTTTGATGACGACATGTTCATCCGCATACCGTACGCCTTTGCCTTTATAGGGCTCCGGTTCACGATA
Source organism: Paralcaligenes sp. KSB-10 (assembly GCF_021266465.1). Lineage (NCBI taxonomy): Bacteria > Pseudomonadati > Pseudomonadota > Betaproteobacteria > Burkholderiales > Alcaligenaceae > Paralcaligenes > Paralcaligenes sp. KSB-10. Next base: position 3,610,404 of record NZ_CP089848.1, on the reverse strand, counting down.
AGCGCGGATTTCAGCCGCTACCTGACCGACAACCTGCTTGTTGGCGCCCTTGACGACGATTTCCGTCTGGGTAGGGCACTCGATTTTGATGCCGGCAGGCATCTTGTGCAGAATGTCGTGCGAAAAACCAAGTTGCAGCTTGAGCGCATCGCCTTGAACCTGGGCACGAAAACCCACGCCCACAAGACTCAGCTTACGCTCGAAGCCTTTGCTGACGCCGGCAACCATATTGGCCACCAGTGCGCGCACAGTTCCCGACATGGCTTTGGCATGGCGGGTATCGTTAGCAACTGCAAATGTCAGTTGACCATCTTCTTGACGGACGACCACATCGCCAGTCAAGTCTTGGGTCAGCGTACCCAGAGGGCCTTTAACGGCAATCTGGCCGGCGCTGATTGTCGCTTCCACGCCCTTGGGCATAGCGACTGGATATTTAGCAATACGTGACATGTGATTCTCCTTATGCCACGTAGCACAGCACTTCGCCGCCCACGCCATTGGCGCGAGCCTTGCGATCGGTCATGACACCGCGCGAAGTCGACACGATAGCCACACCCAAACCATTCATAACCTGAGGAATGGTCTTGCTGCCCTTATAGATACGCAGCCCGGGGCGCGAAACGCGGTCGATACGCTCGATGACCGGACGGCCAGCGTAGTATTTCAAGGTGATCTCGAGGACAGGCTTGGCCTTGTCGCCGACGATCTGGTAACTGTCGATATAGCCTTCGTCTTTCAGCACAGCGGCAATAGCCACTTTAAGCTTCGAGGAGGGCATGCTGACCGACGTCTTGTTAACTTGTTGCGCATTGCGCAAGCGGGTCAACATGTCGGCGATGGGATCGCTCATGCTCATGTGTAATTCTCCTACCAGCTGGCTTTGGTCATACCCGGCACTTCGCCGCGCATAGCCATTTCGCGCAGCTTGTGACGAGTTAAACCGAATTTGCTATAGACGCCACGCGAACGGCCCGTTACGACGCAGCGATTGCGCTGGCGAGTCGGGTTGGAATTGCGCGGCAGTTGTTGCAGTTGCAAACGAGCCTGATAGCGCTCTTCGTCGGATTTCGACTGGTCGTCGATGGCGGCCTTGAGCGCGGCACGTTTGGCAGCAAACTTCTCTGCCAGCTTGGCGCGTTTGATGTCGCGATTGATGAGTGAAAGTTTAGCCACGTCATCGCCCCTTAATTGCGAAACGGGAAGCTGAAGGCCGTCAACAGCGCCTTGGCTTCTTCGTCGGTCTTGGCGGAGGTGGTGATGCTGATATTCATCCCACGCAGCGCGTCGATTTTGTCGTATTCGATTTCGGGGAAAATGATCTGCTCTTTAACCCCGACGTTGTAATTGCCACGCCCATCGAAAGCACGGCCCGAGATACCACGGAAGTCGCGTACACGCGGCAGAGCCACGGCGACCAGGCGGTCCAGGAATTCGTACATGCGTCGGCCACGCAAAGTGACCATGCAGCCAATGGGGTAGTCTTCACGGATCTTGAAACCCGCGATAGCCTTCTTGGTTTTGGTAACCACAGGCTTTTGACCTGAGATCTTGGTCAAGTCAGAGACAGCATGCTCAATGACTTTCTTGTCCGCAACCGCTTCGGATACGCCCATGTTCAGGGTGATCTTGGTGATGCGCGGCACTTCCATTACGCTTTTGTAGCCAAATTTGGCTTGCAGGTCAGCGGCGACCTTGCTGCGATAAAACTCTTGTAAACGAGCCATGTTGTTCGCCCCTTAAGCCTTGGCGCCAACGACAGCGCCGCTGGAACGGAATACACGAACTTTGCGACCGTCTACTTCCTGAACCCCGACGCGATCGGCCTTGCCGGTTTCGGGGTTGAAAAGCGCCACATTGGAAATGTGGATGGGCAAAGTCTTGTCGACGATACCACCCTGGCTGCCCGCCATGGGGTTGGCTTTGACGTGCTTCTTGACGACATTGATACCTTCGACCAGCACATGGTCGGCATCGACGCGCTGCAACACGGTGCCACGACGTTTTTTATCGCGGCCGGTCAACACGACGACTTCGTCGCCTTTACGGATTTTTTCCATGGTTCGCTCCTTACAGCACTTCTGGGGCCAAGGACACGATCTTCATGAACTTCTCTGTACGCAGTTCGCGCGTTACAGGTCCGAAGATGCGGGTACCGATGGGTTCCAGCTTGGCATTGAGCAACACGGCGGCATTGCCACCGAAACGAATCAGCGAACCGTCTTTACGACGCACGCCCTTAGCGGTACGAACCACTACTGCGTTGTATATTTCGCCTTTTTTGACGCGCCCGCGAGGAGCCGCATCTTTGACACTTACCTTGATAATGTCACCGATGCCGGCATAACGGCGCTTCGAGCCGCCCAACACTTTTATGCACATAATTCGACGTGCACCGGTGTTGTCGGCCACGTCTAGCGTGGTCTGCATTTGGATCATGATTTTTCCTGTTCCAACTTAGCCGCCTTGCCCTGTAACCATTTACAGGGCCACGCAACCAGTTTTGGTCCCGTCAGATTCGCCTTGGCCGCTCGCAGCCGGATCGTTTCATTTTGTGTTTTGGGCCTATGATTCCGGGCCTGTTATGCCCAAAACCCCCACAACCAAAACTCGAACCGCCTACCTGCAACCCCGCCGAACCCTGGGTTGAAATCTTGCTTAAACTGCTTAGGGTTTACTGCCTTTTGGTGTCACTAGCAATGGTATTTTAGCTAGCAAGTCCTCTATGGTATTCTATTTTGTATTGGATTGCAAGCCAAAGGCAGCTTAAAGCGGCACATGTCGCGTTCAGGCCTCATGTCGCGAAGCCGCGCCCTCATTTTTCAACATTTACCCGAGGAAGTACAGCATGTATGAAACGTTAGCTCTATATATAGATGGCGAGTTTATCGGCGGCGACGGCCGCAAGACCCAGGAGGTAAGCAACCCCTCTACGCTGGAAGTGCTGGGCCAGCTTCCTCACGCCACCACGGCCGACCTCGACCGCGCCCTTGATTCAGCCCAGCGCGCCTTCGAATCCTGGCGCCACAGCTCGCCCATGCAGCGCTCGGAAATCCTGCGCAAGGTCGGACAGCTTTCGCGCGAACGGGCGCAGGAAATCGGCCGCAACATGACGCTGGACCAAGGCAAGCCGCTGGCCGAATCCGTGGGCGAAATCATGGCCTGCTCGGATCACGCCGACTGGCACGCCGAAGAATGCCGCCGCATTTACGGGCGTGTCATTACACCACGCAGCCCCGAGGTGCGGCAAATGGTGCTGCGCGAGCCAATCGGCGTATGCGCCGCGTTTACCCCCTGGAATTTCCCTTACAACCAGGCCATACGCAAGGTTTGCGCCGCCATCGGCGCCGGCTGCACCATTATTCTCAAAGGTCCCGAAGACTCGCCCAGCGCAGTCATGGCCATCGCCCGCATCTTCCACGATGCCGGCTTGCCGGCGGGTGTGCTGAATATAGTCTGGGGCGTACCGTCCGAGGTTTCCGACTACCTGATCCGCTCGCCCATCGTGCGCAAGGTATCTTTCACCGGCTCGGTACCGGTAGGCAAACACCTGGCGGCGCTGGCCGGCGCGCACATGAAGCGCGTCACCATGGAACTGGGCGGGCACTCTCCGGTCCTGGTGTTCGACGACGCCAATATCGAGCGCGCCGCCAAACAGCTGGCTCGCTTCAAAGTGCGCAATGCTGGCCAGGTATGCGTATCCCCGACCCGTTTTTACGTGCACGAAAAGGTCTACGATCAATTCCTGGAAGTTTTCGTCAATACGCTTAAAACCGTCAAAGTGGGCGACGGACTGGATCCCGACACACAAATGGGCCCGCTGGCGCATGAGCGGCGCGTTCCCACCATGTCGAAATTCGTCGAGAATGCCCTCGAGCTGGGCGGCAAGGTTGTATTGGGCGGCGAGCCATTGAACCGTATCGGGCACTTTTTTGCGCCCACAGTGGTTACCGACCTGCCCGAGCACTCCATGCTCATGACGGAAGAGCCATTTGGGCCTATCGCGCCGATTACCCGTTTCTCGGATACCGATGACGTCATCAAGCGAGCCAATTCGCTGCCCTTTGGCCTGTCTTCCTACGTATTCACCAATTCGCTGCAGACAGCCACCAAAGCCGCCAACGGTATCGAAGCCGGCATGGTCAATATCAACCACTTCGGCAGCGCCTTGCCCGAAACGCCGTTCGGCGGCATCAAGGACAGCGGAATCGGCAGCGAAGGCGGCGCGGAAACTTTCGATGGCTACCTGGTCACCAAGTTCGTCACGCACGTTTAAGCGTTAAAGGGGTTTTTATCGGGAAAGGGCCATGCGGCTCTTTTCCCCCTTGGCCGATTTTTCTTGTTTTCGATAGTGCCGGCTCGCACATCGGGGGCCGGCACGACCTCGCGCAGCAAGGTCTGCAAGCGGAAGACGCCTGAAACATCTCAAAACCACCTCGCCATAGGGAAAAACCAGTCTGCAGAACGGTGCTTCTCTGTTAGTATACTGCTTACCATTAGCAACAGTAATTTTACTTGAACCACCCGTCAGGCAAACCAGTATGCGGTGCACACGAAGGGTAAGCCCATCTCCGCATGGATGTTTTCAGTACAGGAAACCATGACCGCCCCTCGACCTATCGCGTACATTGCGCAAGCACACAGAAAACACGCATCCTGCCTGCGGCACCGCCCCGGCACCAGCCGCTTACACACACACTCCCCTCCGGCCTACCATCATTCGGGTATTTCTCTACTCGCTACATATTTGTAAGCTCGCTTGCCGTTTATAAATATAATGACGCCCATCATTTCAGACTCACGCTTCAAACGCATTGCGGTCATTGCCTTGATTGCAAAAAACGGTACTTGTCGGGCCAACCATGAACTTAATTGATCATCCGGCTTGCCGACCGTTCACTGAAGCCCAAGACCTGACCCAGATAACGCCTTTCTATGAGGAAGGCCGCAATATTCTGTGGATGATGCTGCATGCCCAGCCCCGCCCCTGTTTCAATCCGGCTCTCCTGCAAGACATCGCCCGCCTGGGGCGCGCCGCACGCGATTCGGGGCTGCCGATCGACTTCTGGATAACCGGCTCTACCGTGCCCCAGGTCTATAACGTGGGCGGCGATCTGCAGCTTTTTGCATCGCATATCCGTGCCGGCGAGCGAGAGCTTTTACTTTCCTATGCGCGCGCATGCATCGACGCTGTGTACGAAGCCATGACCGGTTTCGGAACCGGCGCCATTTCCATTGCGATGGTCGAAGGGAGCGCATTGGGCGGAGGCTTTGAAGCCGCCCTGGCGCATCATTATGTGCTGGCCCAGAAAGACGTGAAAATGGGATTTCCGGAAATTGCCTTCAATCTTTTTCCGGGCATGGGGGCTTACTCCCTGGTAGCACGAAAATCGCATATGCGGCTGGCGGAAGAGCTGATCAGCACAGGCGAGTCACATACCGCCGAATGGTATTTCGACAAAGGCCTGGTCGACGGAGTGTTCGAAAAAGACAATGCGTACATTTCGACCCGCACATTTATCGACGTTATTCGGCCCAAGCTCAACGGCATACGCGCCATGCTGCGCACTCGCCAGCGGGTACTGCCCATCGACAGGGCCGAGCTGATGGAAATTACCGAAGACTGGGCCGCATCGGCCTTTCTGCTGGAAGAGAAGGATCTTGCTTATATGGAACGGCTGGTCATGCTGCAAAACCGGCACGCAAGCAAATCGCAGAACTCAACATAAGCCAGCGTTGCAACTCAAAAGCGTGTTCCCCAGGCCTGGGGAACATGGCCGGGGCGCGTTCCGGCAAGCTCAGGCTACGAGCCGTAGCTTCTTGCCCTTGTTGTTGAGCCATTCCTCGAACTCTTTTGCCGGCATAGGCCGCCCATACAGGTAACCCTGGGCGTCATCGACATCGATGCTCTTGAGGAATTCGGCTTCCGCTTCGGTTTCAACGCCTTCCGCAACAACCTTGAACTTCAGTTGCTGTGCGACCGCGACCATTGACCGGACCAGCGCCTGCGAGGTGGCATTTTCGTTGATGGAGCTAATGAAACTGCGATCCAGCTTGATCACATCGAGCGGCAGGCGGGCCAATTGGGATAGGGAAGAGTAGCCGGTTCCGAAATCGTCGAGGTGAACTTGAGCCCCGAGGTCGCGGAACTGGCGAATCACGGCATGGGCCAGGGCTTCGTCATCAACCAGGCAGCTTTCGGTCAGTTCGAGGTCGAGCAGGCATTGAGTCTGGCCGGCCTGCCGCAGCGCTTCGGCAAAATCCTGAACAACCGTCGAGCTGCACAACTGGCGCGCGGATACGTTTATCGCAACGCGAATATCCAAACCGCGAGCTTTCCAGGCCGCGGCCTGTTTTGCCGCCGTTCTCATGACCCAGCGACCCAGCGGAACGATCAGGCCAGAGTCTTCGGCGTACGAGATGAAATCCAGAGGCTGTATGCGCCCGCGGTCAGGCGAGTCCCACCGCAGCAAGGCCTCGACGCTGCGAACCACACCAGTTTTCAGGCACAGCTTGGGCTGGTAATAAAGCACCAGTTGGTCGTCGGCATCGAGGGCTTTGCGCAAGTTGACGTCCAGCCAGACGAACTCGGAAACCCTGTTGTCCATATCGGGCGAGAACACGCGATACGTGCGTTTGCCGGCGTCTTTGGCTACGTACATGGCCGTATCCGCACAGCGAATGAGGTGATCCAGCGTATCGCCATGTTCGGGGCAGAGCGCAATGCCGATCGAGCAACCGGTATAGACTTCGATCAACCCCAGGCTGATCGGGTTCTTGAGACGATCGGTAATTCGCTGCGCGACACTTTCCATCAGGGCGAACGAGGCATTCTGGACCAAGACCAGGAATTCGTCGCCGCCAAGGCGGGCAACGCTGTCGCCCTCGCGCATGCAGGCCTTGATATTCAGGGCCACGGCCTGGATGAGACTGTCGCCGACCAGATGGCCATAGTGATCGTTGACCTGCTTGAAGTTATCGAGGTCGAGGAAAAGAATGCCGAAGCGATCGCCGCTTTGCAGGGATGCCGTGATTTTCTCGTAGATGGCGTGCCGGTTCGGCAAGCCGGTCAGCGTATCGACAGTGGCAAGCTCGAGCAATTTGGCCTGGGCCTTGCGCTCTTCGGTAACATCGGTACCCGAGCAGACCAGGTAGCGTTCGTCGGGACCGCTGCCGCTTTGCACGAATTTGTTGCGCCACAGGATCGTACGCGGGCCGTTGAGCGTGTTGATATGGCGCTCGACTTCGTACGACGAGGAATTTTTAAAGAAATCGCTGATGTTGGCGCGCGAAGCCGCCTGTTCGTCGGATCGCATGAAAGCATGCGCATTTTTGCCGATTACGTCTTTTTCGCGCAAGCCGGTCACTTCTTCGCACAGGCGGTTGAATCGCAGGATATTGCTGTTGTGGTCGATGATGACCACCAGGGAATTCACTTCGGATATGACTTGCTCGGCGAACTCGAGTCCGTGCGCGAGATCTTTGGCAACGGTGGGCGTGTCCATGTAGTCGGACGCGGTTCCCGACCAGGAATTGGCGCCATTCTTCTTGCCAACCAGGCTCAGTTTCTGGGATTCGCCAAAAAGCTTGATGTCTATTTCTGCATGCGAGGTCACCCCCGAGAAGGCCCGGATTTCACGTGCCTGCTCGGGCACCAGCGCAACAGCCAGGTTTGGGATGCCCTTGACGCCAGCCAGCTGCAAAGCATCGCTGTCAGCCGAAAGCTGCCAGAAAGGGCTTCTAGTACCAAAATAGGTAAACAGCAGTGATTCGGTTACGTCGTCATCCAGCATGGCAAGCCTCTTACTTTTATCGTCGGCAACGCTGATCTCTTCATTACCTACTTGATAAAACATCGTATGTCCCGGCAAAATTAGGTGCAGCAACCACTAGGCTATAGTCACTTAGTTGTCAAGTATAGTTGGGCTCATCATTATTCGCCAACTGTTTATTTTTGTGACAATAGCAAATTTTTCGAGCCAGGGGTTGCTTCAGCGGCCATTGTGCAACAGCTTTATTAAATTTACGATATAAATTGTTGTATTAAAAGAGTAAAGAACGCTGCCATGCGCCTGGTCCACCTGTTAATTGCACCTCTCGGCCAGCCCCGTTTGCGGCGCCACCGTGTCGCGGCACCCCGCCATGGTCAACGCCCATTCCATTTCGGCGCCACACGCTGTTTAATACATACGCCGGATCACGCCTTTCGGTATAGTGCAGCTCATAAATCAGTACAGAAATTTGATTTTTACCTATACAGTTTGATTTATTTGGGCTAACCGTATATTTCCATGATGCCATACAGCACTCAGAATCGATCCGGATACAGAATAAAGGACACCGCGCACGCCACTTCCTTCATCCTGATCTCATGAGCTTGAACATAATCACACCACGGAGACAACTTATGAACAGACGAGAACTACTCAAGATCGGTGCCATGGCGGCCATGTCAACCCCATTGCTTGGTTTGAAAACAGCATTTGCCGCAAGCGATTCCGGCCCCATTCTGTTTGGCTGCCCAAACTCCATGTCGGGCCCATTTGCCGCTAACGGAAAATACGCTGCCCTGGGCATGCAGCTCATCATCGAAGAAACCGGCAAGGCACTGAACCGTCCGCTGCAATACAAGATCCTGGACTCCCAGGGCAAGCCGGCCGTCGGCATCCGCCAGGTGCAAGACTTGTTCCAGCAATCCAACGCCCATTTCTTTGCCGGCGGGGTGCTGTCATCGGTGGGACTGGCCATGGGCAAGGCCATCGACAAGCTGGGAGGCGTTTTCGTCACCACCGTGGGGGCCGATGAAGTCACTGGAGTCGATTGCAACCGCGCCACCTTCCGCTGGTCGGTGCCCACCTATGGCGCAATACAGGAAACCGTTGGCCCGCTCATCAAAATGATGCCCAAGGCCAAGCGCTGGTACACGATTACACCCAAATACGTGTTCGGCGAAGGCCTGCTCACCGCAACCAAAAACCTGCTCAGCAAGAACGGGCTCGAGCACGTCGGCAATAGCTATCATGCCCTGGACGAACGGGAATTCAGCGGCTATCTCACCAATGCCATGGCAGCCAAGCCCGATGTCCTGCTGCTTCTGAATTTCGGTTCGCAAAGCTCGGAAACCTTGCGCCAGGCCGTCAGCTTCGGCATGAAAACCAAGACCACCATCCTGATTGCCTGGGCTTCGGGCCTGGAACAATTCGAATCGCTCGGCGCCGATCTGTGCGAAGGCGTTTATTTCGGCGTGCAGTATTGGCACGGCATCGATAGCCCGCTGAACCATACCCTGGTAAAACAGACCCAGGCCAAGTTCAAGATGAACCCCAACTACAGTCTGGCAGGTTCCTATATTTGCACCAAGCTGATGATAGACGGCATCAACAAGGCGGGCTCCACCGATCCGGCCAAAGTCATTGCGGCCATGGAAGGCGCCCGCTACGACGGCCTGACAGGCCCTGAACAAATACGCAAAGAAGACCACCAGGTCATCAAGAATTATTACCTGCTGAAAGGAAAGGCCAAAAACAAAATGAAAGACAAGGACGATTACTGCGAGATCCTGCACTCGGGCCAGTCTTTCCTGTCAGTCGCGGAAGCGGGCTGCAAAATGTCTACCTGAGGCGTCGCCCCGCCATCCCGCGCCGCCGGCCCTGAAACAGGGTAGCGGTGGCGCGGTACGGCGCCGACAGCATTTTCCGCTTGCAGGGTTGAACCTGTCGAAAAGCCGCACTTCCTCCTAGGGTCGAACCCGCCTATGAATGTTTATCTCCTGCAAGTCATTAATGGCATCGGCATCGGCATGCTTTATTTTTTGCTTGCCGTGGGCCTGTCCATCGTTTTCGGCCTGCTGCGGTTTGTCAACTTCGCGCACGGCGCCTTTTATGTGCTGGGCGCTTACGCGTGCTACCAGGCCCTGCAGTGGGGGGTGAACTTCTGGTGGACATTGCTGATCGGCCCGTGCATCGTCGGTGCGCTTGCGTGGCTGACGGAAAAACTCATCCTGCGCAAGGTCTATAACCTGCCTCACGAATTCCACATCCTGTTCACGGTTGGCCTGGCACTCGCCATACAGGAACTGGTCATACTTGTATGGGGGCCGGTCGGTGTGAATGTTCCGCCCCCTGATCTATTGAAAGGGGTAATCATCTGGGGCGGCTTCATCTATCCCAAATACCGCCTTTTTGTCATCGTCTTCACTGCGGTCCTGGCTACACTGATATGGCTGCTGCTTGAGCGCACCCGCCTGGGCAGCATCGTGCGGGCCGGCAGCGAATCTCCCGAGATGGTGACGCTGCTCAGCATCAATGTGCATCGAATTTTTGGCCTGGTATTTGCCCTCGGCGCCGCTACCGCCGGCCTGGCGGGGACGCTTGCCGCGCCGCTGCGCGGCGTGGAACCCTTCATGGG